>CACOCP010000029.1 GCA_902625715.1 uncultured Pelagibacteraceae bacterium | reverse complement strand
TATCGTCTGAGTTACCTTTTATCTTATCGTTTCCTGAACCGCCTGTGGCGTTTTCTATATTGGTATTTTTAGATATAGAAATACCACTTGTAGCTTTAGAACCTGTAAAATTCCAATAACCTCCTGTTGAATATTTATCAGTTATGCTAAGAGTTGCTTCTCTTAAATCCAAGTTAGCGTTTGAACTTCCGTCATATACAATTGTGTCTGTGCCACCCGCATCCCATATAGATTGATATCCCCAAGTATAATCAGATAAATTATAAATCGTATCTGTATTATTGTATGATGTATTTACACCATACTTCTGTTGTAACGCAAAAATATCCCAAGCTCCAAGTGTAGCAAACCCAAGTGTAGCTGCATATTCAGGTTGCTTAACTAATCCATTGTTATATGCATTGTAAGATGTAACTGAATTATAACCGTAATTGGTATCATATCTTCCTCCTGTATAAAATCCAGCACCAGGCATTTTTTTTGAGCCAAATCCATCATCATGTGCATGACCCATACCAAGTCCATGAACAATTTCATGAAGCGCTGTATAAAATGCCCCGCTGCCCTTTCCATTATAACCATTGGCAACAGAGGATCCGTACAACGAATACAGTTCTGATGAGTCAACATAAATATCTGCAAAATCCGATCCAGTCTTACCATCTGCTGCTTCAAGGCCATAATCATGAATAGACATACCTCCATACCCTGTTATATTTACAAAATCATCTACCTGAAAAAATCTAAGATCAGCTGAATCAATTTCTCCATCGTTTACATAATTAAATTCAAGATTGGAAACATTGGAAATTAAATTAAGACATTCTTTCCACATGTTTTTTTCTGATGTGGAAAAATCTCTTACAGAATATTCATAGGGGTAAGTAATTGTATACCCATCATCAAAATAAGTGTCTGTTCCATTTGATGTTGTTGCAAAACACACATCAAGAGTTGTGCTATCCCATTTAATTGCGCCATCAACATATTTAGTTACATTATCTGCAGCCTGATGAAAGATTGTTTTGGATGTTCCTGTTTCTTTAGCACCAAATATATCTGAAACTTTTAAAGATGATAAATTATCTATATTTGCTATTTTAATATTTGAAGATAAAAAGTTTAATGGATCAGGGTTGTAGTAAAGATCACCGGTACTTAGCTCAAAAATTAAATGCTGATTTTCATTATCAGCACTAACGTAACCAGGTCCTAAAAAGGAACCAGGATCATTTTTAATATTATTTTGAGTTATTGATGTAAGTTCAGTAAATACAGAAGTGTCGAATTTTAATAAATCGTCTCCTTGAACAAAATCCTTAATTTGATCAGTGCCATTTAAAGAATTAAATACAAAGGTATCTCCACCCGCTTCTCCATATAAGATATCGCTTCCAGCGCCACCAATTATTGTATCATCACCTGCTCTACCATAAATAGTATCATCTCCTCTTCCACCATCAATAGTGTCTGCAAGGGAGGTTCCATATAATGTTTCTGATCCATCATAAAAGTTACTTGCTGAAAGTGAACTTACATGTTTAGCAGAACCAAGTTGATAAAAACTTGCAATCTTTACCCAATTATATTGGTAATTGCTTGTATTTTGATCATAATAAAGATCCCTATTTGTGGTATCAAAAATTAATTTAATATCATTATCTAAATAGGCTAAGAATTGACCGTAAAGATAGGAACTTGCATTTACAATATTATCATCAGAAATATTTTCAAGATCAGTAAAAACATTTTCATCAAGATAAATTTTATCATCTGTTGAAAAATCTTGAACAGTATCATATTCATAAATGCTTGTTGGGATGTTAGAGAATTTGAATATGTCGCTTCCTAATCCTCCATTGAGAGTGTCAGCACCAGATCCACCATCAAGTGTATCGCTTCCAGGTCCTCCAAAAAGAACATCATCCCAATCATTTCCAGTTAAAATATCATTCCCATATAAACCACGAATTGTTCCACCACCTGGGCCTGTGATTGAAATGATATCATCACCACCTGAACCTTCTCCGCTGTTATTGAAAATATATCTTGGCATTATTGTTTAAAATTAAATTTACTTAACAATCTAAGATTATTGAATTTTATTTAATTCTTCCTCAATTAACTTGTCATAATGTGTTATTAGAACCTGATTTTTTTCAGTTTCTATTGCTAATCTTACTTTGTTGGTTTGAAGATCTCTCATAATAGCTAACCAAGCTTTTGCTTGATCTGTTAGCTTTTTTTCATCGTATTCTTTGCCCTTTATTTTAACCGTCATAATTAACCTTTATTTTTAATTGTTTTTAGAAATCACAAATTTTAAGTAAAAAATCTT
>CACOCP010000028.1 GCA_902625715.1 uncultured Pelagibacteraceae bacterium | reverse complement strand
AGAATTGTTAGAAATCTTTAAAGGTATTATGCCATTTTTAGGGATAGTCATTTTTGCAATGGTATTGATGTACATTTTTCCAGGTATAGCCTTGTGGCTTCCTGATGTACTTTTTGCTGACTAAAGAAGAATTTAATGAGTGAAATATTTTCACATAGTGTAGAAAGCCTTGTTCTAAAAATAAAAAATTCAGAATTAACCTCAGTAGAATTGTGCGAAAAATATATTGAAAGAATCGATGAATTTGAAAAAGAAGTAAAAGCTTGGGCTTTTTTTGATAAAAAAACTTTATTAGAGAAAGCTAAAGAGGCAGACGATTACAGAAGGTCAGGTAAACCAATTGGCTTCCTACATGGTATACCTGTAGCTGTTAAAGATATTATCGGAACAGTTGAGATGCCAACTGAATGCGGCACAAGCATAAGAAAAGGCAAATCTTACTCACAAAATGCTGAAATAGTTGACTTATTAATTTCAGAAGGAGCTATAGTTATGGGAAAAACTGCAACTTCAGAATTAGCTTTTCTTGGACCTCCAAAAACCACTAATCCACATGATTATTCTCGAACACCAGGTGGCTCTTCAAGTGGATCTGCTGCATCAATTGCATCATATATGGCACCCCTTTCAATTGGATCTCAAACAGGTGGATCAGTAATAAGGCCTGCTTCTTACTGTGGCGTTGTAGGATATAAACCAACTTATGGTTTAATATCAAGAAATGGTGTTTTAAGAACATCTCAAACTTTAGATCATATTGGTATGTTTGGAAGAAATGTTGAGGATGTTGCTTTATTGGCTAAAGCTTTGATTAAAAAAGACAATCAGGATCCAGCTTCAATACATTATTCATCTGAGAATATTCTAACAGAGACAAAAAAAGGCCCATTATTCGAACCAAAATTTATATTCTACAAAACAAATCACTGGAAGATGATTGAAAAAAAATCCAGAGAGGCTTTTGAATATTTTATTAAGTCTTTTAAAAATATTGAAGTTTTTGACACTCCTTCTTACTTTAAAGATATACATAAATATCATCAAATAATTCACGAAACAGACTTAGCAAACAATTTTTCAATTTATTACAAAAAGTTTAAATCTAAATTGTCTAAATACATGCAAGATGCAATTTCTAGAGGAAATAAATACACTGCAAAAGAATATGCGGAGGCTATAGATTTTAGGAAACAAAGTTACGAATCTTATAAAGAAGTTTTTGAAGATTATCACGGTGTGTTAATGCCATCCAGCCCAGGGGTCGCACCTAAAGGATTAAAAAGTACAGGCACTGCAGAATTTAATAAAGTTTGGTCTTATCTTGGTACACCTTGTATTTCTCTTCCTTTACTTGAAGGTGAAAATAAATTACCATTAGGTGTGCAATTAATCGGTGATAGATATGATGATCACAGATTTTTAGGCGTTGCTCGATGGCTAGAAAAGAAATGTGAAGATTAATATGAATAAATTAATAACAATTATTGGATTATCATTTGCCATATTCTTTTTAGTTGGCTTAGCTACTACTCTTACTAGATCTATGATGATAACTTTTTTAGACGTATTACCTGTCTACATATTTATGGGTGCAGCAATTATTATGATGATTTACGAAGCTTTTTTTGACAAACAATAAATCTTCTAATCCAAACATATCTTCTTAAAAATAAAAATTAAACTATAAGAAATAAAGATGAACAAACAAAATCTTTTTCCTTATCTATTACTTTTTATTCAACCCATTTTTATGGCAAGTAACTTAATAGTTGCTCGTGGAGGTGTTGAATTAATACCTCCAATTTCATTAGCATTTTGGAGGTGGTTTTTTGTATTTTTAATTCTGTTATCTTTTACGTTTTTATCTATAAAAAGAGAAATTAAGATTATAAAAAAAGAAATCTGGAAACTTTTATTTTTAGGCTCAATGGGTTGTGGTGTGTGTGGGGCCTTCCCTTTTATAGCTGGAAAAACAACTACGATAATTAATATGGGAATTATTTATACTTCCTCTCCAATTTTTATTATTATAATTTCCTCTTTATTTTTTGGTGAAAAAATAAATAAACTTAAAATTTTTGGTTTAGTTTCCTGTTTAGTAGGAGTTCTTATTATTATAATCAAAGGTGATATTTTGCTTTTATTCAATTTAACTTTTAATCAAGGTGACCTATGGATGTTGGGGGCTGCAATTGGTTGGGCATTATATTCAATTTTCTTATTTTACTGGAAGTCTGATTTGGATGTTTTTCCAAGATTTACTATTATCTCACTTGGCGGTATCATTAGCTTGTTACCTTTCTACTTATTAGAAGAAATATATTTTATAAAAACTCAATTTGATTCAAATTTTTATTTTTGGGTATTGTTTGCAGCAATTTCACCAGGAATTATTGCATTTGCACTTTATACTTTGACGCAACAAAAATTAGGAGCGTCTGTAACTGG
>CACOCP010000027.1 GCA_902625715.1 uncultured Pelagibacteraceae bacterium | reverse complement strand
TGCTTTCATGTGAGATAATTGACCATAATATGTTGTTAGATACTTAGATCCAATTACATACCATTTCTTTGAATTTTCTTTGTCTTTTAATTTTTCATAAGTTCTTCCTAACCAATAAGCACCTCTGGATAGACTGATTGGGTAGCTGACATTTTCATAAAATTTAATAAAATGATCTTTTGCTAAAATTGGATCGTTTAAAAAACTTAAAGCTATCCATCCACTTAACCATTCAGCTTCAGCAAGTTCTGGTCCTTTAGACAATGCATTATTGCTAGTTACTTTATACGCCTCTTCATATCTTTTTTTATAGATTAATTTTCTTGCGATTTTAGATCTTTCACCCCACCATTTATCAGGTCTAACCATATATTCTTTAGTATTTTTTATATTAAATAAAATATCTAATGAGCTATCGAGTCTTCCTCTTTTTACTCTCCATTTTAATCTGTTATAATTTAAACCTGCATCATTTTTTAATTTTGCTGGTACTTTAGATATAGCAGTATCAACACCATATGAATTACTCATAAGTATTTGTCTTGCTGTGTATAAAAGTTGATAATCTTTTGGCAAATATCTTAACATTCTTTTTAGGTCCCAATGTTTGTTTTCCCAAGCAAGATGATCAGCCCTTTTTACATAATCTTCGGATGTCAAATATTTTTTAAATTTTTTTCTAAAATTAATCAGATCACTTTTTGTTAAATCAGCTCTTATAAATCCTTTTTTTATTAATTTAATTCCTTTTTGCTTATTACCTGATTTAATTAGACTTTCTCCTAAAACCATCTCACCAAAGCCACTTGTGTATGGATGTTTTTCAAACCATTTAATTATTTCTTTAGGTGATTGATTTTTTGTAGATAATTTATGTTCTGCTAAATACTTAACACGACTTAAACGTGGATATGTTTGAACACTTTCAATAAAGCTTTTATAATCATAAAATGTTGCTCTATTACCTGGCGTTAGCAAATGTCGCCATTGTATAAAATTATATATAGACTTAGCTCTAGCTTTTTTCGCTACTTTTAATGCATCTTTCCAGTTACTTTTCTCCATAAAAGCAACTGCTTGTCTTGCGTAATTAAGATCTCTATCACTATAATATTTTGATTTTTTTGTAGTACTTAACCTTTTCTTGTGAACAATAAGAGGTTTATTTTTTGGAATTATTATTCCATCAACTCTTTTGACAACAATTTCTTTTTCTTTTTCTAGTTCTTTTAAAAGCTTTAATTGATCCTCTGATACATATGTTCCTGGTTTAAATTTTGGTATTATTATTCCCGAAATATATTTGTCTTTTTTTTCCTTCGCTAAATTAGGTTTTGGCTTTGGAGTTATTAAATTATCACAAAATGCCAATTGAATACTGAACAAAAAGAAGATAATTGTAGTACAGATTTTAAATGATTTTTTCTTCATTTTTAAAATAAACGACAACTTATGATATAAATAATTATGTTTAAAGGTTCAAATGTTGCTTTAGTTACACCGTTCAAGGATAACAAATTAGATGAAGAAAGTTATATAAAGTTAATTAACTTTCATCTGGAAAATGGCACACATGGACTAGTTCCTGCTGGTACAACAGGTGAATCTCCAACCTTAAGTCATAAAGAACATGAAAAAGTTATCGAACTTTGTATAAATGAAACAAAAGGAAAAATACCAGTTATTGCAGGAACTGGATCTAATTCAACTGAAGAAGCAATAAATCTCACAAAGCACGCGGAAAAAGCTGGTGCTGATGGTGCATTAGTAGTTACGCCATATTATAACAAGCCTACTCAAGAGGGTTTATATCAACACTACAAAGCCATTAACGATAACTGTGGAATACCTATAATTGTTTATAATATTCCAGGAAGATCTGTAATTGATGTTTCAGTTGATACTATGGCGAGAATGTTTGAACTTAAAAATATTGCTGGAGTAAAAGATGCAACTGGAATTCTTGAAAGAGTCGACCAACACAAAAATAAAATGGGATCGGAATTTATACAGCTAACAGGGGAGGATGGTTTAGCTTTTGAATACAACAAAAGAGGAGGAGTTGGATGTATTTCTGTCACGGCAAATGTTGCCCCTAAACTTTGTTCTGAGATGCAATCATTATCTACTTCTGGAGATCAAGATAAAATTAGTCAAGCAGAGAAAATTGATGCCTCATTACAACCTCTTCACAAGTCACTTTTTATTGAAAGCAATCCATCACCTGTAAAATATGCTGCTAAACTATTAAACTTATGTGATGATGCTGTAAGATTACCACTAGTTAAAATTATGGATACTACCAAACAAGAGGTAGAGAAGGCACTTAAAATCGCAAAATTAATTAATGAATAAAAAAACCTTAAGTGGTTTAAAAATCATAACATTAAATAGAAAAGCTTCTTTTAATTATTTCTTTAAAGAACTCTTTGAGGCTGGAATTGTATTAAGAGGATCTGAAATAAAATCTATTAGAGACGGTAAAGTTAATATTGCAGATTCATATGCTGTTGAAAAAGATGGTGAAATTTATTTAATTAATTCTCATATTCCTGTTTATAAACAAGCTAGTTATTCAAATCATGACCCATATTCTGAAAGAAAATTATTATTAAATAAAAAGGAAATTAATAAATTGATTGGTAGAATTAATGAAGAAGGATTTACATTGGTTCCCACAAAAATGTATTTTAAAAAGGGAAAAGCAAAGCTAGAAATTGCTGTTGCAAAGGGAAAAAAACAGCATGATAAACGAAATACAAAAAAAACTAGAGATTGGAACCGTGAAAAAGCAAGGTACTTTAGAAAATCCAGTTAATTATGTGTATTTAGCACTAGGTTCGAATCTTGGAAATAAAATTAGCAATTTAATTAAAACCCAACAATTAATCATAGAGAGTAACATTCAAATTTTGAAATCTTCAAGCTTTTATAAAACTGAGTCCTGGCCTA
>CACOCP010000026.1 GCA_902625715.1 uncultured Pelagibacteraceae bacterium | reverse complement strand
AATCCATGCCATGGCCAGCATGTACTTCAATATTAAACTTATTTGCTAATTCTGAACATTTTTTAATTTTTTTGAGTTCATTAAAATAATTTATTTTATTTTTAACTTTAAAAGATAATTTACCAGTGTGTAATTCAACACAGTGTGTGCCGATTTTTTTAGAAAACTTTATATCTTCAATATTTGGATCAATAAACAGACTTGTACGAATTTTAGAATTATTCAATTTTTGAATAATTCTCTTAATTTTTTTAAAATTTTTTTTTAGATTTAATCCACCCTCAGTCGTTATTTCTTGTCGTTTTTCAGGAACTATGCAAACAAAGTTAGGTTTTGATTTGATTGCAATTTTCAACATTTCTTCGTTTGCAGCCATTTCTAAATTAGTTGGTATTTTTTTATTTTTTGTAATTTTTTTCAAATCAACATCATTTATGTGTCTTCTATCCTCCCTCAAATGAATTGTAATTGAATCAGCTCCATATTTTAAGGCTGATAGTGCTGCCGAGTATGGATCAGGATGTTTTTCACCTCTTGCATTCCTTAAAGTTGCTACGTGATCAATATTTACACCTAATCTTATACTCATCTCAAAAATCTACTTCCTGGTTTTGTGATAGGAATTTTTTTTAGAAAATTTGGTAAATTTTTTTTACTGTATGTAGGAACATCTAATTTAATCTGAGATATGATTTTTCCTTTTTTAATTTTTAAAGTTTTATTATTTGATCTATTTATCAAACATGCATAACCCACAACTTTAGCCTGTTTTTTTTTAATAAGTTTAAAACATTCTAAACTCGATTTTCCTGTTGTTATGACATCTTCAATTATCAAAACTTTTGAATTTTTTTTTATATCAAAACCTCTTCTTAATTTGAATTTCCCCTCTACTCTCTCACAAAAAATTGTTTCCTTTTTAAGTATTCTTCCTATTTCAAATCCTATAACAATACCACCCATAGCTGGTGCAAGTATAAGGTCAAATTTTTTAAAATTTTTTTTAATTTTCTTACTTAATGAATTACAGAAATTTTTTGATAGATGTGGATAGCTTAAGAGTTTTGCGCATTGTACATATTTTGGTGAATGAAGACCTGAAGATAATACAAAATGACCTTCTAAAAGAGCATTAGTTTTTCTTAAAACCGCTAAAGAGTCTTTTAAAGAAAGCATATTTTTTATTCTTATGTCTTATAATTTTAAAATTGTAATTTTTCTGTTTTAGTTCACTAATAAGTTTTGTAAAGTTTTTCAAATCATGGATTATTAAATTAAATCTAAAATTAATATTTTTTTTTGTCTTCTCCACCATTTCGACACTTGAAATATTAACATTATTAATACCTATCATAGTTGTCACATCACCTAATTTACCTGGCTCATCTTCTAAAGAAATCCACAGTGTAGTATTATATCTTTTCTGTTTTAAAGGTTTTGTGTTTTCTCTATATTGCCAATATCTCCGTATAGCTGCCCTAGCCTTACCTGTTTTAGTACTAGTTAACCAATGCAATGATGGAGAAACTTTTTTAGATGTTATAATTTTAACGACATCTCCATTTCTGAGTACGGATTGCAAAGCTTGCTCATTACCATTTACTTCACATCCTACCGCTGTATCACCAACTTGAGTATGTACAGCATATGCAAAATCAATTGGTGTTGCATTTTTTGGAAGTTTAATAACAGATCCCTTTGGAGTAAAACAAAATACATTTTCTTGGAACATTTGTAGTTTTGTATACTCATAATAATGTTCTGGATTTTCATTCTTATCAATTATCTCAACAAGGTCTGCTAACCAATCATACTCTTTCCATGTAAGTGAATTAAATTTTTCTGATGATTTATATTTCCAATGTGATGCTATACCTCTTTGCGCAAATTCGTGCATTTGACTTGTTCTTAATTGTATTTCAATTGGTCTTTGATTAGGGCCAATGATTGCAGTATGAATAGATTTATAGTTATTAATTTTTGGTGATGATATGTAATCTTTAAATTTACCTGGTATACAGTTCCATTTACTGTGTAAAGCTCCTAAACCTCTGTAGCAGTTTTCAACATCATCAAGTATAATTCTAAAACCAATAATATCAGTTATCTGCTCTAATGAAGTTCTTTTCTTTTGAATTTTTCTCCATATTGAAAAGGGTGTTTTCTCTCTACTAAATATTTTAAATTTTAAATTATTTTCATTTAATAAATTTTCAAATTCAGACAATACATTATTATAATTAACTAAATTACTATCTTTGATTTGGTTTAATCTATCTTTAATTAATTTTCTTGCCTCTGGATTCAAAACCTCAAAAGATAAATCCTCAAGTTCATCTCTTATTCTATTCATACCCATTCTGTCTGCTAACGGTGAATAAATCTCCATAGTTTCTTTTGCTATTCTTTGACGTTTTTCAATTTTATCGATTGCTTTTAACGTTCTCATATTATGCAATCTGTCAGCAAGTTTTACTAATAAAACTCTTATATCCTTAGAAGTAGCTAGAATAAGCTTTCTGAAATTTTCAGCTTTTGAATTTGATATGGCCTGATTTTCAAACTCGGAAATCTTAGTTACACCATCAACAAGATCTGCAACTTCTTTACCAAACTCTTCTTCTATAGTTTTGTAAGTAGCATGAGTATCCTCTATGGTATCATGTAACAAACCAGTTGCTATTGTAGCACTATCAAGTTTTAAATCTGTTAATATATTAGCCACTGCAACTGGATGAATAACGTATGGATCGCCAGAATGTCTTTTTTGGTTTTGATGTGCCTTCAAGGCGAATTCATAAGCCTTTGACAATGCATCAGGATTTAGAAATTTGTTATAAGATTTAACCTTATTAATGAGATCTTCAGAATTAATCATATTTATATTATATCATTTTTTTAGATTAATTTAATAGTTCTTAGTTCGTCTGTGGGCAAAGAAAATATTAAATCTTTAATATTTCTT
>CACOCP010000025.1 GCA_902625715.1 uncultured Pelagibacteraceae bacterium | reverse complement strand
TCCTTTGTCAGTCAATTTAAATATATTAATTTTTTTAAATTGGAGTGTTTGCTATTGATTATTTATTCTATTATTATTTTGTCATTTGATTTTTCATTGCATATTCCTTTAATTCAAATTTTGTTTATTTCATTTTTATATTTGAATAATAAACAATTTACTCAGTAATATTCATATTTGTACCTGTCGTTTTTACGCCATTTTGAATTATAGGGTTATATGAATTAAATAAATCTGTTTGAGGCAATAATAAACTTATAGTTCTGTTCCATTGCACAATTTTTTTTGGAGGAATAAATACAATATCTTTTGCTTGGAGTTTAAACTTTTTACCAGCTATTAAATTTATAGGACTTTTTATACTAAGTTGAAAAACATCTACCTCAAGAAATGTGTTAAATTTTTCTCGGATAACAAATACTTTATTAGCGTTAGCAGTCAATTGATTTAAACCGCTAGTTGAAATTAATTCTGTTAAAGTATAATCAATATTTGGAAAATATATTCCAGGTTTTGTTACTTCGCCAAATACGTGTATAGCATCTGAATTTCTATCTATAAAAATTACATCATCTTTTTTTAAATAAAAATTTTCTTTTTCATCTGAACTATTATAGGCATTTTCTAAATTAATTTTATAAACTTTATTGTCTCTTCTTAGAAATCCTTTTGTTCCAAAATTCTTATCTTCTGAACTTGGATTAAATTCAGCTTGAATTGCTGCCTCAATTATCTTAATAGGTTTTTGATCAAGATTAATTGTTTTTTGATTTTTTACTGCTCCAACAACATAAACTTTACTACTATTAAATTCCTCTACATTTATTTGTAAATCTGGATTTTTATAAAAATCTTTTATTACGTTTGTTAAAATATTTTGAGCCTCGCTTAATGTTAATGTATCTAACTTGACTTCTCCGATGAATGGCAAATCTATCATTCCATTTTGATCAATTAAATATGAACCATCCAAATCATCAGTTTCGGTTAGATTGATTGAAATAGTATCAGCAGGTCCTAAAATATATTCATAATTATAATCATAAATTTCTGAAATTTTATTAATTTTATAATTTACCTCTTCAATTTTACTTCTATTATAAAAATCTATTTCATTTTCAGACAAGGTGTTAATGTTAATGATATTTATTCCGACATCTTCGATAGAGTATTTACTTTTGGATAAGTTTTTTCTGGGGGACTTCTTTTTAGGATCTAAGTGAACACCAGTCTTACCAACACAGCTGAAAAGAAATAAAAAAATTAAAAAAAACTTTAAATATTTTTCTATAAATATCATACTAGTATACTTAATATAATATAGTTTATAAGCATTAAACAAATTGAATATGAAAAAAAGGTTGTTTTTACAACATTTTTTTTAGCGAAATTTGGTATTATTGAAATTTTTTATGAAAAGAAATAAATATCTACAGTAATATGGTAGATAGAATTAATTCGTTAATAAATATATTTGATATAGGTGACATAAAATTTTTATATCTTGTTTTAAAAAAAAATCTTAAAAACTTAGTTATACTATCTATTATAGTTTCACTTTTGGTCTTAATTATATCTCTTAATCAAGAAAAAAAGTTTAGGAGCAAAGCTACAATCGTCATAGAGCCAGATGAAAATAAGATTGTAAATATTGAAGAAGTTTATTCGATCGAATCTAAAAGTAATAGAATTAATAATCAAATGGCAATTTTAAAAAGTGATGAAGTTCAAGAATATATTGTTAAGGATAAAAAAAACTCAACAAAATTTAAAAATTTGTACGCTGAAACAAAACAAAATGTATTCCAAAGAATCTTCTCAAAAAAAAAAGATATTGATAGTATTTTTTTAAAAAAAATACTCACAGATAATTTTATAGTAAAAAATATACCAAGAAGTGATGTCTTAGAGCTTTCTTTTATTTCATCAAATCCTAAAATTTCTCAGTTAGCTTTAATTTCAATTATAGACTCGTATCAAAGATATGAGATTGACAGTAAAATCAAAATAACGACTTATGCAAATCAAAAAATTTCAGAAAGACTTAAAGAACTAGTTGCACAAATGGATGTAGCTCAAAAAAAATTATCAAATTATAAGAAAGAAAATAATTTAGTTGATACTGGAAATGTTAAAGAATTAAAGATAAAAGAAATACAATCAATATCATCTAGAATTGTTGAAGCAAAAAAAAATTATCAAGAACAACAAAATGACTTATTATCTATCAAAGTCGCTGATGGCGACATCGATGCTTTGTTAGCTATTGAAGACTTAAGATCAAGAGAAGAAATTTCTAATATCAGATCTAGTCTTCTCGCTAACGAGAGCAATATACAATCGCTATCATTAGTTTATACGGAGAAGCATCCTAAAATAATTCAAGCAAACGATTTAAATGACAATTTAAAAGTTCAGCTTAAAGAAATTTTAGACAAAAATATTCAACAAAAAGCTTTTGAGCTAAGTAATTTAAATAACTTCATTCAGTTGTCTGAAGATGATCTTCAAAAAGCAACAGATGAGTTAAGAGTAATTGAGGAAAAAGAAGCGGGTATGCTTAAATTCTCCAGAGAGGTAGATAGTAGTAAAAAATTGTACGAGTCTTTTTTACAAAGAGTAAAAGAGACAAATGAGGCTCAAAACCTACAGGTATCAAGATTAAAAGTTATAGAAACCCCAAATTTACCTGTAAAACCATTTTCTCCTAAAACAACCAAAAATGTAATTATATCTTTTTTAATTTCGTTCTTTTGTCTTTTTGGATTGCTTTACTATAGAGAAATGAATTCTTCAGTAATAAAAAGTCCGGAGGCAATTGACTCTTTAAATATACCTCAAATAGGGATATTACCTAGAGTTGAAAAATTAAAAAGAGGATTTCATATTTTGCAAATGTTTGTAGAGGATGGTGCCTCGAGTTTTGCTGAAGCAATCAGATCTTCAAGAGCGACTATTGAATCAAAATTTGAAAAAAATAAAAGTTACTTAGTCACTTCCTCTAACCCGTCTGAGGGGAAAACTACTTACGCCTTTAATTTAGCTTTGTCATTGGAGAAAACAAAAAAAGTTTTATTCATAGAGGCCGACATAAGAAGACCTTCAGTCTTAAATGGCTTTTATCAATTTGATAAAGAAATTTTGGGTCTTGGTGAGATAATTTCTGGATCCACTTTGCTTAAAGATGCAATTTTTAAAGTTCCAGGAACTGAGCTTGATATTATTACATCTGGTGAAAAAAGATTTGATTTATCCGATATTGTGAATAAGGAGCAAATCAAAAAATTTTTAGATTTATTAAAAATGGAATATGATTATGTAATAGTAGATTCTCCTCCGGTTCAACCAGTTTCCGATACACTAATTTTAACTCAAGCAGCTGATTATAATTTATTTGTGATAAGATCTGAGGAAACAAGGACAGTTTCCTTTATGTCCTCAATAAAAAAAATCCAAAATGTTGGTGCGAAAATAAATGGAATAGTTATTAATGATTTAGATACATCAAAAGATAGTTATTACAGTTATTATTATAGTTACTCACCTGAATATTATACAAAAATTTAATATATGTTTAAACTTGAGAAAGTTTTTCAGAATGACGACTCAGGTTATATTCTGTTCATTAACTTAAATAAGACAGTATTTATTTTAATAACTATATATTTATATTCAATTTTAAATGAA
>CACOCP010000024.1 GCA_902625715.1 uncultured Pelagibacteraceae bacterium | reverse complement strand
TTCTGTATTAGTATGTCTTAATTTTTTAATTTTATCTTTATTATTGCTTTTAGAAAATATTATTTTTTTTAAGTCTTTATTTTTAAATATTTTTGAAGATGATTTAACTTTTAAATCTTTATCAATAATCACAATTGTTGGTGAACATTTTTCTAAACCGTTTAGTCTGCAAGTTAATTTAGGATTGTCATTATTAATAGTTACATAAGATGTTAACAATGCTTGGCATCTATACCTTAAGATATGCGTGATATCTTTTGAATAGATATTAGATATTGGTGTTTTGTCGCTAAAGATTCTATCATTCTGTGAAATCGCAAGTTTTCCAATTACATAAGGGAAATTATTTTTTCTTATAAAATCATATTCAAAATACAATTTTTTGGTTTTATTATTTATTAAATTTTTTTTTACATTTATTTTATGTTTTTCTAATATATTCTTAGCATTATTTTTTGTTCTCTTATCTTCATCTGTATGTGAAAAAAAAACTTTTTTAAATTTTTTTTTAATCAAAGTATTCGTACAAGGTGGAGTTTTCCCATAGTGAGTACATGGTTCTAGTGACACATACATGGATGAATTATATAATTCTTTAGAGTTATTTTTATTAATTGCATTTATTTCCGCATGAGGTCTTCCATTTTTACCTGTTACACCATATGAAATTATTTTATTGTTTCTAGTAATAACACATCCAACAGAGGGGTTTGTGCCTGTTAAATATTTTTGATTTTCAGCAAGACTAATTGCAAGCTTCATTAATTTTTTGTCAGATAATTGAAAGTTATCTTTTTTTGTAGACATCAATTTTATCTACAAATTGAACAAAATCTTTTTCTTCTCTAAAATTTCTATAAACAGATGCAAATCTTACATAAGCAACTGGATCTAAATCTTTTAATCCCTCCATAACCATAGTCCCAATTGTATTGGAAGATATTTCACTCTGACCTAGTTCTTCAAGCGATCTAGATATTTTAGAAATGAATTTTTCAGCAGTTTCTGTATCTATTGGTCTTTTCTTTAAAGCTACATAAATGGATTTAGATAGTTTTTCTCTATCAAATGTAGATTTTCTTCCATTTTTTTTGATTACCGTTAACTCTCTAAATTGAACTCTTTCGAATGTTGTAAATCTCTGTCCACATATGCACAATCTTCTGCGTCTAATGGCTGTGCCGTCTTCCGTTGGTCTTGAGTCAACAACCGAGGTTTCCCCTTTTTTGCAGATCGGGCATATCATGTTTTAATTATCCTAAGTGTTTATATATAGGAAAATTCGAACATAAATCTACAACTTCTTTTCTAACCTCTTCTTCAATTTTTGAATTATCATTTGGATTATCTGATAAACCCTTAATAACTTTTGTTATTAATTCACCAACTAATTTAAATTCATTTAATCCAAATCCTCTTGTTGTTGCTGCTTGTGAGCCTAACCTTATACCAGATGTAACCATTGGACTTTCCGTATCAAAAGGTATTCCATTTTTGTTACAAGTAATATTTGCTCGAGATAAACTTTCAGCTGCAAGATTACCTTTCACATTAAATGGTCTTAGATCAACTAACATAAGGTGTGTATCAGTACCACCTGAATAAATTTTAAAACCATTATTTTTTAAAGTTTCGGCTAATATTTTAGCATTTGCTAAAACTTCTTTTATATAATCTTGGAACTCTGGTTTTAGAGCCTCTTTAAATCCTACGGCTTTAGCAGCAATAATATGCATTAATGGACCACCTTGGTAACCTGGGAAAACTGCAGTATTGAATTTTTTTGCAAGATCCTCGTGATTAGTTAAAATTATACCACCCCTCGCACTTCTAAATACCTTATGCGTGGTTGATGTAACAACATGAGCATGGTCAACTGGATTTGGATACCCTTTACCAGCAACCAAACCTGAAAAATGTGCCATATCAACCATGAAATAAGCACCAATTTTATCAGCTATTTCTCTAAATCTTTTAAAGTCAATTACTCGTGAATAAGCACTTCCACCAGCAATAATTAATTTAGGTTTATGTTCTAAAGCTAATTTCTCAACATTATCATAATCAATCAATTCAGATTGTTTATCAACATCGTATCCAATTGCATTAAACCATTTTCCCGACATAGATATTTTTAATCCATGTGTAATATGTCCACCAGAATTTAAACTCATTCCCATGAACGTATCGCCTGGTTTTAGTAAAGCTAAAAATACAGCACCATTAGCCTGAGCTCCAGAGTGAGGTTGTGCATTTGCAAATTTACAATTAAAAAGTTTTTTTAATCTTTCTATAGCCAATTCCTCAGCTACATCTACATGCTCACATCCATTATAGTATCTTTTTCCTGGATAACCTTCAGCATATTTGTTTGTTAAAACAGAACCTTGTGCCTCAAGTACTGCTTGTGAAACTATATTCTCGGATGCAATTAATTCAATATGATTTTGTTGTCTTATCAATTCATCATTAATTGCTTTATAAATATCTGGATCGCTTTGTTTTAAACTTTTTTCAAAAAAATCTTGGTATTGATTATTTATATATTTACTTTCACTAGACATATTAAATCCTTTTAACTCTTTTTAAGTGTCTTCCCCCTTCAAAATCAGTTTTTAAAAAGGTGTTAACACATTTCATTGCTAAACTTTTATTAGTTAGTCTTTCACCTAATGTAATAACATTTGCATCATTATGCAATCTTGATAATTTCGCATTTTTAATGGAATAACATAATGCAGCTCTGATCTTCTTATGTCTATTTGCAGCCATAGACATTCCTAATCCTGAACCACAAATCAATATACCAACATTAGATTTTTTTTTTGACACCATTTTGCTCAACTTATGTGCATATGTTGGATAATTTACTGAAACAGATTTCTTGTTAGTTCCTAAATCCATGATATCAAATTTCGTTTTAAGTTTTTCAAAAATGAAGTTTTTAAGAGAATAACCTGCATGATCTGAAGCAATATAAATTTTTTTCAAACTAATTAAATTTGTAATCTAAAACGCATGCAACTAGGTGAACTCTATTTTCTTCACCTCCGTTAAAAGCATTATGATACTTTGTATTGTTTGTAATCCAGACAGAACCATCTGCAGGCATGTGTTGAGCAACTTTATCAACAACCATAATTGCACCAGGATTAGTATATATTGGTATATGCAGTCTTGGCTCTGGGTCTCTATGCCAACTTAAAGTTGATCGAGGTTCTTTTAACAATAATCTCATTCTCCCAAGTTTGTATCTTTTGCTTAATACATCGTAAACTTCTTTGAAATAAGTGTGTTCGAAATCTTTTACAAATTCAGTATATTTTTCCTCCTCTATTGCAACATCACGGCTAACTTCTTTCCCAGTTGAATCTGGCTTTGTCCAGTATACTCCTCTAACCTTGCTTCCTTTAATTGAGTCAGGATCGCCTGGTATTTGATTTAATGATATACCTGCAAAGTGGGGTATTCCTAAACTTGTGTCAAAGCCTTTCATGTTTAACACTTCATCACAAGCAGCTTGTAGTTTTTCAATGTCAAAACTTACGTCTTGTAAGTGAAAATCACTACTAGAATTAGTTTTTTTTACTTCTTTTAGATAAGATACGTTATTCATGCGCTAAATAAATACTTTATTATTTTATATATAACATATAACTTTTGTCGCATCATACATATAATTAATAATGATTATCACAGGAAAATATCCAAATTTAAGGATGAGAAGATCAAGAAAAAATAGTTGGTCTCGTAGGCTTGTGCAGGAAAATAGTCTTTCTTATAACGACCTGATTCTTCCAATTTTTTTAACAGATGGCTCTAACAAAAAAATTCCTATAAAATCTATGCCTAACATTCATAGATACTCAATAGATAAGCTTTCAAAAATAATAGACAAATCAATTAAAAAAAAAATTCCTATGATTGCACTTTTTCCCCAAACAAAAATGAAGTTAAAAGATTCATCAGGTTCAGAGGCATTGAATGAAAATAATTTAGTATGTAAGGCTATTAGATACATTAAAAAAAGATATAAAAATGAAATTGGTATAATGTGCGATGTTGCTCTTGATCCATATACTTCTCACGGTCATGACGGATTGTTAAAAAATAGTAAAATTGTTAATGATGAAACAATAAATGTTTTAGTTAAACAATCACTATTACAAGCATCAATGGGCTGTGATGTAATAGCACCATCAGATATGATGGATGGAAGAATTGGAAAAATAAGAAAAGAGTTAGATAAAAACAAATTTGAAGATGTTCAGATAATTTCTTATGCTGTAAAATATGCATCAAGTTTCTATGGACCATTTAGAGATGCTGTAGGATCAAAAGGTGCTTTAAGAGGAGATAAGAAAACTTATCAAATGGACTTTAAAAATACTAATGAAGCATTAAGAGAAGTTTCAATCGATATTAAAGAAGGTGCAGATATGGTAATGGTAAAACCAGGTTTACCTTATCTAGATATAATTAAAAACGTTAAAGAACATTTTAAAATTCCAGTTTTAGCGTATCAGGTTTCAGGAGAGTACAGTCTTATAGTTAATGGTATTAAACAAGGAATAATAGACGATAACGTCATTTATGAAACTCTTATGGCATTTAAAAGAGCTGGATCAAACGCTATAATTTCATATTTTGCTGATCAAATAAACTTAGATTTTTAATAGACGTATATAGGTTAGATCTTGAACTTGGATAGTTTATGCCAATTGTTTTTAGTATAGTTTTTTCTAAATAATCACCTACAATTTTAAAGCCGATCAATAACTCATTATAATTATCGATTTCAAAATTTTTATCAATTAGGAAGTTTGGAACATTTTTTTTTGTAGATTTTACAAAATATTTTTTGTTACCATTAGATCCAATTTCTTCACTCACATAATCTTTAAATTCAATATCATAACCAACACATTTGTAAAAACTAAGCTCCCAAAAAATAAATTCTAAAAGCCATTTGTTATGATTTAATATATTTTTTAAATTGTCAGTAAGATAAAAAACATTTTCATTTTGTTGATCCTCAACAGTTAATAATTTAATTAAACTCATTGCATAGGAAATACATAATAATTTATTTTTATCGTCCATAAATAATGGTGTAACTACTTGGTCAATCTCTAATTTAAAGTAACCAACCTTCGAGTCATTCTTAGAATTAAAGTTCAAATGAAATTTATTACCTATTAATAAGTAGTTTTTTATTTTCTTTGATGTGGATCCGTAAATCACACCAGTAACTTTTCCATGATTTTTGGTATAAAATTCTGCTATAGAATTATTTTCACTATACTTATTTTTTGAGAGTAAAAAACCTGTATCCTGCCAATTCATTTTGTATTAAGTGATTTTAGTAATTCATTTGCAGCAGATTGCTCTGCTTTTTGTTTAGAAGATCCAGTAGAAAAAATATAATTTGTGTTACTAATTTTTACTCCAACTTTAAAAGTTGGTTTATGTCTAGGGCCTGTATTCGATATTAGTTTGTAACTAGGAAGAGTTTTGAATTTTTTAAGTGAATATTCTTGTAATTTGGTTTTTGCGTCTACAACATTATCAAAAGAAGATTTCAAATGAGTGCTCCAATTGTTTAGTATAAATTTTTTTGCTTGATCCAAATTTGAATCTAAAAAAATTGCACCTATCAATGCCTCACAACAATCTGAAATTATTTTATTTTCAATTTGTTTTCTGCTCTTATCCTTTCCAATCTTTATAAAATT
>CACOCP010000023.1 GCA_902625715.1 uncultured Pelagibacteraceae bacterium | reverse complement strand
GATCATTATTTTTATGATTTTTATGTAAAAAGGATTTATCTTCCAGATAAATTTCTTCGACTGATTGATTTTCTAGGATTTTTTTTTTTACTATTTCTGAAAGTTGATTAATATCCATTTAAATAAATATTATACTACATGAAAAATATCTGTGATTGGAACAATTGTTTTGAGGAAGGGTTGTATAAAGCACCCAAAGAAAGAGATAATAGTAAAAATTTTAGATTACTATGTTTAGAACATGTAAAAGAATTCAATAAAAATTGGAATTATTTCTCTGGTATGAATGATCAGCAGATAATGGATTTTTTGAGATCAGATTTAACCTGGCACAAACCGACGCAGAGCTTTAGTTCGTCAGATAATTTTTTTAAAGTTTTATGGAATAATGCGCTAAAAGATGAAATGGATAAAATGAAATTTGATAATGAATTTAACCATATGAACAAATTTAAGTTTAATAGTAATGATATTAAAGCATTTGGAATACTTGGAGTATCGGTAGGACTAAAATGGGAAAAAATTCAGGAAAAATTTAAAAAACTTGTTAAAAAATTTCACCCTGATATGAATTCTGGAAATAAAAAATTTGAAGATAAACTTAAAGTAATAACTTTAGCTTATACTCAACTTAAAAATACTTATAAGGATAGAATTGACACCTAATATTGAAAAAACTCCAGATATAAAATTATCAGTTAACCAAACTTTTGGTTTTGAAAGCGATATGGAAGTTGATGCATTTTCTGAAAAGTCAGAATATGTGCCTGAAATAGATAAAAGCTATAAATTTGATAAAGAAACAACTTTAGCAGTCTTAAGCGGTTTTGCTTTTAATAAAAGAGTTTTGGTTCAAGGCTATCATGGTACTGGAAAATCTACACATATTGAGCAAATAGCTGCGAGATTAAATTGGCCATGTATCAGAATTAATTTAGATAGTCATGTTAGTAGGATAGATTTAATTGGTAAAGATTCAATTGTAATTAAAGATGGGAAGCAAGTCACAGAGTTTAAAGAAGGGATCCTTCCTTGGTCTATTCAAAATCCAGTAGCTCTTGTTTTTGATGAGTACGATGCTGGTAGACCAGATGTAATGTTTGTAATTCAAAGAGTGTTAGAAGCAGAAGGTAATTTTACATTATTAGATAAAAATAAAGTAATAAAGCAAAATAAATTTTTTAGATTATTTGCAACATCAAATACTGTTGGTTTGGGCGATACAACTGGATTATATCATGGAACACAACAGATAAATCAAGGCCAAATGGATAGATGGAATATAGTTACCACACTAAACTATCTAGGTTTAGAGAAGGAAATGGAAATCATTTTAAGCAAAAACAAAAATCTTAATAATGCTAAAGGTAAAGAAAAAGTCTCTAATATGATTAAAGTAGCAACACTTACGAGAAAAGGTTTTATGGCTGGTGATATTTCAACTGTTATGAGCCCACGTACTGTTTTGCATTGGGCAGAAAATTCAGAAATATTTAAAGACACTGGATATGCATTTAGGGTTACATTTTTAAATAAATGTGATGATGTAGAAAAAAATATTATTGCTGAATACTATCAAAGATGTTTTGGAGAAGATTTACCCGAGTCCATGATAAATGTTCAAGTTTAAATGAACAAAGAAGACAGTTTCAAAGAAAAATTTAAGCAAGCAATATTATCAACCGTTAAAGTAATCTCTGAGGATAACTTTACAAATCCCAAAAATAAGAAAAAATTAAATGAAGAAAACTTTAAGGTAAATAACATTGAAAATATTAAAGATAAAAATGAATTTATAAAAATAAGAGCAGAAAATGATTCTGAAGCTTTGAAAAGAAAATTTTCAAATAAATTAATTTTTGAAAAAAATATGCCATCTAATCATGGTTGCCAATCGCTATATAAATTGTCAGAAAAAATTAGATATGAAATGTTAGGATCAGAAATGTTAATGGGTATTTCAAAGAATTTTCAAAATAACTATTCAAATAAACTAAAAAAAATTGATCTTACAAAAATAAAAAAAAAAGACGATGTAAATATTTCAGATGCATTTGAAATTTATATGTTAGACAAATTTTTAAAAGTACAGATAGAGCCAGAGGCTCAAAAAATTTTAAGTTTTTGGGAGAAAGAGTTGAGAGATACCTTTGATAAACATATTACATATTTAAATAAAAACTTAGAAAATCAAGAGATCTACAATTCAAAATTTTCAGAAATATTAGAGAATATGGAAATTTTTGATAATGAGGAAAATGATGAAAAAAAAGAGACTCAAGAAGATAATAACCAAGATAATTCAAGCTCAAATAATCAAGATGATAATGATTCAGATAGCTCTGAAGATAAAAAAGAAGATGATTCTTTAAATGAAGGAGTAGATGGTTTAGACGACATAAACGAATTTAGACTTGATGAACAGACAACCAGTGAAGAAAATGAAAATCAACAATCTGAAAGTGTTGTTCAAAAGAAAAATTTAGGTGTTGGAGATAAAGATTATAAAGTATTTACAACCGAATTTGATGAAGTTGCAAAAGCAGAAAACCTTGAAAGCCCTGAAGAAATTTCTAAACTCAGAAAAAATTTGGACCAACAGCTTACAAGTTTCCAAGATATTATAACTAAACTTGCAAATAAGTTACAACGTCAATTATTAGCAAAACAAAACAGAGCATGGGAATTTGATTTAGAAGAAGGTTTATTAGATAGCTCTAAATTACCTAGAATTATTATTGATCCGTATAATTCCTTATCATTTAAAAAAGAAAAAGACTTAGATTTTAAAGATACTGTTGTAACATTATTGATTGATAATTCTGGATCAATGAGAGGTAGACCAATTACAATTGCCGCCCTTTGTGCTGATATTTTATCTAGAACTTTAGAAAGATGTTCAGTGAAAGTTGAAATTCTTGGATTTACAACAAAAAACTGGAAAGGTGGATTGTCTAGAGAAGAATGGAATAAATCAGGTAAAACAAAAAATCCTGGAAGATTAAATGATTTGAGGCACATAATTTATAAATCAGCAGATACACATTGGAGACAATCAAAGAAAAATTTAGGACTTATGCTTAAAGAAGGTCTTCTAAAAGAAAACATTGATGGAGAGGCTATTACCTGGGCATTTAATAGACTTAAAAAAAGAAAAGAGGAAAGAAAAATTATGATGGTAATTTCTGATGGTGCGCCAGTCGATGATTCAACTTTATCAGTAAATTCTGGAGACTTTCTTGAGAAACATTTAAAGAAAATTGTTAAGTTTATTGAAAACAAAAGTGATATTGAAATTTTAGCAATCGGTATTGGGCATGATGTTTCTAGATATTATCAAAAAGCAATAAAAATAACTGATGTTCAAGAGTTAGGAGATGTGATGATTGGACAATTAAGTGGATTATTTGAGAATAAAAAAAAATTACATTAAATATTTGCTAAATTTTTATTCTGCCATTCTATTTTAATTTCTGCACCTCCTCTGGTTTCTGAATTTCTAAATATTAGTTTAGCTTTATTTTTTTCAAGTAGAGTTTTGCCAATAAATATTCCTAGGCCTAAGCCAGACTTACTTTTGTCCTTTGATTTTATTGATTTAATATAGGGTTCACCAATTTTACCAATAACATCTTTTGGAAATCCTGGTCCATCATCTTCAATTGTTATTTCGGAGATCTCGCTATCACTTTTAATTGCAATATAGATGTTATTTTTAGCGAATTTATTTGCATTACCAATAAAGTTTCTAATCCCATAAACAATTTCAATAGATTTTGTAACATCAAATGAATTGGCATTTTGCTCGATATCAATATCGAAATTTTTATCAGAAATTTCTTCGAAAGATCTAACTATTTCTTTGACATAATCATGTAAACTCAAGTCTTTATTAATAAAATCATCTACGATTGGATTTAATGTTAATCTTTTTAATATCTCATTACACCTATCTACTTGGCTTACAAGAAGATCAATATCTTTTTTTACATCCTTATCATTTTTAAATTGTTCGAAAAGCTCTTGCGATATTATTTTAATAGTTGAAAGAGGTGTTCCTAATGAATGTGCTGCTGCTGCTGCTTGACCTCCTAAAGATATAAGCTCATGTTCTTTGGAAATTTCCTCTTGTATCTTATCTAAAGCTTCTTTTCTAAGATTAGACTCTTTTCCAAATGATAAGGCAAAATAATTAAGAAATAATAAAGCTATAATTAAAGCTAAAGGAATTGAATAATAAATGTAAATGTTTGTGATTGATTGATCTAGCGGTGCAGGTAAATGCTCATGATAAAAAGTCAGTAAAATTATGCATAAAATAGTAAAACCTATAAGAATAATATTTGTTTTAATATCTAAACTGGATGAGGCAAACACACTTGGTATTAATAAAAATATAGCAAATGGATTTAATATTCCACCTGATAAGTATATTAAAGCCGCTAATTGAATAATATCTATTAATAAAAAATTAAAAGCTGATCTATTTGATAGGTGTGTTTTTTTATAAAAAAAAATTAAAAATAAATTACTTATGGCACCAATCAAAATAATAAAGTTGGCAAAAATATAATTGAATTCAAAGTCAAATATAAATCTAACACTATTTATCGTTATAAATTGACCAATGATCCCTATCCATCTTAAATTAATATAAGTAGACTTATTCAATGAGTAAAGTTGTGAAGTTTTTCCAAACTCCATTTTAAATATCTAAATTTGAGACATTTATTGCGTTATCAACAATAAAATCTTTTCTTGAAGATACATCGCTTCCCATTAAAGTTTGAATAAGGTCTTGATCTTTTTGCGAATTTTTTGAGTATTGTACTTGCAACAAATTTCTAGTTTCAGGATCCAGTGTTGTGCTCCATAATTCCTCTGGGTTCATTTCTCCTAAACCTTTAAATCTTTGAATATTCAATTTTGATTTTTCTTCTTGTAAATATTTTTCATAATCCTTAGATCCCTTTTTTATTTTTTTTAGATCTTTTGAATTTTTTACTATAAATTCCTCTAATTCTTTCTCATCCTTGATATAAACTCCTTTAGATCCTTTATTAATTTTAAATAATGGTGGTTGAGCTAAGTATACATGACCATTTTCAATTAACTTATTAAATGGTTTATTATTAAAAAATGTGAGTAGCAAAGCTCTAATATGTGATCCATCAACGTCAGCATCTGTCATGATAATTATTTTTCCATATCTCAAATCTTTTAAATCAATCTCATCATTTTTAGGATCAAGTCCTAAAGCATTTATCAAAGTAACTATTTCATTTGATGACATCATCTTTGATAATGCCTTTGTCCTTAGATCATTTGTATGTCCATTTTTTTTTGATCCATTTAACTCAGTGAATGTATTAAGAATTTTTCCTCTTAAAGGTAAAACTGCTTGATTTTCTCGATTTCTTCCTTGTTTTGCTGATCCACCAGCTGAGTCACCCTCAACTATGAAAAGCTCAGTACCATCTTGTTTTGAGTTTTGACAATCCGCCAACTTACCAGGTAAACCACTTAATTCTAACGATCCTTTTCTTCTAACATTTTCTCTTGCTTTCCGTGCAACATCCCTAGCTACGGCAGCTTGTATAATTTTTGTGAGAACTATTTTAGCAACAGACGGGTTTTGATCAAACCAAATTGAAAGTTTTTCACTTATAATTGATTCTACTATATTTCTTACTTCAGATGATACTAGCTTATCTTTAGTTTGAGACGAAAATTTTGGATCAGGTATTTTTACAGATAACACACAGCTTAAACCTTCCTTAACATCATCGCCTGATAAAGAAACTTTATTTTTTTTTAAAAGATTTTGTTCAGATGCATATTTATTTATAACTCTAGTTAACGCACTTCTAAATCCTAACAAATGTGTTCCACCATCTTTTTGATAAATATTGTTTGTATAAGGGAATACATCTTCATTATATCCAGCGTTCCATTTTAAAGAACACTGAACATCAATTTTGTTTTTAAGACCTTCAATATAAATTGGTCTTCTAAACAAATCATTGTCGCTTTTATTTTTTAATTTTTCTCTTTTTTCGTCAAGAAATTCAACAAATTCGACAATTCCACCATCAAATTTAAACTCAATAATTTTAGGTTTTTTTTGAGTTAGATCAGTTAATATTATTTTTATTCCCTTATTTAA
>CACOCP010000022.1 GCA_902625715.1 uncultured Pelagibacteraceae bacterium | reverse complement strand
AAAATTTTTTTTGCAACTTTACTAATTTTAATATGACCTATGTGCGCGGGATCAAATGTTCCACCAAGAATACCAATTCTTTTTTTACTTTCTAATTTGGCCTGAACCATATATTTCGTATTTATAACTTACAAGTTGATTTAGACCAACAGGCCCTCTTGGGGGCAATTTGTTTGTTGAAATTCCAACTTCTCCGCCAAATCCAAATTCACCTCCGTCTGCAAATTGTGTAGAAGAATTTTGAATTGCTATAGAGCTATTTACACTTTTTATAAAATATTTTGCTGTCTTGTTATTATTCGTAATAATAGCATCAGTATGCATTGTTCCATATTTGTTTATATGCTTAATAGCTTCTAAAATATTTTGAACAACTTTGACTGATATTTTTGATGATAAATGTTCAGTAGACCAAGTTTTATTATTTGCTATTAACGTTTTTCCAGAATAATTTTTTTTTATAGTTTTATCACCATAAATCTTACAACCACTTTTTGTTAACTCTTCTAAAATCTCGTTGATACTTTTTAATTTATTTTTGTGTATCAAAAGAGTTTCTGTGGCGCCGCAAATACTCGTGTTTCTCATTTTTGCATTTTTAACAATTTTTTTTGCCATATTTAAATTTGCGTCTTTATCTATGTAAGTATGACAAATACCTTCCAAATGACCTATTACTGCAACATTAGACAATTCTTGAACTTTCTTGACTAAATTTTTACCTCCCCTTGGTATTACTACATCGATATATTGACTCATTTTTGAGAGCATAAAATCCACAAGTTTCCTATCTTTCTTTTCGATAAATTGAACAAAATTTTTATCTATTTTGTATTTAGCTAGAGAAGTTCGGAAATAGTTAGCTAAAATTTTATTGGTAAAATAAGCTTCTGATCCCCCTCTTAAAATGACACAATTTCCAGATTTGAAGCATAAAGTAGATACATCTGCAGTAACATTTGGCCTGCTCTCATAAATCACCCCAATAACTCCAATTGGTATGCTTACTTTTTTAATTTTTAACCCATTTGGTCTTGCCCACTTGCTCAATTCGTAATTGACTGGATCTTTTAGTTTTATAACAGTTTTAATTGCATCTATTATTGAATTAAGTTTTTCATTGTTAAGCTCTAGTCTATTGACTAAATTTTCTTTTAGACCTTTTTTCTTCGCGAATCTTATATCTTTTAAATTTTCTAGGAGAATTTTATTTTTATTTTTAAAAATTAATTTTGCAAAACTTTTAAGGACATTATTTTTAATTTTAGTATCTATAATTTTATGTGCTTTTTTTGAATTTTGTCCTAATTTTATTAAATATTTACTCATTATATTCTTACCATATCATCTTTATGAATAACTTCTGATTTTGAAACATATCCCAATAAACTTGAAATTGTGTTTGAATGCTGCCCCTTAATTTTACTTATTTCAGCTGATGTGAAGCTACTCAAGCCGCGAGCAAATTCATTCATATTTTTATCTAAAATTTTAATATGATCTCCTTTATTAAAATTTCCTCTAACAGTTTTAATACCAGCAGCCAACAAACTCTTACCTTTTCTCAGAGCGTTTAAAGCACCATCATCAATTATCACATCTCCTTTTGGAGAAATAGAACTTATAATCCATTTTTTTCTAGCGTCTAATTTTGATATATTTGGCAAAAACCACGTGCAGTTATTATCTGATAAAATTTTTTGAATAGGTCTATGAACTAAACCATTTGCAATTGCCATACGACATCCTGAAAGTTGGCAAACCTTTGCTGCATCAATCTTAGTCTTCATGCCACCAGTTCCATGTTCACTTATACTTTTGGTTGCGATTTTTTCAATCTTATCATCAATAGTGCTTATTTCTTTTATTAATATTGCTTCTTTATTTATTTTTGGATTTTTTGTATATAATCCATCAACATCAGATAATAAAATTAAACAATCAGCACCTGAAATTTGTGCAACTCTTGAAGCTAATCTGTCATTGTCGCCATATTTAATCTCAGATGTTGCGATACTATCATTCTCATTTACTATTGGGACAAAACCTAAACTAAATAGATTCTCAAATGTTCTTTTAGCATTAATTGCTCTTCTTCTTTTCTCAGTATCCTCAAGAGTTAATAATATTTGTGAAAGATTAATTTTTTTTGGACTGAAAAATTCTTTAAACAAATTCATTAATTCGATTTGTCCAATTGATGCTACAGCCTGACTTTTATCTAATTTTAGATTTTTTTTGCTTAATTTAAGTTTTTTACAGCCAAGTGCTATAGCGCCTGAGCTAACAATAATTATGTTTTTTTTTAAATTTTTTAAATTTTTGATATCTTTCGCAAATTCATTTAACCATTTTGCCCTTATTTTTTTATCTTTATCAATAAGAAGAGAAGAGCCAATTTTTATAACAACAGTCTTTGAGTCTTTAAGATACATAATTTATTAATTTAGCTTTGACTTTCATTAATGCGTCTTTTCTAAGTGTAGATAATAATAATACATTTTTTTTTGTTTTTTTTTCAAAGTTTTTTACTTTTTCATTTACTACAATTTCATCCAATAAATCTATCTTGTTTAAAACTATTAATTCATTTTTTTTCAAGAGATCACTACTATACTCGGCCAATTCATTTCTTACTTGATTATATGATTCCTCAAGATTGTTTTCTGTAATGTCTATTAAATGTAATAGAGATTTACATCTTTCTATATGTTTTAAAAACTTAATACCTAAGCCAGTTCCTGTATGTGCGCCTTCTATTAGACCAGGTATATCTGCCAGTGTTATTTCTTTATCATCATAAATTGTTACACCTAAATTTGGATTTAAAGTGGTAAATTTGTAATTTGCTATTTTTGGGTTGGCACTTGTTATGGATGCAAGTAGACTAGATTTACCAGCATTAGGAAGTCCTATAATTCCAATATCAGCAATAGTTTTGAGTTGAAGCCATATCCAAAATTCCTCTCCTTTAGATCCCTTAGTAAATTTTTTTGGGGCACGATTAGTTGAAGATTTGAATCTCGTATTTCCAAATCCTCCCTTTCCTCCTATAGCAACAACAAATTCCTCATTTTCACTTTTAAAATCATAGATTAAAGTTTTGTTATCTTCCTCAAAAACTTGTGTACCGACAGGAACTTTTAGAAAAAGAACTTCACCACCTTTCCCTGTTTTATTTTTTCCACTACCATCGCCACCCCTTTGTGCTTTAAAGTGTTGTTGATATCGAAAGTCTATAAGTGTGTTTAAGTTTCTTTCTGATGTAAGTACTACAGAACCGCCTTTACCACCGTCTCCACCATCAGGACCTCCAAACTCAACAAATTTTTCTCTTCTGAAACTAGGTGATCCCGATCCGCCATCGCCAGCTTTTACATATATCTTTACTTGATCTAAAAATTTCATGATACAACTATGTTAGGAGTTGTGAGATTTAATTGGGTTTTACAGATACGTAAGTTCTATCTGACTTACTTTTTTTAAATTCTACTTTACCTTTAACTACAGAAAAAATTGAGTGATCTTTTCCCATTCCTACATTTTCTCCAGGGAAAATTTTTGTTCCTCTTTGTCTTACTATTATATTTCCAGGAACAACAAACTGGCCACCATATTTTTTTACTCCTAGCCTACGTCCAGCACTATCTCTACCATTTCTTGACGATCCACCAGCTTTTTTTGTTGCCATAGTTTACCTATTTATTTTGAAACTTCCTTAGTTTGAGTTTTTATTTCTTTTGAAGCTTCCTTTTTTATTTCCGCCTCAGAAATTATCTTTCCATCTTTAGCAAAAATTTTATTTATTCTAATTAAAGAAAACTGCTGTCTATGTCCATTTTTTCTTCTAGAGTTTTTTCTTCTTCTTTTTTTAAAAATTAGTACCGTTCTATTTTTTCCATTTTTAATTAAGTCTGCTTCAACTTTAGCTCCTGAAATAGTTGGTTCTCCTAATTCAAGGTTTTTATCGTCTCCGTAAGCTAAAACTTCGTTAAATTCTAATTTAGTTTCAGGTTTCGAATCTTCTAACCTTTCAATCTTAATTATTTCTCCAGCTTGCACTTTGTACTGTTTTCCACCTGTTTTTATTACTGCGAATGACATAGTTAGACCTAATTTTTATAAACAGCAATATAGTCAGGGTCAAATTATAGTCAAGCTGAATAACTTAGAAATTATCCTTTAAATCTCTCAATTTTGAAAATGTTTCCAAATCTTCAGATTTTAAAAAAATGTTGCAATCTAGCTCGTCCTCAATTGTGGTTGGTATAGTTGGCAACCCTTTATCTAATAAATTTTTTATTTTTTCAAATTTTTTGTTTAACTTCTCATTTTGTTTATCTTGCATTTTACAAAACTCTGCATTTTTCATTGTGTATTCATGTCCACAGAATATTTTTGTATCTTTAGGGAAATTTTTAAATATTTGAAGCGAGGAAAACATTTGTTCATATGTACCCTCAAATATTCTGCCACATCCTAAAGAGAATAATGTATCTCCAGTGAATAATAATTTTTCTTTTTTAAAATAAAAACAAATGTGCCCAGAGGTATGTCCTGGTATATGGAATACTTGAAAACTAAATTCATCTTTGCTCCAAATCTCTTTATCCTTCAAATCTATATCAATTCCGGGTATTCTATGTTTATCTTCCACATATCCTATTACTTTGGCTTTATATTTTTTTTTTAAATTTAAATTTCCTCCAATGTGATCAAAATGATGATGTGTGTTTAATATATACTTTAAATTAGCTTGATTACTTTCTACAGAAGCAATTACTGGTCCTTCTTCACTTGGGTCTACAACACATGCATTTTTGTTACTGTCTATAATTAAATAAGAATAATTATCTTCTAGACATTTTATAATTTCAACATTCATTTATTTCTCTATTAAAAAAATACCTAATTGCGATTCTAAATTTCTCCACGCTAAATTTTTGGCACTTAAATTTAGAGCTTTATCATTTTTTAATGCTAAAGATTTAAAAATTTTTATTTCTCTTTTTGAACAAAAATTGAAAAAATCTCTTAAAGTGCACATATGCAAATTAGGTGTATTATACCATTCATTAGGAAGGTTTTCTGTAACTGGCATCGTCCCATTCATTAATAAATTAAGACGAACTTTCCAGTAACCAAAGTTTGGTATAGTAACAATTGCTTTTTTACCAACTCGCAAAAGCTCAGAAATAACTTTTTCAGGGTCTAAGAAAGCTTGAAGCGTCTGACTTAATATAACAAAATCGAATGAATTATTTGGGAATTGTTGTAAGTCATTTTCTGCATTTCCTTCTATGACAGTCAAACCTTTTGATAGGCAATTTTGAACTCTATTTTTTGAAATTTCCAAACCACGTATTTTAGTAGTTTTATTATCCTTAAGAAATTTCATTAGTTCTCCATCGCCGCATCCAACATCTAAAACCTTGGAATTTTGCAAAATTAGCTCAGAAATTACTTTAAATTCTTTTTTCATTTACAGTTTTATAGTTTGTTTTTAAATAGTTCCCCAAAGTATCTAAAAAATCTGGTACATCTAAAAGAAATGAGTCGTGTCCTTTGTCAGACTCTATTTCTACAAAACCAACATCTGCACCAATTGCGTTAAGTGCTATAACTATCTCTCTATTTTCAGCAGTTGGATATAGCCAATCTGAAGTGAATGAAATTACAAAAAATTTGGAAGTCGTATTACTGAAAGCAGCTGATAGATTACCATTAAATTTTTTAGATAAATCGAAGTAATCCATTGCTCTAGTTATATACAAGTAACTATTTGCATCAAATCTATCTACAAACACTGATCCTTGGTATCTAAGATAACTCTCAATTTGAAAATCCGCATCAAAACTAAATTTTAAATCATCTCTCTCTTGTAACTTTCTGCCAAATTTTTCCTGGAGACCTTTTTTCGACAAATAAGTAATATGTGCCGCCATTCTAGCAACAGCCAAACCTTTATCAGGACTTGTTTTATTTTGTTCATACAAACCATTTTTCCAATTAGTATCAGCAAGTATTGCTTGTCTTCCAAGTTCATTAAATGCAATATTTTGTGCAGAATGACTAGATGTACAGGCAATCGGTATTGCAATATGTGCTTTATCCGGAAAATTTGAAACAAATTGTAATACCTGCATACCACCCATGGACCCGCCGATGACTGCAAATAATTTATCTATTTTAAAATACTCTATTAGATTGTATTGAGCATTAACCATATCATTAATTGTTATAACTGGAAAATTTGTTCCTATGGGTTTGCCTGTTTCTTCATCTATTGTACTTGGACCATATGAACCCATACACCCTCCAATTACGTTAGCACATATGACAAAAAATTTCTCTGTATCTATAGCTTTTCCTGATCCAAGTGCGTAGCTCCACCAGCCATCTTTATTTGTAATAGGATTTTTTCCAGAAGCAAATTGATCACCTGTTAGTGCATGAAACACTAAAATAGCATTATCTTTTTTTTCGTTAAGAGTCCCATATGTCTCATATGAAATTGGAAAATTTGAAATTTCTTTTCCACAATCTAATTTTTGTGGTTTTGTTATTATAATATTTTTTACCTGTTTTAATTTATTCATAATAAATTTAAGATTTAACGAATTGAGAGGTAAAAAAACTTTTTTAGCAGGTTTTTTATAGCGCTCGCAATTCAGTTTAAATCAGCGCAGGAAACTTTTACAAGATAGGTATTTACATGTCAATTTTTTTGGAATTAATTGCTTCTTTTGTTTAAATATATAAATATTCACTTTAATAATTATCGATATGAATGTACCAAATTTTAGGAAAATAGATCTCGTCACCTACAAGCCAGGAAGGTCATTATTAAGCTCTAAAAAAAAAGTAATTAAACTGTCAGCAAATGAGTCGGCTTTCGGTGCAGGGGAAAGAGTAAGAAATATATTAAAGAGTAGAAATAACAATATTTCAAAATATCCCGATAGCAAGTTTAAAAAATTAACAGAAACTATTTCAAAGAAATTTAATTTAAATAAAGAAAAAATTATATGTGGAGCAGGATCAGATGAAATAATACAAATGATTTGTACACTATTTCTTAATAAGGGTGATGAAGTAGTTGTCCCAAAGTACAGTTTTTTAATGTATAGAATTTATGCAAAAATTGTTGGTGCTAAGATTAAGTTTTCAAAAGAAGTAAATTTTAAAGTTTCTGTGGATGAAATCTTGAAAAAAGTAGGTAGAAATACAAAAATAGTTTTTATAGCAAATCCAAATAATCCTACGGGCACTTATTTAACAAAAAAAGAATTATTAAAATTAAGAAAAAAATTAAATAAGAAAATACTATTGGTTATCGACGATGCGTACTTTGAATATATGATGAACAAAGATTACGCATCTGGCTTAGATATTTTTAAAAATTTTAGCAATGTTTTTATTTTAAGGACATTTTCAAAAATTCATGGTCTTGCAGCATTAAGAGTTGGTTGGGGGTATGGTGACAAAAAAATAATTAAAGAACTTTATAAAATTAAACCACCATTTAATGTTAATAAATTTGCACAAGATTGCGCTGTGGAGGCTTTGTATGACAAAAAACATATAAAAAATTCTATAAAACATAATACTTATTGGTGTAAAAAAATTAAGAGTGAGTTACAAAAATATGACATCACCACGAATGAAGTTACAGCAAATTTCTTTTTACTAAACTTTAAAAACTGTAAATTCTCATCAAACTTTATCTCAAGAAAACTTGAGAATAGAGGAATTATATTAAGAGAGATGTATGCTTATGGAATAAAAAATTGTTTAAGATTAACAATAGGCAATGTTAAAGAGAATAAATTCTTTTTAAAACAGATGTCACTGATATTTAAAAATGTTTAAAAAATTATTGATTATAGGATGTGGATTAATTGGATCCTCTCTTTTGAGAGCATCTATAAATAAAAAAATTTCAAGGCAAATACTAGTTTTTGAAAAATCAAAAAAATATAAGAAGCAAATAAAGAGTATTAATTCAAAAATAACTGTTTTAGAAAGACTTGATCAAAAAATATCAAATGTTGATTTCGTAATATTAAGCACTCCTATGAGTGAATATAAAAAAATAATTCCTATGCTTAATAAATATATTAAATCTGATTGTATAATTACTGATATAGGATCAACTAAATTAAATGTTTTAAAAATAAAAAATAAAGAATTAAATAAATCATTAACATGGATTATGAGTCATCCTATTGCAGGTTCAGAGGTTAGTGGACCAACTCATGGTACAAAAAATTTATTTTTAAATAAATGGTGTATTGTCTTTGAAGATAAAAATAAAATAAAGCAAAAAAAACTCTTAAAATTTTGGAAAATAATTGGCTCAAAAACAATTATAATGACCGCAAATGAGCATGATAAAATTTTTTCTATTACCAGTCATTTGCCACACTTAATTTCCTATAATTTAATCAAAACAGCATTAGATTTTCAAAAGAAATACAAAAAAAATATTATTAAATATAG
>CACOCP010000021.1 GCA_902625715.1 uncultured Pelagibacteraceae bacterium | reverse complement strand
TCCATGATTTGAAATCATTATTGCTGTACAACCAATATCTATAGCTTTTTTAGCATCGTCCACAGACATAACTCCTTTTAATGCAAAAGGACCACCCCATCTTTTTACACAGTATTCAGCATCTTTCCAATTCATCTTTGGATCATATTGCTCATTAATATAATCAATCACTGATTTAGCAATGTTTGTCCCTTTATCAGTTTTGTGTTTAATGTTTGCTAATTCAAATTTTTTGTTTGTTAAATATTTAAATACCCAGCCAGGTCGCATTGCAAAACTAAATAGACTTTCAAGAGTTAATTTGGGAGGTGTTGTAAATCCAGTTCTATAGTCTCTTTCTCTGTTGCCAGCAACTAAAGTATCTACAGTTAAACATAAGCCATCAAAGTTTGCTCTCTTACATCTATCAATTAAGTCATCTGTAATTGATTTATCTTTATGAACATATAGTTGAAAAAGCTTAGGACCACTTGAAATATTAGCAATTTCCTCTATTGAAAAAGACGCCATTGTAGACATGCTATACATTGTGCCAAATTTTTCTGCTGCTCTTGCAGATGCTTTATCTCCCTCGGGTGTGTACAAACTTTGCATTGCCGTTGGTGATAAAAAAATTGGCATATCAATTTTTCTCCCAAATACAGAAGTTGATAAATCTGGTTCACCAACACTTGTCAGAATGTTTGGAACTAGGTCACATTCATTGAAAGAACTTGTATTTCTTTTAAGCGTAATTTCATCATCAGATCCACCATCTATGTAATGAAAAATTGGTGCAGGTAATTTTTTTTTTGCTAACTTTCTAAAATCCTCAAAGTTATAACAATCTTTGAGATTCACTTTTTATCTAAACCTAAGGTTTCCTCTATGTAGATCACTTATTTTCGTACATCCCATTAATTTCATATCTCTCTCTAATTCAGCTTTATACTGACCTAATGCTCTCTCAACTCCCTCCTGTCCTGCAGCCGCTAGTGCATAGAGATACAATCTACCGCCTGCACAAGCTTTTGCACCAATAGATAATGCCTTTAACATATGTGTGCCTCTTTGAAATCCACCTTCACAGATAACATCAAGCTTATCACCAACAGCATCCACAATTTCTGCTAATTGATCAAACGGAGATCTAGATCCATCTAGTTGTCTTCCTCCATGATTAGATACCATAATTCCAGTGCAACCGATATCGACAGCTCTCTTAGCATCTTCAACACTCATAATACCTTTTAATGCAAAATGTCCACCCCATTGGGAACAAAGCTTTTCTGCATCTTTCCAATTCATAGATTGATCAAGCATTGTTGAAAAGTAATTTCCTATTGAAGTGTTGGTGCTAGTTCCCTCTTTTACATAATCTTGCAGATGAGGTAATTCAAATTTTCCTTTTGTTAAATAATTTATTCCCCACATTGGTTTAGTTGCAAAACTAAATAAACTCGAAAGTGTTAACTTTGGAGGCGAAGTAAATCCAGTTCTTAAATCTCTCTCACGGTTACCACCTGTTATAGTATCAACTGTCAATGCCATTACGTCAAAGTTTGCAGCTTTTGCTCTCTCTAAACATGAATCATTTAATCCTCTATCTTTATGAAAGTAAAATTGAAACATTTTTGGAGTATCAATCATCGAGGATATTTCCTCAACACTTACAGTTGCAAGAGCTGAAACACCAAACATAGTATTATATTTTTGAGCAGCTTTACCTACAGCTCTTTCTCCATCATAATGAAAAAGTCTTTGTAAAGCAGTAGGAGAACAATAAAATGGTAAATCAATCTTTTTTCCAAAGATAGTTGTTGATAGATCAATATTTTCAACACCTCTTAAGACATTAGGAACTAAATCAACATCATTGAAAGAACTCGTGTTTCGTCCATAGGTAATTTCGTCATCAGCAGCTCCATCGATATAATGAAAAATTGGTGAGGGTAATTTTTTTTCTGCTAATTTTCTAAAATCATTAAAATTATGACAATTTTTTAAGTTCATATTCTTTGTTAAAATATTTTAATAAAATTAAACATATAACTATTTGCCCCAGGATTTTTATCTCCTAGGCTAGCGTTTGAAATATGATTATAAGATAAGCCTATTTCACTCTGATTAGATATCTCATATGATATCTGAACTTCAGTTTTAAATTCAATCACATGTCCTAAATCTTTTCCATCTCCCTCATCATAAAGTCCAGGTGTAAAACTTGGTGTGAACGTAAAAGATCCGTTTTTTTTTGGAATTTGAAAACCTGTATATATATATTTTGCATTATCAGCTGTTATAAATAGACCAGTCACAGGCTGAAGAGTGCCAAAAGAGGTTTCTTTATATAAATCATCATTTATGTGTTGTATTCCAAACAGGTTTGATTTTTTTCCATCATCACTGAAATCAAACATGCCTGTGTAAAAATTCCATTTGTTTCCAGAATTTTCAGCGTTTACAAAATTTGTAAACAACAAAACATAAAAAACAATAAAGGTCTTTAACAATTTCATGATAAACAGAGTCACTTTATAGTTACTTTTCTAATAATTAAAAGACCACCAAAAATAAATAAAATAAGGGGTAATCCCCATAAGAAAATTGTATTTTTATTCACTTCTGGTTCATAAACAATCCACTCTCCATATTTTTCTTTTAAAAAAATATATATCTCTTCTTCAGTATTTCCTTCTTTGATTTTATTTCGGATTAATTTTTTCATACTCAAAGCAAAATCTGATTGAGAATCATAAACGGATTGACCTTGACAAATTAAACATCGTAAATTTTTGGTTATATGATCAATATTCTTCTTTTGATCTGCAAAAGAGATGTTGGAATGAAAAGCAGTTATTAGCAATATTACAATTATCAAAGTAATTTTTTTCATTTTTTAATTAAGTTAATAATATTTTCATAGTCATCTAAGTCTAATGGTCCAATAAATTTTTTTATAATTTTATTTTCATTATTAATCAAATATGTTTCAGGAACCCCTATAGCGCCAAGCTCTATTGATTTTGTTCCATCCTTGTCTATCAAAACCTCATCATATGGATTTCCAAGATCGGATAAAAAATTTTTTGAATTTTCCAAATTGTCTTTATAATTTATACCTATTAAATTTACGTCAAATTTCTCATTCAAATTTATCAAGTAAGGGTGTTCAACTTTACATGGCAAACACCATGAAGCCCAAATATTTATTAAATTTAATTCATTGTTTATCAATAAATCATTAAGAAAAATGTTTTTTCCTGAATAAAGCTCTTCAAGTGAAATTGAACTGTTTAATTTTTTAAAATCTGATTGTGGGGAATAATTTTTTTCTTCTTTCAAGCCTAAAAGCAAAACAAAAAAAATTGCTATTATTAGAATTACAACAAAATAAAAAATTTTATTATTTTTCATTTAATTTAAGGAAACTCAGTACACCACCGATTGACATCAATAATACAGATATCCAGATCCAGATCATCAAAGGTTTGTGTTGATATCTAACATTAAAAAAACCGTCATTTTTAATAAGACTAAAAACTAAAAAATTATCTGAAAATAGTGTTGATGAAATATCTGCCTCACTTGTTATAGTTTCAGGTTGGCTATAAACTCTAATTTCTGGTCTAAAATGAATAATTTTTTCATTTTCTTTAAGTTTAAATTCACCTATTAATTTTTTGAAATTTGAATCATTTTCAACTTTTACATTCTCGAAAATTAATTTTTTGTTCAAAAAGTTAATTTCATCTCCAACTTTCATGTTTGCTGAATTTTCTTTAGATAAAATACCATTAAATAAAATACTAAGCATAAAAATGCTAAAACCAAGATGAGAAATTTTTTGAGATAAGTTAGAATTTTTTTTTTTAAAACTATTTATTACATTAAAAAATAAATAAAAACTGAATGTGAATAATAAAGTTGAAAATAAATAATTAGTATTTGTGTTAAAAACAATAAAAAAGGAAATTACAAAACACAAAAAGAAAATAATAATTTGTGATATATTTCGTTTTTGTATCGTATCCTTTATCCATTTTATATTTGGTCCTAGAGCCATAAAAAATAAAAAAGGAATAAGAAATGGAACAATTAATTTATGATAAAATGGTGGTCCTACAGAAATTTTGGCATCGTTAATAACCTCAAGAAAAATTGGATATGCTGTACCAACTAATACTACTGACAAAAAAAACATCATAAACCAGTTATTAATTAATATACCTGTCTCTCTACTAACCAAAAATGATCTTTGGTATGTATTTGGAAAATTTTTCTGATTAAAGAAGAAAACAAAAACAGCTAGTAAAACAAGAAATAATAGGAATGTTAATATAAAGACTCCCCTTGATGGATCATTAGCAAAAGTGTGAATTGAATTAAGTATCCCTGATCTAACTAAAAATGTTCCACTCATACTTAATGAAAATGTTGTAATTGATAAAATTACAGTCCAAGAATGAAAAACATTTCTATTTTTAAGAACTATTATTGAATGAAGCAACGCAGTCAAACAAAACCATGGCATCAATGAAACGTTTTCGACTGGATCCCAAAACCAGAAACCACCCCATCCTAATTCATAGTAGGCCCATATAGATCCTAGAAGTATTCCCACTGATAAGAATATCCAAGATATTAAGATCCAATTTTTAATGTGAGATGCCCAAATATTGTCTACAGATTTTGTAATTAATGCTGCTAATGATGCAGAAAAAATTATAGAGGTTCCAACATAACCCACATATAAAAGTGGTGGATGAATTGCCAGTGCTGGATCTTGTAATATTGGATTTAAACCTAAGCCTTCTTCAGGTATAGGAAAAATGCTTAAAAATGGGTTTGATGTAAAGAGTATAAAGAGTAAAAAACCAAAAATTATAATTTCCTGAAATAAAATTGTTAAAATTCTATATCTTATATTCATATTTTTTGAGGTAACAAAAAAAATGTACAAAAAGATGGTTAGTACTAATAACCACAACAATAAACTTCCCTCATGATTGCCCCAAGTACCTGATATTTTATAAAAAAGGGGTTTTAACGTATGGGAATTATTGAACACCGTAATATTCGAAAAGTCAGAAAAAATAAAAGCAAAAACTAGAGTAAAAAAACTTAAAATTGTCATAAATAGTTGTACTGACAAAGTTGCAAAAAATGTTTGATCAATTTTTTTGTCAAAATTTTTTGAGGAAATATATGATTTAAATATTAAGTATACAGATGCAAATAAACAGACATATAGTGAATAAGCTCCGATTTGATTAATCATTTCTAGTTTCCTTGTATTGCCTCTTTAACCTCTGGGGGCATATAATTTTCATCATGTTTTGCTAAAATTTTTTCAGCTTTTAAATATTTTCTATCTTCTAAATATCCTTCTGCAACCACTCCCTTTCCTTCTTCAAACAAGTTTGGTACAGCACCGCTAAAAGTTACAATTATCTCATTTTTAAAATCAGTAATTACAAATTTTAAATTTTTATTTTCAATTTCTATTGAATTTTTTTTAACCATCCCACCAACTCTTATTTTTTTACGTTCTATTTGATTTAGATTATTTATGTCAGTAGGTGATTTAAAATATACTACGTTTTCTTTTAATGAACTTATCACCAAAAAAGTAATAAGAATTGCTGAAGTGAATACTAGAATAATAAAAAAAGCTCGTATTTTGACTTTTTTACCATACATGAAAATCTAAAGTTAAATTTTAGATGTTGAAGTACTTGATAAAATTCCTCTGTAAATTTCTTGCTTTTTTGCAATTTCAACTTTGTCAATATCTAAATTTTTAAACTTAGCCTCAAAGTTACTTAACTCTTTATTTAGTTGAATTTTGGTTACGAAATATAAAGTACCAAAACTTAACAAAGTAAACATGAAAGATGACCAAACATATAAACCGTATCCATTCATATTTAAAATTTCATTCATCATAATCTATCTAGTCCTTTATTTTTAATCTTTAGCAGTTCTGTATGATATTTCATTAAAAATATTAAAATGGAGAAAAGTGCAAATGCCGCAGTCATTATACCTAATGGCATAAGCATAGTTGAGTGAATAGTAGTTTCCTTAAATACATTTACAGAAGACGGTTGATGTAAAGTTGACCACCAGTCAACAGAAAATTTTATTATTGGAACATTTATTAATCCAAAAATTGCAATATATGAACTAAGTTTAATTGATTTCTTTTCATCCTCAAAAATTTTCCAACTCATTATGAACATCAAGTAAAATACAGCGAGAAGTAACATTGATGTAATTCTTGCATCCCAAGCCCACCAGGTACCCCATGTGGGTTTTCCCCAGATTGAACCTGTAACAAGCGCAATAATATTAAATACAAAACCAGAAGGTGCTAAACTTTTAGAAATTAAAATAAAATTTTTATTTTTAAAAATTAAAATTCCAAAAGATAAGATTGATATAACAGAAAATATGCCAAGTGAAATCCAAGCTGCGGGAACATGAACATACATTATCCTTACAGAGTCGCTTTGTTTATAATCCTCAGGAGAGAGTACTAAAGCTTCAAACAATCCAAGAATTAAAACTGCAATAAATAATGCAAAAATAAATTTCTGAAGCTTATTAATAACTTTTAAAGTGTTACTAGGATTAAAATAATTTAACATGAGTTTTTATAACATAAATAATCGAGATAAATTTTGATAAATCGTCTGACCGAGAATACTGAGGGAGATAAAAATGGAATTAATAAGCATTCTCAGCCAGATATATGGTTATACTATTTGTAAGTTATGACTTCTGTTTGTATAAAATGTGTTAAAAAATAGGCTTTCGATTAATTTGAAGGTTTAAAATAACTTGAGCCTTTTTTCCCCGAAAAAATCTCATTTATCAATGGATGTTTAATAGGCTCCTCTGAGTCATCTGTTAAAAGATTTTGTTCTGACACATATGCTTCATATGTTATTTCATCATTTTCAGCGAGTAGGTGATAAAAAGGCTGGTCTTTTCTAGGCCTAACGTTTTTAGGTATTGATTGGTACCATTCTTCTGAATTATTAAATTCAAAATCCACATCATAAATCACACCTCTAAATTCGAAGTGCTTATGCTTTACTACATCACCTATTGAAAATTTTGCTTTTTGAATGCTCACCAATCAAATATGGATATTTGAAAAAAAAAATCAATAAAAAAAATATGATTGTTTTATTAATCTGATAATATGTAGCAGTGAATAAATCTTTCTTAAAATTTATTACAGATATTGGACCTTTAGTAATTTTTTTTTTCTTTTACTATAACAACGATAAAAATTTAAAAATAGCTATACCTCCACTGATAGTTGCAACTATAATTGCAGTCCTAATAGTTTGGATCCTAGAAAAAAAAATTCCAATGGTTCCACTGATAAGTGGAGTGTTAATTACATTATTTGGTGGTTTAACTATATATTTTGATAATCCAGTTTTCATCTACATGAAGCCCACAATAATTAATATTTTATTCGCGTTAGCCTTATTTTTTGGAAAATATTTTACAGATGAGCCTGTTTTAAAAAAAATTTTAGGAAAATCTTTACCATTAAGTGATGAAGGCTGGAAAATCTTAAATAATAGATGGATGTATTTCTTTTTTGGTCTTGCATTATTAAATGAAGTAATTTGGCGAACGCAAACAGAGGAGTTTTGGGTTAATTTTAAAGTTTGGGGAATGCTTCCAATCACATTTATTTTTACTGCTTTTCAAATTGGTCTTATTAACAAGTACAAACTAAATGAATAGAAACTTAAAACTTGTTGTAAATAACTTAAAAAAAGATGAGGAAATAAAGTATTTTTTTGAAAAGAAAGAGTTGAAAATTATTTTGGATCTCTATGCTAAAATGGTATCTGAAGGATCTTGGAGAGACTACGGGCTTTCTATTTCTAGCAAACAAGTAAGTTTTAGTGTTTTTAAAAATGCTGCTGAAAATGCTATCTATAAAATTTGTAAAAATTTTAGACCATCAAACAAAAACTTAAGATATTTGATCACTGATACCAATGGTAAAATTTTAAAAAATTCTTTTGATCTTGAAAATTTATTAAAGAATACTAATTGGAAAAAATTAAAAAATTAATTATCTTCTCTGACCGAAGAGTCTAAGCAACATTATAAATAAATTAATGAAATCTAAATACAAAGTTAAAGCACCCATAACTGCTTTTTTGCCCATTAATTCTCCAGAGTCTGAAGCAACATACATATTCTTAATTTTTTGAGTATCATAAGCAGTTAATCCCACGAAAATTAATACCCCAATTATTGAAATTGCAAAGTACATCATTGAGGACTTTAGAAAAATATTAACAAGTGAAGCAATGATAATTCCAATTAAACCCATCATTAAAAAAGATCCAAATTTTGTTAAATCTCGTTTTGTAGTGTACCCATAAATACTCATTGCACCAAAAGTTGCTGAAGATATGAAAAATACTCTAGTAACACTTAAGCCCGTGTAAACTAAAAGAATTGAAGATAAAGAAAGACCCATAAGAGCTGCGAATATCCAAAAGGTAGTTTGAGCTTTTGACGAACTCATTTTATTTATTCCAAAACTCATATAAAAAACTATTGCAAGAGGTGCGAGCATTACCACCCACTTTAACCCTGACAAATATATAGCATTTCCAAATTCGGTTAATGCAACAATTGAACCATTAGCATCTGTAACAACCGACATTTTGAAAGATAACAGTGCTATAATTCCAGTTAACAGAACTCCTGTAGCCATATAGTTATATACTTTTAACATATAGGCTCTTAAACCCTCATCCATGACAACTGCTTGTTTTGCAGTTGTAGATTTATTTAAAATATTTTCTTTATTGAATTCCATTCGATTTATATAATATCATATTTCTATATTTTCAAGCCACCAAAATGTAAGTAAAAATAACTTTAAAAAATGAATTATAAAAAATTAGGAAATACAGACCTCAAAGTGAGCACAATTTGTCTCGGTACAATGACCTGGGGAGAACAAAATACTGAAGCGGAAGCCTTTGAACAGATGGATTTTGCATTATCTGAGGGCGTAAACTTTTGGGACACAGCTGAGCTTTATGCTGTACCACCAAAAGAGGAAACTTACGGTCATACTGAAAAAATCATAGGCAACTGGTTAAAAAAAAACAAAAAAAGAGAAGATATTATTTTAGCAACAAAAGTTGCTGGACCGTCTAGGGATTACTTAAGAAAAGGTGAAAATAGTTTTGTAGGTAAAAATTTAGAAAATGCGCTTAATGATAGTCTTAAAAGATTAAATAC
>CACOCP010000020.1 GCA_902625715.1 uncultured Pelagibacteraceae bacterium | reverse complement strand
TATTAATCAAGTCAAAGACAATTTTTTTAACTCTTTAGAAACATTTTTAGATGGAAATTTTGAGCACACTGACTTTACGCTAAGGACTACAGAAGAGACAAAACCAGAAATAAGCATACAAACTTTCAAACCACTTAATGACAATGATGAAGAGCTAACTTTCTTTCAAGGCTCTTTATTTGCACACGATGGAGATAGAGAAACATTAAACCTAGGTCTTGGGAAAAGATATATTTCAGAGGATGAAACAACAATGTATGGTCTAAATGTTTTTTATGACCACGAACTAGATTATGATCATTCAAGAATGAGTTTAGGGGGAGAGATAAAATCTTCATATTTAGAATTAAATTATAATCAATACTTTTCAAATAGTGATAGCAAAACAGGAAAAAACAGTAGAGCAGAGGAAGCTCTAGATGGGCATGATTTAGAATTTGGTATTCAAATTCCTTATATTCCATCTTCTACATTCTATACAAAATCTTTTAGTTTTGATGTGCCTGGTGGAAATGATTTTGAGGGTTATGAATATACTACAAAATTAGAAGTTCCAAATTCAGGCCTTACTTTAGAATTAGGACATACCGATTATGATCATCATACTGATGAATGGTTTCTTCAATTAAGATTTAGCACAAACAAAGTAAATAAAGACCGTGAATTCATAAGCGACGAAGCTTTTGAAAAAGCTTCAATTATTGATCAAAAATACGATAAAGTAAGAAGAGAAAATATTATAGTAAAAAGTGGATCAGGTTTCACTGTTAAAGCAGGAGGATTTTAAATGAAAATTTTAAGAAATTTACTTTTGATTTTAGCAACAATTTTTATATTTGAGATAACTTTTACTAAAGATGTAAATGCGAGTGATGCATGTACAAAAACTGGAGATGTGTTAGATGTTGTTACCGATTGGTGTGAAACTCAACCTGATGAATATGAAGTTGTAATCTATAAATTATACTTGTGCACAAGTTCTCCAACAATTCCAACGACAACGTCTGCTGTAGATTTAACTAGTGGTGGATGTGAACAAATATTTGATAATTCTAGTGGAGCTACTGCTGCAGTCACGCAAGGCTCAGAGTTAGATTTAACAGGAACATACACAAGACCTCCAAATGGAATATATACCCATGGATACGCTATGATGGATAATACATTTGGAATTACAGCATCAATTGAATTTGCTGGTAATATGACAGGCGAGACCGGTGGAACAGGAGTTTATTGTGGTACAGTTGCTGGTTCTGGTACCTCAGGCACAGAAACTGAAACAACCAATACATCTGTTTGTTCCAGCTCACCAGTAACGGCAGGTAAATTTGTAGAAACACTAGCGGACTTTGGTGGTGAAGTCGAAGGAGTATTTTCAGGGACTGCATCAGTTTCAAATATTAATGGAACAAGTGCAGCAATAACGGGAATATTAGTCGATACGTCGGGACAACTTGCATCATCAGATTCAGATGTTGATAAATTAGAGGGACTTGTAACATTTGCAGATTCAGTAACTTTTACAGATGCCGTTACAGAAGTGACAATGTCTTTTAATGTTGGCTCTGGAATGGGGTTAGTCGTAGGTGGAGCTGGAACATTGAACATGGGAAGTGGACCTTTTCAAGCAATAATTGAGACTAACTAAAATTTGTTTAAAAATTCATAAAATTAAGTTACATTCGGTTCGCAATGAAGATTAATTTAAAAAAAATTTATCTTTTATTAATTTTAATTTCATTTCCAATTACTTCATATTCAAATGAACCTTCAAATAATTTAAAAAGTAAGTTTACAGGATTTTTTAATCAAAGTTTAAACGAAATGTTTCCTCACGCTGAATTTGGACTTGCATCTGGAACTGGAAATGAAGTGACAGGAAGTATTATAGCTATCAATCCGCTTTCAGATGAAAGTGACACTAGCAATACAACTTTTTTTCAGGGAAGCTTGTTTTTATCAGATGACAGTAGAGAAACTATTAATTTAGGTATAGCTAACAGAAAATTAGTGAATGATGATAACTTATTAATTGGTACTAATTTCTTTTATGATCACGAATTAGACTACAATCATAGAAGAGCAAGCATTGGTCTTGAAGCTATTTCTAGCGTTGGGTCACTTACTTATAACGAATACTTTCGATTGTCCTCATGGAAAAGTGGTGTAGATAATATTCAAGAAAAAGCACTCAATGGGAGAGATATGGAAATTGGATCTCCATTACCTTTTTTACCTTCTACAAATTTATATTACCGAACATTTGAGTGGGAAGGTGCAAGTGGGGCCGCAGATCAAGAAGGTGATGATTTTTCATTAGAAGCAAGATTTAAAAGATTTTTTGTTGAAATAGGTAAGAGAAGTTTTGATGGAGTTACCGAAGACGAGGAGTTTGTGAGACTAACCTATAGATGTTGTAATGATGATAACGAAGAGTTTATTGTAAGTGATAAAGCATTTAATTTAAACTCAGTTGAAAATAAAAGATTTGCTAAAGTAAGAAGAGAAAATTTAATTGTAAAACAAAAAGAAATGGATCTAACAGTAATAGGATTTTAATTATGAAAGCTAAAACAAAAAATTACAATTTACTGATATTTTTATTTATTTTTTTATTTGTTGCTTTTAATTCTACAGTTTCAAATTCTCAACCAAGTGATTCAATATCAAGAATTAATCCTGAATGCACTGGTAATGGCGGAACGATAACGCCAGCATCTGCTAATAATGCATGTGAATTTAAACCAGATACTCAGAAATTGACTTTTTATAGATTGGATCTATGCACCTCAAGACCAACTGGCCCAACAACATCTACCCAAATTGATAGAACATTTTGTTCAACTTTTTATAAAAATGATAGTGGATCTGAAACAACAGTCATTAAAGGAACGGGTACCCAAATAGGAACTGCAGCAGATTACACTTCTCTACCATATGGGACATATACTTTTGGAATTGTAACGATGGGATCTACATTTAAATATATAACTAGCCAAACATTTGATGCTACAATGAGTGATAGATCAAATTCATCAAATACTTGTGTAACAAAAGTATCTACCCTTGGAACAATTTATGGTTTTGAAAATAGAATAGATACTGCTGCTAAGTCAAATGTTGACTGTACTTCAGGAGCAACAGCAGCCGAGACTACTATTGGTGTTAATACATTAACTACGGATATAGATAATGATTGTTATCATGCTATTACGTTTCAAGGGACACATGTAAATATTGATACATATTTATTAGAATCTGATTTAACCCTTATAGACGGAGTAGGTGCAACTGATACAGATCAAATTAAAAATGGCGTAGCAGGGTGCAACGGTGGTACAGATAATGGAATTTCAAGGGTTCTTGGTGTTATGCCACTTGCAACTCCAATAAAAATAACACCAGATACTATCGGTCTTCAAATTAAATATAATAACACTAGAGGAATATCCAAAAGCATGACAAACACTGCCAATATGATTGGTTACTTTGATGCTGCTTTTTTTGATTTTGATCTAATTGCTAGATAGCTAAATTATTTTAAGCTTTTAAATAAATTGCCGCTTTTTTCAAGTTCTCTTAATTCTTGATACCCACCAACATGGTGTTTTTCAAAAAAAATTTGAGGAATAGTTCTTTTACCACCAGCTTTTTTAATCATCTCATCCATTAAATTTGGATCTATTGATATATCAATTTCTTTGTATTCTAAATTGTTTCTACCCAATAGTCTCTTTGCTGCATCGCAAAATCCACATGAAGGTCCAGAGTAAACTGTAATATTTTTCATGAGTGTTATATAATTCTAAAATTTAAAAATACTAGTCTAAATATTCTTCTTTTTTTATTTTTGATCTTATAAGCTTTCTTGAATATTCAAATTTTTTTCTATGTTTTATGCTTTGAGAATTTACTCTTTTTCTCCATAATCTAAATGAAGAAGGTTTTAAAGATCTTCTCATTATTTTAATAACTTCACTCTCCGTCTTCCCAGTTTTTTTTTCTATATCTTCAAATGTAATACGGTCTGCCCATGCTGCCCATATGACCCAATCTAGACTGCCCATTTTGGGCTCTGGGTTTTTTACTCTGGTGAGTGGCCTGTGACTTTTTTTCATGAAAATTCAATAAATCTTAAAAAAAAATTTAATGCAAATCAGCTATGCTATGATATTATCATTTTTAGATAGTCCTATCTAGCCATCTTTAGCTCCCGGTTTTTTAGGACTATCCTTTATGCTTCCCCCTGATTTTATTCTTTTTCTACAAATCATAATATTTTTATTTATTACCCCCGGTACTCCAAGGATAGTTATTATTTCCTATTCTATGAATTATGGAATTAAAAAATGCCTGTGGTCAGCTACGGGAGACGTGATGGCAAATTTTGTACAAGCTACTTTAGTCATATTTGTAATAGGATCTTTTTTTCTAGATAACCCAAAAATTTTAAACATTTTTAAGTGGGCTGGTATAATTTATTTACTCTATTTGGCATATGATATTTATAAATCTAGGCCAAAAGATATATCTAAAGGTAATTATGTCTCAAAAAGTAATTTATCTTTCCTAAAAGATGGATTTTTAGTAGCAGGCACAAGTCCAAAAGCTTGGATGTTTTTTCCTTTTATTTTTCCACAATTTATTGATTTTGAGTCAAACTATATTATCCAGTTTATAATTCTAATAACTACTTATATGATTTTAGATTTTTTATCTTTAATCGGTTATGCTTTGCTTGCTAACAAATTAATTATTTGGATAAAAGCAAATCCAAAGACAATAAACACAATTTCAGCGTGTGTTTTAATTATTATCGCTTGTTTAATTGCTATTACACAAAAATATTAGTTAGTTTATCAAGTATTTTTTTCTGTTATCATTCTGACTTTTAAATTTACTTATTGAAATGAAAAAAATATTTTTTTTAATTTTATTTTGTTTTTTTTCTTCAAATGCAATTGCGGGATGTGAGGATCCAATTAATGATGGTGTCGATTACACTAATTGTCGATTTTCTGATGGACAAGATCTACAGGGCAGTTATCTTCCAAATTCAAAATTGTCATTTACAAGCTTTATACAAGTAAATTTTGATAAAAGTATTATGATGAATTCAAATTTATCTTTTGGCACATTTCCAGAATCCAGTTTTATTAGAGCAAATTTATATGAATCTGTATTAGTAGGCGCAAACTTTGAAAAAGCTAACTTTACTGGTGCTAATTTAACAAGAGCTGATTTTATGGGATCAACCCTGATCGAAACCAATTTTCAAAATTCTAATTTAATGGAAGCAAATTTTACATCATCAAATATTACAAATGCAAATTTTGATGGGGCCAATTTAATTGGGGCTCTATGGACAAATGGTGAAACATGTGGCCCCAATTCTATAGGAGTATGCAACAAATAATTTAGACAATTTAATTACTAAGTTAATTCTTTTTTTATTAATTAATTTAATTTAGTAATAGTAATAATAATATTTATCATGAAAATTGGATTTATTGGAACAGGCCATATTACAAAATCTGTAATCTATGGAATTTTAGGATCAAAACTCAAAATAAGAAAAATTATAGTTTCCAAAAGAAATAATAAAATTTCATCAAGTTTAAAAAGAAAAAGTAAAAAAATTCTAGTATTAAATAATAATCAGGAAATAATAAACAACAGTAATTGGATTTTTTTATCAGTCACTCCAGAAGTAGGACATAAAATTTTACCTGAGCTCAAATTTAAAAAAAATCAAACCATAATTAGTTTTATCTCTACAATAAAAATGAAAGAGTTGAAAAAATACACTAATATGAAATCTAAAATTTTTAGGGCGATACCACTTCCCCCAATTTCAATAAGAAAAGGACCCATTCCTTTATATCCACCCAATAAAAGTGTTAAAAATTTTTTTGATCATTTGGGCACGACTGTTGAGATAGAAAATGAGAATTTGTCTTTAAATTTTTGGTCTACTTCATCTATGATGGCACCCTTTTACGAGTTATTAAATACGTTGTCGGTATGGCTTAATCAAAAAGGAATAAATAAATCAGATTCTCAAAAATATATTACTTCTCTTTTTATAGCACTCTCTGAGGATGCAAAAATTAATTCAAAAAATGATTTAAAATTGTTGGTTCAAAATTCACAAACTCCAAAAGGTTTAAATGAACAAGCTGTAAATGAACTTAGAAAATCTGGCTTTTATAAATCTTTAAATAAAACTACAAATAGTATTCTTAAACGACTTAAGAAATAAATCAAATGTCTGAAAGTATTTTACAGGTAGAAAATCTATCAAAATATTTTGGTGGATTAGCGGCAGTATCTAATTGTTCTCTTAAAATTAAAAAAGGTTCTATAACTGGAATAATTGGTCCAAATGGTTCAGGAAAAACTACACTTTTTAATTTAATTGCAGGGAATTTAAAATCTTCTCAGGGTAGTGTTATTTTTAATAATGAAAAGATTACCGACTTACCCTCTCATGAACTATTTTCAAAGGGACTATTAAGAACTTTTCAAATAGCACATGAATTTTCAAATTTAAGTGTACTTGAAAACTTGATGATGGTTCCCCCTAATCAATCTGGTGAAAATCTATTAAATGCACTTCTAAAACCTAAAAAAGTAAAAGAAGAGGAAGAAGTTAATAGATCAAAAGCATATGAAGTAATTGAATTTTTAAATTTAAAACATTTAGCAAACGAGAGAGCAGGAAATCTATCCGGAGGTCAAAAAAAACTCCTCGAATTAGGTAGAACAATGATGGTAGATGCTAAATTAGTTTTATTAGATGAAGTTGGGGCAGGTGTAAATAGGTCACTACTTAAAGATTTAGGAACAGCAATTTTAAAACTGAATAAAGAAAAAAATTATACTTTTTGTATGATTGAACATGATATGGATTTTATAAGCAGAATGTGTGATCCAGTTATCGTAATGGCTGAAGGTTCAGTGTTGTTTGAAGGCAAATCCGAAGAAGTAAAAAAAAATGATAAGGTAATAGAGAGTTATCTTGGAAAATCCACAATTTCAAAAGGAAAATAATGGCTTTTTTTGAGGGAATAAAAATGACAGCTGGCTATGGAGATGGTCCAGATATTATTAGCTCATGTAATATAAATGCTAATAGAGGAGAAATAGTAGCTATACTTGGACCAAATGGAGCAGGAAAATCTACAGCAATGAAAGCTATGTTAGGTCTTCTTACTTTGAAATCTGGAAGTGTTTTTTTAGATGGTGAGGATATTTCAAAAATATCTCCTCAAGATAGAGTAAAGAAAGGAATTTCTTTTGTACCTCAAACAAGAAATGTTTTTGCAGAGTTAACAGTAAGAGAAAATTTAGAAATTGGAGGCTTCTTAAGAGAAGATGGATTAGAGGAAATGATTAATAATATCTATGAGCTATTTCCAATATTAAAAGAAAAACAATCACAAATTGTTGGTCAATTATCAGGTGGTCAAAGACAACAAGTGGCACTTGGAAGAGCTTTGATGAGCGAACCATCTGTGTTGATGTTAGATGAACCAACGGCTGGTGTATCACCAATAGTAATGGACGAATTATTTGAACATATAATAAAAGTAAAAAAAACTAATGTTGCCATAATAATGGTTGAACAGAATGCAAAACAAGCACTTAATATTTCTGATAGGGGGTATGTACTTGTTACTGGAAAAAATAAATTTGAGGGGTCAGGTGACCAACTTTTAACAGACCCAGAGGTAAGAAGATCTTTCTTAGGTGGATAATGGACATATTAAACGCTTTAACAGTTTTGATAAATTTCACAGTTATACCGGCTTTGGCTTATGGATCTCAGCTTGCATTAGGTGCAATATTTGTAACATTAATTTATGCAGTTTTAAGGTTTGCTAATTTTGCAACTGGAGACATGATGTCCTTTGGAACCATGTTTGCTGTTTTGTTGACTTATTATTTTCAAACTATAGGAATTAATTTTGGTTTCCTACCAACAGCATTGCTGACAATTCCTTTTGCAATAATTGCAATGATTATTTATATGCTTTTAATTGATAAATTTGTTTTCAGTTATTATCGAATTAAAAAAAGTCCTCCCGTTCAATTTGCTATGGTGAGTGTTGGAGTTATGTTTGTAACTCAAGCAATTATAAGAATTGTTATAGGACCATCAGATAGAAGATTTATTGATGGAGAAAAATTTATTTTAAAAGCAAATGAATTTAAAGAAGTAACAGGATTAAATGAAGGAATAACTCTAAAATCTTCTCAAGCTATTACTGTTATCGTTACTATAATTATAGTTTCAATTATGTTCTGGTTTTTAAATAAGACAAAAACAGGAAAAAGTATGAGAGCTTATTCTGATAATGAAGATTTAGCTTTATTATCAGGAATAGATCCTAAGAAGGTCGTAATGGTTACATGGGTTATTGCTGGAATATTGGCAACAATAGGTGGGGTTTTATATGGCTTAGATAAAAGTTATAGGCCATTTGTTTATTTTAACAATATGCTTCCAATTTTTGCAGCTGCAATAGTTGGAGGAATAGGAAATCCTTTTGGTGCATTTCTTGGGGGATATGTAATTGCATTTGCAGAAATATTTTTAACTTATGCATACAAAAGATTTATTTCATATCTTTTACCAGAGATTTTAGAGCCCAACTCTTTGTTACAGCTACTTTCTACGGACTATAAATTTGCGATTTCATTCTCAATTTTAGTAATTGTTTTGTTAGTAAGACCTTCAGGAATATTTAAAGGCAAAACCCTATGAGAAATTATTCAAATGTAATTGCAGCGTATTCAATAATGTTAGTTTTAATAATATTGGTAGGAATATTTCAATCTTGGTCGATTGCTCTTACTATAATGAATTATTGTTTAATTTCAGCTGTTATGACTATTGGTGCAAATATACAATGGGGTTATGCCGGTTTAATAAATTTTGGTATCATGGGATATACCGCACTTGGTGGATTAGCTGTAGTTTTAGTTTCAGTAGATCCAGTTAAGAAAGCATGGCAAGTGGGTGGATTAAATATTCTTGCCTGTATATTGATAATAGTAGCCATGGTGGTCACTGTAAGATACCTTTTAAAACATTTTAAAAAATCAAAAATAAGAAATTATAGTATTGCTTCAATTATTATTGGAGGGATACTTGTATTAAATGTTACTGCTACTCCTGGTATAGAAGCTATTGAAGCGATTGATCCTGCAAAAACAGGTTTTCTTGGTGGACTTGGTATGCCGGTTTTATTTTCATGGTTTGTGGGTGGTTTATTTGCTGCGGGGTTAGCATTTGTGATTGGGAAAATTGCTTTAGGCTTGAGAGCAGATTATCTTGCAATTGCAACACTTCTAATTGCTGAAATCGTCGTGTCAATAATCAAACATGAGGAA
>CACOCP010000019.1 GCA_902625715.1 uncultured Pelagibacteraceae bacterium | reverse complement strand
ATTAAATCTCTATTTTTCCTCTCAAAAAAGTAATCGCATCTCCTCCAATTGTAACCCTGTCACCATTATAAGTACAATAAAGTTTACCACCCCTTTTTGAGATTTGATGGGCGGTCATTTCTTTCTTTTTTAAGCTTTTGGACCAGTAAGGAATGAGTTCGCAATGGGCCGAACCAGTCACTGGATCTTCAGGAATACCTAACTTAGGTGCAAAAACTCTTGATACGAAATCTACTTCATTTCCTGGTGCTGTTACTATTGTTATTGGATATTCTAGTTTGGATAATTTATCAAAGCTTGGAGAAATATTTATTATATCCTCTTCACAATCATAGACAGCAATCGCATCTCTATGTTTATAAATTTCTTTGGGTTTTTTACCAAGAGCTCTAGAAATATCATCCATATTTTTTCCAATACTAGGATCTCTAGAGGGAAAGTCCATAAAGTATAAATTATCTTTATGTGTCACAGTCAAAGTATCTTGAATTTTTGTTTTAAATACTATTTTTTCCAAATTATTATCTAACTCTTGTAAAATTACATGCGCAGTCGCAAGTGTTGGATGACCAGCCAAGTCTAATTCAGTCAAAGGCGTAAACCAACGTATATCAAATTCATTTTTATTTTTTACAAAAAAAGCTGTTTCAGAGAGATTATTTTCTTGAGCAATTTTTTGCATTAGATTATCACTAATCCATTCTTGCAAAGGACATACTGCTGCCGGATTGCCTCCAAATACTTTAGATGTAAAAGCATCAACTTGATAGATTGGTATAATCATCCTTTAATCTTATGATATTAAAATTAAAATATTTTTGAGAAATTTTTTCTCTCTCTATTTTTCCACTCACCTTTATGGAAAGCATCACTTGCAATTAACGGCAAAACAGTTGTTGCTTCAGCAAAAACCATTTGCTCTTTTGTTACGTCAACTTTACCCCATGAACTTGCTTCTTTTAAAGTTGAACTGCTGCAAGCACCATCTCTAGAATCTGCAACTGTAATTTGTACAGCATATTTATGCATAGCCACATTTTTACCAAGCAGTTCAGCACATATGACCGTATCTTGAATAAAATTTTTTGGAACACCTCCACCAATCATAAATAAACCCGAACCTTCAGATCTAATTTTTATTTCTGTCAATTCTCTGAACTCTCTTATTGCATCAATAGTTATATGTTTCTTTGGATTTCTTTCTTGATGCATTACTAATCCAAAACCAGCGCTGGAGTCTGTAAAAGCAGGGCAGAAAATTGGTACATTATTGTCGTAAGCCATTTCTATTAACGACCCTTTTTTTTTAGAATTTGTTTTTAAATATTTCCCTATTTCCTGAATAAATTCTCTTGAAGTGTAACTACGAGGCTCTAACGTATCTGCAATTTCTCCGATAATCCTATCACACATTTGAAGTTGATCTTCATCTATGTAGGTATCGTATATTCTATCAATATAATTTTCTCTAAGCTCCGAGTCATCCTGAAATTGAGAACCTTGATAATGTTTAAAGCCCAAAGCCTCAAAAAAATCCATGTCAATTATAGAAGCTCCAGTTGCAACTATTGCGTCCACCATATTATATTTAACCAAATCTCTATACACATGCATACATCCTGCTGCAGAGGTAGATCCAGCTAAGGTTAAAAAAATTGTACAATTTTTATCTTTCAGCATTTCATTATAAATATCTGCTGCATTGGCAGTTTCTCTTGATACAAATGACATTTTTGACATCGAGGATATAATTTCTCTTGCATCGAACTTTGTGATATCAATGTGCTCAACCTCTTTGCTCAAGATATCTTTTTTTCTATTATGTGATAAGTTTTTATTTTCTGACATTATGCAACAAGAAACTCTTTCATAGTTTCTTTGTTATACATTGTCATAATTGGATCATCTTCTACTTCAAATATTTGATCAGAATAAAAACCATTAAATTGAGTTCTAAATGTTAAACCATATGCTCCGAGTTGACCTAACTCGATGTAATCATTTTCCTTAATATTGTTCGGCAATATGAAAGGACCTTTCATATAATCCATACTATCGCATGTTGGACCATAAAAATCAAAAGAAGTTAACTTTTTTGATATTACTCTTCCATTTTTAATTACTCTTGATGGATAAACAATATTAGGTGTTCCTGCATCAAATAAAGTTCCATACGTTCCATCATTGATATACAATTTTTGTTTTTTTCTTAAGTTTACTCTTACAATTGTAGACCCACTTTCTGCAACAAGCGATCTACCAGGTTCACAAATTATTTCTGGCAGTTTTTGAAGTTTTAAATTTTTTAAACCTTTATTTATTTCGTCAAAATAAGATTGCATTGGCTGTGGTACAAGATCTGGATAAATTGTTGGAAATCCACCACCGACGTTTATTATGTCAGGAACAATCTTTGTTCTTTTAATTATATTTCCTATTTCTGAAATTCCTTTTGCATACGAAATTGGATGCATGCATTGAGAACCTACATGAAAACTTAAACCAATTTTGTAAGCATATTGTTTACCAAGCCTTAAAAGACCTGCTGCTTCTGATGTTATAGCTCCAAACTTTTTGGATAAATCAATTTCAGCATGTTCATTTGATACAGAAACTCTTACAAATAATCTTAAGTCTTTTGCGTGATCTGTGCTTTCAATAATTTTTATTAATTCATCTTTTGTATCTAATGCAAAAGTTTTTATATTGTGCTTAAAATATGCTTCCTTTATATCTTCCCTACTTTTTACAGTATGCATGTAAGAACATTCAACTTCAGGATTTAAATTTTTAATTGTCTCGATCTCTTTAATTGATGCAACATCGTAGTGCTTTATTCCGCTATCTAATAATGTTTGTAAAACTTCTGGATGAGGATTTGTTTTGACGGCGTAAAGGATTTTACCTGGGAATTTATTTTGAAATAATCTGGAAGCTAACCTTATAGAATTTCTTCTTATACAATATATAGGTTCTGTTGGTTTCAGTTGATTTACAAGTTCGTCAACTGACTTAAATTTTTGCATTTAAAGCTCCAAAAAAAAATTTAATAAAAAAAACCCACATAAATGTCATGCAAGTTTATATAAAACGAGCATTTATGCGATAACTTGACCAATGTAAAGTAAAATGTGCCCTTGAAATAATTTAGAATGTTTCCATATAACTCCCATGCCTGAAGCTGAAATAATAAAAAAAATAACAGAATTTGAGGATAAATCTCTATTAATTGTAGATGATGATAACCCATTCAGAGAAAGACTTGCAAGAGCAATGGAGAAGAAAGGTTTCTCCGTTTCACAAGCTGAAGGTGTAAAAATTGGAATAGAGTCTGTAAAATCTAAAAAGCCAGCTTTTGCAGTTGTAGATTTAAGATTAAATGACGGAAATGGACTTGAGGTTGTAAAAGAAATTCAAAAAAATAATTCTGAGAGTAGAATAGTGATGCTAACTGGATACGGCAATATTCCAACTGCAGTTGCAGCTATTAAAGAAGGTGCAATAGATTATCTTGCAAAGCCAGCTGATGCAGATGACGTTGAAAAGGCTTTGCTTGCAGATCCTAACAAAAAAGCAGCTCCACCAGAAAATCCAATGTCAGCAGATAGAGTAAAATGGGAACATATTCATCGAGTTTTTGAGCTTTGTAATAGAAATGTTTCTGAAACTGCAAGAAGATTGAAAATGCATAGAAGAACTCTACAAAGAATTCTTTCTAAAAGATCACCTAGATAATTTTTCTAAAATTTTTCACTTTATTAACAATCAAAGTAAGCAGAAGTATCTTAAGTATTTCCGCATAAATAAATGGCAATAAGCCTAATTTAAATATCGGTTTATCCCATCCAATAAGGGTACCAAGCCACAATAAACCAAATAGATAAATAATTGAAATTGAAAACAAAATTTTAAAAAAATTAAAAATATAGTTTTTGGTATATTTCAAATATCCAGCAATAACTGCAGCAAAAATAAATCCAATTAAATATCCCATTGTTGGACCCATAAAATAGGATAGACCAACTCCCTTCTCAGGAGAATTAGAGAATACAGGCAATCCAGAAATTCCCTCAATTAAATATAAGCAAACTGCAGCACCACTAGCCTTATATCCAAATGTTATCCCTAACAATATTACGACAAAAGTCTGCATTGTCATTGGAACAGGATAAAATGGGATTTTAATTTTTGCTGATATAGTTAATAATATTGATCCAGCAAAAGCAATTACGATGTATTTAAGTACTTTGTTACTGTAAATATTTTTAGCTATTTCCATACTTAATTGATACAATTATAATAACAATAAATCTACACTTTTGTTAACAAGTTATTTTAAAATTATTAACTTATATTAATTTAAGCTAAAATACTAAATGTCAAAAATTAAAAAAGACGATAACTTTTATTTGATTGATGGATCCGGATATATTTTCAGAGCTTATTATGCACTTCCACCGTTAACAAGAAAAAGTGATGGCTTGCCAGTTGGAGCTGTTAGTGGATTTTGCAACATGCTTTTTAAACTTTTAGAAGATGCTAAATCAAAAGATAATAAGGATAAGCCCAGTCATTTTGCAGTGATTTTTGACTCAGCAAGAAAAAATTTCAGGAATGAAATTTACTCTGAATATAAGGGAAATAGATCTGATGCTCCTGATGATTTAATTCCACAATTTGATTATATAAGAAAATCAGTGCTTGCGTTCAATCTCCCTTCTATTGAATTAATAAATTATGAAGCGGACGATTTGATCGCTACCTATGTAGAGCAAATTTTAGAAAAAGGTGCAAAAGCAACAATAGTTTCCTCTGATAAAGATTTAATGCAGCTTTATAGGAAAAATGTGAGAATTTATGACCCTATGAAGAATAAATTCATAAATGAGGAGGATGTTCAAAATAAATTTGGAGTTGAAGCTGGAAAGGTAATAGATGTTCAGGCTTTAGCAGGAGACAGTACTGATAATGTCCCGGGTGTACCAGGTATAGGGGTTAAAACCGCAGCTGAATTAATCAAAGAGTATGGAAATTTAGAAAACTTATTAAAAAATGCAAACAAAATTAAACAGAATAAGAGAAGAGAAACATTAATTGAAAATAAAGATAAAGCAATAATTAGCAAGAAACTGGTAACATTAAAAAAGGATGTTCCAGTAAAAAATAAAATCGAGGAATTTGAATTAAAGGAAATTGATAAACAAAAGCTTTATAATTTTTTAAGAGAAATGGAATTTAATAGGCTATTAAGTTCTGCGATTTCAACTTACGGCGAAACTGATTTTTCACAGAGCAAAAATAAAAATAATGATGAAAAAAATAATTCAAAAATTACAAAAGAAAACTATTATTTAATTAAAAATGAGGAGGAGCTCCAAAAATGGTTAAAAGCTGCAGAGGATAAAGGGGAATTTGCTATTGATACAGAAACTAACTCATTAGATGCTCATCAAGCAAAACTTGTGGGAATTTCTATATCACATACAATTGGTAAAGGCTGTTATATTCCTACAGGACATAAAAATTTCAAAAATTTAGATGAAACAAAAATTTTGAAAATACTAAAACCTTATTTAGAGGACAAAAGTATTAAAAAGATCGGTCAAAATATAAAGTTTGATTATATTATTTTTAATAAAAGAGGAATAGATATTAATTCTTTAGAAGATACAATGTTGATGTCTTATGTTTTAGATGCAGGAAAAAATAGACATAACATGGATACACTGGCTGAAATTCATTTAGGACATAAAACAATTCAATTTAAAGATTTAGTAGGTACTGGAAAAAAACAAATAAATTTTTCAGAAGTAGATGTGAATATAGCCAAGGATTACGCAGCTGAGGATGCTGATATTACATATCGATTGTACAAAAACTTTTTAAAGTCTTTAAAAGAAGAAAATCTTTTAAATATTTATGAAATTTTTGAAAAACCATTAGTTAAAATTTTAGCTAAAATGGAAATAGAAGGTATTAAACTAGATGAAAAATCACTCAAAAATTTATCTTCAAAATTTGAAAAAAAAATAAAAAGCCTAGAACAGAAAATATTTAAGCTCTCTAAAAAAGAATTTAATATTGGCTCTACCAAGCAACTTGGTGAAATAATGTATAATGACTTAAAAATTGCCTCGTTAAAAAAAACAAAAAAAGGGAGTTTTGCAACTAGTGCTTCTGTATTAGAAGATCTAGCTTTTAAGGGCTATGACTTTCCAAAATTAGTTCTTGAATGGAGACAAACTAGCAAACTTAAAAATACTTATTCAGATACTCTTCCTGAACACATAAATAAAAATACAAAAAGAATTCATACATCTTTCCTTTTAGCTGCTACAACAACTGGGAGACTGGCATCAAGTGATCCAAATTTGCAAAACATTCCAATAAAAACTGAAGAAGGCAAAGATATAAGAAGAGCATTTATTGCTGAAAAAAACAAAAAACTTATTTCTGCAGATTACAATCAAATAGAAATGAGAATCTTAGCAGATCTAGCAGATGTGAAAGAGTTAAAAAAAGCATTCAATAATAATGATGATATTCACTCCCTAACAGCAAGCCAAGTATTTGGTACTGAAATTAACAAGGTTGACTCAGATATGAGAAGAAAAGCTAAAGCTATTAATTTTGGGATAATCTATGGAATATCGCAATATGGTCTTGCAAAACAAATTAACGTTTCAAACGTCGAGGCTGAGGAATTTCTTAATTCTTATTTTTTAAAATTCCCTGAGATAAAAGAATATATGTCTGAAACAATAAAGTTTTGTAGAAAAAGTGGATATGTAAACAATATTTTTGGAAGAAAAACTCATATTACCGGTATTAATGATAAAAACTTTAACGTAAGAAATTTTCAAGAAAGAGCAGCAATAAATGCCCCAATTCAGGGTTCAGCATCAGAAATAATGAGGATGGCAATGATTAGATTAAATGATGAGATTAGCGATAAAAAAAATAATAACCTAAAAATGCTTTTGCAAATTCATGATGAGTTAATATTTGAAGTAGAAGAAAAAAATATAATTAATAGTTCAAAAATTATAAAAAAAATAATGATAAGTGTAAAAGATAGTAACCTACACTCATTCTCAATACCTTTATTAGTAGACATAAATTCTGGTGATAATTGGGGACAATTACATTAGAAACATTTAATTGCCCAAATTTAAACATTTTAGTATTTTTATAAGTGAATAATGAAACAAACAATTGCACTAGTCGATGATGATAGAAATATCTTAACTACTTTAAGTATTGCACTTGAGAAAGAAGGATTTCAAATTCAAACATATTTAGATGGAGAAAGTGCTCTAATAGGATTGTCAAGAACGCCACCTGATCTTGCAGTTATAGACATTAAAATGCCAAGAATGGATGGAGAAGAATTGTTAAAAAAATTAAGAAAAAAAACTTCAATGCCTGTAATCTTTTTAACTTCAAAGGATGAAGAAGTTGATGAACTGCTTGGATTGAAACTTGGGGCGGATGATTTCGTAAAAAAATCTGGTGGATTTTCTACGAAAGTTCTTATTGAGAGAATTAGAGTACAACTTAGAAAAAAAGATAATAAAATTGAAGAAAATAAAAATATTATTTCTCACGGTAAATTAAAATTAGACCCCTCACAATTAGAGTGTGAGTGGGATGGAAAAGAACTACCAGATAAATTAACAACAACAGAATTTTTAATAGTGAAAGAACTGTCAAAAAGACCTGGTATAATCAAAGAAAGATCTCAATTAATGGACGTTGCATATAGAGAAGATACTGACATTGAAGATAGAACAATAGACAGCCATGTAAAAAGAATAAGAAAAAAATTTAAGAGGATAGATCCTGACTTTTCAGCGATTGAAACTAGATACGGAAGTGGATATCGTTGGAATGTTAAATAATGTTGAGTCGTTTTCTTAAAAATTTATCAATACTAAAAAAATTTCTATTCATTAATTTTTTGGTATTTTTGATTATTGGTTTACTCACATTAATTTATCTTAACCGAATTCAACCTACATTAATAAAAACTAAGACTATAAATCATATTAATACACTAGATAATACGATTGAAAATTTAAATAGATTACAAGTTCAATTTAATGAGGAAGATGTAAAAAGTTTTCTTTTTTCTACTAGGTTTTTGTTTCAAAGTTTAGATAGAGTTCAGTTTTTTGATCTGAATTTCAATCTAATAGGGGATACCGACACTCTTGATCTGGACCCACGAGCTTTTACCCAAAGATTAGATATAGTTGAAATGAATAACCTTAATGAAAATGAACAAAATAATAAACCTGAAAAAAAAGAAGAAAATTTAAAAAAAAAAGTAAAAATTTTGGAAAATTTAAACATTTATAAAAGTTCAAAAAATTATGGACAACCCTTTACATTTACTTCTGATAGTTACGATCAATTTTTGTTAACAACTTTGAAAAATGTCATAGTAGATAACAGAGAGGTTGGTTTTATTGCAGTTACAGAAAACGCAAATGATGTAAAAGCTGTAATTAACGAACGTAAAGTGTTTATAGTTAGAACGGCAATTTTAGTTGGTATAGTAATTATAATTTTTTCATTTGTTATGAATAGATATTTTTTAAAACCAATAAAAAATTTGGTTATTTATACAAATTTAATAAAAGAGAAAAGTAGTCAAGAAACAAACATAAAATCAATTCAGAATAGAAATGATGAAATTGGAACTTTATCAAAATCATTGGGAGAAATGACTGATGAATTACATCAAAGAATTACAACAGCAGAAAATTATTCGACAGACTTGTTACATGAAATAAGAAATCCGCTGGCATCTTTAAAGAGTGCATCAGAAATTATATCTGAGACTGAGGATAAATCACAAAGACATAAGTTAGTAAAAATTGTTTCTCATGATGTTGAAAGAATTGAGAGATTAATTACAGATTATTCACAAATGTTGAGAGATGAGGCTGCAATTTCCTCCGAAAAGATGAAAAAAATTAACTTAGCTGATGTAGTAAAATCAGTCGTAGATGATTTTAATAGCATTTATGACACTAAAAAATCTATAGCAATTAATTTTAAGACAAATGGCCAAAATAATTATGAAATTCTTGCTATAGAAAACCGAATTGAACAAATTATAGCAAACTTATTAGAAAATTCGATTTCATTCAGCGAGAAAAATCAAGCAATAGATGTTGAGTTAGCAAAAAAAGATGAGGATAAAATTACATTAATAGTTTCAGACGAAGGGGTTGGTTTTAATGAAAACGATACAAATAAAATTTTCAATAGATTTTATAGCAATAGACCCGAGAAATTTGGTGAGCATTCAGGTTTAGGTCTAAATATAGTAAAAAATTTAGTAGAGATACATGGGGGCGAAATCACCGCATCTAATAATGAGGATAAAGGTGCCAGAATTGAAATAAATTTCCCAAAAGCTTAAATCTTTGTTGATTAATTTTGTTAAATTGTTAAAAGCCTCACTCTATGGAAGATTTTAAAGTAAAAGATATATCTGAAGCAGAATTTGGTAGAAAAGAAATTTCATTAGCAGAAACAGAAATGCCAGGTTTAATGGCATTAAGAGCAGAGTATAAAGGCAAAGAACCTTTAAAGGGTGCAAAAATTGTTGGCTGTTTACATATGACAATCCAAACAGCAGTATTAATTGAAACACTAGTTGAGCTCGGGGCTGAAGTAAGATGGTCTTCGTGTAATATTTTTTCTACCCAAGATCACGCAGCTGCTGCAATTGCAAAAGCTGGAATACCTGTTTTTGCATGGAAAGGTGAAACAGAGGAAGAATATTGGTGGTGTGTCAAACAAACTATTGAAGGAAAAGAAGGTTGGAAACCAAATATGATACTTGATGATGGTGGAGATTTAACAGCCTTGATGCACAAGGATTATAAAGATTTATTAAAAGATATAAAAGGTTTGTCAGAAGAAACTACAACTGGAGTTTTAGCTTTGAAAAAAATGGAAAGTGAGGGAACCTTACTTGTACCTGCGATAAACGTGAACGACTCTGTTACAAAATCAAAATTTGATAACCTTTATGGTTGTAGAGAAAGTTTAGTTGATGGAATAAAAAGAGCAACTGACGTAATGATGTCAGGAAAGGTTGCTATCGTAGCAGGTTTTGGTGATGTTGGAAAAGGAAGTGCTGCATCACTTCGTCAAAGTGGTGCAAGAGTTATGGTTACCGAAACTGACCCTATATGCGCACTTCAAGCTGCAATGGAGGGTTATGAAGTGGTGTTAATGGATGATATGATCAAAGAAGCTGACATTGTTGTAACAGCTACCGGAAACAAAGATGTAGTTACAGCTGATCATATGAGAGATATGAAAGATAGAGCTATACTTTGCAACATTGGACACTTTGATAATGAAATTCAAGTTGAAGCACTAAAAAATTATAAGTGGGATGAAATCAAACCACAAGTTCATGAAATCACTTTACCTAGCAATAAAAGAATAATTTTACTTGCTGAAGGTAGACTGGTCAATCTTGGTTGTGCAACAGGACACCCTAGTTTTGTAATGAGTGCATCATTTACAAATCAGGTAACTGCTCAAATTGAACTTTGGAATAATTCAGATAAGTATGAAAAGAAAGTATATGTTTTACCAAAACATTTAGATGAAAAAGTTGCAAGACTTCACTTAGAAAAAGTTGGGGCTAAATTAACTAAGTTATCTGAAGATCAAGCTCAATATATTAGTGTAACTACAGAAGGACCATACAAGCCTGATGCGTATCGCTACTAAAAGTAGCAAGTTAAATATTTCTAAATTAGAAAATACCAAAAAAATCGCAAATATCTTTGCAAAAAATATTGTCAAAGGTGATGTTGTTTTATTTTATGGAGAGGTTGGTGTAGGCAAAACAACCTTTATTAAATCTTTGGTAAATAGTCTTGAGAAAACAGACAAAAAAAATATTTCAGAAATAACAAGCCCTACTTTCAGTTTGATGAACCAATACAAACTAAACAAATGTGATATACATCATTACGACCTTTATAGACTGAAGAGTGAAAAGGATATTTTGAGTTTGAATATTTTTGAAGATATTTCTGATAAAATTATATTAATTGAATGGCCAGAAATATTAGGTGAACATAAGCCAAGAAACACAATTGATATAAATTTTGAGTATGGAGAAAATTTTAATTCAAGGTATTTAACAATATCAGCTTATGAAAGATTAAAGATATTTGATGAATTTAAATCATTGTAAAAAAAAATTATCTGGAGACGCATCCTTTAGATCCTTTTATCGCTCAAACAAATCAGTAATTGTTTATA
>CACOCP010000018.1 GCA_902625715.1 uncultured Pelagibacteraceae bacterium | reverse complement strand
TCACATAAAATTTCATGACCATCAACTTCGAGTTTAGCTTTTGCAAATGAAATTACTTCTCCAGATGAATCTTTTTTAACTGATACATCGTACTCATTTATTGAAATATATCTTGGGATATCTCCCATTAATCTACGAGCGAGTAATTCAAAGGATGCATCCGCACCATCATAACTATATCCAATAAACTCTCTATCTTTTACCTCGTGTAAAAGTTTTTTAATTTTTGGATCATCCTTTTTAATATCAATACCAATTGCGTTTAATCTAGACATAATATTAGATTGTCCAGACTGATCGGAAACAACAATGTTTCTCACATTTCCTACATTTTCTGGGTTAATATGTTCATAAGTTTTTGGATCTTTTTGAACTGCAGATACGTGCATTCCACCTTTATGAGAAAATGCAGATGCACCTACATAAGGTAAATGTTTGTTTGGTTTCCTATTTAATATTTCATCTAATAATCTTGAACACTGAGTTAAATTTTTAATATTTTCTGGTTTAATACTTATTTCATATTTATCTGAAAAATCCTTCTTAAAGAAAAAAGTTGGTATTAAAGACATAAGATTTGCATTCCCACATCTCTCCCCTAACCCATTTACTGTACCTTGTACTTGTCTTACACCTGCTTGAACAGCTACTAAACTATTTGCAACAGCATTTTCAGTATCATTATGCGCATGAATACCTAAATTTTTTCCTGGTATATGTTTTGTAACATCTTCAACAATTTTAGATATTTCATGAGGTAAAGTCCCACCATTTGTATCGCAAAGAACAATCCATCTTGCACCATTGTCATATGCAGACTTTAGGCATGATAAAGCATATTCAGGATTTGATTTATAACCGTCAAAAAAGTGCTCTGCATCAAACATAAATTCTTTACCAGATCTCACAATATGTTTTGCGCTTTCACTAATGTTTTCTAAATTCTGCTCATTTGAAATACCTAAAGCGACATCAACATGAAAATCCCATGTTTTGCCAAACAAACAAACTGATGAACTTTTAGAATTTATTAATGATGATAACATTGGATCGTTATTTGCACTATGCTCTGATTTTTTAGTCATACCAAATGCAGTGAGATTAGCATTTTTGAAATTTTGGTCTTTATTAAAAAATTCTGTGTCAGTTGGGTTTGCTCCTGGCCATCCTCCTTCAATGTAATCCACTCCTAAATGATCTAAAGATTTTGCAATCTTTTCCTTTTCATCTAATGAAAAGTCTACTCCTTGAGTTTGGGCTCCATCTCTCAATGTAGTATCAAATATATAGATTTTTTCTTTACTCATTTTAATTTCCACGAGGTTGTACCATCTTTATCTTCAATTAAAATACCCTTATCTAAAAGATCCTGTCTAATTTTATCAGCTAAAACATAATTTTTGTCAGATCTTGCTTTATTTCTCTCTTCAATTTTAGATCTAATTTCATCTTCAGATATATTGATTAAATTTTTTTTATAACTCATCCATTCCTCTTTAGTATCTGTTAAAAGACCAATAAAGTTACAAGCATGTACAAAAATGTTTTTATCATCGTCTGTTCCAGAAGACGCTTTAGAGTATAAAGAGTGTAAATTTGCAATATAACCTGGTGTGTTTAAGTCGTCATAGAGGGGAGATAAGATATCCTCAGATACTGTAATTTTTTCCTTAACTTCAATGTGTGCAGAGTACCATTTTGTTAAAGTCTTCTCACACTCTGATATTAACTTGTCATTCCAATCAAGTCCTTGTGTGTAATGACTAGTAATTAATGCTAATCTTAAAATTTGACCATTATATTTTGTTTTAAAGTCTTTTATTTTCAAAATATTACCTTGAGATTTCGCCATTTTTTCATTTGATAAAGTAATAAATCCATTGTGAACCCAATAATTTGCGAACGATTTAGTTCCATTTGCACATCTAGATTGTGCTATTTCATTTTCATGGTGTGGAAATATTAAATCTCTGCCACCTCCATGAATATCAAATTCATCACCTAAATATCTTTTTGACATCGCTGAACACTCTAAGTGCCAGCCAGGCCTACCTTTTCCCCAAGGGGAGTTCCATGACGGTTCATCAACTGTCGATGGTTTCCATAATACAAAATCTTCAGGATTTTTCTTGAATTCAGACACCTCAACTCTTGAGCCTGCAACTAATTCATCTAATTTTTTGTTTGAAAGTTTTCCATAATCCTCAAATTTATTTACTTCAAAGTATACATGATTTTTATTTGAATAAGCATAACCTTGATTTTCTAAATCAGTTATCATATCGAGCATTTGATTTATATTATCAGTTGCTTTAGGTTCTTTCGTTGGCTCTTCACACTTTAAATATTTGCAGTCATCGTGAAAATTTTCTGTAATTTTTGAAGTTAAATCTTTAATAGAAATTTTTTGATCATTTGATGCTTTAATGATTTTATCATCTATATCTGTTATGTTTCTAATGTAGTTAACTGAACTAGATCCATATTTTTTTTTTAGAATTCTAAAAAGTATATCAAAGACGACTAATGGCCTTGCATTACCTATATGTGGATCGTCATATACAGTTGGTCCACAAACATACATACCCACCGATTTTTCATTTTTGGGTGTAAATTTATCCTTCTTACCATTAAGACTATTAGTTAAAAATATATCTTTAGCCATACAACTAGGAATATACTTAAATTGTAGATTTGTGAATCTATTTGATTAATTTGGGATTTTGCATACTGGAATTGGTTCCATTTTATGCAAATTTGATCTTCGAATTGAATTATACTTCTCTCTATTTACAGAGTTTTCATTTTCCATTGCTTCTTCGAGTTCTTTGTAACTTAAACCGAGTTGACCCTCATCTGTACGCCCATCATCCCATAAACCATCTGTTGGCGGAGCATCAATAATTTCTTTTAATATCCCAAGTTCTTTACCAAGTTCCCACACTTCTGTTTTGTTACAATCTGCTATTGGAGAAATATCAACTCCCCCATCACCATATTTTGTGTAAAAACCAACTCCAAAATCTTCTACTTTATTTCCAGTTCCAACTACTATTCCACCATTTGCAGCAGCAACTTGATATAGTGTAGTCATTCTCAATCTTGCCCTAGAATTTGCCATTCCGTGTTCACTACCAAAATTATTTAAAGTTCCTTCAAATGTTTTGAATAAACTATCGAGCTCTAATGTATGACCCTCTACATTGCTAAAATTTTTTTTTAACCACTCTTGATGGGCTAAACTTAAATCATGTTGCGCTGATTTTTGTTTTATTGGCATTGATAAAACTATTGTTTTTAAACCTGTCATTGCACTTAAAGTGCTAGATACTGATGAGTCTATTCCACCAGAAATACCAATTACCAATGATTTGGCATGCTTTGGCATAGAATTTACATAATTTAAAATCCAATTTTTGATGTGGCTTACTTTATCTTTAGGTGTCATGGTGTAAATATAGAAATTAAATTTTATTTTTAAACGGTTAAGATGCCGCTTTAATTGCAGATTTGGAATACAAACTATTCTTTTTTATCTCATCTGAAATTAAAAATGCTAATTCGATAGCTTGGTCTGAATTTAACCTTGGATCACAATGAGTATGATATCTGCTTGATAAGTCAGCGTCAGATATTTTTTTTGCTCCTCCAGTACACTCTGTCACATCTTGTCCAGTCATCTCAATATGTAACCCTCCAGCGTAAGAACCTTCAGCCTGATGAACCGCAAACACATTTTTTACCTCTTTAACTACATCATTAAACGGCCTTGTTTTAAATCCAGTTGACGCTTTAATTGTATTTCCATGACAAGGATCACACGACCAAAGTACATTTACTCCTTCTTTTTTAATTCCTCTAATTAATTTTGGTAAAAATTTCTCTACATTTTGATGACCAAATCTAGAAATTAAAGTTATTTTTCCTTTTTCATTCTTAGGATTTATAGCTTCACAAATTTTAGCAATTTCGTCTGGTTTTGAAGTTGGTCCACATTTAATACCAATAGGGTTTTCAATCCCTCTACAAAATTCAACATGTCCACCATCTAATTGTCTTGTTCTATCTCCAATCCAAACGAAATGAGCAGAAGTATCATGATACTCGCCTGTAGTGGAATCTACTCTAGTCATACTTTCCTCAAATGGTAAGTGAAGAGCCTCATGAGATGTCCAAAAATTTACAGTATATAATCTATTATTAAAATCAGATGTAATTCCACAAGCTTCCATAAAAGCTAATGCATCAGCAATTTTATCCTCTAATTCTTTAAATTTTTTAGATTGTGGACTTTTCTTTATATAATCTAAATTCCATAAGTGAACTTTATTTAAGTCAGCAAAGCCTCCTTTTGAAAAAGCACGTAAAAGATTTAGAGTTGATGCTGATTGAGAATATGCTTTAAATAATCTTTTTGGATCAGGTCTTCTAGCTTTCTCATTAAAATCAATTGCATTGATGTTATCACCTAGATAGCTTGGCAATTCTATTTCGCCTTGTTTTTCAGTAGGAGCACTTCTTGGTTTAGAAAACTGTCCAGCAATTCTTCCTAGTTTTACCACTGGTACTGATGCAGAATAAGTTAAAACTAGAGACATCTGAAGTATGACTTTAAAAGTATCTCTAATATTATCTGGATGAAATTCTGCAAAACTTTCAGCACAATCTCCCCCTTGTAAAAGAAAAGCCCTACCATCAACAACTTCCGATAATTGATTTTTTAAATGTCTTGTTTCACCTGCAAAAACTAAAGGTGGAAAAGTTTTTAACTTGTTTAGAACAACGTCTAATTCCTTTTCATCATCATATATAGGTTGATGTTTTACAGGATATTTTCTCCAACTATTTGTTCTCCAATTTTTCATTTCAACTTAAAATTGTTTTAACAGACTTTACTAATTATTCAACAGTAACTGATTTAGCAAGATTTCTAGGTTTATCAATATCGAAGCCTTTATCTAAAGCAGAGTAATATGCCAATTTTTGCAAAGGGATTGTTGTTAAAAAGGGAAGTAACTCGTCAGATATATTTTCAACTTCGATTTGCTCCCAAATATTTTCAGAAAAAATTTCATCTGTACTCTTATTGGTAATAAGTAATACCTTGGCACCTCTTGATATAACCTCTTGCATGTTTGAAATAGTTTTTTTGTAATGCTCATCTCTTGGTGCAATTACGACGACTGGCATACCTTCCTCTATAAGAGCAAGAGGACCATGTTTCATTTCTCCCGCTGGATAACCCTCGGCATGAACATAAGCCAGCTCTTTAAGTTTTAGAGCGCCTTCAAGAGCAATTGGATAGGAATAACCTCTTCCTAAAAACATTGATCCTTTTGAATTAGCAAAATCTTTTCCTAAATTATGGATTTTGTTATCTGTGTTTAATGTTTCCTTTGTACATTTAGAAAGTAGCAATAGATCTTTTATTTTATTTTGATACGATTTTTTTGAAATTGATTTTTGATCTAATGAAATTTTTATACACAATAAGTATAACACAAGCATTTGGCCTAAAAAAGCTTTTGTAGAAGCAACTCCAATTTCTGGTCCACAATGAATTGGTAAAACTAAATCTGCGTCTCTTGCAATTGAACTTTCAACAACATTTACTATCGCACAGGTTTTAACATCATTTTTCTTGCATAAATCAAGTGCTGCAAACGTATCAGCTGTCTCTCCTGATTGAGAAACAAATACGTAAAGGGCGTTCTGTTTGAATTTTATTTTTCTGTATCTAAATTCAGATGCAATATCCACAGAAACATCCATATTTGTATTTTGTTCAAACCAGTATTTAGCAACTAGGCAAGAATGATAAGCAGTACCACACCCTATTAGTACAACTGATGAGATATCGCTTATTTTCCATGGAAAATTATAAATATTTATTTCATTATTATGTTTATCTATATATTCATTTATGCAATTTTTAATTGTTAAAGGTTGTTCATCTATTTCTTTTGCCATAAAATATTTGTATTGACCTTTTTCATAGTTTTGCTCATCCTTAGACAGGTTTAAAACTTCTTTATTTGTTTTAATCCCATCTGAGTCAAAAAATTCAACCTGATCTTTTTTTAAAATACAAAACTCACCATCATTTAAATATGAAATCTTATTTGTCATTGATTTAAGAGCATAAGAATCTGATCCTAAATAGTGTTCATCAGGACCATAACCTACAGCTAAAGGAGATCCTCTTCTTGCACCAATAATTAAATCTGGTTGATCTTTAAAAATAATACCTACTGCAAAACTTCCATGTAATTTCTTAAGAACTTTAATAATTGTATTTTTGAGATTATTTTTTTTTAAATAGTCAGTTACTAAGTGAACTATTACCTCAGTATCCGTTTGTGATTTAAATTTGTATCCTTTTTTTTCTAATATTTTTTTAAGAATAGTGGAATTTTCAATAATACCATTATGTACAACTGAAACATTTTCAGAGGAATGAGGATGAGCATTAATTGAACTTGGTTTTCCATGAGTTGCCCATCTTACGTGACCAATGCCTATTGTGCCTGATAATTTTATTTGATTAACATTTTTTTCTAATTCATTAACTCTTCCTTCACACTTTACTTCATTAATATTATTTTCATATATTGTTGCTATACCAGCAGAGTCATATCCTCTATATTCAAGTTTTTTCAATGATCCTATAATTCTAGAAGTGACCTCTTTAGAGCTTGTTATACCTACTATTCCACACATTTATTTTTTTCTTTTATAATTTTTAATTGTTATTTGATTTGATCTAGTTAAAGCAAGACTTTTTGGCAATACATCTTTTGTTATAACTGAACTTGCGCCAACAATGCTGCTTTTATTAATTGTAACTGGTGCAACCAATGAAGAATTAGAACCGATAAATACACCATCTTTGATATTTGTTTTACTTTTCTTAACCCCATCATAATTACATGTAATCGTACCAGCTCCAATATTAACATTTTTACCAATAGTTGTATCGCCTATATATAACAGATGATTTACTTTAGAATTTTTGCCTATGTGGCTTTTTTTAATTTCAACAAAATTTCCAATTTTTGAACCTCTATGAATTCTTACTTCAGGTCTAATTCTTGCATATGGTCCAATTTCAACATTATTCTCAACAATAACACCTTCAAGATGGGAAAATGATTTTACTGTAACATTGTTTCCAATTTTAACTTTTTTAGAAAATATAACGTAAGGTTCGATTGTTACATTTTTACCAATATATGTTTCTTTAGAAAAAAAAATTGTTTCAGGAGCTATCATTTTAATACCTTTTTTTAAAAATTTTTCTCTAAGTTTATCTTGTTCGGTTTGTAAATTTTTCTTAGGCATATAATCATTGTATATATTTGTGTTTTGTTTTAATTAATTCACAATTTATTTCTTAAAAAAACTAAATTTATGCAAAAACTTACAATTCTTTTTGATTTAGATGGTACTCTTGTAGACTCAGCTCCAGATTTAATGAATGCACACAATCACGTAATGAAAAAATTTGGATATGAAACAAAAACTACAGAAGATATTCGAAATCTTGCTGGTAAGGGTGCATCAGTAATGATTGGCAGGTCTATTTGGGGACAAGCAAAAAAAGAATTTAGTAAGGTTATTGATGAAAAATTAAAAAAACAAATGGTCAAAGAGTTTACTGATTATTATGGAAAAAATATTGCTATAGAAAGTAAATTAATAAAAGGTGCAAAAAATTTTTTAGATTGGTCAAAGAAAAATAATATTCAAATGGGTATATGCACTAACAAACAAGAACATTTGGCTATTAATTTATTAAAAGAGATTAATATATACGATTACTTTGAGTATGTTGCCGGAAGTAATACATTTGATTACTGCAAACCTGATCCAAGACACCTTACAAATGTAATAGAAATTATGCAGGGTGATATAAAAAAAAGTATTATGATTGGAGATAGTGAAACTGATGCTGAGTCTGCAAAAGCTGCTAAAATACCATTTATACTTCTAGAGGATGGGTACACTGATAAGAAAGTTTCTGATATTCATCACGATTATTTAATCAAGAATTTTGATGGAATCGAGGAAATCATTAATAAATATCTAATAGATTAATATTGATTAAAATATGTGTTAAGGGTATTAAATTTTCCCTATATGCTTAGACACTTAGTAAAAGTTTACCCGTCAAAAATTAAAATAAATAAAAAAAAACAACTTGCATGGAAAATTGCAGAAATAGCAAGTGATAATGCAAAATTAGATAATAATGCAATTGACATGGTTATTAATAGAATTATTGATAATGCATCAGTTGCAATAGCATCTTTAAATAGACCACCTGTAATTTCTGCTAGAGAGATGGCATTAGCACATAAAAGAAAAAATGGTGCAACTCTTTTTGGAGTGAACTCTAAAGTAAATTTTGATTGTGAATGGGCTGCATGGGCAAACGGAACTGCAGTCAGAGAATTAGATTTTCATGACACTTTCTTAGCTGCTGATTACAGCCATCCTGGTGACAACATCCCACCTTTGATTGCTGTAGCGCAACAATTAAAAAAAAATGGTAAAGATTTATTAAAAGGAATAATTACTGCTTATGAAGTGCAAGTTAATTTAGTTAAAGCAATTTGCTTGCATAAACATAAAGTAGATCATATAGCTCATCTTGGACCAAGTGTGGCTGCAGGGATTGGTTCAATGCTAAACTTAAAGACTGAAACAATTTATCAAGCTGTACAGCAAGCACTTCACGTAACAATTTCTACAAGACAATCTAGAAAAGGAGAAATTTCAAGTTGGAAAGCTTATGCACCAGCGCATGCAGGTAAACTTGGAATAGAAGCAGTAGATAGAACAATGAGAGGCGAAGGTGCACCAAGTCCAATTTATGAGGGAGAAGATAGTGTTATTGCAAGAATATTAGATGGAAAAAATGCAAAATATTTTGTGCCTCTTCCAAAAAAAAATGAAATAAAAAAGGCTATACTTGAAACATATACTAAAGAGTATTCGGCAGAATATCAGGCTCAGGCTTTAATAGATATTGCAAAAAAATTAAATAATAGGATACCGGATTTAAGAAATATAAATAAGATTGATATACATACAAGTCACCACACACATTACGTAATTGGAACAGGCGCGAATGATCCACAAAAAATGGATCCAAATGCAAGTAGAGAAACTTTAGATCACTCAATTATGTACATTTTTGCTGTCGCACTAGAGGATGGAAATTGGCATCATGTAAAGTCTTATACGAGAGCAAGAGCTAACAAAAAAAGTACAATAAAAATCTGGAAATCAATCAAAACTCACGAAGATAAAAAATGGACTAAAAAATATCACAATCCAGATCCAAAAAAAAAATCATTTGGAGCTAAAGTAATAATAACCATGAAAAATGGTAAAAAATACATAGAAGGATTAGATAGAGCTGATGCTCATCCATATGGTGCCAGACCTTTTAAAAGAAAAAATTACATAAATAAATTTCATATTTTAACAGACAAAATAATTTCAAAGAAAGAATCTGAAAGATTTTTAAAAGATGTACAAAATTGTAAAAATTTGAAAAATGGTCAACTATATAAACTGAATATTGAGGTAAGCAAAAAATTCTTAAAAAAAAATAAAAGAGTAGGAATTTTTTAATGCATTTTGTTGAAAAAAAAATTGAACAAAAAAGAATTGATTTTGATAATAAGCTAAAATCGAAAAAAATATTAAGAATACCTGGTGCTTACAATCCTCTTACTGCAAAATTAATTGAAGAGATAGGATATGATGGGGTTTATGTATCTGGAGGAGTAATGTCGAATGATTTAGGATATCCAGATATAGGACTTACCACCTTAAATGATGTAAGCAAACGTTCAGAGCAGATAGCGAGAGTAACAAATTTACCTACAGTTGTTGATATAGATACTGGTTTTAAGTCTTGTAAAGAAACAATTGAAACTCTAGAAAGTAACGGGATTACAAGTGTTCATATAGAAGATCAAATTGAAAGAAAAAGATGTGGACATCTGGATAATAAAGAGCTCATCCCAAGTGAGCAAATGATAAAAAAAATAAAAGAATGTGTTTCATCAAAGAAAGATAAAAATTTTAAAATTATTGCAAGATCAGATGCAAAAAATGTTGAAGGATTAGATAAAATGATAGATAGATGTAAATCTTATATTGATGCTGGTGCAGAAATTGTTTTCCCTGAGGCGCTTAAAGATGAAAGTGAATTTGAAAAAGTAAGAAAATCTCTGGATTGTTACCTATTAGCAAATATGACTGAATTTGGTAAGACAAAACTACTTAACTTTAAAGAATTAGAAAATTTGGGATACAATATTGTGATCTATCCAGTTACCACTCAAAGATTAGCTATGAAAAGTGTTGAGGATGGTTTACGTGCTATTTTTAACGATGGACACCAAAATAATATAATTGATAGAATGCAAACTAGAAAAAGATTATATGAGTTAGTTGAATATGAAAAATACAATTCTCTTAATGAAAAAATATATAATTTTAACACAGGCGAACATGAATAATGAGTGATGAAATAAAAAAAGGACTGTTGGGTATTGTAGTTGATGAAACAGAGGTTTCAAAAGTCATGCCTGAAATAAACTCACTCACATATAGGGGTTATGCTGCCCAAGATTTGTGCGCAAAATGTAAGTTTGAGGAAGTTGCATATTTAATACTCAATGGAGAGCTTCCAAGTAAAAAACAATTAAAAAATTTTGAAAAAACAGAGAGAAAATATAGAAATTTATCAAAAACAATAGTTGCTGATTTAAAAAAAATACCAAAAAAAGCTCACCCAATGGATGTTGCAAGAACTGCTGTTAGCATAATGGGATTGGAAGACAAAGAAACTAGAGATAATTCTCCAAAAGCAAATATGAGAAAAGCGATGAGAATTTTTGCGAAAACACCAGTTGCGTTAGCTGCGTTTTATAGAGCTAGAAAGGGAAAAAAAATTATTCCTCCTAAAAAAAACTTATCTTTTTCTGAAAATTTTTTTCATATGTGTTTTGGCAAGGTACCAAATAAAGATATTGTAAAAGCGTTTGATGTATCTTTAATTTTATACGCTGAACATAGTTTTAATGTTTCAACTTTTACTGCTAGAACAATTACGAGTAGTTTGTCAGATATTCATGGAGCAATTACTGGTGCTATAGCTAGCTTAAAAGGACCATTACATGGTGGTGCCAATGAAGAAGTTATGCACATGATGAATAAAATCAAAAAACCCGAAAAGGCTCATAAATGGATAAATAAAGCATTAGATAATAAAGATGTAATCATGGGTTTTGGTCATAGAGTTTATAAAAGCGGCGATTCAAGAGTTCCAACTATGAGAGAATA
>CACOCP010000017.1 GCA_902625715.1 uncultured Pelagibacteraceae bacterium | reverse complement strand
AACACCTACAGCTACCCAGTAATTTTTCATTCCTGGCACAGGACCAATTAGTGGAGATCCATCTGGTCCAAAAGTAAATGGTCCATTAACAATATTTTTTATTCCTGCTTTCTCTAGTGCAGGCATTCTTTCAAAACCTATAGCCAATCTATCCTGAATGTTATCTAACTTTGGTTCTAGTAACTCATGACCAAAATTCATTGGTGTTCCTTCAACTTTCCAAGGAGTTGATTTAGGTTCATAAGTTCCAAGAAGCATTCCTTTTGCTTCTTGTCTAAAATAAATATTACCCTCAAAGTCAGTACCTATTGGTAGTCTTTGATCACCCATAGCTTCTATTTCTGGAATTGTCTCAGTAATCAAATAATGATGTTCCATTGGCTGAACTGGTAGATTTATTCCAGCAAGTTGACCTACCTCTCTTGCCCATAATCCTCCAGCGTTGATTACTATTTCGGCATTAATATTGCCTTTCTCGGTTATTACATCCCAAGTTCCATCTTCTTTTTGTTTTGTATCTTTAACCACAGTGTGAGTGAAATATTTTCCACCATGAACTTTTGCTGCTTTTGCAAAAGCGTATGTTACTCCCGATGGATCAACTTCTCCATCTATAGGGTCCCACAACGCCAAAAGATATCTAGAAGGGTCAATTAAAGGATGTTTTTTCTTAACTTCCTCAAGAGATATAAATTCTTGATCTAAGCCCATATATCTTGCTTTTGATCTTTCTCTTTTTAAGTAATCAGCCCAAACCTCATTTGATGCTAGATAAAATCCTCCACTAGGTTTGAAACCTACTGAATGACCAGACTCTTTTTCAATATCTTTGTATAACCCAATTGTATAAGCCATCATTCTTGAAATGTTTGGGTCTGAGGAAATTACATGCACATTTCCTGCTGCATGCCAGGAAGAACCAGATGTAAGTTCATTTCTTTCAAGAAGAACACAATCCTTAAGACCAAATTTTGATAAATGATAAAGAATTGAGCAGCCAACAACACCACCACCAATGATAACTACTTTTGCATGATCTTGCATTTTAATATTTTATTTCTTTATTTACATCCTTCAATGTCTTGTCTGTCCCATGGTGAAAATGCTTACTCATATCTGGCATGTATTTCATTGCTATTGGTTTTTTACCAACCGCTACAGCCATTTCTCTCACATGATGAGCTTCGGCACCACAACAAATACCTATTAAATTTATTTTTTCTTTGAGACATTCTTTTGCAAATTCAGCCATCTCAAATCTGTTACAAAACAAATTATCTAAAGCTACAGGAAACGCATTTCCTCCTGGTATGCAATCACATCCATGATCTGTCTGATTTAAAAATCCTGGTTCTTCCTCTGTTGTTCTATAAGGAACAGGTAGCCCTGCAACATGGCATGAAACTTTTTTTCTAACCTCTTTTAAAAGTTTCATTGTCATTTTTGGACCTCTGTAACAATTCAAACCTACAACATCTGCTCCAAGATCCTCAACTATTTTACATGCATTTTCAGCAGTATGACCATCTCTTGTCAAATCACCACGAGGAATTGCATAATTGGCAACTGCAATCAAACCTTCATCTTTAATTGCTTTTAAAGCTATTTTCATTTCATCTACCCAATTGATTGTTTCTGCAACTACAAAGTCAACTCCTGCTTCTTTTGCCCAAAGCACTTGTTCCTCGTACATTCTTTGACATTCTTTAAAAGAATTTTTATCTTTTGGATCAAAAATATTTGTATTAGCTACATCTCCACAAACCATTAAGTCTAAATCTTTAAATTCATTTGCAGCATCCTTTGCGATTTGAAGAGCATTTTTCTGCATTGGTTCAAGTAAATGTTCTTTTCCTATAATTCTAAGTTTCTCTCTATGTCCATAATAAGTGAATGCTTGAACAACATCTGAGCCAGCTCTAATAAATTCTCTATGCAATTGTGTAACTACATCTGGATGCTCTAATACTACTTCAGGAACAAAAGGTCCGGCGGAAAGGTATCCTCTTCTTTCCATTGCAAATAAATATCCTTCTGCAAAAATAACTGGACCAGCGTCTAATCTTGATATTAAATCTTTTTTCATTTTCCTCCTTTTGTTTTTTTAAATTTGAGGAAAAAATTTTAATAACTGTCTCTTATAATTGATTGTTGAAAAACTGTTTTACAATTTAAATTGAAAAAAAATCCTAAAAAAAAATCTTTACTGATTAATTTCATTACCAGTTAATATTATTTAAAAAAATCATTGTGATAAAGACATTTTTACTACAACTCTTAGTTGAAAGAAGTTTGCATTTTCACAATCTATATGTTCTGTTTAATAATAATTAATTAATTAGGAGAGTATAATGAATATCAAAAAAGTACTTCTCACAATCGCTGTAATTTTCGGACTATCAAGTTTTGGAAATGTTGCAAATGCGAAATGTGGGGACATAACTATCGCTAATATGAACTGGGCTTCAGCAAACTTTATGGCTGAAGTTGATAAAATCATATTAGAAGAAGGATATGGATGTAATGTGGAATTAGTGCCTGGTGCAACTATGCCAACATTTACATCTATGCAAGAAAAAGGTGAGCCAGATGTTGCTCCTGAGTTTTGGGCAAATGCAGCTATTGTAGAATTAGAGGCAGCAGTTGCAGAAGGAAAAATGCATTCGATCAACAAAGCTCCAATTACTGGTTTAGGTGAAGGTTGGTGGGTATTACCTGCAACTTTAGAAAAGCATCCAGAATTAACAACTGCTGATGCAATTTTAAAAAGACCAGATCTATTTCCACATCCAGAAGATCCATCAAAAGGTGGTTTTCATATCTGCCCTCCAGGTTGGAACTGTGAATTAAGTAACAGAAACCACTTTAGAGCATGGGGTATGGAAGAAAAAGGTTGGGCTATAGTTGAAACAGGTTCTGCTGCAGGACTTGATGGATCTATAGCTAAAGCTGCTGAAAGAGGAGAAAACTGGTTTGGTTATTATTGGTCACCTACAGCTATAATTGGAAAATACAATATGCAAGCTGTAGATATGGGTGAATTTGCTGGAAAGGATAACTGGGATAACTGTTTATCAAAACCAGAGCAAGAATGTGCTAACCCTAAAAAATCTTCATGGGTAAAATCAGAGGTGTTCACAATAGCTACTGACAATTTCAAAAAAACTGCAGGTAAAGATGGTATGAAATATCTTGAAAACAGAACTTACCCTGGAACTGCAATGAATGGAATGTTAGTTTGGATGAATGAAAACCAAGCAGAAGGTGCTGATGCTGCAATTGAATTCTTAAAAACACAAGAAGATGTGTGGACTAAGTGGGTTTCAAGTTCAGCTGCTAAAAAAATAAAAAAAGCACTTTAATTGAATAAATTTTTGAACCCGTTGAAAAACGGGTTCAAATCCAATAAAATATTATCATGGATTTCTTTAACAAAATTCCAGTAATGGACAGGGGTGCATTAAGAGAGTTAAAGAAAGGTATAGATCTAAGTTTTAAAGATTTTTCAAGAGCATATGGAGACGGCATAGAATCTTTTTTTGATCCATTGCTTCATTTTTTAATTTGGTTAGAAAAATTATTAGTAAATAGTCCATGGCCAATAGTAATTGGAGTTTTTGGATTATTGGCATGGGTTGGTTCAAGAAGCATAAAGTTAGTAATTGGAACAATAGTTTGCTTTGTTGTAATTGGATATTTTGGTATGTGGAAGAATTGTATGGCTACAGTGGCCATAATATCAGTTTCAACACTTGTATGTATAGTTGTTGGAATTCCTATTGGGGTGCTCATGTCAAAATCCAGTAGAGCTGAAAAAGCTATATTGCCAGTTCTGGATATGATGCAAACGATTCCAAGTTTCGTATATTTAATCCCTATAATTATGTTACTAGGTATTGGGAAAGTACCAGGCCTATTAGCTGTATGTATTTATGCTCTACCACCGATTGTAAGATTAACCAATCTTGGTATCAGAGAAGTTGATAAAGAAACTTTAGAGGCTAGTGAGGCATTTGGTGCAACTCCATTACAGAAATTGAAATCTGTTCAGATACCCTTATCACTTCCAACAATTTTTGCAGGCGTAAACCAAACGATCATGATGGCATTAGCTATGGTTGTGATTGCATCAATGATTGGGGTTAAAGGTCTAGGGGTCCCAATTTTACAGGCTATTTCAAACCAGTATTTGGCTCTTGGAATGATGAATGGTTTAGCAATTGTTGCTCTAGCAATTATTTTCGATAGAGTTACTCAGCAGTACGGTAAGCGGATCCAAAAACACAGAGGTCAAAAAAAATAATTAGCCCAGTTTGGATATCGATTTTTCTAGACTCATATTTCAAAATAAATAAAGATCCAAAAAATAATGAAATTTTCTTTAGAAATTGGACCACAATCAACTCTTGAAAACCTGCCGCCAGTTAAAGATGTTTACATAACTATGTTGCCAGGAGGTGACTATAAAGAAACTGCTGCAAAGTCAGGAGAGCTAGTTGAAAAAGGTTTTAATCCTGTTCCACATTTTCCAGCAAGATCAATCAACGATGATAAAGAATTAAAAGATTATGTAACAAGATGTAAGGATTTAGGGGTTAAACAAGCTTTAGTGATTGGTGGAGGTAGAGAACCAATTGGAAAATTTGACAGCTCATTTCAAATGCTGGAAACAGGATTTTTTGATGGGATCAAAATAGGAATAGCAGGTCATCCTGAAGGGAGTCCTGATATATCCGATACAGATTTAGAACAAGCAATGATAGATAAGAAGCCTTATGCTGATTATATAGTAACCCAATGGTTATTAGATACTCAGCCTATTATTGATTTCATTTCTAAACAATCAATACCAGTGCATGTAGGAATTACTGGGCCAATGAAAATATCTAGCTTAATAAAATTTGCTAATATTGTAGGGGCAAAAAATTCCATAAACTTTCTTAAATCTAATTTCAGTAAGGCGTTAGATTTATTAAAACCTAAAGACCCTAATGATTTAATTGGGAAAGTTAAATCGCATACTGATTATTTTCACATTTATACATTCGGCGGCTTGAAGGAAACAAACAAGTGGTTGAAGGAGAATAACTATGTCTAATGAGTTCGACTATAGTAAAGTAAGACACATAACATCAGTAGATCAGTCTGATAGAAATGTGCCTTACAATTTAAGACAAAGCGGTCCAACAAAAGTTGAAATGCTAATTTCAACAAGAGTTAGAAAATCACCATACTGGCACTTATCAATGAGAGCTGGTTGTTGGAGAGCAACAGTTTACAATCGAATATACCATCCAAGAGGATATGTAAAACCTGAAGATGGTGGTGCGATGGTAGAGTACGATGCAATTGTTAATCACGTTACAATGTGGAACGTTGCAGTTGAAAGACAAATAAGAGTAAAGGGTCCTGATGCAGAAAAATTTGTGGACTATGTAATCACCAGAGATGCAACTAAAATTTCACCTATGAGAGCAAGATATGTAATTCTTTGTAATGCATATGGTGGAGTATTAAATGATCCAATTCTACTTAGAATTTCTAAGGATGAGTTTTGGTTTAGTTTATCTGATAGTGATATTGGTCTTTATCTTCAAGGAGTAAATGCAGATGAAAGATTTAATGTAAACATTGATGAAATTGATGTGAGCCCTGTTCAAATACAAGGTCCTAAATCAAAAGCATTAATGAAAGATTTATGCGGTGATCATGTAGATTTTGATAACATGCCTTTCTATGGTCTTGCAGAAGCTAAAGTTGGAGGAAGAAGTGTGGTAATTTCACAATCTGGTTTTTCAGGTGAAGCTGGATATGAAATTTACTTAAGAGAATCTACTTTATATGCTGAAGACATGTGGAATGCTGTTCTAGAGGCGGGTAAGAAACATAGTTTGATGGTTATTGCTCCAGCGCACCATAGAAGAATTCAAGCCGGAATTCTTTCTTGGGGTCAAGATATGGACAATCAACATAATCCATTCCAATGTAATCTGGGTTATCAAGTATCTTTATCAGGAAAAGGTGAATGGGATAAAAAAGGAGATTACGTAGGTAAAAAAGCTCTTGAGAAAATGAAAGCAGACCTTAAAGCAGGACAAAAACCTTATAAGCTTCAATTAGTTGGGTTGGAACTTGGAGGAAAACCAATTGAGGAATATGCACCAGATTTTTGGTTAGTTTCTGGTGAGAATGGTGGTGAGGCAGTAGGTTTTATAACATCCCCATGGTATCACCCGGAAAAGAAACAAAATATTGCAATGGGCTATGTTCCGTTTGATGGAACTTTGAATGCAAATGGTTTCCCAAAAGGAAAAGTTGGCTCAAAGTACAAAGTGCATTTGCCTGAAAAATACTCTGAAACTCCAGGACAACCAGTCGATGCAGTTATAGTGGATATCCCATTTAAAGAATCTTACAATGCCAATACTAGAGAAGTTGTAAAAGGATAAAATTTATTTTAGGGGGAGTTTTTAAATTCCCCCTAAATTATGACTAAAACTTTCTTAATTGTTATTTGCATATTTATAGCCATTGGATTAATACTTTTTCCATTAATAGTTTCTTATAAAGCACAAAAAAAAGATCAAAAAAAATAATGTTTGCTCAATTTTTAGATATAGTTTTCAGATCATTAAAATTAGATAGAAATTTATATAAAGACCAAAGATATTTTGGTGAAGCTGCAATTTATTTTGCAGGTTTAATTATGATTTTAGATGGTGTTGCTGGAGCTTTTGCAGCAAATACTATCGTTAAAACTTCAATAGGGATCTCAGGTCTTACTGCTATTTTAACTTGGTTAGTATGGTCGATATTCATTTACGTTATAGGAGTTAAAATCTTTTCAGATAAAGAGAGCAAAATACCTTTTAAAAAAGTTTTAATTGCTGTTGGGTATGCTCATGCACCAGGTTTACTTAGATTTTTTGCAGTCACGCCTGACCTTGTTATTTCAATTATATTTCTAACTCAGTTTTGGATTTTTGCTTCTCTAATAATATCAACAAAACAAATATTAAATATCAAATCTAGTTTTAAAGCTTTTGGAATTATATTTTTGTCTTTTTTAATTATTGCATTCTTGTCAGTTTCATTCGTAATGAGCAGAATGAATGCTCTTCCTATAAGTAATATAAGTTAAATTGGAAAGATAGTCTTTGAAGTCCTGCAAGATTTACAGAGTTTAAATCCTGTTAATATCAAATTTTGAGAAACGCTTTCATCTTCTTTTTTACACTCATCGCATTTATTATTGAAGTCTCTTAAATCTTCCTCTTTAATATTTTCAAAAGGATCTTTGTTAGTCATTATCTGTTAAACCAGCTCCTGCTGCAGATTGCTTTAGTTCATCAGTTTCTTCAACAAAAGTATTCTCTGAAAATTTATAAAGTTCAGACCATTCTTCTTCGCTGAATAAATTATTATTTTCCATAAACTTTAATTCTGTTTTTTCACCTTTCTCAACAATATCTCCACTTAAATAATTCGAATAAACTGCTTGATTGAAGTTGAATAAAAATTCTTTGTTATCTATTTTCAAAAATATTCTTTTACCTATAATTTCAGAAGTACGGCTTACAAATGGAATAAATAGTAATGGAAAACCAAGGTTGTTAATTTGAATATTATTTGCATCTTTTAGGTGAATTGATTGGTCAAAAAAATTTAATCCCATAGTAATTGGGCAATATAAACTTTTAGAATTATTTACACTTGAAATAGTAGAAATTTTCTCAAATTCTTGATTTCTTAAATCTTTGAAATATTGATTAATATTTTTAAATCCAGGAAGTCCAAACATTTCTAGCAAACGAATATTTTTTCCAACTTCTTCCGCTATACCCCATGAAAACCCCATTCCTCGAGTAGCTCTTTTAACTGCAGTTTCTATTTCGCTAAAACTTCTCATGAATTTAATGAGTTATATACCCAGTGACTATCAAATGATTTTAATTCATTTGGTAAAGGTGCGCCTTGGAACATACAAATTCTAAGCCATTTATCAGAACGTGGGTCGAACTTTAGCGCCCCGAAGAATGATAATTTTAGTCTTAGCATATCAATAGGCATCAAATTTGAACCTATAGTGTTATCTTGAATTTCTGCGTAAGGAAATTTTTCCGTAATAAATGCTCTTCTAACAACATGACGGAATTCATTATGATCCATTAAAAATTTGCCAATAGTTAAACTATTCTTCGATATAAATAAGATTTCATATAATTTTTTTATATCCCTTGCTATGGCAAGCGGTTGTTCTAAATCTGATCCATGATCTTTATATCTATCAGCTAATCTAGGTTCCTCTTTATTTTTAGAAATAAACCAAAAATTTTGATTATTTTCATTTTTTGAAAAATCAATTTTTAGTATATCTGGGTAATTTTTTTCAATAATGTTCCTTAATTCCTCCACGGTTCTATCTATTGGAATGTTAAAATTTGACTCTTCATCAGCACTCATGTTTTTTAATAGTGGATTAACAATATTGTCATAAGGTTCCATCATCATAGATACAATATATTCAATACATTCATCATTTAAATTATCCTCAATCCATGTGTAAATTTCATTAAACAAGAAAGGTTTATTTTCTAATGAGCCCTTATTTAAAAAAACTATAAATTTTTCTAGGTCATTTAATAGACTTTTAATTTTATTATTTTGATATTCACTTTCTGTGTGCCAACTAGTTACATTTTTAAGAGATTTAATTAAACAATCTTTAAAAATATTAAAATCTTTATTTGAAACCTTTTCTATTTGTCTTATTTTTTTTAAAGCAGTTTCTCTTGCAAAGATCCAATTATTCAAAAGTTCTGGGTGATTTACAATAAATGGAGCCATGCCTAACCCTGTTGAATTACCAATGCCTAGATTTCTGCAAATATTTGGGTCTAATTGGACTGCTAAGTCTGGATTTCTATTTTTTGCAATATGATTAACTTGGTCAAAAGTAAATTGTCTTACTAAATAAACTAGCATCATTTCCAATCTAAATGGACCTAAAATTTCATCACGGTTTTTTATTCTAAATCTGTCTGCTAAACCAAATTTTCCTGATCCATATACGGCTGTGGTTCTGTACAAATAACCAACTTTAGATAAATTATTCACGTCAGGTTGTTGACCATTTGACAAACAATCTACAACATAATTAAAGAGTCTTACTGATTTATTAGCCCTTGAAAGTGTTAATTCTTTATAAGATAATCTTCCAACTTCCTGTTTTGGAACCTCATTAGATAATCTATCAATATCCTGATCTGTAGGTATACCATCGTGCAATGTAAATGCAGCATCCCACTTTGTGGCAATTACTCTATCTGATCTTTCTTCATCTTTAATTTCATTTGCAAAACAAATTAAGGAGTAAGTTCTATTATTTTTTGAAAAAGAATATACTGCTCTTCCATATCCGTTTTTGTTTAGGTTAAATAAATCTATTCTATATTCCCAATCTTTAAATTCATTTAAAAAAGATCGTAAGAATGAAAGTTTTGATTGATGAAATGATCCAAGTTTGGATAATTTCATTAAAATTTTTGGGTCTCTTAAACTTACTTCCATTAATTAATATTTTTATAAAAATTGAACCAATTATTTCCTAAAATATTGTTAATTTCCTCATCATTAAATCCAATTTTATTTAAACCTTTCTCAATATTATTAAAACCCCTAGCATCTATAAACCAATCTGGTTGATCTGGGAAACCAGGTTTATCTTTGCTACCTTCACCAAAATTTTTTGCCTTAGCCCAAGTTCCATTTCTCATCCATTCGACTATGCTGTCTGGTTGATTTAAACATAAATCAGATCCTATTCCGACATTTTTTGATCCCATTATGTCAACTGTTCTAGCCACCATCTCGCAAAAGCTATCGAGTTTACAATTAGTACCATCTTTTAAATGATGCGCATACAAAGATAGTCCAAGAATACCCCCGCTCTCTGCCAGTTTCTTCAAAACTGTATTAGATTTATTTCTTTTTGCTTCATGCCAAAAAGACGGATTTGCATGAGTTATAGCTATTGGTTTTTCACTAAAATCAATTGCATCAAGTGTACTTTGCTCAGCAGAATGTGACATATCAATAACTATCCCTACTCTATTCATTTCTTTGATTACTTCTCTTCCAAAGTTTGTAACTCCACTATCATTTTTTTCATAACAACCAGTAGCCAGCAATGATTGGTTGTTGTATGTGAGTTGCATAAATCTACATCCCAATTGATGAACTTTTTCTACTAAATAAATATCATCCTCTATTGGTGAACAATTTTGAAAACCAAAAAATACTGATGTTTTATTTTCTTTTTGAGCTTTAGTTATATCTTCATATGACTTACCTAAAAATATTAGGTCGTTATTTTTTTTGAATAACTCATCCCATTCTTTAACTCGATTTAAAAATTCGTCGTAGTCTTCATGATAAACTACTGTAACATGAATAGCATCTAGTCCTGCCTCTCTATTAATTTCAAATATTTCTCTGGACCAATTGCAGTATTGTAAATTGTCAATTCGATAATTCATATGAGTTGATTAAACTTATTACAGTATTTAAACGCTTGTTGATATGTAAATTGAAGACACACATAAATCTATTGAAATTTTGGGGTATTTTGTAATAAATGTAAAAAGTTAAGCAATATAATCTTTAAATGAAAATGAGAAAAAATAACCAGAAAGTTGCTATTGTTATGGGCAGTCAATCAGACTATTCAACAATGCAATTCTGTGAAAAAGTTCTAAAAGTTTTAAAAATAAAATTTGAAACCAAAATTGTGTCTGCTCATAGAACACCCGATAGAATGTATCAATTTGCAAGAATGGCAGAAAAAAATGAAATATCTGTAATTGTTGCTGGCGCTGGTGGATCTGCTCATTTACCGGGAATGATAGCTGCGTTAACAAGTATACCTGTAATTGGAGTACCAATAGAAAGTAAAAAACTTAAAGGTTTGGATAGCTTGTTGTCAATTGCTCAAATGCCAAAAGGTATCCCCGTTGGAACTGTAGCAATTGGTAAAGATGGTGCTATTAATGCTGGCCTATTTGCGGCTTCAATTCTTGCCAACTCAAATATTCAAATAAAAAAAAATCTTAATAATTGGCGCACAAAACAATCAAAGTCTGTAAAGAAAAAACCTAAATAAATGTCAGATATCACTTTGGGCATAATAGGTGGGGGTCAACTCGGATCTTTATTATCTGTAGCTGCAAATAAATTAAATATTGATACTGTGATCTTTAGTGATGACAAAAATTCTCCAGCAAAAAAATTTACAAAAAATTTTATTTTTGGTAATTATGATGATGAAAAATTAATCAAAGAGTTTTTAAGTAAAGTAAATGTGATTACTTATGAGTTTGAGAATATTCCTTACAAAATATTAAAGAAATTAAATGAAATTAAACCAGTATTACCAAAACCAGAAATAAATAAATTAATTCAAAATAGATACACTGAAAAAGATTTTCTTAACAAAAATAATATAAGAACTACAAGATATTCTTTAATAAAAGACGAAGATGATATTAAAATAAATGACGGATTAATTCCTGGTTTATTAAAAACTTGTACTTTAGGCTATGATGGAAAAGGCCAATTCAAAATTGATAAAAAAGAAAATATTAGTTCTGAAATTGATTTTACTAAGGAATATATTCTAGAAAAATTTATAAAACTAAAAAAAGAGATTTCTGTAATTATCACGCGATTTGGTCATCAAAGATATGAAATTTATGAACCAATTGAAAATTTACATGAGGATCAAATTTTAAAACATTCAAAAATTCCTGCTCAAATATCTGAAAAGATTAAAAATCAGGCAACCAATTGGGCGACTATAATTGCTGAAGAGCTCAATTATGTTGGAACGCTATGTGTTGAATATTTTATTGATAATAAAGACAATTTATATGCAAATGAAATAGCTCCAAGAGTTCATAACTCAGGTCATCTAACAATAAATTCTCATAATGTAAGTCAATTTGAAAATCATATTAGAGCTGTGTGTGGACTAGAAAAAGTTGAAACAAAAAAAATATATAATGCTACAATGCTCAACCTAATTGGAAATGATATTGAAGACTATCGTATGAAAAGTTTCAAAGATAATGAATTTTTTTTTGATTACCAGAAAACTGAAATAAGAGAAAAAAGAAAGATGGGTCATTTCACAATTATTGAAAAAGAGAATTAAATTTTTTGGATTAAAGATAGACTATTATTAGTAGGTTTGTTCACTTCTTTTGAGACCTCATAAAAATTTAAAGTTGGTTTTTTACATTCGTT
>CACOCP010000016.1 GCA_902625715.1 uncultured Pelagibacteraceae bacterium | reverse complement strand
TTCAGATGCTAGTAATGCAACAAGTGTTACTGGAGTTTCTCAAGATACTGGTTCACCTTATACTAGTAGTGAAGGTACAGTTCGTTCTGTAGCATTTAATGCTGATGGAACTAAAATGTTTGTCATTCATCATAGTGGGACACCAAAAATTTCTGAACATGCTTTAACAACTGCTTTTGATATAAATACTGCTTCTCAAAGTACCACTTATAATATTTCTATTCACGATGCTCGTGGTATAAGATTCAATAATGATGGTACTAAATTTTATATAAGCCATGGCACAGGATCTAATAAAAAGATTTATGAATATTCTTTATCTACAGCTTATGATATATCATCCTTACCAGCACCTACTGAAACTGTAATTAGCGGTCAAGACAGTGGTCCTAGAGGTTTTACTTTTAATACCGATGGAACTAAAATGTTTTTACTTGGAGATACTAATCATCATGTTTATGAATACTCTCTATCAACTGCTTTTGACACTACAACAATATCATACACAAGTAGAAGTTTAGATTTTAGTTCAAGAGAAACTGTCCCAAGAGGAATTTCATTTAATTCAACAGGCACAAAATTGTTTATCATAGGTCAAAGTAGTGATAGTATTTTAGAATACGATCTTAGTACTGGTTTTAATTTATCTACGGCAACATTTAATGGTGCATTTAGTTTGAGTGGATTTGCTAATAAACCAAATGACATTGCATTTAATAATGATGGAAGTAAACTATTTTTAGCTCGAGCAAATTCAAACGCAGTCTTATCTTTTTCACTTTCAAGTCCATACAGTTTTGTTGATATAACAGGTGAACACACTGGAGATGTAATAGATACTAGTTCAGGATCTAACTCTGACTCTGATATAGATGGTGACACACTTTCAGTAACAGAAATTAGAACAGGTTCAGACGAGGGGAATGGTTTATCCGGATCAATTGGTACCGCCTTAGATGGAACTTATGGACAGTTAACAATTTCATCAGATGGCTCTTACATTTATGTAGCAAATAAAGCAGTAACAGATGCTCTTGATGCTGGTGATATAGTAACTGATACATTTAATTATACAGTTTCAGATGGAACAGCTACTGATATAGCGGTAATAACTATAACAATTGTTGGTATAAATGATGCTCCGACAGCATCAGATAATACAATAACAACAAACGAAGACACAAATCATATATTTTCAACTAGTGAATTTAACTTTAGCGATGATGATACTAGTGGAAGTTTAAATAAAATAAAAATTACATCTTTAGAGGATAATGGTGCTTTACAGTATTTCAATGGTTCTTCTTGGGTAGATGTAACTTTAAATCAAGAAATTTCAGTAGCCGATATTGCAAATGATTACTTAAGATTCAAACCAGATACAAATGAAAATGGAAGTTCTTACACTTCATTTGGTTTTCAAGTAAATGATGGAACATCTTATAGCTCATCTCAAACAATGACAATCGACGTAACAGCAGTAAACGATGCACCTACTGCAAACGATGATACTGCCTCGGTTAATGAGGATGAAACTACAACAGTATCTGATGCCTCAAACGGTGTAATTGATGACAATGATACAGATCCTGATAGTTCAGATACTTTAACAATTACGAATATTTCTCACACTAACGGCAATAATGAGAGTGTTACATCAAGCACAACTTATTTAAATGGACAAACTATTGTTGGAACATATGGTACTTTAACCATTGGAGCTGATGGTACTTATACATACGTGGCTGACCAAAGCGCAGCTGATGCTTTAGATGCAGGTGATATAGACGATGATGTTTTCACTTACACATTATCGGATGGGACTGTCACAACAACTGCGACTATTACTATAACTGTTACAGGTGTAAATGATGATCCAACAGCTGTAGATGATACAGCTGAGGTAGATGAGGAAGCTACTATTACTGTTTCAAATCCTGCAAATGGTGTAATTCAAAATAATGACAGCGATGCTGATAATGATGATGAAACAACTTCTTTAGTATTAACTCAAATAGCAGTAACTGGACAATCAAATAATCCAGTTGGTGCAGGAACCAATCATAGCAATGGAACAACTGTTACAAGCACGTATGGAACACTAGTTATTGGTGCAGATGGAACATACACTTATACAGCAGACCAAGATGGTGCAAATGATTTAGCAGCTGGGGAGACAGCTACTGATAGCTTTACTTATACTGTATCAGATGGAAATGGTGGAACTTCGACAGCAACAATTACTATAACAGTCACCGGTACTAATGACGTACCCACAGCAGCAGATAACACAATTTATATAAATGAAAAAAATATAGATGGAACATATGGTTCAAGGGCTACATCAAATTCAAAATATACTTTTTCATCAAATGGTTCAGAGTTTAACTTTTCAGATATTGATGACAACGATACTTTAGATAGAATTAGAATTAAATCTTTACCAACTAATGGAACATTAACTCTAGTAAGCACTGGAGCAGCAGTATCTATAGATGATTATATAACTAATTTTTCAGATTTAAGATACACTCCAAATGATAATTCAGAAGCTGATGATAGCTTTACGTTTAAAGTTCATGATGGAACAGCACTAAGTTCACTAGCTTATACGATGAATATCTCTGTAAATGCAGCGCCAGTTGCAGAAAACGATACAGATACCATTACAGAGGGCGCATCAAATGCTACAGGAAATGTAATAACGAATGATAGTGACAGCGATGATCTAAGTTCAGTTTTAAGAATTAATGGTGTTAAATCAGGAGCAGAAAGCTCATCACTGACAAATAGAAACGTTGGAAAAACTATTCAAGGGAGATATGGAGCATTTAGACTAAATAGCAATGGAACTTATGCTTATAGAGTAATTGGAAATGCAGCAACGGAGGCGCTCTCAGCCGGTCAACAGGTAACTGATGTATTTTCATATAAAGTAATTGACGATGAAACAAATGCAGGATCAAAAGCATTCGATATAGCTCAAATAACTTTCACAATTACTGGAATTAATGATGCACCAGTAGCCTCAAATGACAGTAACACTATTGATATATCAACTAATAGCACAATAACAGTTACAGATGGATCTGTTAAAGACGTATTAGTTAACGACAGCGATAAAGATAGAAATAATACTATCACAGTAACTGAAATTAGAACTGGTGCTTTAGAAGGCTCTGGAACATCAGGTGTGGTAGGGTCTACATTAAAAGGTGAGTATGGAACATTAATTATTAATGCCAATGGAAGTTATACTTATATTGTTAACAACGGACTTGATGATTTATTAGACAAAGGACAAATTGTATTTGAATATTTCAATTATACAGTCTCAGATGGAACAGCAAGTGATACTGGATCAATAATAATAAAACTTCAAAATGGTGGTCAGGTTGTAAAAGATATTAGAGACAAGAAAGCTGAAAGATTAATTAAAAAGGAAAGCAAAAGAAACGAAAAATCAAATAGAACAGAACTCAAAATACCTAAAAAAGAGAGTAAATTTGATTTAGATTTAAATCAATTTGAAATACCAAAACAAGATAAAAAAAGTAATTTTTCACAAGGCTTAAGATTAACAGATCTTGTTGCTGAAACTAATTCAATTGTACTTAAAGAAAAGTTAAAAGATGTGCCCGATGTTTTTGCCGATAAAGTCAAAGTTAAGGAAAAAAATGATAGTTTAAATTTAAAATTTAAAATCTTTAACGAGTCTGATGCAGAAATAGTAAAATATGAAGGAGTGATGAAAGATGGATCTCCTTTGCCAGATTGGATTAAAGTAGACCCCAAAACTGGAGTTACAACAACAAATATTCCTGATGGTGTTGAAAATGTTGAAATAATTATTATTGCAACTGATCAACAAAATGAGAGAAGAGAAATTGCAGTCAAGATAGATCCTGAACAAATACTAAAAGATAAAGAAATAGTAAAAAAAGCAAAAAAACAAAATGCAAGTATAGAGGTAGATAATGACGGAAATGTAAACTTAATTAAAAACAAAGAGGATAGAGCTAATGAAAATATATCTAAAAATATTTTTAATTTTGATAATCAGTCAGATATTATGGATATCTTACAGTCTAAAAAATCAGATACACTCTACACACTTAAGGCAGACCAAATAGATACTAGTCAAATTATCAATCTACCAAATGATATATCTCAAAATTTTGAGCGATCAAAACTTGTATTAGAAGATGGTTCAGAAATTCCTGAATGGTTAGAGTATGATCCTAAAACTGGTAAAATTATAGCAGATCCACCTGAAGATATTTCAAAACTAGATTTAAAACTTATTATTGAACAAGATGGAGAAATTATAGTTAAGGATTTATCAATAGAATTTAGCGATGAAAATACTGCGCAAATTGAAGAAACAGATAGTTTAGAAGTAGACAATAAATTTGTTAGTTTGAACGATCAGTTAGATAAAGAGTTTACTAATTGGGATGATTATGGTTCAAACGTCATAAATAGACTATAATTATTCAATTAAATCATGAAAAATTTTATATTTACCACGCTAATTGCACTTTTATTATCTAGCTATTTATATGCTGAAGAAGAAGGAAAAGAAGCAAGAGCTCTAGTCATTGCAACTGAAAAAGTATCGATTTCTAGTGAATTAGCCTCAAGGGTTGAAAAAATAAACTTTTTACTGGGTGATCCTTTTAAAAAAGGAGATGTTTTAATTAGTTTTGATTGCAAAATATATAAAGCACAAATGGAAGTCATCCAATCAAATTATGACAGCGCAAACATTCAATTAAAGAATGATAAAGAATTATTAGAAATGAGATCAATTGGAAAACTTCAATACCAACTATCAGAGTCAGCACTAAGAAAAGCAAAAGCAGAACTTGATATTGCAAAATTAAATGTTGATAGATGCAAAATTATTGCTCCATATGATGGAAAAGTTATGGATGTGTATACAAGTATTTTTTCTACAATAGAACAAAGGCAGCCCTTAATGGATATAGTTGGAGATGGTTTGTTAGAGGCTGAAATAGTTGTTCCAAGTAATTGGTTAAAGTGGTTGAAAAAAGGACATCAAGTAAAAATAATAATTGATGAAACAGGTGAAACTTTAGACGCAAAAGTATTAAGTTTAGGAGCAACCGTTGATGCAGTCAGTCAAACAATAGAATTGAAAGCTCAATTTAATGAAAAATATGAGTCTTTAATTCCAGGAATGAGTGGGATTGTTAAGTTTTGAGCGAAGATAAAAATATTAAAATTGCAAGATTAATTGGTTTAGAAAAAAAAACTCGTGAAGCTAAAACTCAAGATGAATTAAACTTTGTCGTAGCAAATGAAACAAGGCAAATTATTAATTTTGTTAATTCATTTTTATTATTAAAAGCGCCAACAGATAAATTTCAAGTAAAAGCATCTTCTGATCTTGCAACAGTTGATAGAACGTCGCCTTTAATTGTTTTTATTGAAAATATTATTAATGATTCAGGACAAAGTTTTAAAGAAACTCAAAATATAGAGGTAGAGAAAATTTCAAAAAAAATTAAAGTTAAAAAACCAAAAAATATACCCGATAATATACTATGTGTACCAATTGTCAGTCCACAAAAAGGGTTACAAGGTTATCTCATCCTATGTAGAAATGAAAAATTTGTAGAAAATGAAATTGAGTTATCAAGACACTTTTCAGTTACGTTTGGACATGCCTTTAATAGTTTTTTAAGCGATTTTTCTTTAAAGAATTTTTTAAAGAAATATTTATTCGGGTCAAAAGCTTGGATTGTCATTATTGCAATAATACTAATTTCTATTATTCCAATTAAAATAACCAGTACAGCTCCAGTTGAAGTAGTTCCAAAAAATCCAATTCTAATTACATCACCATTTAATGGAGTTGTTAAAAATATAGTTGCAAATAATAACGATCAAATAAATACAGGAGATTTATTAGTTCAACTAGAAGATACAGATTTATTAAATAACTATAATCTCTCTAAACAATCATTGCAGGTAGCAGAGAAGGAATTACTAAGAAGTAGACAATCTTCATTCACAGATAATAAAGAAAAAGCAAGGTTGGCAGAACTTGTAGCCCAAGTAGATTTGAAGAAAGCAGAAGTAGATTCTACAGGAGAGAAATTAAAAAACACAAAACTTTATGCTGGTCAAAAAGGGATAGCGATAGTAGATCAAAAAACTAATTGGCAAGGAAAACCAGTCTCAGTAGGTGAGAAAATAATGACAATAGCTAATCCAAATTTAATTGAGTTTTTAGTATGGCTACCAGTTAAAGACTCTTTAATTATAAAGGAAAATACTGATGTTAAGGTATTTCTAGATATCAATCCAATTAAACCTTTAAAAGGCAAATTACTAAGGGCATCTTATGAACCGTCCTTATCACCAGAGGAGGTTTTATCATATAAAATTGGGGTTAGTTATGAGGGAGAAGTTCCTCCTAGAATTGGTCTAAGAGGCACAGCAAAAATTTATGGATCAAGAGTTACTTTGTTTTATTATTTATTTAGAAAACCTATCACCTTTGTCAGACAACTCATTGGAATATGATAATCCCATATTTAAGACAGGATTTAGAAATATTTAGAGGAAACAGTCGAGAGGATGGAGCGCCTGCTTGGCTACTATATGATGCAGTAAGAAATAAATATTTCACATTGGGTTTAACTGCTTTCAAGTTAATTAAAAATTGGAGTGGAGGGGAGGATATCCAAAACTTTGAAAAAAAAATAAATAAATCGGGTATTGATACAACTGTTGATGAAATAACAAGTTTTATAGGTTTTCTTCAACAAAACAATTTAATAATCCAACCGCCTGGTCAAAACATTAGTTATCTTTTACAACAAAAAAATAGCATGAAGAAAGGGTGGCTGATGAACCTCATTCATAGTTATTTATTTTTCAAAATCCCACTTTTTAAACCAGATGAATGGCTAGGACGTAATCTAAATAAAGTTAAAAGTTTAGGATCATCAAAATTTAGAAAATTAATTTATATATTAGGATTTATTGGTATTTGCTTAGTTATTCAACAATTTGAAATTTTTAAAAAAACGTTTTTATATTTTTTTACTTTCAAAGGATTGATGCTCTATTTTGTAACTTTGGTTGTTGTAAAATGTTTGCATGAATTAGGGCATGCTTTTGTTGCTAAATATTTTGGATGTAGAGTTTCAGCAATAGGTATCGCATTTTTAGTTTTTTTCCCTTTTTTATATACAGATACAACTGATGCTTGGAGATTGAGAAATCATAAAGAAAGACTATTAATAAACTTTGCTGGAGTTCTCACAGAATTACATTTAGCATTGTTAGCAACTTTTGTTTGGGGAATGTTACCGGAGGGTGGTTTGAAAAGTGTAGCATTTTTTGTTGCAACAACATCGTGGATCTCATCTCTCATTATAAATGTTAGTCCATTTATGAGGTTTGATGGCTATTACGTTTTTTCTGATTGGCTCAAAGCTGAAAACTTACAACCTAGATCTTTTGCACTCGCGAGATGGAAAATTCGAGAAATGTTATTTGGATTTAATCATAAACCACCAGAAGAAATTAATCCATCTAGAAGATGGACGTTTATTATTTATGCTTGGGGTACTTGGCTATATAGGTTCTTTTTATTTATTGGAATAGCATTACTTGTTTATCACTTAGCATTTAAAGTACTAGGCATCATACTATTTATTATAGAAATTTATTGGTTCATTATGCTTCCAATAATTAAAGAAATAAAGAATTGGTATATGATGAAATCAGAAATGAAAATTAATAAGCAAACAATAAGAACAATTCTAATTCTTATAGTTTTATGTATGTTTGTTTTTCTGCCTTGGAAGTCATCGTTAAAAATTCCTGCAGTGTATGTTTCTGAAACATATTCGAAAGTTTATTCACCCTATCCAGCAAAAATAAAACAAATTTATGTAACTAAAGACGATCAAGTAGAAAAAGGTCAAAAACTACTAGAATTGTATTCACCTGATTTAGACAAAAAAATAAATTCCACTAGAAGAAAAATTAAACTTATAAAAACAAAGATTAATAGTTTGAGTGACACTGCTGGTAACATGGATCAATATATTACGCTTCAGCAAAGACTGCTCGCATCTCAAAGTGAAGTGCGTGGATTAGCTAATATAAAGGGTAAGTTAATTTTAAAATCCCCAATAAAGGGTAAAATTAAAGATTTTTCAGGTCTTACCAATGAAATGTGGGTTGATAATACAACACAACTATTAGGAATAGTTCATTATGGAACAGGTCAAGTTAAAGGGTTAATAAAAGAGGAACAGCTTGACAGATTTAAAGAAAATGCACCTGCAGTATTTATTCCAAATGATGGCGAGCATGAGAAAATACATTTAATTTCAAGTGCATTAGATTTATCTGCAGTACAAAATTTACCTTATGTATCATTAAGCTCAATTCATAATGGTCCAATTGCAATAAGAAATTTTACTTCAGGTGAATTTCAATATCGGCCAGAGACTGCACATTACATAGCAGACTTTAAATTGATTAATAAAAGTTCAATTCAATTTGAACTTCCAGGTTATGTTCATATCGAGGGAAGTAGATACAGTCCATTTATAAAATTCTTTAAAAATATAATTGCTCTTCTTGTAAGAGAAAGTGGATTTTAACAAAAAAATATAAGTCCTTTTTTAATTAATAAATAATTTATAAATTTTTGTAAAAATTTGAGAATGATTATCATTATTATAGAAAATTTTTTTTTACTTAGAAAAATTACGCGAATGATTATCATTCACCTATAAATCAGTTGTAAAAATTTTTTATAAGTTTAAGTTTTTTCTTATGGAGACTCAAAACTACAGTTGTAAAAAATGCGGACTAACAGTTTCATCAATATGCTCTAAATGTGATAGAGTTGTTGATGTTAAGATACTAGATAATGGTTGCATAGTACAAAAAACAAAATGTTCAGATTGTGCTAATGTGCCTGTTATCAAAGATGTTTGTTCACAAAATAAATAAATAATAAATATAAGATCTATTTCAAAAATTGAATATGGAGATTACTAAAGGTGTGTTCAAAACTCTTGAAAATATTCTTCAAAACAATAAAGGGTCAATATTAAGAACTATTGTTTATACATTAGGTCATTTTATAATTGCTATCACAGTTCTAATGCTTGTTGCTAATGTCTCATTTTATATAGCTCTGACCGATGCTATTTTGGAACCACTTGCTAACGCTATATGGTACTTTATTTTAGACAAGTGGTGGGCTAGCAAATCTCTAAAAAGTTAATCCTACTTTTTTAACGATTGGAAAGCCGAAAGAGCTGCTTTCCTTGCTTCTTCATGAATTACAATTGGTTTTGGGTAATCTTTTCCAATAATAGTATTGATTGCTTCTTGATATTTTAATTCCATCTCCCAAGGCTTGTGAATAAATTTTGATGGAACTTTATTTAATTCTGGTACCCACTTTTTTACGTATAATCCTTCTTTGTCAAACTTTTCACCCTGAAGAATTGGATTAAATATTCTAAAGTAAGGTGCCGCATCAGCTCCACATCCTGCTACCCATTGCCATTGAGCAACATTGTTAGCCTCATTAAAATCTAGTAAACAATTTCTGAAATATTTTTCACCTTCTTTCCAATTAATTCTTAAATGTTTAACTAAAAATGATCCAACTACCATTCTAATTCTATTATGCATCCAACCTGTTTCATAAAGTTCTCGCATTCCTGCATCAACTATTGGATAACCGGTCATGCCTTGCTTCCATGCTTTAAGATTTTTTGAATTTTTTTCCCAAGGAAATCTGTCAAATTCCTTTCTTAAATTTCCTTTTAACATTTGTGGAAAATAATTAATTAAACTGTGAGAAAATTCTCTCCATCCAAGTTCATTAATATATTTTCTAATACTTATATTTTTTTTTATATCCTTTGAGCTTTTTTCATATATTGCAGCTACGTGTATTTGACCGTTTCTAATATAGGGAGATAATTTTGAAGACCCATTTATTGATGGATAATCTCTATCAACACCATATTTTGAAATTCTGTTACTTATAAATTCTTTTAAGTTTTTGTGAGCTTCATCCTCAGATGGCTTCCAGTATTGATCAAACTTTTTAAACCAGTCTTTCTTTGGCATAATTTGTTTAAAATTATCTTTGGAATTAAATATAGTTTTTTTACTTTTTAACTTTTTTATCTCAGCCACTTTTTGTGGAACTGCATCTAGAAATACTTGTTCTGCATTTCTCCAAAAAGGGCTAAATACTTTAAAAGGTGTTCCGTCATTTTTAGTAATTGATTGATATTCGTTTAAAATATTTCCTTTAAAACATTTGAATGAAATGCCTTTTTTTTCTAAAATTTTTTCAATTTCTTTATCTAACTTTAAATGATCTGGTTCATATACCTTATTCCAATAAACAGATATTTTATCTTTTGTTTTTAATTTTGAGTAAAAAGAGGCTTCATCAGAAATAATTGTTTCTAACTTGATGTTAAATTTGTCTAAATCATTTGAAAAACTCTCCAGTGATTTACTAATCCACCATCTTTGAGCTTCTCTTTTTCCATCAAAATACTCTTTATTATGTATATAAATAGCAGTTACAGCATCATGATTTTTACACGCAAAAGATAAAGCGTGATTATTTCTAATTCTAAAATCATCTCTTATCCAAACAACAGCACAATCAGACATTTTTAGATCTTTTTTAAACCTTGAGACAATAGCTTATTATATAATGTAGCATCTGCATTACCTTCACACCCCATAACTAGCACATTTGATTTTTCATTAAGCTCCAAAAGATTTTTAACTTTTTTATCGTTACATGCAGCTATTAAACTTATTATTCCAGGTGTTGCGCACTCACCACCTGTAATTTTTTTGTTACTGAATTTTGCTTTAGCTAACATTGCAACTGTATTTGATACTTTTGAATCATCTATTGTTATACAATGATTTGTAGATTTATTTAAAATGTTCCAAGGTACCAGGGACATTTCGTTACAAGACATACCTCCCATAATACTTTCTTTTTTTATTTTAATTTTTTTCATTTTTTTAGCCTCAATACTTTTTAAAACACAGGCTGCCTCTTTAGGTTCAACGACAATTATTTTTGGAATTCTTTTAAAATATCTTGCAATACCGGCCACAGATCCTGCTGCCATTCCTCCAACACCTGCTTGGAGAAAAACATGGGTAATATACTGATTTGTTTGTTTAGATATTTCTTTAATCATTATTGAATAACCTGCCATAGTAAGCTGAGGCACATATTTATAATTTTTATTAGAAACATCTTGAACGATATGCCACTTATTTTTTTTAGTTTGTCTTATACATTCGATTAAGGAACTTTCATAATCACCTTTAACTCTTGTTACAACGGCTCCAAATTTTTCTATTTCTCTAACTCTTGTTTCGCTAACATACTGACTGACAAATATTCTACACTCAAGACCCAACCTTTGAGCGCCCCAAGCAACAGATCTTCCATGGTTTCCTGCTGTTGCCGATGAAATTACAATATTTTTTTTTCCTCTTGAGATATCTTCAACCGCATATGCACCACCTAATGCTTTAAAAGATTTTAAATGAAATCTTTTAGACTCGTCTTTATAAAAAATATTTTTAAGTTTAAGATTTTTATTAAGTTTATCTAATTTAATTAGCGGGGTAGGAGAGTAACCTTTCCACTTTGATATTTTATTATAAGCTTTATCTATAAATTGTTTGGATAAATGTTTTAAAACTTGCTTTCTTGAAAAATTATATCTTTTATTTGATAAAAATTTTGAATATTTCCAGGAAGAAATTTTGGCCAATTCCTTCATGTTAACAGTCTAATGTGTTAGCTCTTTCCCAATGTGTAATAGGTTTTCTTTTATTAAATACTTCTTTTCTTTTAAAATTGGATAGCTCCGTTCTTTTCAACTTTAGATAACTTTTAATAACATCTTTACCAAATGCGTTATTTATCATTTTGCTTTTTTCTAACATCCCTAAAGCTTGTCCTACATCATTTGGAAGTTTTGCAAGTTTTGGATATTTTTTATAATCTGTATACATATTGCAATGAAGAGGTTTACCAGGGTTAATTTTTTTATTAATTCCCTCTATTCCAGCTGCCATTACACCTGCTTGTAATAAGTATGGATTTGCTGATCCATCCATTAATCTTAATTCAAATCTTCCCTGATCTGGAACTCTAATCATGTGTGTTCTGTTATTTCCTGTATAAGAAATACTACTTGGAGACCAAGTTGCACCTGATTTTGTTGGGGGTGCATTTATTCTTCTATAGCTATTAATAGTTGGATTAAAAAAAGCTGATAAAGGTTGAGCATTTTTA
>CACOCP010000015.1 GCA_902625715.1 uncultured Pelagibacteraceae bacterium | reverse complement strand
ACTATTGCTCTATATTTTTTACCCGTGCTTTTAAAGTTATTTTTAATAATTCCAGCATATTCTTTAGTGCCTATTTGAACGTTCTCTTTTTTCGTAACATCTATACCAACTGATGTATAAACTTGCGCAATAGTAAATTGAACTTTTGAATAGGCGATATCTTTTCTAAGTTCTGCAACTAGTAAACTTGCTTCTTCTCTTATTAATTCTAATTCACCAAATCTTGCAATTTTTTGAGCGTTTCTAACTTGTTCAGTTATCTTTTTTGAAACATCGTAATATCTGTCTGCAGTTTCATATTCTTCAATAGCCATTTGATATTCAATGTTTGATATATGGACTTGAGATAATACAGCCATTGATAATGCTAATCTTTGCTCTTGTATAATTTCAGTATTTGTTTGGTTTACTTCTTTTAATTTTGGAGCTCTAAATACATTCAGTAAATTTGCACCAATTGATGAACCATATTCAAAATTAGTTTTATTCATCAAGTAATCATTGGATGAGCTTGTCCATGCTGCATTAAAATTTAATCCTGGGAGCAATGATCTTATTCCTGCTTTAGTTTCAGCAATTGAAATTCTTTCTTCATAATGATTTTCAACTAATTCAGGTCTATGAGCTAAAGAATGCATTTCCATATGCTTTAGTTTCATATCTAATTCATTTAAAGGCTGATCTGTCTCAACAATTACAAATTTTTCATTTGGAAGAAGCCCCATTAATGCACCTAATTCAATTTTAGCATTTATAAAACTTTGTTTTTGGCTTTGAAGTGCTCTTTGAATATCTAATAGTTCTTTTTGATACAAAAGAGCATCCATAGGCTTTTGCAACAATAATTCTTCAATCTTTTGACTATCATTTAATGCATTATTTACTTTTATTAATAAGGGATCATACTTTTTTATTAATTTTTGAGCAGAGAGGGCATTCCAATAAGCTCTAATTACATCTCTTGAGATATTGCTTGATGCTTTTTTTTCTAATTCTTTGGAAATTAAATATTTATCTGAACTTTGTCCTGCTCTTATATAAGAAAGACCAAAGTCTAGCGCATTCCATGAAAAACCAACATCTTGTTCATTGACATCTCTATTTCTTGAGGTTGAGTAAGATGACCCAATGCTTCCTGCTAGGTCACTATTTGGAACTGTTGCGCTCGTTGTACTTTTATATCTATCACTTCCAGTATAACCTGCATTTGCCGCCATTGTAGGAAGCATATCAAACTCTACATCTTCTAATTTTTTATTTGCAAGTGATGTTTCTAAAAGTTTTACTTTTAAATCTTTATTATTTTCGATTGCAAGTGCAATAGCTGTATATAAATCAATCTTTAATTTTTCATTAAAAAGATTATTTTCCTCTTTAATTTTTTCTATTTTTTCTAAATCGTCTTCTGCGACTTTTATAATATCATAGTCTGCAATCGGCTCTGGGTTTCGCTTTGCACACGAGGTAAGAGCTGCAATACCAATTATTAATAATATTTTTATTAAATATTTTAACATGATCTACTTAATAAATTATTTAAAAACTTGATCCATTTGATATACGTTCATTTTGGGTCTTTTTATTTTAGTTTGATCATCTTATCACCTTAATTACTGACCATTATGGGCATTTCTAAAAACTAATTTTTCAAAAATTTACAGCATCTTTTAATCTAAAGTAGTGAAAAAAATTAAAAAGACAAAACAGAAAAAAAATAGCAAAGTTTTTATTGAACCTTTGGAACAAAGGATCATGCTTGATGGTGCTGGTGCATCTACTTTTCTCGATTTAATTGATGAGAGATCACAGGTTGAAAATTCAAATAAAAGTATTCAAGAGGTTAAAAAATTTAAAGTATTCAAGAGGTTAAAAAATTTAAAGAGTTAAAAAACGAAAATGGATCAAAAGAACTCCCTTTCACGAATGTTCCAAGAGATCAATTAAAAAGAAAACAAATTGTCTTTATTGATAAGCAAGTTCCTGATTATGAAAAATTATCAAAGTCATTTAGAAAAAATGTTGAAATTCACTTTGTTGAAACAAATGAAGACGGTTTTAAAAGAATAGAACAAACTTTAAAAAACGGGAAAAAGTATTCAGCCATACATATTATCGGCCACGGTAGTGCAGGGCAAATTTTATTTGGTAATGCATTACTGACAAATGAAACATTAGACAATTACAAAGACACTTTAGGTAACATTGGTGAAAGCTTAACTAAAAAGGGAGATATTCTTTTTTATGGTTGTAACATTGCAGCCAATGATAAAGGCGAAGCTTTATTAAAAAAAATATCAAATATTACAAAAGCAGATATTGCAGCATCAATTGATCTAACTGGAAAAGGTGGAGATTGGGATTTAGAGAAAAATATTGGAATTGTTGAAAGTGAAAATATTAAAGTAGTTGATTTTGATTATTTTCTAAAAGTTAGTCAAACGCAAGTGTCCGGGGATGCAAACAGATTTGACTCGACAATTGCAGTTAACGAAGATGGTATTACGAGTGTAGCTGGAAGGTATATCAGATCTTACACTGGAACTGATGCACTGACAGATTTTAAAGGTAACCAAGAAAGAGGGACACGATATAGCCAGGTGCTCGGTGAAAGTTATAAATGGTGGAGGATTTCAAGAGAGCAAACCGGAATATCCTCTGGAACAATTTCTCAAAATAATAATGAGGATCTTGGAATTTATATTGTAGGAGGTAGCCCTTTAACAGCAAGTGCATCTCAGAAATATGATAGTTACATTATGTTTCTAGATGATTATCAGAACAACAATTCTGATAGGCAAAATACAGCAACAGTCACATTTGATAATAATATTGCAGCAGTTATTTATGGAAAGAATACTGGTTATAAAACCGTAGGTACCAACGGAGGTATGTCTTTTGATTCTGGTGCTACTTACCCTAATTCTGTTGATAAGGATAGAGGTATTGAATTAAAAAAAGCCTCACATCCACATGAAAGCTCTGCTGCATCATCTGAAACAGGTCATGATTGGTTTAATATAAATAATAAAACAATTACTGCTGGAGCAAAAAATGGAAAACCCGGAGACTTCTTAAGAGTTATAGTTGAAGCTACTCAAGATCAACCTCCCGTAGCAAGTAACGCTTCAAAAGAAGTAACTGAAAATAATTATTCTTTAAGAGAACAAGGACAGTATTTTAACTTAGGAAGAGATGGAGATATTTCAGATCCTGACGGAGACTCTGTAGTAGTAAAAAGCTTTACCTATCAAGGGACCAATGAAACAGTAACTGCGAAAGATAATATTGGAATATCGAAGGTTATGACCCAATATGGAACATTTTTTCTATCAACAAACGGGAACTATGCATTTGATGCTGGTTTACAAAAAGTAGTTAATAGTGGCGGCACTACTTATGATGCGGATCCAAATTTAACACGTAATACTGCCACTCAATTTAATACAGCAAATATGCTAGATCAGGGAGATGAAGCTGAAGTAAAGATTTCTTACACTGTTGAAGCTAATGGACAGCAAGCAACAGGAGTTATTACCATCAAAATCAACGGTATAAATGATACACCTGTTGCAAATGATGATGTGAATTCAGTTAATGAGGGTGGAACAATAGATAGAGCTTCAGTACAGAATAGTAATTTAAGAGTTGTAGATAATGATGTTGATGCTGATGCAGATGACAATAGTGGAGAAAATGATTTTAAGGTTACTGGTTTTGCAAGTGGATTAGAGGATCTCAAAGATGAAACATTAAATACTTTTACAACAATTCCTGCAAATGGAAGTGAAACTATTGATGGGAATTATGGAACATTAACTATGCATAGCGATGGGTCTTATTCTTATTCGGCTGAAATGAATGCAGCAATTGATTCTACTACTGCTCCATTAAAAGACACCTTTCGTTATAGAATTGAAGATCCTCAAGGGGGAAAAAATTATAATGCACAAGGTTCATCAACTAGTACTGACCCAGATTTAAATAGTATAGGTGAGCTAATAATTACAATTAATGGTGTTGATGATGTGAATGATGCTCCAGTTACAACAGATGACACTGGTCAGGTTTATGAAAATTTTACTTTAACAGTAGCAAATGATGCAGCTGCAAATGATGGTTATTCAACGTCTCCTTTTGATGGAGATTTTGAAATTGCAGCAGATGGTGATAATAATAGTGATCATGGTGATCATACAGGTGACTTATTATCAAACGACACTGATACAGATACTTTAACAATTACAGAAATTAGATTAGCAACACCCGAAAGTAATTTCGAAGCTACAACTTTTGATTCTGTTACAGATGTAACTTATTCCCATGTATCTGCAACATCAATTACAGGTGAATATGGAACATTAACAATTGGATCAGACGGATCTTATGAGTACGCAGCAACAGGTGGTACAAAAAATATAGATGAATTAGATCTTGGAGATACGGTGAAAGATTATTTTCAATACAAAGTAAATGATGGAACAAATAATTCGCTCGGAATGATTACAATTACAATTAAAGGAATAAATGATGATCCTGTTGGAGTAAATGATACAGATACAATTACTTACGGTGATGACGCTATAAGTGTAGCTAACACAGATTCAGAAGCTTTATTATTTGATGATACAGATGATGATGGAGATGATGATAAAGCTGACTTTACAATACACAGTATTACAGCAACAACAGCGGGTGGTTCGGCACAAACAACTTTTGCAGGTGATACAGAAACTGTTGTAGGTCAGTACGGAACTTTAGTTTTAAATAAAGACGGAAGTTATACTTATGATCCAACGGATAATGCTAATGCACAAGCTCTTGCAAACGGTGTGGAAGTAGATGATGTGTTTACCTATGTCTTTAATGATGGTGGTTTTTTTAAAGATGGATCAAATAGATTAACTGAAAGCAGCGGAACTGTTAAAAATGATCCAAGCGCAACAGCTACTTTGACAATAACAGTTACAGGAAAAACCCCACGTGCAACAGATGATACAGGACGTATAGAAGCTGGCTCAACCCTCACAGTAACAGATGGATCAACAGGAGTTGATGGAGGAGATGGAGATTATGACGATGATAGCGGTGATCATACAGGTGACGTTTTAGAAAATGATGTCGGAACTTCAACTACTGTAACAGGTATTGCGCCTGGTGGTGAAAATGATGGTGGAACAGTTCAAACAATCGAAAGCGGATCATCAATAACTATCAACGGAGTAAACGGAGATTTAACTATTTATTCTGACGGATCTTATACATACGACGCTAATAATGCAGGAGATCTTTTAGCAGGCGAAACTGCGACAGAAGTTTTTACTTATACAGTTAAAGATGACACTAACAATACAGATACAGCCACAATTACAATAACTATTTTAGGTGTAGATGATGCTCCGGTTGCTGTCGATGACACTGGATATATTGCAGAGGGAAGTACCTTAACAGTAGAAGATGATGAGGGAATAAAAGGAAGTGATGACAATTACAATAATGAAAGTGGAGATACATCTGGAGGTGCTTTAGAAAATGATAGTGATGCTGATGGTAATGATACACTAGTAGTTACGACATATTCTCATACATCAGGTACAGATGTTTCAGGTGGTTCTCTTGGAACCAACAGTAATACTGGTACAGCTGGATCAGGATCAGTCGTTGGGTTATATGGAACTTTAACGTTAGAATCAGATGGTTCTTACACTTATGTTGCAAACTCAAATATAGCAACACTCGACTCTGGACTAACAGTTACAGATGTCTTTACATATACACTAACAGACGAAGATACTGATACTGCAGATACAACTGCAACAATTACAATTACAATCGTCGGAGTGGCAGCACCAACAGCTGAAGATAACACTGCTACAGTTGAAGAAAATAGCAGTGTAACCGTAGCAAATGATGCTTCTGCAGATGATTCTTTAACTAGCGCAACAAATGATGAACTTGACAGAGCACAAGTCAAAAATCAGGATAATTTTGGATCAGGAGTTAGTTTTAGTACTGATGGTATGAAAATGTTTCTTACAGGATTTGAAAATAATCAAATCCATGAATATGCTTTAACTGCCGCATTTGATGTATCAACTAAAACTCTAACAAGCACAACTTCTCTTAACTGGGATGGTGTAGATAATTCTTCAGACAGTGATTATTCTGATGATCAAGGGGACTGGGTGAGAGGTCATACGTGGAATCCAGATGGCTCTAAACTTTTTGTGATGAATTGGGATGGAGGTCTTGCTGGAGATGCTTTAGCATCTTACAGAGTAATTTCCTATGATGTTTCAACTCCCTTTGATATTTCAACAATAAGTAATGCAGCTCCCACATCGAGCACTAGCTTTGATATTGGTATTTCAAATTCTATGAGAGATATTAAAATTAGTAGCGATGGTACAAAATTTTTCTTTATTGATAGAGATGCAAAATCTGTTAAGCAATGGGCATTAACTACTGCCTATGATCTTTCTACAGCATCATCTGACACAGAATATATTTTTGGTAACTGGGCCGCTCTTAGAAGTTTAACATTTAGTCCAGATGGTTATAAATTATTTGTAGGTGATGCCAAAAATGATAAAATTCACCAATATTCATTAGATAACTCTTGGGATGTGTCCCCAGGAACTTTAACTCATGATGGATCCTTTGCTCTTTTAAATGATCAAACTCAACCCATGGGTATTACTTTTGGTGCTGGTGGAACAAAATTATTTGTTCATGAGACAGATGGTAATGATATGGTTCATGAATATAATCTTACAACACCATACAATTTAATTAATGTTGATCAGGAACATGACGGAGATATTTTAGAAAATGACAGTGACGATGATGGCGACGCACTTACATTAGCATCTTTTAGAACTGGTTCTGTCGAGGGAAGTGGAACTGAAGGAACATTTGGAGTAGCATTAACAGGTACTTATGGTGATTTAACGCTAAATTCTAATGGATCTTACACATATGATGCAAATACAGGTGTTTCGGCCACTGAAGCCCTAGATGCGGGTGATGTTGTATATGATTATTTCAACTATACAATTTCAGATGGTTCATCAACAGCCACAGCTTTACTAACGATTAAAATTATTGGGGTAAATGACAATCCTTCAGTAACAAACGATACTGGATATATTAATCAGGATGAAACCTTAACTGTTTCTAATGGTGGAGCAGCAGTTGCTGGAACTTCTTCAGGAAGCAATAGTGGTGATGTTTTATTAAATGAAACAGATGTTGATACACATGACTCGTTAGTAGTTGTTGGAACAGTTCAACTCACACAATCAACTGATACATCAGGCACTAATTTAGATCCTGCTTTAGTTGAACAAAATGTTGGAGTTTCTGTTACAGGTACCTATGGAGATTTAACACTAAACGAGGATGGTTCATATAGTTATATAGCAAATAATGCAGCTTCTTTAACAGATGGTCAAACGGTTACTGATGAATTTACATTTACAGTAAGTGATACACAAGGTGCAACATCTACTCAAACTTTAACTATAACTGTTATTGGTCAAGCTGTTGTACTTGTAAATGATACAGACGAGATAAATGAAGATGATACAATTGTAGTAAACGATGGGGATGCTGAAGATCTATTAATTGACGATACAGCTGCAACCACAATTACCTTGATTGAGCATACAAGTGGTACTGATGGTAGTGGAGGTGCTTTACCAAGCACAGCAAGCTCTGGTGTAGCAGGCGCAGCTGTTGTTGGTCAATATGGAACATTAACAGTTGCTGCTGATGGTTCATATACTTACGATACAGATTTAGAAAATAATGAAGACGCACTTGTTGCAGGAACTACTGCAACTGATGTATTTACTTATACTGCAAATGGTGAAACCGCAACATTAACAATTACAATTACTGGAATTGGTCCTTTAGCTGCAAATGACACAGCATCCTTTACAGAGGGTGGAGCAGCTGCAGAAGGAACAGCTGGCGTTTCTGGCACAGGTGTTTTAGGTAATGATGATGGTAGCTCAGATCATGATATTGAAAGTTTAAGAGTAACCCAAGTAAAACCTGATGGTGATACATACTCAACAATTGGTGATGGTGGATCAACAACCGTAACCTCAACTTATGGAACCTTGACTTTGTTTAGCGATGGATCATACACTTATACAGCTGACCAAGCAGCTGTAGAAGCAATTACAAAAGATGCAACTGTTGATGATACGTTTGTTTATGAAATTAAAGATGATGATGACATAAATGCAAGCACAGCAAATTTAGTTATAACTATAACAGGAATTAACGATGCTATTGTTGCAGTTGATGACACAGACAGTGTTAATGAAGGAGAATCTGTGAATAGAAATAATACTTCAGAGTCTTCATTAGATTATGATGATACAGATACTGATAGTGATAACACTTATCTAACGCACCAAATCACAGAAATTAGAACAGGATCCGATGAAGGGAGTGGTACAGATGGAACAATAGGAAATCCATTAGTTGGAACTTATGGAACACTTACAGTGCAAGCAGATGGGTCATATTCGTATCAAGCAAATAATGATATTAGAGATGGAGGTGGAAATAGAATAGTTAGTGGTCAATCAGTAATAGATTATTTTAATTATACAGTTTCTGATACAGATGGAGCTACAGATATTGCCGTTTTAACAATTACAATTAATGGAACAAACGAGGCACCAAATGCAAATACTGACTACAATAGTATAACAGTTGGAGGCTCTCCTATCTCAAAAACATCAATAAATGGGGCACTTTCTAACGATGCTGACATGGAAGGTGACACCATCACGGTGACCGATATTAGAACAGGAAATAAAGATCAAACAGGAACCTCAGGTACAGTTGGTTCATCACTAACAGGAACTTATGGAACATTAACTATAAATTCTGATGGAAGCTATACTTATGTACTAGACCCGAATAATGAGGATTTGGAGAAAATACCTCAAGGAAAAGAGTTTCTTGAAACTTTTACATACACAATAACAGATGCAACCGGTCAAACTTCAACTGCTCAAATTGTAATAGAAATTAAAGGTGTAAATGATGCACCAAACGCTGTTAACGATAAAGATACTTTAGACTTAGACACGGAAACTGAGCTAATTAATTTTTCTGACAGTTCAAAGCTTGTTACAGCAAATGATACAGATGTAGATTTATTAGACTCGCTTTCACTAGATTCAATTCGATCAGGACAATTAGATGGAAGTGGTTCAACAGTTACTATAGGATCTGCTTTCACATCTACCCATGGAACAATAACATTTTTTGCAGATGGTGGATATAATTATACTGCAAATTCTGGATTAAGAGATACATTATCCCCTGGACAAAAATTGTATGAATACTTCACATATACAGTCACAGATTCAAATGGATTAACTGCAAGCGCTCAATTAACCATCGAAATTTTTGGATCGAATAATACTCTTGAAGAAACAGAAGAAGAAGAAACTGAAGATGAATTTACTCCAGGTCTTGATAGCTTTAAACCATTATATAAGAGAGCATCACTAAACCAATTAGATTCTTATGGTATCCCAGATAGAGCACCATTGCCTTTTTCAAATTTTTATGATGGGCAATTTAAAATTTTAACATTTAATGAATCTTTAAAATTAATTGATTTAAGAGCACAATTTAAGGATAAAGATGGAAACTACACCACTTTCTCAAATGGTAATCCTGATGATATTTTAGTCTTACAATTTTCTGTATTCAATGATCCAGGCATTCAATTGGTTAAATACAAAGGAGAAATGAAAGATGGTAGCGCATTACCAAGTTGGATAAAAGTAAATCCTAAAACAGGAGTGGTTGTAACAGAAATTCCTTTTGATATTGATCTATTAGAATTTAAAGTAATTGGAATTGATGAAAAAAATAATGAATATGAAATTGCTGTATTAATTGATCCAAAACAATTAAGACAAGATAGAGAATTAGCAAGAGGATTTGCAGGAGAAATACAAGAAAATATAAATGTCAATTACGACGGTGATGTAGAAATACAATCAGACGAAGAGCAAAGTATAAATGAAACAGAAAATAAATCTATTAACGGCAATGAGGCAAAAGTAAAACCTAAAAAATTGATAGAAAAAATTGTTAAAGGTGAAACCTTTAAACCAAAACCTTTTTTAAGAGACAACAAATACATAATCAATTTACCTGATGAAATTAAATCAAATATACAAAAAGGAATTGCCATTTTAAGAAACGGAGATAAAGCTCCACAATGGGCAAAAGTTAATTTAGAAAAAAGTGAATTAATTTTAAATCCACCTAAAAATTTAAAAAATTTAAGTCTATCGGTAATTACAATTGATGCAGACGGAAACAAAGTTAAAAATGGAATAGAGACAAAAATTAATAAACGTTCAGCGGAAAGATTTGCAAAACAAATTGAAATAAAAGAACAGTCAAAATTCGTCTCTTTAACTGAGCAAGTAGGTCTTGAAGCAAATATTCAAGACGATTATGGCTCTGATATTTTAAGTCGTCTGTAATAATTTAATTGCTCATTTTGGTGTTACTAACTGTCCATTTTGGGCAATTTCATACCTCAAAACTCAAAATGAACTACCTAATTGGTCTAAATTTTATATTAAAGTCTTAAAACATATATGAATGGACGAAAAATCAAAAAATAAGAAATCTCAGAAGCTATTTATTGAGCCTTTAGAGCAAAGAATAATGCTCGATGGAGCAGGAGCATCCACCTTTTTAGATTTAATTGATGAAAGAAATCAGCAACGAATAAAACAAAATTCTTCAAATAAAGACATATATAAAGAGGGAGCTCAAAATAATACTGAAATACCATTTACTACCGTTGCAAGAGAAGCACGAAACGACAAAAAAAACATTGTTTTTATTGATAGCCAAGTAAAAGATTACAGAGAAATAACCAAATCTTTTAGAGAAAACACTGAGGTATATTTAATTAACTCTAATGAAGATGGATTTAAAAGGATTAATGAAATTTTACAGGATAGAGATAATATTAACGCTCTACATTTAATTGGCCATGGTTCTGCTGGGCAAATTTTATTTGGAAACGCTTTTTTAAACAATAAAACAATAGATAGCTATAAATCAACCCTTTCATCCATTGGTCAATCATTAACGGATACAGGAGATATTCTCTTTTATGGTTGCAATGTTGCATCCACAGAACAAGGTCAACTACTAATTAAAAAAATCTCAGAAATCACCAAAGCAGATATTGCAGCATCAGATGACCTTACAGGTAAAGATGGAGATTGGGTCTTAGAAAACAAACTTGGAATAGTTGAAACTCAAAATTTTCAAATTGGAGGCTATGATCATAATCTCGTTTCAACAAGTGATATGTCATCAAGCTCCAATTCAATAGAAATATCTCATCTATACGGTACTACTATCGAGACAAGCTCTACACCTGACCTTACTAAAGATGTACACAATGATGGTAATACAAATAATGTAGTAGATTGGTATGTTTATAGAGAAAGTAATGGAGTTTCAATTTCATCAAGCAGTTATGTTTCAGAAGTTGATATAGATGGTGGATATCAATCATTGGGAGCTAATAATACAACTGGTAACGCCAATTCCTTAAGTCTTAGAACTTTAAATAATAATACAGGTTTATCTAGTGCTACTGTCAGCTCTTATTATGTCTACTACACAGATGCAAATAAAAATGCTTCTCCAAATAACTACAAAACAGGAGGAATAGTTTTTGATGGAGAAATTATTGGAATATTTTTTAGTTCAAAATATACTTTAGGTCCAGATAACCCAATTCCAAATAAGGCCAGTGGTCAGCAAATACATAATCAATCTACAGCGCATGCTATAAACGATCTCTATGGTGATAGTAATGCAGACTATTATGAGGGATCTGAAACAAGCAATAGCAATTATACAGGGGGAAGAGTATTTGAAGATGGTGGAGAATATTTTGATGATGATGCAGATATTAGTACATCTATTGATAGTGCAACCGTATCTAATTTTTCAGGAGGAACAAATAATTGGTTAAGAGTAAGAGCTAAGAATGGAAATGGTGGAGATATTATTAGGGTAATTGTTAAAGAAAACTCAGCCCCAGTCGCAGCAGCTAACACTGCAACCGTAAATGAAGATGACACCATTACTGTAACGGATGGCGAAACAGAACAAATACAAACCTATGAGGTTAATGATACAATCGATTCATCAACAAGTCTTACTGTCGGCTCAGGAACTCACGGATCAGGTATTAGTTTTAGCCATGATGGAAAAAAAATGTTTAAGACAGATTATGAAATTGACCAAATTCATCAATGGACTTTAAGCACAGCATTTGATCCAACATCTAAATCTGGCTCTCCAACTTCAGCTAGCCTTGATTTTGATGTTAGTGATGGCTCTAGAGGAGATTGGCCAGTTGGTCATGCTTGGAATTCTGATGGCACAAAACTTTTTGTAGTGAACTGGGATGGTGTAGATGAATATTGGATTCATTCTTATGATTTAAGCACTGCTTATGATGTTTCAACAATTGATCTTGTAACACCATCAGCAAGTAATAGTTATAATACAGGTCTTTTCGATGTAAAAAGTCTTGCCGTAAGTAGTGATGGGACAAAATTCTACTTTTTAGAGGATAACGCTCGTGAGGTACGTCAGATTACTTTTTCAACAGCATATGATGTAACTTCATCAGCATCATCTGCAACTTTGAGTATCAGTGCTACTACAAACCCAAGAAGTTTGGCATTCAGCGATAATGGTAAAAAATTATTCGTGGGCGACACAACAGGTGAAAGAATTTATCAATATAACCTCTCTACTGCTTGGGATATCTCTTCAGGTGTGTCTCTAGATGGAAACATTACTTTAACAACAACTATTGATCCATATGGCATTGTTTTCACTGATGGTGGAACAAAAATGTTAATTCTTAACGAAGGTGGAGAAACAGTAGATGTGCATTCTTTAAAATCACCATTTAATTTAATCGATATTGACGATGAACATGACGGTGACGTTTTATTAGATGATACAGGCTCCTCCTTAACAGTTACTCAAATAGCAGTAACGGGAGAGTCTAATACAGCAGTTTCAAGTGGCAGTTCATATAATTCAAGCGGAACATCAAAAACTGGTACTTATGGTACTTTAAGAATTGGTGCAGATGGATCATATGATTACGTAGCTGATCAGTCAGTGACCGATAACCTTGATGCAGGTGATATTGTAACGGATAGTTTTACCTACACTGTTTCAAATGGAAGT
>CACOCP010000014.1 GCA_902625715.1 uncultured Pelagibacteraceae bacterium | reverse complement strand
AAAATCGGGGAAATCAATGTACTTGTTGGAGATGAAGTTGCTGGAGCAATTTCAGCTGAATTAGTAGATGTGCCATGGGACAAAGCTTTTCAGGCTTTATTAGATATGAAGAATTATGCATCTGATATAGATGTAAATTCAAATTTAATAAGAATTCATTCACCTGATATTCTAACATCACAGGAAAATTATAAATCTGACAGAGCACAAGCGGTAAAAAGAAAAGTAGAATTAGAAGACAGTGTAGAGCCTATTATATCTGAAATATTTAGACTTTATTATATAACTCCTGAGCAAGCGAAGGCTACTATTGAGGAATTATTTACACAAAGATCAGGAGATAATTCTTATACGCCAATTCAAGTAACGCAAGAGAGTACAACAAGATCAATTATAGTTAGGGGTAAAGAGAAAGATCTAGACGTTGTTGATAAACTGATGAAAGAAATTGATATACGAACAAAACAAGTTTTAATCGAAGCATTTATTGTTGAAGCAACATCTGATTTTGAAAGAGCTCTTGGAACAAGATTAGGTGGGTACTATTTAAGAGGAGGAAATAATGTAGGTGGTGCATCAGGCGCAAGCTCTGGAAGTGCCGATGGAACAGACTTAAATACGGTTGCTAATATTGGATCTGCTACTGATAGTTTAACAAACTTTGGAGCAGTAGGTGCTACAAGCGGAATTGGAATTTTAAGAAGAACTGGAAGTGGAGTTTTAAAAGCAGAGATAACTGCACTTGAAAGTTTAGGTTTAGGAAAAACAATTTCGAACCCAAAAGTATTTACACTAGATAACCAAGCTGCAACAGTGACACAAGGTGAAGAAATACCTTATCAAACAACTTCAGAAGGAACTACATCAACCTCATTTAAAGAAGCAGCATTAAAATTAGAAGTAACACCAAGCATCATTGGAGATGGAAATGTATTGTTAAATATTAAAGTAAATAATGACACACCAAATAGAGCAGCAGAGTCTGACGAGCCACCGATCAATAAAATGGAGATAGTGACCAAATTATTGGTAGCAGATGGAGATATTGTAGTAATTGGTGGTATTAAGAAAAACGTTATAGCTCAATCAAAAAGTCAAACCCCAGGTTTAGGTAATGTTCCTGTTATAGGTAATCTCTTTAAAGGTAAGTCAAATTCTGATAACTTAGATGAATTGTTGGTGTTTATAGCTCCAAGAATTTTGTAATGATAGATATTAGTAGAGAGTCAGAAATTAATTTAATTAATATATTAATTGACCAGGATATTATTTCTGGCAAAGACTTAATTGATATTAAAAAAGCATCTGCGGATGGAGAAAAATCCCAATTAGATGCTGTCTTTGAATTAAAAATTACTGACGAAGAAAAAATTCTAGATCTGTTAGTTAAAGAACAATCTTTACAAGTAGTTGATTTATCATCAATGCCAGTTGCAGATGATGTAAGATCAGTTCTTCCGTCAAACTATGTCAGAATGAATTTTATTGCTCCATTTAAAGTAGAGGGCAAAACTTTGCATATTGCAATTTCTGATAGCTCAAAATTAAGTTTGATGAGAAACTTAAAAACAATAACTAAAAAAGATATTGAACTACATGCAGCCAAAGTAACCCAAATTTCGGATTATATTCAAAAACTTTTAAAAGAGGGTGAGACTACAATTGAAGCTATCCAAAAAGCAAATAAAGAAAAAATTCAAACCTTTGATTATGAAGTTGATGAAAATGCAGAAGTTTTAGATGAAAAACCAGAAGAAGATATTGAAGCATTAGAAAACGAGTCTGAGGTTATTAAATTTTCAACAGCAGTTGTAGCTGAGGCAATTAAATCGGGAGTATCTGATATTCATATTGAACCGTACAGATTTAGTGCAAGAGTAAGGTACAGACTTGATGGAATGCTACAAGAGCAGGAGCATTTTGCAAAATTTTTACATTCAAATTATGGAGCTGTTGTCACGAGATTTAAAATTATGGGTAAACTTGATATTGCTGAAAGAAGGTTACCACAAGATGGTGCTATTCCATTTAAAATAGATGGAAAAGTAGTTGATCTTCGTTTGTCTATTTTACCAACTGCAACTAATGAGAGAATTGTAATGAGGATCCTAAACAAAGATGCAGGTGATATTAGTTTAGAACAATTAAATTTTGAGGAAAACGATTTAAAAAATTTAAGAAAAGCAATTCATGGTACACAAGGACTTATTTTAGTTACAGGTCCTACAGGTTCAGGTAAAACTACAACTCTTTATAGTATTCTAAAAGAGGTATCCAAACCTCACTTAAATATTTTAACAGCTGAAGATCCGGTTGAATATGAATTAGATGGCGTTGGTCAAGTTCAAATTAAAGATGACATTGGTTATGACTTTAATAGAGCACTTAGATCTTTTTTAAGACAAGACCCCGAGATAATTCTGGTTGGAGAGATGCGAGATAAAGAAACTGTAGATATTGGATTGAAAGCTGCATTAACTGGTCACTTAGTATTTAGTACACTGCACACAAATGATGCACCAAGTTCTATTACCAGATTACAAAACATGGGCACCCCAGATTATTTAATTTCAGCAGCATGCTCCTTAGTTCTTGCACAAAGACTAGCTAGAAAAACTTGCGCTGAGTGTAGAGAGCCAGATCCAGATGTAACACCAAAAGTTTTAGAGGAAATAGGATTTACTGCAGAACAAGCATCTAGAGCGAAAGCATTTAGAGGAAAAGGATGCCCTAAATGTAAAGACACTGGTTACAAAGGTAGAATGGGAATTTATGAAGTGTTGAATGTTACAAAACCAGTTAAAGAAGCAATTTTAAGAAAAGCAACTACACCAGAATTAAAAGAGATTGCTAAAAAAGAGGGATTTAGAACCATGTCAGATATGGGTAGAGAAATGATTATAAGTGGGGACCTAAACTTTAGAGAGTTCGATAGAGTTCTCAGCATGGATTAATTGAATGTCGTCAGAAACGTATACTTATAAAGGAATTTCTGCTGGAAAATACGTTGAAGGAACAATAGAGGCTATAAGCCAAGAAGAGGCGAATTTTAAGCTTAAAGAGCAAAAGATAATAATAACTAACATTGTAAGAACTAAGAAAAAAGCTGCTGAAAAAAAGAAAAAAGAAGGTGGAGGTTTCAAGTTATTTAAGCAAAAAATCAAACCACAAGATGTCGTAATTTTCTCGAAACAGTTTGCAACTATGGTTAAAGCCGGTCTTCCAATCTTAAATGTATTAGGCATGCTAAGAGATCAAATGGAACATGCTGAGCTGAAGAAAATAGTTGAAGAAATTAGAAAAAATCTTGAAGGCGGTCTAACATTATCCAAATGTTTTGAAAAATACCCAGATATATTTGACAATGTTTACATAAACCTGATTAAAGCTGGAGAGGCTAGTGGTAAATTAGACGTATTTTTGATGAAGCTGGTAGAGTCTCTTGAAAAAAGAGAAAAAGTTAAAAAGAAAATTAAAAGTGCATTAACTTATCCAGTTGTCATGTTTGTTGTAGCAATCACAGTTATGGTTTTCATGTTAATAAAAGTAGTACCTATCTTTGCTGAAATGTATGAGGGAATGGGTGTAGCGCTTCCAACTCCTACCGCTGTAATTATGAAAGCAAGTAATTTCATGAGAGGTACTGGAGGATTAGTATTATTTATTGTTTCAACGGTTGGATTTATTATATTTAAATATTTAACAACTAAAGTTCCTGCAATAAGATATAAATGGCATGGCAGAGTTTTAAAGATGCCAGTATTTGGTGACATGATCTTAAAATCTTTGATAGCAAGAATTTCTCTAATTATGGGAAATTTAAGTTCTGCTGGTGTAAATTTATTAGAAAGTATAGAGATTGCAAAACAGGTTAGCAACAATGACGTTGTAACACAAGCTTTAGAAAATGTTAAAAAAGGGGTTTTCTCAGGCGATACTTTAACAAAATTATTTTTAAAAGAACCAACTTTTCCTCCAACATTTAGCCAATTAATTTCTGTTGGTGAGCAAACAGGTAATTTAGATGAAATGTTTACATCTGTTTCAAATTATTTTGAGGAAGAGTTTGATACTGCAGTTGATAATATGTCAAGTTTGATTGAACCGATCATGATTGTATTTATGGGTGTAATGATAGGTGGATTAATGATCGCGATGTATTCACCAATATTCAACGTTGGTTCAATAATCGGTCAATAAAAAATTTAATAATTTTTTGTAAGAATAAGATGGTTTACCCAATCAGTTGCTGAAGTTTTAAATATTACTTCATCCATAATTTGACCAATAAAGAAAGTTCCAAGTCCACCAGGTTTTACATCATCAATCTGTCTTGGTTTGATGTTTTCAGGGATAACGGGTTTTCCTTTATCATATAAGTCAATTTTGAGTTCATTATCTTTAAAAGTTATTTCTACCCTCATAGTATCTCCTGTTGGCTGTCCACTATAAGCATGCTTAACAATATTTTGTGCAGCTTCTGCAATAGCTAAAACTACATCATCTTTTGTTGAACTGAACAGTTCATCTTTAGCAAGAACTTCTCTTGCGAAGTTTCTTATTTCTTTCAAACTGGCTGAATCTACTGGAAACTCTCTATGTTCTTCAATTGTCATTACTCAATAATTAATATTTGCTCTAATTTTGCCATCATTATTACTTTAAGAACAGATTTACTTATTTCCTTAAGAATAACTTTGGTTCCAAGTTCTGCAGCCTTTTGATGACTTTCAATTAGAACAGATATTCCAGAAGAATCCATGTATTGCACTTCTTTAAGGTTTAAATGAACTTCTTTACCAGCCTCAATTAGAGGCATGATTACCTCTTTGGCTTTTTCAGTTACATCCATATCAATTTCACCGTCAAGATGAACCGTAGCTACATTTCCTTCTTCTGATATTTTGTATGACATGCAATAACTATAGCACGAATATTTACGAAAATTTAATTAAAATCAAGCATATATAAGCTTAAATGACCCATTTTTAACACTTTCTTATTTGTGGATTGATTTATTTTATGCAATCTTGTTAACATTAATTAATTAATAAAAAGGAAATCTTAAAATGAAGAAAAAACAAAAAGGATTTACACTGATTGAGCTATTAGTTGTTGTAGCAATCATAGGTATTCTTGCTGCAGTAGGTGTTGTAGCTTACTCTGGTTATACATCTAGTGCAAAAAAATCAGCAGCAAAATCAAACCATTCTGCAGTATTAAAGTACATTGCGGCTGAATTGAAAAAATGCAACATCGGAACTGATAGTGGAAAGGCCATGAAAGATAAAGATGGTGATGAAAAACTTACATGCTCTTCTGTAGGAGATGGTTCTGCAGTTAAAACTGCAGCTGTTGCAGCATTAAATGATTTTAAAAATTCATATGGTGAAGTCGATGGCTCTACTTTAGCAATTTTTGCTGGAGACACAAGTGAACCTACGTGTAGTAATGATAATAAAGGACGAACATTAATTGGCGAAGACAATGACTCGATCTATATTTTCACATGTGCTACCGATGATGGTACATCTGCAAATGGAAATTTGTTGTCTAACCAAACAGTTGTAGAATAAAAATACATATATTTTGTCTATGACTACTAGGAGATCCGGTTTTACTTTAATTGAGCTTCTAGTAGTCGTAGCAATCTTAGGAATTTTAGCAGCAGTTGGAATAGTAGCTTACTCAGGTTATGTAGAGTCTGCTAAAAGAAAATCTGCAGTAAATATTATGATGCAGGTTGCATTGGCACAAACAGAATACTATACAGAAAATTCATCATATTTATCTACGCATGGATCAAAATGTACTCCAAATGATGCATCATCAAATAGTATAGAATCAGGCTTACTAGAAAACGCTGATTTAATTACAGAGGATATAGGCTATAATTTTTGTATATATTTACAATCTTCATCTGCAAAAAAATTTATAGTTGTTGGTGAAAAAAACACATCAGACGCTGCTGAAAGAGCTAGATCTAGAATAACAGTTGATGGAAATCAAACAGCTTGTACAGAAAGCTGCACAGATTAAACATCATTAAAAGATGTACCAAGACATTAAAAATTTTATCCTAAAAATATTTAGTGGAGAATTAACACAAAACCAAAAAATATTTGTAACGATTAGTCTGGCATGGATCATCTTAATCGGCTATTTGACTTGGTGGAATGGGTTAAAAAGCTTTGCAATTGATAAAAGTTTTAGATGGGACGAGTGGTTTTGGTTTGGAATTGTTCCAGCAATTGTGCCTTATTTTTTTTATTATATCTGGAAAAAAAGAGACTAGTTAAAAAAAACAACCTAAGGATGTAAACAAAGGTGTTTTTAAAGTCGCGGCCACATAAAACATGATTTGCAGTGTTTATTTAAAATAAAAATCGTCTTTAAATTTCTTAAAATTATATTTGTTTTGCTTTAATTATAATAATAGTTACTTTTTATTATTCTAAATAAAAGGACATATATGAAAAAGTTATTAATGAGCATTTTTTTTATAATAATTGCCTTTAATGCTCAGGCTGCACAAACACAAATTGCTCAAGTGAATGGTATGATGTGTATAAAGTGCCAAAAAATGGTGACAAAAGCATTGCAAAAAGCAAGTCCTGATGCAGAAATTAAAGTATCTTGGCCAGAAGGTGTTGCAGTGTCTGCTTTTAAGGATAAATCAAATTTGTCAGATGATGAGTATAAAAGTGCAATTGCAGGAACTGGTTTTGAAGTAATAAAAGTTGTTAGTGTTGATAAAATAGTTACTGATGCTGGTGAAGCAGTTAAAATATTAGACTAAAGTTTTTATGACTGTAACTGAATTACAGGCCCTTGTCTTAAAGTTACAGTCACAAATTAATCAATTAGAATTAACCAATAAAGGCGCAAACAAAGCTTTAGAGTTTAGACTTGAAGCAGTTTTACAAGCTAACCTTGATACATTTTGGTTATTGATTTGTGCAATTTTAGTTTTCTTGATGCAGGCTGGCTTTATGTGTCTCGAGTCTGGTTTATCAAGAGCAAAAAGTAGTATTAATGTTGCACTTAAAAACGTTACTGACTTTGGAATATCAGTTGCAACTTTTTGGGCTTTCGGCTTTGCATTGATGTATGGAACTAGTGTTTCTGGTTTATTTGGATCTAAATTTTTCTTTTTCACTACAAAAGTAGCTGGATACCAATCCTTTTTTGTATTCCAAGCCATGTTTGTTGCAACAGCTGCAACTATTGTATCTGGTGCTGTTGCTGAAAGATTAAAATTTTTTTCATATGTTATTATAACATTTATTACTTCTGGAATAATTTATCCAATAGTTGGGCATTGGGTTTGGTCTTTAAATTTCTCAAACCCTGATGTCAAAACTGGATGGTTGGGTAAACTTGGATTTATAGATTTTGCTGGCTCTAGTGTTGTTCACTCTGTTGGAGGCTGGGTTGCATTAGCTGTTTTATTAATTATTGGAAATAGGACAGGAAGATTTCAAGAAGGAAAGAAAAAAACATTTCAAGGAAGCAATACTCCATTAGCAGCACTTGGCGCTCTTATACTTTGGTTTGGTTGGTTTGGATTTAATGGTGGAGCGAATGGAGCAATGGATTTAAGAATTCCATTAATTCTTATAAATACTTTTTTAGCAGCATCTGCCGGATTAGTTCTTTCTAGTATTATGGGCATTTATGTAATGAAGAAGCCTGAACCAATGTTTATGATTACAGGTCCTATTGCGGGACTTGTTTCAATTACAGCATCTTGTGCATTTGTTGAGCCAACTGAAGCTATAATTATAGGATCCATTGGTGGAATAGTATCTGGATCTGGAATTATATTATTAGAAAAAATTAAAGTAGACGATGTTGTAAGCGCAGTTCCAGTTCACTTATTTGCAGGAACATGGGCAACGATTGCAGTTGCTATCTTTGGTGATCTCGAGGCAATGGGAATTGAAAAATCAAAACTTGATCAATTATACATTCAATTAATTGGAATAGTTAGTGTAGGAGCTTTTTGTTTTGTTTCTGCTTTTTCAGTGTTCTTTATTATAAATTTATTTTTTAAACTCAGGGTAAACAAAATTCAGGAGGATATGGGTTTAAATATTTCAGAGCATAATGCATCTACAGCAACCCATGAATTATTACAAGTTCTAAACAAACAACAAGAAACAGATGATTTTAGTTTAAGAGCTCCACAGGATCCGTTTACCGAGGCAGGGGTAATTGCAAGTCAGTACAACAATATCATGGATAAATTAGAGCAGTCAGAACAACAAAAAAATATTTGGAAAAATAGAGTTTCAAAAGAAATCAAACTTGCAATAGACGTCCAAAAAAGACTTATGCCAAGAAGAAGTATAAATAACTTTCCAATTGAGGGAATAAATATTCCTGCAAGAGAAATTTCTGGAGATTTTTACGATTTTTATCCCCATAATGATCAAATTTATTTTACGTTATGTGATGTCTCGGGCAAAGGTGTAAATGCCGGAATGGTTATGGCAAGAGCCATTACCTTATTTAAAATTTACTCAAAAAATAATTTTAAACCTAATGAAATTCATTTTGAAATGAATAATGATCTTCAACAAACAAATCCAAAAGGTGTTTATGTAACAAGTATTGTTGGATCATATAATGTAAAAACTGATATAATAGAATTATCTAATGCCGGACATCTTCCAGCATTATTTAAAAATGGAAAAGATTTTTTGGAATATAATTCCTCATCATTACCACTTGGCGTAAAAAAAGCAGATAGTAGCAAAGAATACAAACTTGAAAGTTTTAAACTAGAAGATGGTAGGTTATATTGTTTTACTGACGGATTTTCAGAATGTCGAAATGAAAATAATGAGGAAATTGGAATACAAGGAGTTAAACAATTAATCTTAAATTATCAGAATACATCTCTAAAAAAAGAACTTTCAAAAATTATTAAAGATGTGGAAATCAAAAGTATTAAAGATCAAAATTTTGATCAAGATAAGAGCAATGAAAGTATTTTAGAGGATGATTTGACAATAATTGGTCTTGGCAAATAGACCCACTATCAACAAAAATTAATATTTACTTAATATATGTATTATTTCGAACCCAATATGAACACATCAGGTCTTCTAAGTATAAAAATATTTTGTATTTTCCGATAGTGAAAAAATTTTTTCTAGTAGTAATTGTTTTAATTTTCCTTCAGGGGTGTGGTCCTACAGCTTCTGTTGTTAGCACTGGTATTACCATTGCTTCTTCAGGTAGCTCAACAAGAGCAATTGCTGCATCTGGATCTGGATTGTTTATTAAAGAAAAAACTGGCAAACAACCAATAGAACACGTTGCTGATAATACTATAAATGCAGAGTTAAGAAATTGTAAAATAACACACTCAGCAGAAATTAATCAAATATTTTTCTCAACTTTAGATGAATTTGATTGTGAGAAAACTTATTTAAATGAAAACAACCTTTACTATCTTAGATAATGTTAGAAATTATAATTTTTGAATTTATTTTAATTTGGTCTTATTTTTTTGTAGTAATAAAAAAAATATTTTCTTTTAGTAAAAATATTTTATTTAGTATTTTTGTCTCAAATATTTCTTTGCTTACTTTTATTGGAACAATAATTTTGGGCTTATTTAAATTTGATATAATTTTTGTTGTATTTTCAGTTTCCCTTGTGATGATCGGTATGCACTTATTATATGATAGTATTAAGAGAAGATATGATATTTTAAGTAAAAAAAATCATCATTTTTCAAAAATTAAACCAGTTTTAGACTATTCAGTGATGGCATTAATTTTGTACAAAATTATAAATTAGCGTATTAACAACCCGCGTCAAAAATTTACTATATTATAAATTCAGTCGATTTATATTTTCACACAAATGGAAAAATCCTCAAAAATTGGAATTATAGGTGCTGGTATTCAAGGAGTTTGTAATGCTTTGTTTCTACAAAAAAAAGGTTTTCAAGTAACATTATTTGATAGAGATGAACCAGGAAATGCAGCGTCATATGGAAATGCTGGACATTTTTCACCATATGCATCAGTTTCTCTAAATAGGACAGATATTCTAACTGATGTTCCACAAATGCTAATAAGCTCTAGGGGCCCTCTGGCTTTAAAATGGAACTATGTTCCAAAAATGGTTCCTTGGTTTTTAAAGTTTGTTGTTAATTGTCGAAAAGAAAAAATGATGCATACCGCAAAGTATATGCACCAAATATTAGATCAGTCTTTACCTGCTTTTGATGAATTATTTCAAGATATTGATCTTAATGGACTAGTTGAAAGTAAAGGAATTTTATACATATGGACTAATAAAAGTTTAAAAAGTAGAGAGCTTGAAATTCAAATTAGAGATGAGCTTGGAGTAAAACAACAATTAGTTAATCCAAAAGAAATTCATGATTTAGAGCCGAATATAAAACCTTTTTATGATGGTGGAGTGTTTTATGATTATGCAAGACACGCAAGAAACCCAAGAAAAATTTTAGTTAAATTGTTTGAGAAATTTATAGAAAAGGGTGGAAAATTCCTAAAATTAAATATTCAAAATATTGACTTTGATGGAGATAAACCTGTTTTAAGATCTGAGGCACAAAGATTTATTTTTGATAAACTAGTTATAGCATGTGGAGCTTTTTCAAAAAGATTAACTGATAAACTTCATGAAAATATTCCATTAGATACAGAGCGTGGATATCATGTTCATTTTAAAAACTGTGATCATCTAATTTCAAGACCTGTAGTTTATGCAGATAGAGGATTTGGAATGACACCAATGGAGCAAGGACTAAGAGTTGTTGGGACAGTTGAATTTGGTGGATTGGATAATCCACTATCGAAATCTCGAATTAAAAATTTAATTTTAAATGCAAAAGATATGATTGATGGTTTGCCAGAACATAAAGATGAATGGCTTGGTTTTAGACCATCTCTTCCAGATTTTTTGCCAGTTATTGGACCATCAAAAAATTATAAGAATGTTTTTTATTCATTTGGGCATCATCATTTAGGCTGGACTCTTGGTGCAATTTCAGGAAAAATAGTATCTAAAATGATTGCAAATGAAAACACCAATCTTGATTTACAACCGTATAGTTCCATTAGATTTTCATAATTTTTGAAGATCAATGGAAAACCTTAAAAATAATTATAAAGCATATTTATTTTTAACATTAGCTGCTTTATTTTGGTCTGGTAATTTTATTGTTGGAAAAGCTGCAAGTGCATATGAGATACCACCATTTTCTTTAAATTTTTATAGGTGGTTTTTTGCTTTTCTAATATTATTTCCCTTTACGTACAAAGAGGTAATAAATAAAAAAAATTACGTTTTTGAAAATCTTGGATTATTTATTATTTTAGGCATCACAAGTATAACAATATTTAATTCAATTGTTTATTACTCATTATATTACACTCAAGTTATCAGTGGTATATTGATGATATCTACAATTCCCGTTTGGATACTTTTTTTTGCATCATTTTTAAAAATTGAAAAAACTAACCTTTTTCAAATATTAGGAGTTATCTTATCACTAACTGGAGTTTTATTTATCGTTACGAAAGCTGACATTCAACTTATTAAAGAACTAGAGTTTAACAAGGGTGATCTATCAATGGTAATAGGGATGTTATCTTGGGCTATTTATTCAGCTTTACTCCGAAAAAAAACACATCCCATTTCTCAATTAGCTTTATTAGAAATAATAATAATATGTGGTTTCATATTCCTTGTTCCAATTTATTTTATTGAGATGAGCTTCGGAAACAAGATTGTTTTAGGATTACCTTTTATTTTAACCCTAAGTTATGTAGTTTTATTCCCTGGTATATTTGCATTTTTGTTTTGGATTAAAGGAATTGACATCATCGGGGCAAATAGGTCTGGTGTTTTTTTACATCTAATGACAATTTTTGGAGCTTTAATGGCAATTGTAATACTTGGCGAAAAATTTATGTTTTATCATTTTCTTGGCGCAATATTTATAATTGCAGGTATAACCCTTTCAAATAAAAGTAAAAAAAATGCTTAAAGTTGCAATATTAGATGACTACCAAAACATTGCCCAAGAGTTTGTAGATCTTAAAAAATTATCAGGAAAATATGAGATAGAGGTTTTCAACGCACCATTTGAGGGAGAGGAAGATGCAATCGAAAAATTAAATGATTTTGAGGCATTATTGATAATGAGAGAACGTACTAAAATTACAGCCAATCTAATAAAAAACTTAAAAAAATTAAAATATATTGCAACAAGTGGGATGAGAAATAATTCTATTGATTTGGAAGCTTGCAAAAAGAAAGATATAATTGTTACAGGAACCGACTCTAATATTAATCCAACTCCAGAGTTAACTTGGGCTCTAATTTTAGGATTAGCAAGAAATTTAAAAACTGAAATTGATAATATGTTTCAAGGGTATTGGCAAACAACAATTGGAGTTGAATTAAAAGGAAAAATATTGGGCTTAATTGGACTTGGTCGTGTTGGTTCACAAGTTGCTAAAATTGGAAAAGCATTTGGCATGGAGGTTATGGCTTGGAGCGAAAACTTAAGTTTGGATAAATGCAAAGAATTAGGTGTTTTACCATGTAGCAAAGAGGATTTAATTCAAAACTCGGATTTTATATCTGTTCATGTTCAAGGTGGAGAGAGATATAGAGATTGTATTAAGTTAGCAGAGTTTGATAAAATGAAAAAAACTGCTTATTTAATTAATACATCTAGAGGACCTATTGTAAATGAAGATGATTTAATTATCGCACTTTCTACAAATCAAATTGCAGGTGCAGGAATTGATGTGTATGACAAAGAGCCTTTACCTTCTAGTCATAAATTAAGATTTTTACCAAATGCTTTATTAGTTCCTCACATAGGTTATGTAACAGCTGAGAATTACTCAATATATTATAATCAAATGTTTGAAAATATTGAGGCATGTTCATCTGGTAAACCTATTCGTATAATTGAGTAAAATGGAATTACCTGTTGTTAATCATAAAGACTATGTAGCCAAAATTGATGATGATCATAAATTTCCAATAAAAAAATTTGGAGAACTTGCAAATTATTTAATTGAGAACAAAATAGTTTCCAAATTTTATGATCCTAGACCATGCTCAATGGAAACACTAAAAGAGGCACATTCAGAAAAATACATTCTAGATATTAAAAATAAATCTTTAAGTGAAAAGGATATTAAAAAAATAGGATTTCCTCTTAATGATAGCGTTATTAAAAGATCATTTATTGCAACTGGTGGAACAGTTTTAGCATCTAAACTTGCAATAAATTTTGGATTAGCATGTAATACAGCTGGAGGCTCTCATCATGCAAATTTTGATGGGGGTGCAGGTTACTGTATTTTTAATGATGTAGCAGTCGCAGCAAAGTATTTACTCAACAGAGGTCTTGCTAATAAAATATTAATAGTTGATCTTGATGTTCATCAAGGTAACGGAAATTCAGATATATTTAAAGATAACAAAAATGTTTTTACCTTTAGCATGCACTCAAAATCTAATTATCCCGCAAAAAAATCAGAAAGTGACTTAGATGTTGAGCTTAAAGATAATACAGAAGATAAAGAGTATTTAGACATATTAAAGTTTAATTTAACAAATTTAAATGATGAAAACTTTGATTTTATTTTTTATATAGCCGGTGTTGACGTTCATTATGCGGATAGATTAGGAAAGTTAAATCTAACTGACCAAGGTATAAATTTAAGAGATAATATTATCATTGATAACTTTTTTTCAAAAAGAATACCGATTTGTGGAGTATTAGGTGGAGGGTATAATAAAGATTTTAAGAAACTAATTGAATTACACTCAAGTTTACACAAAACTTGTGCTAAATATATTTAATATGTCAAAAAATAATCCTAATTTGACTGCTGAACAAAAACTTATTTTATTTGAGGAAGGAACTGAAAGACCTGGATCAAGTGAATTAAACAGTGAAAAAAGAAAAGGGAGCTATTATTGTGCAAATTGTGGAGTAAAGTTATTTAATTCTGATACCAAATATGAAAGTGGATCAGGATGGCCATCATTTTATAAATCTATACCTGATGTCTTTGAAACTAAAACTGATTATCATTTAGGTTACGCAAGAACTGAATATCATTGTAAGAAT
>CACOCP010000013.1 GCA_902625715.1 uncultured Pelagibacteraceae bacterium | reverse complement strand
TTTTATCTTCCCTTTTCCATTCATAAAATCCATCCGCAATAGCAATACATCTTGAAACTTTTATCAATTTTTTAAAAGAGATTTTTTCATCAATTGTTTCAAGTCTTGCATTAGTTAATGGTTTAAAATCCTTCTTTTTTGACCAAGAAGGGATTATTCCCCATGTTAAGTTCTCAAGTGTATTTCCATTAATATATTTTTTTATAACTGGAAGTTTTTGATAAGGATGAGCATTATAATTTTCATCATCTTCAACTTGAATTGCAGATTTAACTATTTTCTTTGTTTTTGAAACAGGGTTAGTAATTACATATCTACCACACATAATAATTTGTTCTTGGCTTAATTTGTATTTAGATTATATGTTCATCGAAATAATGAAATCAATAGAAAATAACTTTGATGATCCAAAAGTAAATGAGCTTCTTAATAAGCATTTTATTGAATTAAGATCAGTATCTCCAGAGGGAAGTTCTCATGTATTAGACATTCCAGGTCTTAAGGACCCAAGTATTAGATTTTGGAGTTTGTGGGAAGAGGAAGAGTTAATTGGATGTGGTGCATTAAAAACATTGGAACCTAATCATGGAGAATTTAAATCAATTAGAGTAGCTGACAAATTTAGAAAGCAAAAAATTGGACAAAAAATTATATCACACTTAATTGATCGTTCTAAACAGCTAGGATTTAAAAAATTAAGTGTAGAGACTGGATCTGGTGAATTTTTTGCACCCGCAAGAAAATTATTTACAAGTTTTGGATTCGAAACTTGTAGACCTTTTGCTCATTACAAAGAAGATATAAATTCATGTTATTATTCTTTAAATTTATAAGTTAAGTATTTTGAAAAAAGATTTAACATTACCGCATGTGCTTTATGTTGCAAAGTTTATATATTTAAAAATTTATGAAATTAAAAATAAAAATAAAGATTTAAGCAACATAGATGCGTTTGAAATATTTATAAGCACAAAAGATTTCGATAAAATTAGTTCAGGTAAATTTCATGAAGATTGGTTTAATAGTTTAATGGATAATAACTATACTGATAAATCTACAGGTAAAAAAATTAATACCGAGACAATGAAATTGCTTGAAATCCAAAAAAAATCAATGATTAGAGAATTACTTAAAATCCCTAAACTTTATTATGCCAAAAGTCATTTTCCTTTAGAACTTTCACAGAGAGCTTTTAATCATCTTTGGCGTGTGTGTGAAAGTTACGAACTTTGGTGCAAAGAAACCAAACAAGATGATTTGATTTTGTTAAATCTTTCCTCTTAATTAATTTTTTTTTTCCTATAAATCAGATAAAATAGATCTATGAGATCCAAATTCTATACATTTGTTGATAAAACACTTTTTGATCTAGGTAGACAATTTAAATGGAGTTACTTGCCTCCTTTGATGATTTACGTTGCTGCTGGAATATCAGGCTTAACAGGAATAGTTGGTACTTTTTTTGTTAAAGATTATTTAAATCTTTCTGCTGCCTTTTTAGCTGGTCTTGGTTTTTGGGCAGGTATCCCTTGGGCTCTTAAAATGCCACTTGGTCATTTAGTTGATTTAATTTGGAATAAAAAAAACTATATGGTTTTTGTTGGTGCTTCTCTTATCTCTCTTAGCTTATTAATTATGTACGGATTAATTATTCACACTGAGTGGATGTCAAGAATTTTGACTGTTGAGACATGGTTTGTAATTAGTGTTTTATTATCTCCAATTGGATACGTAGTTCAAGATGTAGTTGCTGATGCAATGACTGTAGAAGCTGTTCCAATAGTTGATGATAATGGAGAAAATTTTAGCAGGGATGAAATAAAATTAATGCATACTACGATGCAAACTCTAGGTAGATTTGCAATAATAGGTGGTACAGTTTTAGTGGCTTTAGCTAATGTAATTCTTTTTAAAGGTGTTGATGATTTAGAACAAACAGAAAAAATTTCTTTGTATGGCTCTATATATATTTATGCTCTTGTAATACCAATCGTATCAGTGATGGGTATATTTTTGGCTTCATTTCTTAAAAGCCAGAAAAGAAGAAAATTAATTCAAAAAGGATTTTCAGGTTTAGAGGCAGAAATACCAAAAGAAAAAACAGAGATAAATTGGTGGATATTAGGTGGAAGTTTAGTATTTGTTATTTTTACTCTAAGTGTTGGTTCATTTAGACTACCATTTGCTCAAGAGATAGTCTTCTTAGGTTCTATGATAATAATTTTATTCTTAATGAATAAATTAATAAAAGAACTTCCAAAAGATTTAAGATTAACTGTAGTTGGAACAGCTATAATAATATTTATATTTCGTGCTATGCCTGGTCCTGGACCTGGATTATCATGGTTTGAGATAGATGTACTTAAATTTAATGAACAGTTTTTTTCAGTTTTATCACTAATAGCATCTGTTCTTACTTTGGTTGGTATCATTGTTTTAAGACCTTTTATGGCAAATAATTCTATCGCTAAAATTATAATAATTTTATCAATTGCTGGCGCAGTATTATTTTTACCAAGTGTTGGAATGTATTACGGTTTTCATAACTGGACATCTTCAATAACTAATGGTGTTGTAGATGCAAAATTCATAGCAATATTTAACACTGCACTCGAATCGCCTTTGGGACAAGTTTCAATGATACCATTGCTAGCATGGATCGCCAAAAATGCTCCTGCTCATTTAAAAGCAACTTTCTTTGCAGTGTTTGCATCTTTTACAAACTTGGCACTGTCTGCAAGTTCATTAGGAACAAAATATTTAAATGAAATATTTACGATCACCCGTGAAGTTAAAGATAAAGTTTCAAATGCTATTTTAACAACGGCAGATTATTCAGAACTAGGTTTATTGCTAATCACAGTGACACTCTTAACTTTACTAATTCCTATAATATTTGTTAATATTGTACAAAAAACAAAATTTAAAACGGACGAATGATATTTAAACAATTTTTTGATAATATCTCATCAACTTATACTTACCTCATTAGTTCTGGAAAAGGTAGAGAGGCATTAATCATTGACCCAGTATTAGAAAATGTTGAAACATATATTAGCTATTTAAAAGAATTAGATCTCAAACTTGTAAAGGTGATAGATACACATATTCATGCAGATCATATTTCTGGTATGGCTGAATTAAGAGATAAAACAAATTGTGTAACTATTATGGGTGACAAAGCACCAGCAAATGTTGTTGCGATGAAGGTTTCTGACAATGAAAATATCAAAATTGAAAATATAAATATTAAAGCACTATTTACACCAGGTCACACGTCCGAAAGCTTTTGTTTTTTGATGAATGATAGGGTTTTTACTGGAGATACTTTATTGATTAAAGGAACAGGTAGAACAGATTTTCAAAATGGAGATGCAAGAGATGCTTATAATTCTATTTTCAATGTTCTGTTAAAACTACCTGAGGATACAAAAGTATATCCGGCACATGATTATAAAGGAGAAACTGTAAGTACTATCGGTGAAGAAAAAACATTAAATCCTCGTTTACAAGTCAAATCCGTGGATGAATATGTAAATATTATGAATAATTTAAATTTACCAAACCCAAAAATGATGGATATTGCGGTTCCTGGAAATCTCAGTTTAGGTATCAGTTTAGAAAAACAGAAATTAAGTAACGGTTTAGAAAAAAAAGATTTTTTGAAGAAGATAAAAGATCAAAACAGTTTGCTGATAGATTTAAGAGAAAAACAAGAAATTGAAAAAGATGGAAAAATTGAAGGAGGGCTTGAAATTCCTTTTACTAATATTAACGAATACATAAAAAATAATAAACCAGACCTTTTGAATAAAAATTTATTATTTTATTGTAGAGTTGGTCATAGATCAGCATTAGCTGTTCAAATTTCGAAAAATTATAATCTTAAAAATAGTCATCATTTAATTGGTGGAATAAAAAACTTAAATTTGTAAAATTTTTTAGACTGACTTAAAGCCAAATTCTAAACAAGCGTCAGTCAGTGAATGATGCAAAGACTCTCCAAAACTTCTTAAAGCTAGAACTCTAATAACCTGAGGATTATCAGATATAAAATCTAATGTAATAGTTATTGCGTGGAAAACTGAATTAGAACAGTCCCCCTCTCCTAATTCATTAATGTTTAATGGGGATCCTTTTTTAATTACCTCTCTTGCAAGATTGCCTTCTATCTCAATTATAGTTCTTGAATGAGAAAGATCAGTAATTGCAAAATCTTTATCAGTAAAATCATTTTTAAAGGTATCAAAAATGTTTTTTTTATCTGATATAACTAGCCAATTATCTGGTCCCATCCACAATATTCTTGAACTAGAGTTATGTTTTACTTTTAATGGATCAGGTAATCTTAGGCCATCTAAGTTCATTTTTGAAACATCAATTGTAGAATTTTTATACTTAACAATTTGATAAATTATCAAATTTTTAATTTCTTTTAATTTAAGCAACTCATTTTCATTTTTATTTTCATAATCACCAAATGATCCATTTTTATGAATATTTTGTAATGATGAAGTGTATGTCATGATCGAACTCTTTTTCCCTCTGGATCAACATAATGAGATGAAATTATTTCAACCTCTATTGAAGTATTTTTAAGTGGCGAAACTGCAAATAATTTTTTTCCTATCATATTCTTTCCATCATTTACGATTGCAAGGGAAAATGGATTATTATTTTCTACACTCCAACAAGATGATGAGACATGACCTAGTTTAGGATTTGGAAGTTTTGCCTTTTCGTTTTCAACTAAATGTGATCCCTCTGGGATGCTGGACTTTCTGTCTGTTGGTACTAATCCAACTATTTTTTGCCTATTTTCTAATATGAATGCCTCTTTACCTAAAGAATTTTTTCCAATGAAATCTTTTTTCTTTGAGACTAATCCATCTAATGAAACATCTTGTGGAATTGTTCTTCCATCTAATTCTGGGCCGGCAACATGCCCCATTTCAATTCTTAAAGTTGATAAGGCTTCAGTTCCATATGGTTGATTGTTAAATTCTTGACCAATTTCCATCATTTTTTCCCACATGAACAAACCATAATTTGACTCAACATTAACCTCGTAAGCAAGCTCGCCTGAAAATGAAATTCTAAAAATTCTTGCTGGCACACCAAATAAATTACTTTCGATATAACCCATAAAAGGTAACGCTTCATTAGAAACATCTAAATCTGGAAATAATTTGGATAACATGTCTCTTGATTTAGGACCAGCTATTGCTGCTCCTGCCCATTGTTCTGTTGTAGATACAACATTTACATTCAATTCTGGCCATACAATTTGAAGATAATATTCGAGATGAGATAATACATTTGCAGCTTGTGCTGTTGTTGTAGTCATATGATAATGATTTTCAGAAATCCTTGTTGTAGTACCATCGTCCATTATCATACCATCTTCTCTCAACATCACTCCATATCTTGCCTTACCAACTGGAAGTTTTAACCAAGCATTTGTGTACACTCTATTTAAAAATTCAGCTGCGTCTGGGCCTTTAATATCTATTTTACCAAGTGTAGTTACATCACATATTCCAACATTCTCTCTCACGTTTTTTGCTTCTCGCTTTGACGCCTCTAATAAAGTTTCATTTCCTTGTTTATAATATCTAGGTCTTTTCCACGCACCTGCATCAACAAATACTGCATTATTTTTTTCATGCCAATCGTGCATTGGTGTTTTTCTAGTTGGCATAAATTCCATACCCACTTCTCTTCCAACAATTGTACCAATAGTAATTGGAGTAAATGGTGGTCTAAAAGTTGTATGCCCTACTTCAGGTACAATTTTATTTTCGATATTAGAGACCATTTGAAGACCATTAAGATTACTTGTTCTTCCCTGATCAGTAGCCATACCTAATGTTGTATACCTTTTTACGTGTTCGATAGATCTATAACCTTCTCTTAAAGCTATCTCTATATCAGAAACTGCAACATCATTTTGAAAATCTACAAATCTTTTTGGGTTTTCATTTTTAGGAAGTGGCATACACCAAAACTTATCATGCACATTGTGTTTAGTTTCGGTTACTGTAGGTATTTTGTTTTCATTATTTCTATCAGTTATTTTGCTTGATAATTCTGATCCGGTTTTAAATCCACTTTCAATAGTTTCTTGAAGTGTAAAACTTCCATTTGCAGCGCCTACTGTTTTTTCATTTTGTTTAGATTTATCTGGAATAAAAGCATCTATTTTTTCATCAAATTTTAATTTATTTCCAGATTGCGATGCCAAATGAACAGTAGGTGTCCAAAAACCTGAAACGCATATACAATCACAATTAATTGTTTCAGTGCTTTCAAAAGATTTTTTATCTTTAGTTAATTTACCTATTTTTGCTGATTTTACTTTTTTGTATCCATTTGCAACAATTACACCGTAAGAAAATTTAATTTGAATACCCTTGTTTTTTGCTTCTTGTACAACCTCTGAGTCGTGCTCTTCTCTTGTATCTAATATTATTGGTTCAACGTTATTTTTCTTAAATTCAAAAGCAGTTTCATAAGCACTATCGTTATTGGTAAATATAATTGGTTTTCTTCCAACTAAAACACCATATACTTTCATATATTCTTTAGCTGCTGATGATAAAACTACACCAGGTGTATCATTGTTTCCAAATACAATTGGTCGTTCTATTGATCCTGTTGATAAAATTGTCTCTTTAGCTCTTATATACCAAAGTCTCTGTCTTGGAGTATATTTTGATTTATTTGTTAAGTGGTCGCCTACTCTTTCAAACATAACCATCATATTATGATCGTAATAACCAAACACTTGAGATCTATTTTTTAATGTCACGTTTGGCATTTTTTTTAATTCAGAAACGATTTTTTCAGACCAGTCTTTTCCAGACATGTTATCTATACTAACATCATCAGTTAACAGAGTTCCGCCATATCTTGGTTTATCTTCAGCAAGAATTACTTTTGCTCCATTTTTTGCTGCAGCATAAGCACTTGCTAACCCGGAAGGTCCTGAGCCAGTTACTAATAGATCGCAATATTCAAATTTGTGTTCATATCGCTCTTTATCTTTTTCTAAAGAAGCAACACCTAATCCAGCTGCTTTACGAATAAATGGTTCATAAACTTTATACCAAAAACTTTTTGGCCACATAAATGTTTTATAATAAAAACCAGCTGGGAAAAATCTTTTTAGAAAATTGTTTATCGCTCCAATGTCAAATTCAACTGATGGCCAACAATTTTGGCTAGTTGCTGACAATCCATCAACTAATTCTATCTCAGTTGCATTTATGTTTGGTTCTGAATGGCCATTGATTGTAACTTGAAGTTTAGCATTTGGTTCATCAACTCCTGCTCCAATAAAACCTCTTGGTCTATGATATTTAAAACTTCTTCCAACTAAGTGAACTCCATTTGCAAGTAATGCTGAAGCAAGAGTATCCCCCTCATAACCTTGATATGATTTTCCATTAAAGTTAAATGTAATTACTTTATCTCTATTTATAAGCCCAATATCATTTAATCTGTGTGATTGTCTCATACTATTTCCTCACTCATTTTAGCTGTTTTAAATATTTCATGTGTTGCAGTATCTCTTTGAACTTTGAACCATTGTCTGCATCCTGAGATATGATGCCAAAGTTCAATATGTTTTCCTCTTGGACTTTTTCTCATGTAAACAAAATTATCCCATTCTTCTTTTGAAACTTCTTTGTTAAGCTCTGGTCTTTTAACTGTTGCGTCTCCACCATAAGCAAATTCTTTTTGCGCTCTTAATCCACAGAATGGACAGTTAATATGTAGCATAAATTATGAAATCCAAGTTTTAGTGCCTAAGCCTTTTTCGTCTAAAAGATATCCATTTGAAAATCTATTTAATGTAAGATCAGCATTTAATTCATGAAGCCTATCTTGGGCAATAGTATGGGCAAAAGTCCACCCAGAAACAGGAGTTGATTTAAAACCACCATAACACCATCCGCAATTTAAATATAATCCTTCGATATGTGTTTTATCTATTATTGGTGAACCATCCATAGACATATCCATTATACCGCCCCATGTTCTAAGCATTTTAAGTCTACTTAAGAAAGGAAATAACGCCAACCCACCAGTTAAAACATGCTGAATAGTTGGTAGATTACCTCTTTGAGCATAACTATTATAACCATCAAGATCTCCACCCATAACCATTTCGCCTTTATCAGATTGACTTATATAAAAATGTCCTGCTCCAAATGTAACAACTCCATCTAATACAGGTTTGACTGGTTCAGAAACACATGCTTGTAGTAAATGTGTTTCAATTGGCAATGTCATATTTAATTTTTCTGCAAGAATATTTGTGCTTCCTGCAACACATAGACCAACTTTTTTTGCTTTAATAACACCTTTAGAAGTTCTTACTCCTTTAATTTTTCCACCTTCAACATCAAATCCCTCTACTTCACAATGTTGTATAATATCAACGCCCATACTATCTGCTTGTCTTGCATATCCCCAAGCAACACCATCGTGTCTTGCAGTTCCAGCACTTGGCTGCATTAGTCCTCCAAAAATAGGAAATCTCACTTCATCTGAAAAATCTGCCATTGGAATTAATTTTTTAACTTCATCTCTATTTAAAAGCTTTGCATCAATTCCATTTAATCTCATAGAATTTCCTCTTCTTGCATAAGCATTCATTTGTGCATCAGAGTGAGCTAAATTAATTATTCCTCTTGGAGAAAACATCACATTAAAATTTAGTTCCTGGCTAAGATTTCTCCATAAGTCCATACCAAATTCATTAAATCTTGCATTGGCATCATACAGAAAGTTTGATCTAATTATTGTAGTGTTTCGACCAACATTTCCTCCACCTATCCAACCTTTTTCAATTACTGCTACATTTGTAATGTTATGTTCTTTTGCAAGATAGTATGCGGTTGCAAGTCCATGACCTCCACCACCAATAATGACTACATCATATTCACTTTTTGGTGTAGGATCCTTCCAGGCAACTTCCCAGTTTTGATGATCTGAAAATGCGTTTTTAATCAAACTAAAAACAGAATATTTTTGCATGTAGAGATTTTACAGTAAGAAATTCATATTTTTCTTATTTTTTATATATATATTTTTTAGAAGTTTAAAAACCCTACAAAAAAGGATAAGAATTCTCCACGTTTAACTAACCAATAAAAAATTCTTATGCCAAAAACTGATATCCAAATAGCTAGAGAAGCTAAAATGAAACCAATAAATGAAATTTTAGCCAAAATTGATGTCCCGGATGAACCAAATGCTTTCAGTCCAATGGGGCGACATATTGCAAAAATAAATTTGGGATATTTAGATCAACTTAAAGATAAAAAAAATGGAAAATTAATATTGGTAACAGCGATAACTCCCACTCCTGCTGGAGAAGGAAAAACTACAACTTCTGTAGGTTTGAGTGATGGATTAAATAAAATTGGAAAAAAATCTATTGTTTGTCTTAGAGAACCTAGTCTGGGGCCGTCATTTGGAATGAAAGGTGGTGCTGCCGGAGGAGGATACGCACAGGTCGTTCCAATGGAACAAATAAATTTACATTTTACCGGTGACTTTCATGCGATCACTTCTGCTCATAACTTGCTATCAGCATTAATTGATAATCATATTTATTGGGGAAATAAACTAAATATAGATACGAGAAGAGTTGTCTGGAGAAGAGTAATGGATATGAATGACAGATCTCTAAGATCAATTAATGTAAATTTAGGTGGTATTGCAAACGGGTACCCAAGAGAAGATGGTTTTGATATTACTGTTGCGTCTGAAATAATGGCTATTTTTTGCTTAGCAAACGACTTAACTGATTTAGAAAAAAGAATTGGAAACATTACAATTGCTTATACGAGAGAGAAAAAACCAATATTTGCAAAAGATTTAAATGCACAAGGTCCAATGACTGTTTTACTTAAAGATGCTATTAGGCCAAATGTAACTCAAACTTTAGAGAATAATCCTGCAATTATTCATGGTGGACCATTTGCAAATATTGCTCATGGATGTAATTCAGTTATTGCTACAAAAACTGGTTTGAAACTTGGAGATTATGTAGTCACGGAAGCTGGTTTTGGTGCAGACCTTGGAGCAGAAAAATTTTTAGATATCAAATGCAGAAAATCAAATCTCAAACCAGATTGTGTTGTTATTGTTGCAACAATAAGAGCTTTAAAAATGCATGGAGGTTTATCTAAAGATGAATTAAAAAATGAGAATGTAGATGCATTAAAAAAGGGACTTGTGAATTTAGAAAGACATGTTGAAAATATTAAAAAATTTGGTTTACCTGTTGCCGTTGCTGTTAATCATTTCGTAGCTGATACTGAGAATGAAGTTAAAGAACTTATAAATTCATGTGATAAAATGGGAGTTAAAGCAACTCTTTGCACTCATTGGTCAAATGGTGGAGATGGTACAAAAGAACTTGCATTGAATGTGGTTGAACTAATTGAAAAAAATGAGGCTAATTTTAAATTTCTATATAATGATGAGACACCTCTCTTCAAAAAAATTGAAACTGTTGCAAAAGAAATTTATAGGGCTAGCGAAGTTAGCGCAGACTCAAAAGTAAAAGATCAAATTAAATCTTTTGAGGAAATGGGATACGGAAATCTTCCAATATGTATAGCAAAAACTCAATATAGTTTTTCTACTGATCCAAATGCAAAAGGTGCTCCTTCGGGACATGTCTTGCCTGTTCGAGAGGTAAGATTGTCATCAGGAGCTGAGTTTATTGTTGTAATTTGTGGAGCAATAATGACTATGCCAGGATTACCTAGAGTTCCCGCTGCTGATAGTATTAAATTAAATGCAAAAGGTGAAATTGAAGGGTTATTTTAAGAGTTAGTCTCTAGTCATTAATTCTGATACCAACTAAATTTAACCAATTTTCTAATTCTCTCATTCTAGATCGTAAATTTGTAATTTTAATTTCATCCTCAATTATTTTTACATGTCTGTTAATTTCATTTTGATCAACAAACGCCTTCTTATCAATCAATCTATCTTTTCTAAAATGAATTAAACTAATCATTTTTTCATAAGATATTTCTGGATGATATTGAATTCCCCAAATATTACTTATTCCTGATTTAAAAGAAAGACCCATAACATTGTTTATTTTATTAGATGCTAAAAGGGTAGAATTTTTTGGTAGAGTCACAACTTCATCAAAGTTAAAAGCTGGTGTATTAAAAATTTTATTCTTATTTTTATATAAAGAATGATTTAACCCATTCTTATTGATTATTATATCGTGAGCAATTCCACGGTGAGTTCCTGTTTGACATTTTTTTACTTCACCACCTGCAACAGTAACGGCCACTTGCAAGCCCCAACAAATAGCTAAGATATTTTTAATCTTACTTTGACATTCCCTCATAAATTCAATTTGTCTTCTTATTTCAGGAGTATCATTATAAATATTTAAACTACTACCACCCCAAATTAATCCATCATAAATGCTTAGATTTTTAACAACATCAGAAATATTAGAATCTGAAGACGGATTAACAACATCTATATCAATATTTTTTGTGAAGTAATCAATACTATCTTTTAAACTTTCAGTATGAGTTTTTATTCCACCTTCCGTAAAACTCTCATTTTCTTCTCTGAGATTTCCTTCAACTATTAATATTTTTTTCACTTAAATTTTATTTATTTTAATTTTACCAATAAATTATTAATTTTTTGTTATTACATATGGCATCAAGCATGCTAAATAGTAAAGGAAACTCATTTTTATCAAATTCCCTTAAAATTTTTGGTCCAATTTCCAAAGCTAGTTCAGCTCCCTCGATTGTAATTTCTTTCATGTGTTCTTCTTTTGCATCTAAAAATAGCATACCTTTGCCAAGATAATTGCCCATTTTGCTATTCCTTCCTCCAGCTGCACTAACATGTAAGTCTCCTAATCCCGCTAATCCATATACTGTCTCTTCGTTACCATTTAATTTTTTTACTATTTTCCTCATTTCTGACATTGATTTGTGAACTAGTGAAGCTGCTGTATTTAGATAATATTTGCTTTTAATATTATCGTCTGCATTATCACTACTTAACCCCACCGAAGCACCTATTAACATTGAATAAATATTTTTTATTGCTGCACAAACTTCAACTCCAACTATATCTTTAGAAAATTCAGTAGAATAATATTTTGTTGAAATTATTTTTCCAATTTCTTTTACTATTTCAATATTTTTATTGGCTATTACAACGCTACTTTTTATTCTGTTAGCCAAGCCATTTGCTAGACATGGCCCTCCTACAGCTGATATCTTTGGATTAGTAGCACCTTTTCTCTTTAAAATTTTTTCTAATTTGTCCGCTAATGTTTCAAATTGATTTTCAATTACAGCTAAACCTTTTGTAAGTAATAATATATTTGTGTTTTCATTATAAAATTTTGAAACTTCTTCGCCAATCCATTCTATACCTTTAGAATTTACTCCGACAACAATTAGATCTACATTCTCTTTCATTTTATTATCAAACTCAGAAAATTTTATAACTTTAATATCCTTAGGTAGTTGGCAATTTAATACTGGGTGAAGATTTTTATTATTATTTATCTGATCGATTAGTTTATCTTCTAAAAAAGAGCCAACCAAAATAACTTCATTAGAGTTATCAGCGCAAGGTACTGAAAAAGCTGATCCCATAGCGCCGGCACCAATAATTACGATTTTCTTCATAAAATTATTATACGTACCTGAATACAAAAACAGCAAAGAAAAATGAAATAATAGTTGCAACCCATAACATTGGGCCAATTAAACCAAGCCAGCCTAGATGAATATAGGCAGCACTAAGAAGAGACAAAAATAATCGATCTCCTCTTGTTGTATCGAGGCCTAAAATTCCTTTTCTTGGGCTACCACCCGGTTTTCTTTTCTCCCAAACTGTCATGGCTATTAAACAACAAGCAATAAAAACAAAAAAAGCTGCTGTCTGCCAAGTCCAAGCCATCCATGTTATAAACTCAAAGTCAAAAAAACCTTTTTCTTGGGTTTTTGCAACAGAGTCCCAAGAATTAGCAGCATATAACTTAGTAAAAATCATACTCTTCCTAATGCGAATCCTTTGGCGATATAATTTCTAACAAAGTAAATTACTATTGCTCCAGGAACTATTGTTAGACTTCCAGCAGCTGCTAGTAAACCTAGCTCATAACCTGAGGTGCTGGCTGTCCGTGTCATTGTAGCAGCTATTGGTTTTGCTGCCACTGCTGTTAATGTTTTCGCGAGTAAAAGTTCAACCCAAGAAAACATAAAACAGAAAAACATTGTTATTCCTATACCTGCGGTAATAGTTGGTATAAAGATTTTTAAGAAAAATTTCCAAAAGGAATAACCATCAACATATGCAGTTTCATCTAATTCTTTTGGAACTGCTGACATAAACCCCTCTAGTATCCATACTGCAAGAGGAATATTAAATAAACAGTGAGATAAAGCTACAGCTACATGTGTATCAAATAGATTTACGGAAGAATAAAATTGGAAGAATGGTAACGCAAAAACTGCTGGTGGTGCCATTCTATTTGTAAGCAACCAGAAAAATAAATGTTTATCACCTAAAAATTTATATCTCGAAAATGCATAAGCAGCAGGAAGAGCTGCAGCAACTGATATTATAGTATTTAAGACTACATAATAAATTGAATTTAAATATCCAGTATACCAAGTACTATCTGTAAATATTTTTTTATAATTTTCCAGTGTGAATTCATTTGGCCAAAGAGTGTATGTATTAATAATTTCTGTTGTAGTTTTAAAGGACATGTTTAATAACCAATATATTGGTAGCATTAAAAAAATTATGTATAATGTTGGAACTATCCATTTATATTTTTTCACGATTGACCCTCATTTTTCATCATTAAATTATAAAATACCCAACAAACTGTAAGAACTATAAAAAAATAAATTAAAGACATTGCTGCCGCTGGGCCTAAATCAAATTGACCAAGTGCCATTTTAACTAAGTCGATTGACAAAAATGCTGTAGCATTTCCTGGTCCACCACCAGTTAACACAAATGGTTCTGTATAAATCATAAAACTATCCATAAATCTTAGAAGTATTGCTATTGTTAATACTTTCTTCATTTTAGGTAATTCAATATGTCTAAATACTGACCACCTACTAGCACCATCAATTTCTGCTGCTTGATAATATGCTGGTTGAATTGATCTTAGACCTGCATAAGACAATAGAACTACAAGCGAGGTCCAGTGCCAAACATCCATCAACACAGTTGTAAACCATGCATCTCCACTTTGTTGTGTAAAATTATAATCAAAGCCTAGTGCATTTAACGAGTGCCCTAAGAAACCAATATCAGGTAATGCAAAAATATTCCACATTGCACCTACTACATTCCAAGGTATTAAAAGTGGCATAGACATTAGTACTAAACAAACTGATACCCCAATTCCTTCCTTCGGCATTGTTAATGCAATGAAAATTCCAAGTGGAATTTGTATAAATAGTATTATGAGTGTAAATAAAATTTGTCTTCCTAAGGCAGCATGAAACCTATCTGAAAGTAGTATTTGCTTAAACCATCTAGTTCCCTCCCACATAAAAACGTTATTACCAAAAGTTTCTTGAAAAGCGTAATTAACAACCGTCATTAATGGAATAATTGCGTTAAAAGCAACTAATACAAAAACTGGTATTACGAAAAGCCAGGCTTTTTGATTCACTGTTTTATTCATTATTCAATTATCCAATTATCTCCATACACGTATGTGTAATCTTTTTTAAAGTTTAAATATGCAGATCCAGTTGGAATATTCGTTGAACTTTTTGCTATTACTTTTATTTTTCCACTTTCACTTACTGTATCGATAATCTTATGTCTTCCTGTGTTACTTACCTTTATTATTTTTACAGGCAAACCGCTTTCGTTAAATTCAATAAACTCTGGTCTAATTCCAACCTCAGTTTTAGAAAAACTATTATTTTTGATATCAATTTTGGTTTCAAGCTTGTTGCCATTTAAAGAAATTGTACCATTGTCTATTTTACAAGGTAAAATATTCATTCCAGGAGATCCTATAAAATGACCAACAAAAGTATGTCGAGGTTTCTCAAATAACTCTACTGGTGTTCCAATTTGAACAATTTCTGCTTCATGCATCACTACAACTTGATCAGCAAATGTAAGTGCCTCTGTTTGATCATGTGTAACATAAATCATTGTTCTATTAATTTTTTGATGGAGTTCTTTTAATTTGGATCTTAAGATCCATTTTAAATGTGGATCGATAACTGTTAGAGGTTCATCAAACATAATTACATTCACATCTGATCTCACTAGTCCTCTTCCAAGAGAAATTTTTTGTTTACCATCAGCTGTTAAACCAGATGCTCTATTATGTAGTGTTGAGGTAAGTTCGAGCATCTCTGCAATTTCTTCTACCTTATTTTTAATTTCTTGTTCGGATATACCTCTATTTTTCAATGGAAATGCAAGATTATCAAAAACTGTCATTGTATCGTAAATAACTGGGAATTGAAAAATTTGAGCGATATTTCTTTCAACTGGGTTTTTATTTGTTACATCTTCTTCATTAAATAATATTTGACCTTCTGTTGGATCAATTAATCCTGAAATTATATTTAATAAAGTTGTCTTGCCACATCCAGAAGGCCCAAGTAGAGCATAAGCTCCACCATCATTCCAATCAATGTTAATATTACGAAGTGCCCAATCCTCTTTGTTAACTTGAGACTTTAAATAGCTATGGCTTAAATTTTTAAGTGAAATCTTAGACATTGTTTACCAATTTGTTAGTTTCATCAAAATATAAAAACTCATCTGAATTCATAAATAATTTAGTTTGCTCACCAACATTTTTTTGATGAATTCCATTTGATAAGGACACCCAATTTAAATCTCCGTTGGTAAAGTGAATTAAACTCTCGGAACCACTAAGCTCAGAGATTAAAACTTTTCCAGAAATTTCAAGTGAATTTGAGCCTTCTTTATATGTAGTAATATTGTGCGGTCTTATCCCAACTTTGTATTCACCATCTTTGAGTTTTGAATGCACCTTCCAACTCAATTGATCAGAAATTAATGAACAAACATCTCCCTCTTTTTTTATTTTAGCAATGTTCATTGGGGGATCACTAAATACTTGTGCTGATTGTAAACTATTCGGTTTATTATAAACCTCTAATGTTTTGCCATGCTGGACGATTTTTCCTTCAAGCAATGTTGCTGTGTATCCTCCTATCAATAATGCATCTGAAGGTTCTGTTGTTGCATAAACCACAATACAATCTCTATCTTCAAATAATTTAGGTAACTCTTCTCTTAATTCCTCTCTTAATTTAAAATCTAAATTTGCAAGAGGCTCATCCAATAATATTAAATCAGAGTCTTTCACTAACGCTCTTGCAAGTGCTGTTCTTTGTTGTTGACCACCAGACAATTCATTAGGCCTTTTATTTAACATTGGAGAAAGTTTTAATAATTCAGCAACTTTCCCAACTCTATTTTTGATTTCATTGCTATCAACGCCTGTGATTTTTAATGGTGATGCAATATTATCATATACATTAAAATTTGGATAATTAATGAACTGTTGGTAAACCATTGAAACATTTCTTTTTTGAACTTTAACTCCTGTTACATTTTTTTCATTAAACCATATTTCTCCATTAGTTGGTTTATCTAGACCAGCCATAATTTGCATAAGGGTAGTTTTGCCTGCTAAGGTTGATCCAAGAAGTACGTTGATAGTATTCTTCTCAAATTTTAAGTTGGTTTCATAAATATGAGTTTCTTGTCCTACTTTTTTTTCAACACTTCTTAACTCTAAACTCATAATTTTATTTTGATTTTTAATGAAAGAAGGACGTCATGTAAGACGTCCTTCCTTATTTAGTTTGAATTATTTTTCAAAATAAAATTAGTTCCAAGCTTTTTCGTAAGGAACTGTTTTACCTTGAGGTTTTTCATCACGTTTTGCTTTAGGTGATCCAGGTTGATCTAACCAATAATTTGCTCCTTTTGGTTCAGATAATCTTGGTCCACAACCTCCATACGTATTATTAGCTTTATCAGCTGCTTCCATACGTGACATTACTAAGTTCATCTCTTCTGCAAGACGATCCATAGCCTCTTGAGGAGTAAAAGCACCAGAGTTTACATCTCCAATTTGTTGCCACCATATTTGTGCAAGTTTCGGATAATCCGGAACATTAATACCTGTTGGTGACCACAATACTCTGTTAGGTGATCTGTAAAATTCTACTAGTCCACCTAATTTTGGAGCTCTCTCTGTAAATGATTTATGGTTAATATCACTATCTCTTATAATAGTTAAACCTACGTGGCTTTTCTTAAGAGATACAGTTTTTGAAACAACGAACTGAGCATATAACCATGCAGCTTTTCTTCTATCAACTGGTGTAGACTTAAATAAAGTCCATGATCCAGCGTCCTGATAACCAAGCTTCATACCTTCATCCCAGTAAGGACCTTTTGGTGAAGGACCCATTCTCCATAAAGGATTTCCATTGTCATCAACTGTTTTATTTCCAGAACTCTTAGGCGCTACCATTGATGCAGTAAACGCTGTGTACCAGAAGATCTGTTGAGCAACGTTACCTGATGATAATGCAGGTAGTGATTGATAAAAGTCCATACTAGCAGCACCTGGAGGTGCGTATGACCTTAACCACTCATCCCATTTTCTAATTGCGTAAACCGCTGCTGGTCCATTAGCTGCTCCACCTCTAGCAACGTCAGCTCCAACTGGATTACACGTTCCCGATTCCATTCTAATACCCCACTCATCAACAGGTACACCATTAGGCTTTCCAACAGAACCAGCACCAGCCATTGATAACCATGCATCTGTCATTCTCCAACCTAAATCAGGAGCTCTTTTTCCATAATCCATGTGTCCATATACTCTTACACCGTCAATTTCTTTTACTTCATTTGTAAAATATTCAGCGATGTCTTCGTATGCTGACCAGTTTACAGGTACACCTAAATCATATCCATATTTAGCTTTAAAACCTGCTTTAAT
>CACOCP010000012.1 GCA_902625715.1 uncultured Pelagibacteraceae bacterium | reverse complement strand
GATCATAGATGACCAGGCTCTAGAACCATATTTTTTTTGCCCATCTTTAAATATATCAACTATCTTTGGCGAAATTTCTAAAGGGGCATTAAGTTTTTTTGCCAACTCATCAAATAAACCTGTATCCTTTAAAACAAGATCCATTGTAAAATTTATATTATAGGAGCCATTTAAAATTACCTGGCTTTCAGTTTCATGAACAAAAGAATTGCCAGATGAAACTGCTATACCTTTATATGCTTTTGTTAAATCTAAATTTGATTTTTTAGCAACAGTCCACGCCTCACCTAACGCAACTAAATGGACAGAGGCCAAATAATTTGTAATTACTTTTAAAACAGATGCACTACCTAGTTCACCGGTATGTAAAATTTTTCTACCCATTACAGTTAAGGCAGGTAATATTTTATTAAAAGCTTCTCTTTCCCCACCAACAAATATTGCAATATTTCCAGTTGCTGCTCTATGGCATCCGCCACTTACAGGACCATCTAAAGGAATAGCCTTTTTCTCAATTACTTTTTGTCCTATTCTTTTTACTTCAGCTTCATCAGTGGTGCTCATTTCTAGCCAAATTTTATTTTCAGATAATCCATTTAAAATCCCATCACTTCCCTCCATAACTTCTAAGCATATTTCTGGTGATGGCAAACAAGTTATAATTAAATCAACTTTTTCTGCTAGTTCTTTAGCGGTATTTGCAATTTTAGCTCCTTGCTCAACAAAAGGTTTTGTTAAATTTTCGTCTAAATCTCTAACTGTTAAATCAAATTTATTCCTTAACAAACTTCCAGCAAGTTTTCCCCCTACATTTCCTAAACCAATAAAACCTACCTTCATAATTAAACCTCACCTTTCTTTTTATATAAAATCATTATCACTCCAAAAATTATAACAGTTCCACCTATAAATAGTTCTGTTGTTGGCTTTTCACCAAGCAGAAAAATTGCTGCAAGCAAACCAGTTGGTGGAATACCCATGGTTACAATTGGAAGAACTTTGTACATCGGATTATTTTTTAATACGTAATAGAAACAACCATAGGTTACTGGTTGCATGATGAAACCAATGTAAAATGCAATTATCCAATGATTAAATTTAGCTGTAGTTAAATGATTGATAGTGTTCCCTTCAATTATTGTTGATAAAAAAATTAAAGTTGGACCAGAAAATAATGCAAGCCAAGCAACTAATGCTAACGGATTAATTTCTTTACTTAACGGTTTGACAATAACTTGACCCAATGCCCATATTGCTGAACCTAAAATTGTTAGTCCTATACCAAAATATTTTCCATCTAGATTTGGAGATCCTGTTAAAATGTAAACTCCAATAAACGCAATACCAATTCCAACCGTAGCCCTAACAGTTGGTTTTTCTCTGAGCATAAAATAGGCAAAAATAACGCCAAATGGGACTTCTGTTTGAACCAACAGCACAGCAGCAGATGCATCAATATAATTAAGACCAGTATAAGTAATACTGTATTGTAAAGTATTAGCGATAAAAGAAGCTATAAATATTTTTTTTAAATATCCTTTTGGTATTGGAAACCACCAAATTAAAATCGAGGCTGCGAATATAAATCTTATTCCCATTAATAATATTGGGGGAAAAGACTCAAATGCAGGTTTAGCAATTACAAAACCAAAACCTAAAAAAATTGGGACTAGAGATGCAACTAGAGTATCTTTTAAATTCATAGAGTTTTTTAATATTAATGATAATTAAAGAACTTATGGTATATTCACCTTTTAAAATATGAATTCAACAAAAATAGAACCAAAGTATATTACCAAATCAAACCCAAGAGTTGGCCTAATTGCGCTCGCAAGTGATTTTATGATTGAGCGAGATTTTATTAATGTAATTAAAGATCGAGAAATTGATTTCTTTGTTAATCGTATCGAATGTTACAATCCACTTACAAAAGAAAATCTAATTAAAATGTCTAATAAAGTAACCGAGGTTACTAAGGATATTTTACCTGAACAAGATATCGATTGTGTAGTATATGGATGTACGTCTGGTACTATTGCAGCAGGATATAATTCCATAGAGCAAAAGGTAAAAGCTGCAAAACCAATGGCTGAAGTTACAACACCTAGTACAGCAGCTATTAAAGCATTAAAAAAATTAAATGTTAAAAAACTTTGTATTTTTACACCTTATAGCAAAAAACTTAACAATGAAGTTGTGGAATATTTTAAATCTGAAGGATTTGAAATTACCTCAAACTCTTATTTTGATATTGAAGCAGATTACGACATAGGTAAAGTTGATCAAAATTATCTCTATGATGTTTTATCTAAATTAGATCTTAATGGAGCAGATGCATTATTTGTATCTTGTACCGCCTTACCTGTTTTGCCAATAATTGATAAATTAGAAAAAAATTTACAAACTACTGTGTTATCAAGCAACCAGGCTTTGATTTGGGACACCTTAGTTCAAATCAAAAAAAATAACTCAGTAGAGGGGTTTGGAAAATTATTCCAAACTAATTAGATGCTCTTTTCAAAAGAAGAATACAAACAAAGATTAGATAAAGTTAAAAAGATGATGCAAGAAAAAGGCATCGATCTTTTAATTTCTCATGACACCAATAATATGAATTATTTAACAGGTTACGATGCTTGGTCTTTTTACTACGCTCAATGCGCAATCGTACACATAGATGCAGAGGAACCTCTGTGTTTTGTTAGAGCCCAGGATGCTGGAGGAGCTTACATAAAAACCTATTTAAAAAATGAAAGTGTACTAGTTTATGATGAAAATTATATTCATAAATGGCCAAAACATCCTTACGATTATTTAGTAGAAATAATTAAAGAGAAAAATTGGCATAAACTTTCTATTGGAGTTGAAATGGATGCCCACTATTTCACAGCATTCTGTTATGAAAAATTAAAACAAGGCTTACCTAACGCTAAAATTAAAGACAGCGATAGATTAGTAAATTGGGCAAGGTTAGTAAAATCTGATACGGAAATTAATTTTATGAAATCAGCTGCTAAAATATCAGAACTCGGTATGAAAACAGCAATGGAAGTTATTAAACCAGGAGTAAGGCAATGTGATGCTGTTGGTGAAATACAAAAAACTTTATTTTACGGAACAGAGGAGTTTGGTGGTGAATATTCAAGTATTGCAACTTTACTTCCAACCGGGAAAGGAACTTCAGCCTCACATTTGACTGCCACTCAAGATAAATTTGTAGAAGGGGAGGCAACAATCGTTGAATTATCTGGTGTTTATAAAAGATACCATGCTCCTATGGCTAGAACAGTATTACTTGGAAAACCTAATCAATTAAAAATTGATACAATGAATAAAACAATAGAGGCATTGAATGCAGGCATAAGCGTTATTAAACCAGGAAACACTGCAGATGATGTTGCACAAGAATTTTGGAAAGTATTAGATAAATATGGAATAGAGAAAAAATCTAGAACTGGTTATTCAATAGGAATTGGTTATCCACCCGATTGGGGAGAACATACATTAAATATATACAAAGGTGATATGACGGTTCTTGAGCCAAATGTTTGTTTTCATATGATTGCTGTAATGCAGTTTGGTGATTGGGGAGTTGAAGCATCAGAGTCAATAAGAGTAACGGAGAATGGTTCTGAATTATTCTGCAATTTTCCAAAAGAGCTACATATAAAGAACTAATTAGCTATTGAAAATAACAACTACAAATGTTTTAAATCCTGCTCATGTCTAAAAATGCGGAATTCGTAAAATTCGATAAAGTTGATAAAAGCTATGACGGGAAAGTCTTAGTTGTTAAAGATCTTAATTTGGATATTGCTGAAGGAGAATTTATTACAATGCTTGGACCTTCTGGTTCAGGTAAAACAACATGTCTTATGATGTTAGCAGGATTTGAAACTCCTACTAATGGTGAAATTTATTTAGATGCTAATCCAATTTCCAACATCCCTCCACATAAAAGAGGTATTGGAATGGTATTTCAAAACTATGCGTTATTTCCACATATGACAGTTTATGAAAATTTAGCGTTCCCACTAAAGGTTAGAAAAATTTCTAAAGACAATATAGATAAAAAAGTTGATAAAGCTTTATCAATGGTTTCACTATCTGGATTTGAAAATAGAATGCCCGCACAGCTTTCAGGAGGTCAGCAACAAAGAGTTGCTGTTGCAAGAGCATTAGTTTTTGATCCAGCTGTTGTTTTGATGGACGAACCATTAGGCGCCTTAGATAAAAATTTAAGAGAGAGCATGCAATATGAAATTAAGCATATTCATGAAAGCATAGGTGTAACAGTCGTTTATGTTACGCACGATCAAAGTGAAGCTTTAACAATGTCAAATCGAATTGCAGTTTTTAATGATGGAAAAGTTCAGCAATTATCATCACCAGATAAATTATATGAAGAACCAGTGAATTCTTTTGTTGCAGAATTTATAGGAGAAAACAATACATTTGGTGGAGAAGTAGTCGAACTATCAAATGGATCATGTAAAGTAAAATTAAGCCATGGAGAAATAATTGCAAATCCAATTTCAGTAAAATCAAAAGGGGATAGAACAACAGTTTCAATAAGACCAGAGAGAGCTTTAATAAATCCTGAAAATAAAATGGATAATAATCATGCTGGAACAATTGAAGAAGTAATTTATCATGGAGACCACACACGAGTTAGATTAAACTTATTGGGCAATTCTGAATTTATTTTAAAAGTTCCAAACAGTTCAAAAAATTTAGATATTAAACTTGGTAATAAAATTAATATTGGCTGGAATAGCCAAGACGCTCGAGCATTAGATCCAAAATAACTTTCACTTTATATATATTGTAAAAATGAGCTGTTGACTTCATAAGCCCTATTTGTTGTAATTTTGGTTATATAAATTAATTTATATTAACGTTTAAACGGAGGAAAAATGAAAAAACTTAGTAAATTATTACTTGCACTTTCTTTTGTTCTTTCAGTAACTACATCATCTTACGCAGTAACAGTTGCGTCTTGGGGTGGAGCTTATACTGAGTCTCAAAAGTTAGGGTATGGTGATCCTACTGCTAAAAAATTGGGCATTGAGATCAACTGGGTAGACTACTCAGGTGGATTATCTGAAATTAAAGCTCAAAAAGAAGCAGGAGCAATTACTTGGGATATTATAGACTTATTTGCATTCGATACTATTAACGGATGTGACGAAGGTTTATTTGTTGAATTTGATTTTGACAAAGACTTCCCAGCTGCTCCAGATGGAACACCTGCAAGTGAAGATTTCTTCACAGGCATGCCTAGTAAATGTGCAGTAGGTAACATTTTATATTCATGGAACTATGCTTACGACACAAGAGCTTGGGGTGGAAAAAAAGCTCCTAAAAAAATTAAGGACTTTTTTAACACTAAAAAATTCCCAGGCAAAAGAGCTATCTACAAAAGCGCTTTAACAAACTTAGAGATCGCTTTAGCTGCAGATGGTGTAAAAATGGGTAAAGGTGGAGCATTAATCTACAAGAGACTTGAAGAAGAAGGTGGAGTAGATAGAGCAATGAACAAGATTAAGAAACTTTGCACAGATCCAAACGGAGGATGTGTATTCTGGTCTGCTGGTGCTCAACCACCAGAACTATTAGTTGCTGGAGAAGTTGTTATGGCAACTGGTTGGAACGGAAGATTCTTTAATGCTGAAGTTGGAGAGAACGCACCAATAGCACAAGTATGGGATGGTCAAGGTCTTGACTATGAGTATTTCGCACTTGTTAAAGGTGGTCCAGACGAAGCAAATGCTAAGAAAGCTTTAGCAATGATGACTAACACTGAAATGTTAGCTGGAAGTGCTAAATATATTGCATATGCTCCTTGGAGAAAATCTTCTCTGGATATCATTAAAGCAGGTGAGCCTTGGTACAAAGATGGTAAAACAGAAATGATGCCTCAAATGCCTACAGCTCCTGCTAACACTAAAAACTACTTCCTAGTTGATCCATTCTATTGGGCTGATAACGGTACTGAGATTGGTGAAAAATGGGAAGCAATGAAAGCAACTTTAAATTAAAAATTTAATTTAAAGATATTATTGATATAATATATTGAAGGGCGGTTTAACCACCGCCCTTTTTTGTTTATGAGCAGTGAAACACAACAAATTTTAACAACAGACGGTATACCACTTTCGGTTAGCTTAAAAAAAGCTGAAAGAAAAAATAAAATAAAAGCTTTTTTACTGGTTGTTCCGTTATTACTGTTTTTAATAATCACATATATCCTCCCAATTGGTGATATGTTTATGCGAAGCATAGACGACAAGATGGTAACAAATATGCTACCAAAAACATTTTCGGCAATGGAAAAATGGGATGGTAAAGAAATGCCACCAGAAGATGTGTTTGTAGGATTTTATTATGATTTTAAAATTTTAGTCGAAAACAAAGAACATGGAAAACTAGCCCAAAGGTTAAATAAAGAAAAGAATGGATTTAACTCAATTATAAAAAAACTTTTCAGACAAGTTCAACGAAACAAAATTGATGAAGGCCAAAGTATTAAAGAACAAATAATGAAGGTTCACAAAAGATGGAGAAATGTTGAATATTGGCAGGCAATAAAAAGAACTGCACCACCATATACAACTGCTAAATACTTAAAAGGTATGGATATGTATTACGGACCTGATGGAAGTATTAAGCAAGTTAGTGAAGATAGAAGAATACATAGAATTTTATGGCTTAGAACTTTAGAAATTGCATTCTTCGTTACCTTATTCAGTTTTTTAATGGGTTATCCAATTGCACATTTGCTTGCAACATTGCCTATGAAATACAGCAACCTATTAATGATTTGTGTGTTGTTGCCATTCTGGACTTCATTGTTGGTAAGAACTGCAAGTTGGATGATTTTATTACAACAGCAGGGGATAGTTAATGATTTCTTTGTAATGATTGGACTTGTTGCGGACGATAACAGGCCGGAGATGATGTATAATAAAGTAGGTACCTACGTTGCAATGACCCAGATTTTATTGCCATTTATGGTCCTTCCTCTCTATAGCGTTATGAAAACAATTTCACCAAGCTTAATGAGAGCTGGTAAGTCTTTAGGTGGAACCCCGTTCGTTGCTTTTTGGAAAATATACTTTCCATTAACTATTCCAGGAATTGGAGCAGGTTGCTTATTAGTATTTATTCTTGCAATTGGTTATTACATAACTCCTGCATTAGTTGGAGGAGCTTCTGGAACATTGATTAGTAACCAAATTGCCTATCACATGAAAACAACATTAGATTGGAGTTTTGCATCTGCAATGGGACTAATGTTGCTAACAGGTGTTTTAGTTGTTTACTGGATTTATAATAAATTAGTTGGAGTTGATAATATTAAATTAGGATAATTATGGCTTTACCAAAATATACAGAAACACGTTACAGAGTTTGGCATTATTCTTATTTATTTATTTGCGCATGTGTTTTTATATTTTTAATAGCACCATTATTTGTAATTTTTCCATTATCTTTTAATGCAGAGGAATTTTTAGTTTTCTCTGAAGGGATGAAAAATTTAGACCCAGATGCTTTTTCATTAAGATGGTATAAAGATATGATCTATGGAACTAAAAATCCTTGGGGTCTAGCTGCAAAAAATAGTTTCATCATAGCAATTTTTGCAACCATAGGATCAATCATATTAGGAACTCTCGCTGCGTTAGGTTTAAGCAGTAGATATATGCCTTATAAAGGAATTATCATGGCAACTTTAATTTCACCAATGATCGTTCCATTAATTATTTCTGGTGTTGCAATATTTTTCTTTATGGCAAAAGCTGGATTAGCTGCTACACACACAGGAATAGTACTCGCACATATTATTTTAGGAACACCATTTGTAGTTATTACAGTTACTGCAACTCTTACAGGTTTTGATCATAGTGTGACAAGAGCTGCTTCAAGTCTTGGGAGCAACCCTGTTAATACTTTTATGAAAATTACACTTCCATTAATTTTACCAGGTGTAATTTCAGGTGGATTATTTGCATTTGTTACATCATTTGATGAAGTGGTGGTTGTATTATTCCTTGCAGGTTTGGAAAATACGACAATTCCAATACAGATGTGGACTGGACTAAGAGAACAATTAAGCCCAACAATATTGGCAGTTGCAACTTGTTTAATTATTTTATCAACTTTAATTCTTGTTAGCGCTGAACTTTTAAGACGAAGATCTGAAAGATTAAGAGGAATTAATAGATAAATTTTAATTAGTCTTTACCAACTAATTTTTCATAACTTGAAGATAAATCTAAAATTAAATCACAAACTTCAAACTTATGATCTTGAATACTTGCAATGGGAGTTATTTCAGCTGCAGTACCAGTAATAAAACATCCAGTAAAATTTTGTAATTCATCTGGTGAAATTTTTCTCTCATTAACTTTTATATTTTTTGACTTTGCAATTTCAATTACTGTTTTTCTTGTAATACCATCTAAAAACGAGTCTGGTATTGGAGTATTTAATTCATTGTTTTTATCTTTAAAAAAAATGTTTGCACTTGTTGCTTCTGCAATATTTCCTTCATGATCAAGCATCAAACTGTCTGTAAAACCTTTTTTTTCAGCTTCATGTTTGGACAATGTACAAATCATATACAAACCCGCGGCTTTACTGTTCCAAGGAGATGAATTTTGTGGAGGTCTTTGCCATCTAGAAATATTTAATTTTATGCCTTTTCTCTTTAATTCTGGATCAAAATAGGCTGGCCAATCCCATATTGCTATTGCAACGTTTATCTTTGTTTTTTGAGCAGAAACACCCATCATCTCACTTCCTCTCCAGATAAAAGGTCTAATGTATCCATTTATTATACCTTGGTTTTCTACAAGTTCCTTTGTTGCAATATTCATCTCATCTTCTGAATAGGGAACATTCATGTCCATGATATTTGCTGAGTGAAACAATCTTTTTGTATGTTCCTCTAATTTAAATATTTTTTTATTATAAATTCGAATACCTTCAAAAACTAAACTTGCGTAGTGCATTCCATGACTAATTACATGCACTTTGGTATCTTGCCATTCAACAAGTTCACCATTAAACCAAATTTTTCCAGATCGTTTATCGAATGGGATATGTTCCATTAATGTTACTGAACAGTTTCTATGATAGTAGCAATACCCATGCCCAATCCTATACATTGAGTAGATAATGCGTATTTTTTATTTTCTCTGATCAATAGCTCAGATGCTTTACCTGTAATTCTTGATCCAGTTGCACCTAAAGGGTGACCTAAAGCTAGAGCTCCACCATCTAGGTTTACTTTTTTAAGATCAATTCCTAAATCTTTGACACATGCAATTGATTGTGATGCAAAAGCTTCATTAATCTCGACAATATCTATTTTATCAATTGTTAAGTTTGCTCTTTGTAAAGCTTTTTTAGATGCACCAATTGGACCTAACCCCATATAATCTGGCTTACAACCTTCAACAGCTGTAGATACAATTCGACCTAAAATTTCTAAATTGTTTTCTTTTGCATAATTTTCTTCACATATCAAAACTGCAGATGCTCCATCCGTTAGTGGTGAAGAGGTTGCAGCAGTTACTGTACCTTCTTGATCAAATGCTAATTTTAATCCATCTAATTTTTCTTGTGTACTGTTCGGTCTTATATTTCCATCAACATCACAATCACCAATTGGAACAATTTCATTTTTAAACTTTCCACTTGATTGAGCTTCATGTGCTTTTGTATGACTTTGAATTGCAAACTCTTGTTGTTCTTTTCTTGAAATATTATATTTTTTTGCAACATTTTCAGCAGTTGTACCCATTGAAAAATACACATTAGGATTATCTTTGCCATCATAAGGATACGGTAAAGAGTCAAAACCAGTATTTACTCTAGTCATACTTTCAACACCCCCACAAATAAAAACTTTTCCTGAACCCATTGCAATCTTTCCAGCAGCAATGTGAATTGCTTCCATCGAGGATCCACACCATCTGTCTACAGTCATACCAGATGTTTGAATTTTCATATCTGTTAGAAACGTAACTAATTTTCCAATGTTAAAACATTGTTCACCTACTTGAAATGCACAACCAATGACAATATCTTCAATATCTTCTTTATTTATTTTTGATATATCAACGAGACTTTTTACAACTTCTGCAAGCATGTTAACTGGCTTTACATCTATAAGCGCGCCTTTTCTTGCCATTGTAAAAGGGGATCTTGAGTAACCTGCGATAACTGATTTAAACATTTTTTTAAATAAATTTTTTATATATTTTTATTAAGGAAATGGCAAAGCGGTAATAGTTCCACTCTTTTTTTCTCCATTTAACATTTGAACAATAATATTTTCACCAATCTCCCAATAATCTTTTAAAATCATGGACAAACCAATGTTCTTTTTTATTCTAGGAGAGTAGATACCAGAAGTTATTTGTCCAATTTTTTTATTTTCATTTGATAAAACTGGCAATGGTTGACCAATTCCGGTTAAAGGTTCTCCATCAAATATTATTCCTCTAATTTTTTGTTCTACCCCATTTTTTTGAATATTTTGCAACGCTTCTTTCCCAATAAAATCATGATCATCTTCAGTGTTACAATATTTATCTAAATTACATTCAAGAGGATTGTTTTCACTGGTGAAATCATTTCCATAAGACATCAATCCTCCCTCAATTCTGTCAATTAAGTTAGGGCAACCTGGTGAAATATTATATTTTTGACCAGCTTGCCATAAGGTCTTCCAAATTTGCTCACCCATTTCAACACTATCAAAATGCTTGTTATGGGTTTTAAAATATATTTCAAATCCATCTTGTTTACTATAACCAGATCTTGCAATAACTTGTTTTGTTCCCATAAAATCCATAACTCTGTAATTAAAAAACTTTATTTTTTTAATATCTTCTCCAAAGACTGACACCATCAGATCCTCAGATTTTGGTCCTTGAATTGCTAGTGGGTATACGTCTGGCTCTTCAATATTTACATCAAGATTTAAACCTATCGCATATCCTTTTGCCCATAACAAAATGTCTGAATCTGCAATTGAGATCCAGAACATGTCATCATCTAGTTTTAACAATACAGGATCGTTAATCATTCCAGCACTTTCATTTAGTATTGGAATATAAAAACATTTTCCAGTTTCCATTTTTTGAATTGAGCGAGGTGTTAACTTTTGAACAAGTTTAGATGCATCAGGTCCACTTATTTGCACTTGTCTTTGACAAGACACATCCCATATTTGAACATCTTTACTCAAATGCCAATAATCTGTTTCAACTGTATTTTTAAATCCTTTTGGAAGAAGCATGTGATTTACAACTGTAAAATCAGAAACTCCATGCTCTTCAACCATATTTGTGTAAGGAGTTCTTCTTATTCTTCGAGACATATTTAATTTAATATTTTTTGACATAGTTTTTATGTTTTTATTATTTAGACCACCAAATAGAATATCCATTTGGAGAAATAATAATTGGTATATGATATTTTTTATTAGGATCTTCCATTCTAAATTTTACTGATATTTCTGAAACTATTTTTTTCTCTGAGAAGTAATCTGCAGTTTTACAAATCATCTCGTAATCACATTCACAATCCTCTTTAGATAAATCAAAATCTTTCAGAATTCTTCCATCTTTACTAGTTTCAGTTTCATAGAAATTTTTTTTATCTCCATTAGGATTTATTTGATAAATTATAACTTTAACACCTTCAGCATGAGTGCCATTAACTGAGTTTAAAAGGTGAGAGGATAAAGTTGCCATAGTTTATTCAATTGATGCTTTATCTCTTTTATCACTTACCGCCGCAACAATTGGACTAATCACACCTTTTGCTTTTACATTGATGCATGCAGTTTTACCACTCTCGATAGCTCTTTTTAATGCAGGAGCTAACTGTTCTCTTTTTGTTACCAGCTCTCCATGCCCGCCAAAGCCCTCAAATATTTTATGGAAAGGTATATCTCTAAAATCTGTTGCAAAATGTTTGCCGCTTTCAAATAATCTTTCTTGTTGTTGAGATATACAATCAAGACCTCCATTATTATCAATTACAACAATTATTGGTTTATTTTCTTGAAAAGCAGCTTCAATTGATAATCCTCCAGATAAAAAGGCTCCATCTCCACTTATTAAAATTACTTTTGAGTCAGGGTTTGTATTTTTTGCAGAAAGCGCAAAGGGAACTCCAACACCTAGCATACTAAATGTGCCTGGATGAAGTATTCCTCCTATTTTCTTTCCTTTTGAGCCTGCAATGTTTATAGCAATTTCAGACCAGAAGTGTGTATTTCCCCCATCTATAACTAGCCAATCATTTTCACCAATAGCATCTTGTACATCCAAAGCCAATTGAAGTGGATGCATTTTCCCACCATTTGCTTCTGCTTCTTTTGTCTCTTTATTTAAATCGCTTAAAGTTTTATCAACCCATTCTTGCTTTTTCTCTCTGTTAAGATCAAACCAATCTTTACCCAAAGTCCATTTATTGTTTGCCTTAAGCTTATTAAGGGTATCAAAAAATACCCCAGGATCGCATAATAAATTTATATCTGCTGCTCTATTAAGTTCTATTTCCTCATGAGAGCCATTAATACAAACAAGTTTAGTTGTCTTAGGAAATAGTGGAGGATTTCCAAAATTCATCTGATTATCTAATCTTGCTCCAACCATTAAAACTAAATCAGACTCATGTAACGCAAATTTAGAAGGTGGATATTGATGAATATCTGCTAGACCCATATATGCATTAGCTTCTTCACCAAGTAATTTCTGGTGATAAGGAATATTAAATATTGGGATATTTAAATTGCTTCCTGCCTCCTCTAGTTTTTTTTCAGATCCAGACCACCAAACTCCATGACCACCAATTAAAACAGGTTTTTTTGAGTTACAAGCAAGTTCTAGCACCTCTGCCATATGAGTTGGATCAGGCCAAGCTTTTGCAATTGGTTTAGTTTGATGAGAAAAAGGTCTTTCTTCAAGTCCTGCATCTTCAGGAAAAGATGAAAACATAATATCAACTGGCATACTTAAGTGAACAGCACCTGGATATCCATTTGTTGCAATTCTATATGCTTTGTCGACAAACTCTCTTATTCTTGTTCCGTCTGTTATGCTTGCGCTATACTTTGTTAATGGAGCTGCAATAGCAACGTCATCAATTTCTTTAAACCCACCTGACCCTTGTCTTTTCAAACTACTTGATCCAGTTATAAAAATTACAGGTGATCTCTCTCCCCATGCTTCCATCATAGATGGGACAGCATTAGCAAATCCCTCTGGACCGACAAGACAAACTGCAGGCTTTCTAGTTATTCTTGTGTGTCCATCTGCAATGTGACCGGCTATTTGCTCGTGAGGACAATTGATTACTTCCATTTGACATTCCATAAATCCCTCTAAAGCAGGATTGCAAAATCCACCTGACAAAGTAAAAACATGTTGAACACCTTTATCTTTTAATGCTCGTGCAATTAATGATCCACCTCTAATTTTTTTTTCCAACATTTAATATTTAAAATCCCTTATAAATCTTTCTGCAATTATATCTGAAGAAATATCTTTTATATCAGTTAAACCTACTAACCCCAAGGCAGTACTTAATTCGTCTTTAATAATATCAACTACTCTCTTTAAACCTTTTGCTCCATCAGCTCCTATACCATACATAAGAGGTCTTCCTACCATCGTAAAATCTGCACCTAGCGCCAAAGCTCTAACAATATCACTTCCACCTCTTATGCCGCTATCAAATATGATAGGAAAATCTTTACCTAAGGCATTTCTTATTATGGGAAGTGCCTCTATTGAAGAAGTAGCACTATCTAATTGTCTTCCACCATGATTAGATACTTGAATAGCATCAGCTCCATCAGACTTTATTTTTAAAGCATCTTCTGCAGACATTACCCCTTTAATAATTAGTTTACCTTTCCACTTTTCTCTTATTCTTTTTAAAGTATCCCAATCAGTAGCTCCTCTACTTTCACTTCTTACAAACTTGTTACCTCTTTTTGAAGTTTCATAATTCATTGGTTTTGGAATTCCACCCAACAAGGTAGATATTGACCAGTTCGGATGAGTTGCAAAATCAATAAATTGTTTTACACCCAGATTAAAAGGAACTGTGAAACCATTTTTATTATCTTTAGCTCTCCTAAATTGAATGGGTACATCAACAGTTAGAATTGCAACTTTGTAACCTGTTTTTTCAGCTCTTTCTAATAATTCCATCACAAATTCCTCGTCTTGGAAATTATAAAGTTGTAACCAAACATGACCTTTAGAGTATTCATACATTTGTTCTAACGAAGTTGATGATGCCATTGAAACACACATAGGTATATTGCTGGATAAACTTTCTTCAGCCAACATTTTATCAGCACCTGGCCAGGTCAAATTACACATACCCATTGGAGCAAATCCAAAAGGTTGATCGTATTCAAAACCTAGAATATCTTTTTTAATAATCCTTTTTTCAACATTTCTTAATACCTTAGGTTGAAGTCTTATTTGATCTAAAGCTTTGCTGTTATTCTCACATAACTTTTCATCACCAGATGCACCATCAACGAAATCAAACATTAATTTAGGTACACGTTTTTTAGCAACTAATCTTGCTTCTTCGACACTATGAATTTTTTTACTTGGGCTGATGTTGTTCATAATTTATTTATATACTCATTAAGACTAATTTTGCTGTTTTTATCAATGAAATAAGCATCACAATCATTTCTAGCAGAACAAACCTCTTTAGCAGAACCATCAACAAATAATACTGCTACACCATCATCAATTGCTATGCCGGGTGGTAACTTACTATTTTTAATATCCAATTGGTATTGGATCATACGTTCAGGAACTGATGAGTGGGGTGTACAACTACCAGATAAAATATTTATACCTCTCAGTGGATTGTAACCTGGTCCTGCAGAATCTGATAAAATCCAATCAAACCAACAAACAGCACCAGCACTTATTCCAGACAAAATAATTCCAGAGTTATAAGCATCTTTAAAAACTTTTATGAGATTGTTGTCCTCCCAAATTTTAATCATTAACTTTGTATTGCCACCTCCAATATAAATTATATCTTGTGCCATTAACCATTTTTCAAATCCATTAATTGAGGAACATAATTCAAAGTGTGAAAGCTCAATTTTGTATTTATCTAATTCACTATAAAATAATTTTATTTTATCCTTATTATCTTCGCTAGCAGTTGGTAGAAAACCAAAATTAATTTGCTTCTTTTGACACTGATCAATTACAAATTTATCTAGAGCTTCATCACTTTTATGAGTAAAACCACCACCACCTATGGCAATAATTTTTTTTGGATTTTGATCCATTAATTAGTAGAAAAACCTTCCCATGGTTTTGGCTGTGATGGGACATCTGTGTTTACTCCTCTAACTATCTCTCCTTTAACATCATACATTGGCAGTTTACAAAGCTCACCTTTTCTAATATTTCCATCAGTACATTTTACATCTAGAACTGTACCAGGTCCCAAATCATTATTATTCATATGAACTATTCCAACTCCACAAACTTGGTAAGGAGACCATGTGCTTGATGTAACTTTCCCAATTAATTTGTCATTTAAATTAAGACTATTTCCTTTAAGGGCTATTCCATCTTTAATTCTAATTCCCCAAGTTTTACAATTTTTATCAGCGGCAACCAAAGCTTCTTTTCCAATAAAATTTTCTTTATCTAAATCAACAAATTTTCCAAGACCAACAGAAAATGGATTTGTATTTTTATCAAAATCTTGTCCAGCTGATAAAAGTCCAGCCTCAATACGTCTTCCTCTAAATGATGGAGTAGCTGTTAGGATCATTCCCATTTTCTCTCCTTCCTCTAAAATTAAATCTCCTATTAATTCGGCGTTGTTTTCAGGTCTTAAATAAAGCTCCCACCCAAGTTCATTTGTAAAGCCAGTTCTACTTACAATTAGTTTTTCTCCTTTAATTGTAACTGTTGTCCAATCAAAGTACTTCCAAGTTTTAGCAATATCTTCATCAATTAAGTGATCTAGTAATTCCATTGATTTAGGACCTTGTACTTGGCTAACCCATACATCTGGATCTGTAATATTTACATTTAATCCATGTGCATTTGCTTTGTACCAAGAAAATAAATCACCATCAGCTTGAGCAAACCAAAATTTATTTTCTTCAATTCTTAACAACAAACCATCTGTAATCATTCCGCCATCGTGATAACATGCAAATTGATACGAGCATCTTCCAACATTTACTTTTGAAATATCTCTTGGAAAAATTTTTTGTAAAAGTTTTAAAGCATCTGGACCAGAAACTTCATAAGGATATTCACCAGTATGTCTTAAAATTAACTCTTGTCTTGTTTTCCAATACATTTCATCTGGCGTTGCATTAGATAATTTTTCAGTTGTTAATCTTCCTGCGTACTGCGAATATTCTGGGTCAAATGGTAGCTCCTGATAAGTTAGCGGATGAACAGGCAAAGTTCTTGCCAATTCAAGAGATCTACCTTTTTCAATCATTGATGGTTTTATCGAAAAACGTACTTTTTTTAAGGAGTCGTGCATATAAGTTTCTATTATTACGATAGTTTATACTATGAATTAATAAACAGAAAACCCCAAATAACTCAATAGGTTTTCTATGTTGATATCAAAGTTCGTACTTGTTAACTTTCTATTTTAACAAAGGGAAATAATTATGAGAACAATTTGTAAATTAATATCAGTTTCACTGGTATCGTTATTATTCTCTTTTTCATTAGCTAATGCATCAAGTGGAGTATTTAAACTTTCACATGATTTAGGTTTTGGAAAAGACACAAACCTTGATGCAATTTCAAAAGGAAGATTGTTTCAGGTTGTTATAATGACACAAAACCGTTTAGTAAGAAAAGACCTTAAAGGTGTAACATCTGCTGAGCTTGCAACTGATTGGTCAGCCAATGCAGACGCAACAGAGTGGACTTTCAACCTTCGTAAAGGTGTAAAATTTCATGACGGATCAGATTTCGATGCGGAAGATGTAAAATATTCTTTAATGAGAGTTAAAGATCCAGACATTGGATCTCCTGCAAAGAAAAGTATGAGTTCAGTAACAGACATTGAGGTTGTTGACTCACATACAGTAAAAATGAAGTTAAATACTTCTTTTGCTGACTTTCCATTATTATTAACAGACTATAGATTAAGAATGATCCCGTCAGGATCTGGAGATACTATTGGTAAAACTGGAGTTGGTACTGGTCCATTTATCGTAGATAAATTTGATCCAGAAGGAACAACTATTCTAAAAGCAAACCCTGATTATTGGGAAGGTGCACCAGGATTAGCTGAAGTGCATGTAATAGCAATACCAGATGGTGAAGCTAGAGTTCAAGCTCTTCTTACTGGTCAAATTCATATGAACAGATACGTACCATTTAGCCAGAAGAAAATTTTTGATGGAAATTCAAAATTTAATGTTTCAGTTGTTCCAACAGGAAACTGGAGAGGAATGGTTATGAGAACAGACACAGCTCCTTTTGATAATCCAAAAGTTAGAAAAGCTGTTCGTTTAGCTGTAGATAGACAAGAGCTTGTGGATTTGGTTATGGGTGGAGCAGCAACTGTTGCTTGCGATACTCCTGTAGCCCCTTCAGATCAATATCGTTTGAAAATGAAGTGTCCTCAAAACATTAACAAAGCTAAAAGTCTTTTAAAAGAAGCTGGATATCCAAACGGAATTGATATGGTAATTCACGTTTCTACAAAAGAACCAACTTGGCCAACTATTGCTGAAGTTCTTCAACAACAATTAGCAAAGGCAAACATAAAAGCTGAAGTGAAAATGACTCCATCAAAGAGTTATTGGAAAGAAACTTGGATGAAAAAACCTGTTGCTATGACACGTTGGAATGAAAGACCAGCAGACAGTGCGTTACATGAAATTTATCACAGTGGCGCAAAATGGAATGAGTCATTCTTTAAAAATCCTGCTTTTGATGAAAATTTAGCAAAAGCAAGAGGTGAGCTTGACTTCAATAAAAGAAAAAAAGCTTACCAAAACGCTCAAAAAACTTTATGGGAAGAATCTGGAACTATGATTCCTTACCACGTATCTAAGTTAGTTGTAACTTCTTCAAATGTTAAAAATTTAGATGAAGTTGAGGTTTTCTCAGTGCGTTGGCATAAAGTAAAAATGAAATAATACTTAATTTATTTACGGGCCTAATTATTTAGGCCTGTAAACTTTCTTCTACCTTTAAAATTTTTTTAATTAGTTTAAATTTAAACAATGTTATTATTAGTATTAAAGAGAATACTTCTTGGTTTTATCACTCTTTTTATTGTCTCTTTAATTACATTTTCTGGTGTTGAGGTTTTGCCTGGTGACGCTTGTACAACTTATCTTGAAAGAGAAGCATACGGTGCAGCTTTAGAGGCATGTTATGAAAGATTAGGTTTAAATACACCAGCACATGAAAGATATATTTCATGGGCTGCTGGAGTTCTTCAAGGTGATTTTGGTTATTCTTTAAGTGGTGAAATGAGAATAAACGATGTTTTAGGACCAAGGGTCAAAAACTCTATGGTTCTTGCATCTGCCTCTATACTTATAGGAATTCCTATTGCTTTATTACTTGGAATTATAACTGCTCTTTGGAGAGATAAACTTCCAGATATTATAATTTCAACTGTTACAATTTTTTCAATGACAATACCTGAATTCATAAGTGCAACATTATTAATTTTAATTGTTGCTATTTGGTTGGAGTGGCTTCCTGGAATTGTAATTGTACCAACGGGTGCATCAATTTCAGAATTATTACCAAATATTATTTTACCTGTAATTGCAATTTCAATGATTATGACTGCGCACATGGCAAGAATGGTCAGATCAAGTGTTATTCAAGTTATGGCAAGTGACTATGTTCAAATGGCAATTTTAAAAGGAGTTCCGTATTGGAAAATGGTATTTAAGCATGTACTTCCAAACGCTTTACTGCCTGCAATAAATGTAGTGGCTCTAACAATTGCTTGGTTGTTAGGTGGAGTTGTTGTAACTGAAGTTGTTTTTAACTACCCAGGTCTTGGTAGATTAGTGATAGAGTCTATCTCGAATAGAGATTTGCCAGTTGTTCAAGCTCTAGCAATTATTTTAGCATCAATTTATGTCAGCATAAATTTGATTGCAGATCTTATGACATTAATGCTTAACCCAAGACTTAAGTCCTTACAGATTAAAAAATAAATGACATTAGAAAAAGAACAAAAGAAAAATAATCTACAAAAAATATTTGAGGTAATTAAAACTATGGCTTCAAAACCTTCAGGTTTGATTGGTTTAAGTATTTTGTTGTTCCATGTGATACTTGCAATAACAAGTCCTTTGTATGTACCTTATGATTATAAAGCGATTGATCCTTCTTTAATGCTTCAAGCACCATCCTCTGAATATTGGTTTGGCACTGATAGTCTAGGAAGAGATGTTTTTACTAGAACAATCTTAGGAGGCAGAACTGCTTTAACAGTGACATTTTTTGGTTCTTTGATTGCATTAGTATGGGGTGGTGCATTAGGAATATTTTGTGGTCTAGTTGGTGGAAAAATAGATGATGTTGTCATGAGAATAATAGATGCATTTTTGTCTATCCCATGGATATTAGCAATGCTTCTAATTGTTTCTTTATTAGGAACTACTACACTTGTTTTAATTCCAGCACTCGGTTTCTTTTATGGCAAAGGAATTGTAAGAGTTGCAAGAGCAGCAACACACGATGTGATTGCTAAAGATTTTATAGTTTCAGCAAAAGCAAGAGGTCATAGCAACTTATCAATAATCTGGAATGAGATTTTACCAAATGTAAGAGATGCAATTATGGTTGAAGGAGCTATGAGATGGTCATGGATGTTACTTGGATTTAGTTCATTATCGTTTTTAGGATTTGGAGTAAGCCCTCCAACACCTGATTGGGGTTTAATGATTTCAAATGCAAGAGGATTGATGTCTTTTGCTTATTGGGCAGTGTTAGCTCCAATATTTGGATTAAGTTCATTAATTATAGGAATTAATTTAACAGCCGATGCATTTGCTAAAGCGCTAGGAATTGATAGATCAACAAAGGCACCTGTTTAAAATGGATAGTGCGGTTCAAACAATAAATAATCTTACAATCGGTTTTACTAGTCAAAAGGGAGAGAGAATTTCAATTTTAAAAAATATATCAACTACAATAAAAAAAGGAGAAACAGTTGGTATAGTTGGCGAGTCTGGTTCTGGAAAAAGCACTCTCGCATTAGCCATGATGGGTTATGTAAAACACGGGCTTTATACAATATCTGGTGAATGTATTTTTCATTCCAACAATCTTTTAGGGATGCAAAATAAAGAATTAGAAAATATTAGAGGAAGGAAAATAGCAATGATCCCTCAGAATGCTGGTCAATCGCTTACACCAAATTTAAAAATAGGATATCAAATAGATGAAGCTTTAAGGTTACACACAGATCTAAAAAAGGAAGACAGGGACAAAAAAATATCTGAGTTACTAAATAAAGTTAGACTACCTTCTCCTGAGATAATGGCACAGAGATACCCGCATGAATTGTCGGGGGGACAGCAACAAAGAGTAGCTGTTGCAATGGCCTTAGCAGGCAATCCAGAACTTTTATTATTAGATGAACCTACCACAGGATTAGATGTTACAACCCAAGCTCACGTCCTAGAATTATTAAATTTTATCGCAAAAGACACTGGTACCTCAATGGTTTATGTTAGTCACGACCTTGGGGCTATTGCCCAAGTTAGTGACAGAGTAATTGTTATGTACTCTGGTGAAATTGTTTTAGATGGACCTGTTAGAAGTATTTTGAAAAATCCAATCCATCCCTATACCTTTGGTTTATTAAAATCTATTCCCAAACTAACATCACCTGGGCTTCCAGACTCAATGTCAGGCAGTCAACCGCAACCCGGTACAGTCAAATTAGGGTGTAGCTTTTATGAAAGATGTAATCTTGCCGAAGATAAATGTAAAACTAATTCACCTGATTTAGAATTTATAGAAAATTTAAATACAAGTGTTAGATGTTTTAAATACGAGGATTTAATCGATTTTAAAGAAACAAAATCAGATAATGTTAAATCTACAAATAATAATATTTTAGATAATGAAATTTTGGATATATCAAAAGTATCAATTAGTTACGCAAAACAAAAGTTTTTAGAACAATTATTTAATAAAATTGATGATACCAACCCCACTGTTCAAGATATAAATATTAATATTAATAAGGGAGAAACACTTGCACTAGTCGGTGAGTCTGGAAGTGGAAAGTCAACAATATTAAAATCGATTGCTGGATTATTAAAAACTAAAGACGGAATTATCAAATTTGATAAAGATAAAGTTTTATCCAACGATTTAAAAACAAGAGATCCAGGATTTTTAAGAGCCATACAATTAATTTTTCAAAATCCAGATGAATCTTTAAATCCAAATCACACTGTTGAAGAAATTGTATCTCAGCCTTTAAGATTATATTTTGGATTAAAGGGAGATGAACTAAAACAAAAAATCATAGAAGTACTTGAAAAAGTTAGACTTGGAGAATTTTATTTAACAAGATATCCAAGACAATTATCGGGAGGTGAAAAACAAAGGGTTGCTGTTGCAAGAGCATTTGCTGCAAAACCAGATATTATTCTTTGTGACGAGGTAACCTCTGCACTAGATGTTTCAGTTCAAGCAGCTGTGTTAAACTTACTTCAAGAATTAAAAGAGGATTTTGGTACAACTTATATATTTGTATCTCACGATCTAGCAGTTGTAAGAGCTATTAGTGATAGAGTTGCAGTTCTATATCAAGGAAGATTATGTGAAATTGGTCCCTCAAAAAATGTTTATCAACTACCTTCTCATCCCTACACAGAAGTATTATTGGGTGCAGTTTTAGAACCTGATCCAGATGTAAAACCAAAGTTGGTAGCTGAAGATATTGTCGAAGAAAAGCCACCAGAGCAAGGCTGTTCATTTCAGGGTAGATGTCCAAGAATTTTAGGAGATATTTGTAAAAATGTCGTTCCACCATGGCAAATTGGTGAAAATGGAAACTCTATTCGGTGCCATATTAAAGTTGAGGATTTAAAAAAACAGCAAAATGTTAATTAGGACAATTTTTTTGTTACACACAAAATTAAATCTAATATAAAAGTTTTCCTATGAAAATTAATAATGTGGTTGTAATTGGCTCAGGAACAATGGGAAGTGGAATAGCAGCTCAACTTTGTAATGCAAATATTCCAGTTACTCTATTAGATTTAAAAACTGAGATCAGCCAAAAAGCTAAAGAGAGAATAGAAAAATCAAGACCTCCACTATTAATTGATAAATCAAAAATAGGTGGGATTAAAGTTGGAAATATTAACGATGATTTTAATATTGTATCAGAGGCTGATTGGATTGTTGAGGCAGTTGTAGAACGTATTGATATTAAACATAATATCTATGACAAAATTTTTAAGCAAAGAAAGAAAGGCTCTATAGTTTCTTCAAACACTTCATCAATCCCGATAAGTGTTTTATCAGAAAAATTGACAGAGGAAGATAAGAAAGATTTTTGTATCACTCACTTTTTCAATCCTGTTCGATACATGGATTTACTCGAGATTGTAAAAAATGAGAATACTGACTTAGATAAAATTCAAAAACTCAAACTATTTTGTGAAGAAGATTTAGGAAAGGGGGCCATTGTTTGTAATGATACTCCAGGTTTTTTAGGAAATAGAATTGGCGTTTATGCAATGCAGATTGCAATGACTGAAGCATTTAAAATGAAACTTACCATAGAAGAAGCAGATGCAGTTTTTGGAAGACCTATGGGAATACCAAAGACAGGAGTTTTTGGTCTTTATGATCTTATTGGTATTGATCTAATGGCAGACGTACTAAAGAGTTTCATCAAAGAACTTCCAGAAAACGATAACTTTCAAGAAGTAGCTAAAGAAATTCCTTTAATAAGAAAACTAATTGATACTGGATATACAGGTCGAAAAGGTAAAGGTGGTTTCTATAGAATGAACAAAGTTGATAATACAAAAATTCTAGAGGCTATAAATTTAGAAACAGGAGAATATTCACCATCACAAAAAATAGATATTAAATCAGAAAAAGTTGACCTATTAAAATTAATTAACAGAGGTGATAAATATGGGGATTATGCATGGTCGGTTATTTCAAAGATTATCAAATATGCATCTTCTCTAGTTCCAGGAATTACAGATAAGTTTAACGATATAGATGAAGCTATGCGTTTAGGTTTCAATTGGTCAAGAGGGCCTTTTGAAATGTTAAAAGAAATTGGTGTCAGTAACTTTTTTGAAAAATTAGATGGTTTTGAAAACAATAAATTTTTAGAAGAGCTTTCAAAATCTAAAAATGAAGATTTTTATGGAGAAAGACAAAAATATACTGAAATAG
>CACOCP010000011.1 GCA_902625715.1 uncultured Pelagibacteraceae bacterium | reverse complement strand
AACTTTCAAAAGATAAAAATTTACCAAGAATGATGTCCATTCAAAATCCCTATAGTTTGCTTAATAGATCTTATGAAGTCGGACTCGCAGAGGTGTCTATTAGAGAAAAGATAGGATGCCTATCCTATTCTCCTTTGGCAAGTGGATATTTGTCAGGCAAATATAGAAATGGAGAATTGCCAAAGGGCTCAAGAATGGAGAGAGATTATGACTTCTGGACTAGATATAGAAAGCCCAACACTGAAAAAGCAGTAGAGGAGTATTTCAAAATAAGTGAAAAATATGGTCTAGATATGAGTCAAATGTCTATTAAATTTTGTGAGGAGCAAGAATTTATGACAAGCGTGATTATAGGTGCAACAACCATGGATCAGTTGAAAACTAATATAGAAAGTGTAAAAGTCAAATTAGATCAAGAAGTAATAAATGCAATTAATAATGTTCAAAAAATTTTTCCAAATCCATGTCCATAATTAGATACTCAATTATTATTTTATTTTTTACATTTTCATCTGGCTTTGCTGAAGAAGTTAAAAAAATTGGAAAATTTAAAGACTGGGAGGTAATTCAAGTATTAGATACAAGTGGAAAAATTTGTTTTGCTCAATCAAAGCCTGTTTTACAATCTCCAAAAAAGGGAGATAGAGAGGCAAGATTATTTGTTACATTTAGGCCAACTGATAAAATTTCAGATGAGGTAAGCACTACATCTGGTTACGAATATAACAGTCAAAATTCTATCATAGCATCATCTGGAAAATCTAAATATAAATTTGATATTGCACAAGAAGATTTTGCGTGGATTTCAAGCAATAAAATTGAAAAAAGAATTATAAAAAGAATGAAAAAAGCATCAAGAATTATGGTTACTGCGTATAATAAATCAGGATCTCAAACCATTGACCATTATTCGTTGATGGGTTTTACCAAAGCATACAATTCAGCAAAAAAAAATTGTACATAAAATCATGAAGTCAAAAAATAGAATAGTCCTAGCCTATTCTGGAGGGCTAGATACTTCTATAATTTTAAAATGGCTTCAAGAGAATTATGATGCAGAAGTGATATGCTACACTGCTGATATTGGTCAAGAGATAAATAGAAATAAAATAATTAAAAATGCAAAAAATCTTGGTGTAAAAAAAATAATAATAAATGATCTAAAAGATATTTTTGTAAAAGAATATATTTATCCAATGATTAGAGGACATGCAATTTATGAAGGTGTATATTTACTTGGTACATCAATTGCTCGCCCGTTAATTGCTAAAGACCAAATAAGAGTTGCTAAGAAGTTTAAAGCTTATGCTGTTTCACATGGATCGACAGGAAAAGGCAACGATCAAATAAGGTTTGAACTTGGTTATCATTATTTTGGTTCAAATATAAAAATTATTGCCCCATGGAGAATTTGGAAATTAAAATCAAGAACTGACTTAATTAATTACGCAAAAAAAAACAACATTCCAATTCCAAATGATAAAAAGGGAGCACCACCATTTTCTGTGGATGATAATTTATTTCATACTTCGACAGAGGGAAAAGTCTTGGAGAACCCCAGAAACTCGGCTCCGGAATTTATTTTTCAAAGAACTGTTTCACCTGAAAAAGCACCGAATAGACCAACTTATGTTACTATAAATTTTAAAAATGGTGATCCTTTTGGAATTAATGGAAAAAAAATGTCACCTGCTAAATTACTGTCAAAACTTAATAACTTTGCTGGTCAAAATGGAATTGGAAGGGTTGACTTAGTTGAGAATAGATTTTTAGGCATCAAATCTAGAGGAGTATACGAAACTCCTGGCGGCACTCTTTTAATTAATGCACATAGAGCAATTGAGTCTGTTACTTTAGATAAAATGACAATGCATAAGAAAGATCGAATAATGTCTAGATATGCAGAGTTGATTTATAATGGTTACTGGTATTCAAAAGAAAGATTTAAACTTCAAAAAATTGTTGATTTAAAAAGAAGTAAAGTTAACGGCTCAGTAAAGCTTAAATTATATAAAGGAAATATTACAATCCAATCAAGAATTACTAATAGTGGCGCTTATTCAATGAAGAAAGTTTCATTTGAAGAGAACAAGTCATTTAATAAATCTAATGTTGAGAGATTTATCAATTTTCATAAAAAAAAGCTTCGCTAACATAAAGTTTAGGGCAAATTAACATTTGTTTAAATTATAAAAAATTATATCTTTAATATATGGAATCAATTAAAAATTGGATGAAAGATGCTGCAAATATTTTATTTGATGACAGCAAAAATGATCTACGTGCACTTCCTAAAACTGTTAGACTACAAATTTTATTAGTTTTAAGTTTTATTTGGACTACAGTTTTTAGTTTATATGTTTTTTCTTATACAACTTTTGCATTTGGATGGGCTGGTCTTTTTTTAGCTCATATAGGATTAATATTTGCCGTCTACATGACTTTTAAACAATTCCATAAAGCAGAAGCAAGATCCGCAAGTGTTTTTCAAACTAAAAATTTTGATCCTTTTAAAATAATGGTAATTGTTTTTGTAGTAGTATTTATCTTTATTTTTTCAAAAGGTATTGAAGTTTTAACTAGTCCTAATCCAAATTCTTATTCAATTCCATACGATGGTCCCTTAAAATCAGCATTTGAAAAATGGCTACCATTTACTAAAGGTAATTAATGGACAATATTACAAAAAACTTACAACTAGCTTTAATGTGTATTATATTAGTAAGTACTGTTATTGCTGTTGGCATAGAAATTAAAAATATGTTCTTTAATCAATCAGTAACATTAGCTGATTTACTTTTAATGTTTCTTTACTTAGAGGTACTAGCTATGGTTAGAGTTTTTTGGAACCAACAGTCTATCAGTATTACACTGCCATTACTTATTGCGATTACGGCTCTTGCTCGGTTTATTATCTTACAAGGTAAAGAGATGGATCCTACTGCGCTTGTGTATGAAGCGGTTGCAATTTTGTTAATTGCTGGAGCTATTGTTGTTTTAAGGTTGAGACACAGTGATAAATTAGGTCTGAAGAAAAAAAAATCGAAATAATTAAAAGCAATGTTTGAAGCTTCAAGGGCTAAAGCCATAAGTCAATTGGATAATTTTGTTGAAAATAATCTTGCAGAATATTCTAAATTAAGAAATTTTGATTTTGGACCTGAAAAAAGATTAAATGTTTCTTGTCTATCACCATACATAACTCATGGAATAATTAGTGAAAAAGAGGTGATACAAAAATCACTAAGTAAATTTTCTTTCTCAAAAAATGAAAAATTTATTCAAGAAGTTTTATGGCGAACATATTGGAAAGGTTGGTTAGAATTAAGACCTAATGTTTGGACAGATTATCTTCTAGAATTAAATAAGATAAAAAATGAATTTCAAAATAATCAAGATTATCTCTACGCAATTGAAGGAAAAACGAATATAGATTGCTTTAATGAATGGGTAAAAGAGCTAAAAGAGAATAATTATTTACATAATCACACAAGAATGTGGTTTGCAAGTATTTGGATTTTCACTTTAGAATTACCTTGGCAATTAGGCGCAGAATTTTTTATGAAACATCTTTATGATGGAGATGCTGCATCAAATACTCTTGGATGGAGATGGGTCGCGGGTGTTCAAACTCAGGGGAAACATTACCTAGCAAGTGAATGGAATATTAAAAAATTCACTAACAATAGATTTCAAAATATTAAATTAAATGAAAATGCTCCCCCAAAAGTATCTGAAAAATCTTATAATATAGTAGAACAAAATTTTACTAACCCACAAAACGTTGAAGAAAAAAATCTTTTAGTTTTTGAAAATAGTCTATCGTTTGAAATTACTGACTTTAAAGATAAAAACTTTAAGAAAATTTACTTAGTTTCTAACAAAAATGATAACAGATCTATAAAGCTAAGTGAAAAATTATTGAAATTTAAGTTTCAATTAATAGAGGATCAAGAACAGAGATTGAAAGATCAATCTATTGATTGTCAAATTATTAACATTAGTGAAATAACAAATATTGAAAATTGTTGTGGTTTATATCCAACAATAGGTGAAAATTTAGATTTTTTAAATACAAACAATTTGAAGATACAATTTTTATATAGAAATATTGATCAAAATGCATGGAAATATTGCAACAAAGGATTTTTTAATTTTAAAAAATATATTCCCAAAATTATAGAGCATATTTTGTAATAAGAATTTTTTTATGTTATATGATAATTTTATGAATGATCCTCAAATATTACAAATTATAGAAAACTTAAAAGGAAGAAAACCTTATGAAGAAAAAAGGGCTTCAAAATTGGGTTTCAGCTCTTTATATTCTTATATTGAAGATAAAATTCTTAAAAAAAAACTCAGTGAGGAAGCAGATATAAATAAAGTTGATATGAGTAAAGATGAGAATGTGGAGCACAATGCAAAAAAGAAAAAAAATAATTGCTCTTGTTGTTAACTTAAGAACTTGAACACTTTTTAGAACAATATTTAACCCTATCCCAGTTCAATTTCCACTTACGTCTCCAAACAAATTTTCTTTTACATATTGGACATATTTTAGAAGGTAGATTTTGTTTTTTCACTAAATTGTATTTTGTTTTATAAATTTTTCTGCTTCAGCTAATATAAGTTTTTTTCTTTCAACTTTCATTTTATCAAAAATTCTTACCATCATGGATAGTCTAGGGTTTTTTAAAAAAAAATTTCTATTCCTGTTGATAAATCTCCAGTACAATCCATCCATTGTGTTGCACCATTCTCCTTTTTTAAAATCCATCATTTTCATAAAATAGCTTGAGCCACAAATGTAAGGTTTAGTTGCAAAAATTCCACCATCGCTAAATAAACCCATACCATAAACATTTGGAACCATTACCCAATCAGAGGAGTCGACAAACATTTCCATAAACCATTTGTAAACTATATTAGGTTTAATTTCGCAAAGGTTCATAATGTTTGACAAAATCATTAATCTCTCTATGTGATGTGACCACCCATATTTTAATGCATTCTTAATTGCATAATCTAAAGGTGGAAGGCCAGTTGATCCATCGTACCAACTTTTTTTCATTTTTCTATTTTGTTTAAAGAAGTTTCTTATTTCCATTTCATTAGAGTAACTTTGATAAATACCTCTCATAAATTCTCTCCACCCTATAACTTGTCGGATATATCCCTCTAATGAATTCAATCTAATTTTATTTTTCTTATGAAAATCTAGTATTTTTTTTAATATAAGTTCAGGAGTGATTAATCCTAAATTTATATAAGGACTTAATGCACTGTGAAATAATATATTATCTTTTTGATCAACAGCATCCTCATAATCACCAAATAAATTGGATTTTTCCTTAATAAAAAAATTTAATAACTTGATGACATCCTCATATTCAGTTGCAAACCAAAAGTTTTCCACATTACCAGGATGGTCTTTAAAGTATTTTTCAATGATAAGTTTTAATTTTTTTGTATGAGATGTCTCTTTTATTTTTGGAAATTTTGGAATTGAAATATTTTTAGGTAGTTTGTTCCTATTATCTTCATCAAAACTCCACTTTCCTCCCACGGGAGTTCCATCTTTTTTAATCAAAATGTCCAATTCTCTTCGTGTATCTTTATAAAATACAGCCATAAAAGGTTTTTTTGATTTTGATAGATATTTTTTAAAGTTTTCTCTTGAATTCAAAAACATGGGTGTTTGGACAATGTTCCAATTAATATTCTCTTTTTTGGTGAAATTACTTATTTTATTTTCAAAAAATTTATCTTCAATTTCGAAGCTGGAAATTTCAGTAATTTTTTTTGATTTTATAATTTTTTTTAATTTTTCAGTGTAGTCTAACTTAAATGTTTTCTCCTCTATTGATGAATATTCAATTTTAAAATTACTTTTTTTTAATCTATCTGCATGCGACCGCATGGACGAGAGAAACAGCAAAATTTTATTTTTATGGTGTTTTTCATAAGTACATAGTTCAAAATCCTCAGCCATATAAAAAATGTGGTCTTTTTTAAATTTTTCTAAGTATTTTTCATCAAATAACTGGTTTCCTAGTAGAAAAAATAATTTCATTAACTATATATAACCTTTCGAAAACATATGTCAGATAAATATTTAATAGTTGGTGCAACAGGATCAATAGGATCTAATTTAGCAGAGCAATTATACTCATTAGGTAAAAAAATTCACCTCGTAGGTAGAGATGAGGAGCAAACCAAATCTTTATCTGAAAAATTTAACTGTGATTACACTATATTAAATGTTTTAGATGATGGTTTTGTAGAAAAATTAAGGTCAGACATAGAGGAAGTTAAAGGTATAGCATACTGCGTTGGTTCAATTGATCTGAAGCCATTCAGGATGGTAACAGAAACAGATTTAAACAAATGCATGAAGCTTAATCTTTACTCTGCAATAGATTTAATAAAAGGATATCAGGAGTCATTAAAAAAAAACAAGGGGTCAGTAGTACTATTTTCAACTGTTGCAGCTCAAAGAGGTTTTACTAATCATTCAATAATTGCGTCAACAAAAGCAGCTGTTGAGGGACTTACTGTGTCATTAGCTGCTGAATTTGCTCCAAATATCAGAGTCAATTGTATTGCACCTAGTTTAACAAATTCAAAAATAGCTGAACCAATGTTAAAGAATAAAGTTTTAGCAGAGGGAATCGCTAAAGCACATCCTCTTAAAAGAATTGGAGAAGGAAAAGACTCGGCTTCGCTAGCAAAATTTTTGATTACTGAAGAAAGTTCTTGGGTTACAGGTCAAATAATTGCGGTTGACGGAGGAAGATCTAAGCTATCCTAGAGTGAAAAAATTTTTTTTTCTATTTATTTTTATACTTTCATTTTCAAAAGCTAATTCGGAAAACTTTAAATTTGTAAAGATTGCTAATTTAAATAATCCTTGGGGCTCTTCTTTTTTAAATAACGATGAAATGATAATAACTGAAAAAAGTGGTCTCATTAAAATTGTAAATATTATTAATAATCAAGTTAATGATGTTGAGCACAATCTTAATTTTTTGGAAGATGGACAAGGAGGACTGCTTGATATTCTACATCAAGAAAATAAAGTTTGGATTTCATATACAGAAAATAGAGGAAATAGGAAAACTAGTACCTCAATAGCTTTAGCAAATTTAGATAAAAAAAATTTAGTTTTTAAAAATATATTCCAAGCTAACCCACCAATAGATTCAGGCTATCACTTTGGTTCTAGATTAGCCATTAAAGGTAATTATCTTTATGCATCAGCTGGTGAAAGAGGTAAAGGAATGATTGCGCAAGATACATCAAAACATCCAGGTAGCATTATCAGAATTCATTTAGATGGAAGTATTCCAAATGACAATCCTAAATTTGATGGAAAACCTGACTGGTTACCTGAAATTTATCAAATTGGTATTAGAAATCCCCAAGGACTGACTGTTTCACCCTTTGACGGCAAAGTTTATATGAGTAATCACGGTGCTAAAGGTGGAGATTGGTTTGGTGAGGCGAAAAAAGGTGAAAATTATGGTTGGAAAATTCTTGGTTGGGGAGGAAAGAATTACTCAGGTTTACCTATAGGTCCTAAATGGAAACCGGGATTTACAAAAGCAATAAAATATTGGGTCCCTTCAATAGCAACAAGTGCAATTACTATTTATAAGGGTGAGGAATTTAATGAGTGGAATGGTCATGCGTTAATTACATCTCTTAAAGATCAATCTTTAAGAAAATTGAAATTTGATAACTTAGCTAAAGTAGAGGAGGAGATTATTTTTAAAGGAGAAATTGGAAGAATTAGAGATATTCAAGTTCACCCTGCATCTGGGAAAATTTATTTTCTAAACCAAAATGGGCTCTGGTTAATGAAAAAAAGTTAATTATAATTAAGCAGTTTTTTTAAGGATTGAAACTCTCCAATTTTAAAAATTAAAGCTTCATCACTTTTATATCCATAGTTTTGTGCATTATCTTTAAATCTTTGCCTCGGCTCCATAATTGGTTCTAAAGAAAGTACAAATGTTCCCCAGTGCATTCCTAAAACCTTTTTACTTTTGAGGTTTCTAGCTATGCTCAATGCTTCCTCTGGATTTGTGTGGTAATTTGATTTATCTTTATAGGGTGCCATAGGGTAAAAGTTATAGGCACCTATGTTTAAAATCGTTAAATCTATTGGTCCATATTTTTCACCAAGATCTTTATAAATATTTCCAACACCCGTATCACAGGCAAAAAGTATTTTTTTACCCTTGTAATTAATCAAAAAATTTCCCCACAAGGTTTTATTAGTATCTGTCAAGCTTCTTTTAGACCAATGAACTGCAGGTAAAAAAGTTACTTTTAAATCATTATTCACTGTGATCTCGTCGTACCAATCCATTTCATTAACGTCTTTATACAGTTTAAAATATTTTCCTAGTTTTAGAGGAAGCATTACCTTTGCTTGCTTATATGGAAATTTTCTTATTGTACTCATATCTTGATGATCATAATGATTATGAGTTAGTAAAAATAAATTAATTTCTGGTAATTCATCTAAATTTAAAGCTGGTTCAGTAAATCTTTTAGGCCCAAATATAAGTGGTCCAGCATTTTTTGAAAAAACAGGATCTGTAATAATTGTGGTCTGACCTAATTTAATCAAAAAAGTAGCATGTCCGATCCAACCAATGTAATCATCATTTTTCAGGCTATTAAATTCTTTAATTACATTACTTTTTTCTACAACATGATCACTTGGAACAGTCATATTCAAATTTTTTTTTTCTTGTCTAAACTTTTTAAAAGACCAGTTAAATTTTTTATTTCTCTCAGGGGATCCATCTGGATTTCTAAATGTCCCATCTGGTAAATGATGATAAGGTTTATTTTCCATACTTAATATGAATGAGTTATAAATTAAAAAAATAACAATAAAAATTGATAATTTTTAAAGTAATAATTTAATTTTTTTGTGATCTTTTAAAACAATCTATTGTGTTTTTTAGTAAACACGCGATAGTCATTGGGCCAACACCTCCAGGAACGGGCGTTAATGCTTTTGCAACCTTTGAAACTTCATCAAATGCTACATCTCCAACTATACCTTTTTCCGTTTTATTAATTCCAACATCTATAACAATTGCATCTTTTTTAACCCAATCACCTTTTACTAATTCAGGGATACCAACTGCTGCTACTATAATATCTCCCTCTAAACACTCTGCTTTTAAATCTTTTGTTTTTGAATGAGTGATAGTTACAGTACAATTTTCCTTTAATAATAATTGTGTCATGGGCTTTCCGTTTAAATTTGATCTACCAACTACAACTGCCTTTTTTCCATTTAAGTTCGGTTCAATTTTTTTTATAAGCAGATAACATCCAAGAGGTGTACATGGAATTGAGCTTTCATATCCAGAAGATAGATTACCAACATTCATAGGATGAAATCCATCAACATCTTTTGCTGGATCAATAGCCTCAATAACTTTCTGTTTATCAATATGTTTTGGCAGTGGAAGCTGTACCAAAATTCCTGAAACACTATTATCTTTATTCAGCTCATCTATTTTTTCTAAAACAGTTTTTTCTTCTACTGCATTTGGATACCTTATTACATCAGATTTTAAGCCGACCTCAATTGCTGATTTTTCCTTATTTCTCACATAAATTTGACTAGGAGTTAAATCTCCTATTAGTATTACTGTTAAACCAGGGACTTGATTATATTTTTTTTTTAATTCAGAAACTTCTTCTTTTAGTTCCTGTCTAAGTTCAGCAGCAGCCTTTTTTCCATCGATTAAAATCATAAATTAATTAAATATAATTGGTGCTAAGTAGAGCTTCATACACATTTCTACAAACCATATCAACAAAAGAAGAATGATTGGGGAAATGTCAAAAGCACCTAGATTAGGAAGAAATCCTCGAATTCTAGATAGGGCTGGTTCTGTAAACCTATAACCAAACTGTAATATAGAATAAACAAATCTATTTGAAGTATTTATAATATTAAAACCGACCAACCAGCTTAATATTACATAGCCAATTACAACATAAGAATACAATTTCAAAACTTGAAGAGCTAAGTAATAAATAGCTATCATTTTATTTCTACATATATTGATTGACTTGGGAATGCAAAAGAAGCTTTATTTGTCTCAACAATTTGCTTTATAGAAAGCGCCAAATTCTCTTTTACTTTTAACCATTCGTTCCAACTATTTGTTTTGCTAAAACATCTTACATACATATCTATGGAACTGTCTGCAAATTTGTCTACTCTCACAGCAACTCCGATTGATTGATCAAAATCCTCACTTTTAATTATATGTTCTTCTATTTGATTCCTAATAGTTTTAAGTTGGTCAACTGTGGTGTCATATTGAAGTGTAATTATCCAACTTATTAACCAGTTCGTAGTTTGACTAACATTTATTACAGCGTTTTCGGCAAATTGAAAATTTGGAATTATTGCAAGTGATTTGTCAAATTTTCTTATCACTGTAGATCTAAATCCAATTTTTTCAACAACACCCTCTATTATTCCATCTACTCTTATCCAATCACCCATCCTAAATCTTTTTTCAACTAGAACTAAAATTCCTGAAATTAAATTTTTAAATAAGTCCTGCGCACCTAATGCAACAGCAACTCCGAATAAACCTAAACCAGCAATAATTGGTCCAATTTTAATTCCCCATAATTCAAGAACTGCTGCAGCACCTAAAATAAAAATTAGAATTTTTAATGATTTGATAATCCATCCAATTAGTTCTCTTGTTAAAATTTTATCTAATCCACTTAAAATATAAGAAATTGGCTCTATTATTTGATGAATAATCCAAAATATTAAAATGGTTATTAAAGTCCTGTTTAAATTGTCCACAAAATCTCTCATGTCGTCAGAAAATGACATGTAATAACTTGCAAAAAAAACTCCTAACACAATTGGAAGAAACCTTGCAGGCCCCATCATTGATTTAACAAATGTATCGTCAAGTTTATTAGTTGTACGTTTGGAAATTATTTCAAGTTTTTTAATAATTAATCTGCTTATTAAGCCCCTAAAAATAAGAAAAAGAAGAAAAATTCCTAAACCAACCAGGATCTGAAAAAAATCTATCCCAAGGATACCTTTTTCCCATACTGATAAGAATAAGCTTTTAAAATTGTTTAAGACTTCCATAATTTAAATTTTATATAGTAAATACTCTTCTTCACCAGGATTAAATAAAAATATTTTTTTCCACTTTATTTCGTTAAGAACAGCTGAGGATTTTTCACCTAAACACATTAAATTTGTATCCATCCAATTATCAATTAAATTATATTTTTTAAGTAAGTTTAGATAACTACGAGCACTATTTTCAGAATAAATAAAAACTATCTCTGGTATAGAATTTTTTAATTGCCCTACAAATTCATCAGATAATTTTTCATTAGAGTTTACTGAATAGTTAATAATTCTTTTAACATAGTAACCTTCTAATTTTAATTCTTTGTCCAAGTCATAAGAAACTAACTCTCCACTTACATAAATTAAATTCCCATTTTTAGGATCGAAGTTTTGTAAAATTATTTCTTTCAAATTTGACACATTTCCTTCAGCAGTAAAAATATTTTGAAAACCTTGTTCTTTTGCAATTTTCTCTGTTGCATTTCCTACACAAAAACAAAATATATCTTTATTTATTTTTGAAATGTCTAAATTTTTAATTGCATTAGAACTTGTAAAAATTATTCCTTTGAATTCATTATAATTTGGGTCCTCATAGTCTTTTTTTTCAATTGTTATTACTGGCAAATGTGAAACTTGATGACCTAGTTCTTTAAACCTCATAATCAAATCTTTGGAATCCTCTAGAGGTCTTGTTAATAGTATGTGCATTTTAACCTTTATATGATCCTTTAGATTTAATCTTCAAGTCTCCTGCAATCTTTTTTGCTAAAATCATGTGATTTTCTATGTCATCATCTTCCTTGATAAAAAATCTACTTTTTCCATCAACAGAGAATAATTCTGCTATGAGTTCAATTTTATTGTTCTTTATTCTTGCAAAAACGCCTATAGCTGTATCACAATCTCCCTCTAATATTTTAAGAACTTCTCTTTCTGTATTTGCAATAATTCTAGTTTGTTTGTCATTTATTTTCTCTATTAATCTAAGTATGTCTTGATTATTTTCATTGCACTGTATTGCTATTATACCTTGTCCAGCACAAGGAACTAGTTTTGTAACATCAAATTCATCTGTAATTTTATTTTGTAAATTTAAAGAGTCAATTCCTGCTTTTGATAAAATGATTGCATCGTACTCATTATTTTCTAATTTTTCAATTCTTGTATCAACATTTCCTCTTATCAATTTATATACCAAATCAGCTCTAACATTTCTTAACTGATATTCTCTTCTAAATGAAGACGTACCAATAACTGATCCTTGCATAAGATCATTAAATTTTAAATTTTTACTGATTAGTATTTCATTTGGTGAATTTCTTTTCAAAAAGCAATTTGTTATTAGTCCGATAGTATCGACAGATGGCATATCTTTCAGAGCATGAACGGCTATATCAATTTTATTTTCTAACAGTTCTTTTTCAATATTAGTGGAAAACATTCCTTTTCCACCCATACTTGAAAGCCTTTCATTTTGATTTTGATCACCAGTGGTTATAATTTTTTTTATCTCAATATTTCTGGAATAGAATTTTGATAGCTCACTCTTTACCTTTTCTGCATAAATTAAAGCAAGCTTACTTCCCCTTGATCCAATTATGATGTTATCTCTTTTCATAAAATTAATTTCTATTACATTCTTATAATTTAATTGTATTAATTAAAAAAAAAATTTTATGTCAGAAAAACCAATAATATTAGGTATAGAGACTAGTTGTGATGAAACAGCAGTTTCATTAATTCAAGATAATCGAAATGGAACACCAAAAATTCTATCAAATATAATCTCAAGTCAATTTGATATTCATAAAGAGTTTGGTGGTGTAGTTCCTGAATTAGCTGCTAGATCACATGTTGAAAAAATCGATATTATAGCCAAAAAAGCAATTAGCGATAGTGGAATTGAATTAAATAAAGTTTCTGCGATAGCGGCGACTTATGGTCCTGGTTTAATAGTTTGTCTCTCAGTTGGATTAAGTTTTGGTAAAGGTTTAGCATCATCTTTGGGCATTCCTTTTATAGGGGTTAATCATTTAGAAGGCCACGCCTTAAGTCCAAAACTCCACGAGAAAATTGATTACCCTTATCTTCTGCTATTGATTTCCGGAGGTCACAGTCAATATCTATCCGTAAATGGTTTGGGAGATTATAAAAGACTTGGCACTACAATAGATGATGCATTAGGGGAAGCTTTTGATAAAACCGCAAAACTGTTAGGTATAGATTTTCCTGGAGGACCTAAAATTGAAGAGTTTGCTAAAAAAGGAAATTCGGAAAAATATGATTTGCCAAAACCAATAATTAATAAAGGTGGATGTAATCTATCTTTTGCAGGTCTAAAGACTGCAATTTTAAGAATTTTAAAAAATATAAAAAGTGATCAGGAAAAATTTGATCTTGCAGCATCATTTCAAAGAACGATAGAAGATATATTATTTACAAAAACAAAAGTTGCATTAGATGAGTTTAAAAAATTAAATTCAATAGATAAAGGCTCTTTTGTAGTAGCTGGAGGAGTAGCAGCAAATAAAGGTATAAGAAAAAAATTAATCGAAGTAAGCTCGAAATATAATTTTAAATCTATTTTTCCTGATTTACATTTATGTGGGGATAACGCTGCGATGATAGCAATGGTGGGATTAGAAAAGTTTAAGAATAAACAATTTGATAATTTAGATTTACCCGCAGATCCAAGACTTCCTCTAGATTTAAATGCTAAATTTTTAAAAGGGGCAGGAGTAGAATTATAATGAAATACTGGTTATTAAAGTCAGAACCAGACGTCTGGTCTATTGATCAACAAATCAAAGCTGGATCTAAAGGTGCAAATTGGGATGGAGTTAGAAACTATCAAGCAGCAAATAATCTAAAAAGCATGAAGAAAGGAGATCTCTGTTTTTTTTACCATTCGAATATTGGCAAAGAAATTGTTGGGATAGTTGAGGTAATCAAAACTGCCTTTATAGATCCTATAGATAAAAAAAAGAAGTTTGTTGCAGTTAAAGTAAGATTTAAAAGTAAACTTCAAACTCCAGTTACTCTTGAAAATATTAAAAAAAATAAGCATTTAAGCCATTTAGCCTTAATAAAACAAAGCAGGCTTTCGGTAATGCCGGTTGATTATAAAAGCTGGAAAATTATAAATAACATGAGTAAAATTTAAAATTAAATTATTACATGCCTAAAAAAAAGAAGAAGAATACAAAAAAAAGAAAAAAAATTTTTAAAAAATCAAAAAATAAGTCTAATATTAAAAAAAAATCTTCGAAAAAAATTAAAAGAAAAATAAAAGTTCAAAAGGAACAACCAGATCACGTCTCAGAGATAATAATTAAAACTAAACCTGAATGGATAAAAAGTAGTTTAGCAAACAAAAGTAAATACCAGCAAAAATATTCTCAATCTATAAAAAGTAATGATGAATTCTGGAGAAAAGAAGGAAAAAGAATTACATGGATTAAACCATATAAAAAAATCAAAGATGTAAAATACAGTACTAAAGAAGTTAAAATTAAATGGTTTGAAGATGGAACTTTAAATGCATCTGCAAACTGTATTGATAGACATTTAAAAGATAAAAAAGACAAAACTGCAATTATTTGGGTTGGGGATGATCCAAAAGATACCCAAAAAATAACTTACAAACAACTCCATCAAAAAGTTTCAAGAGCAGCAAATGGTTTAAAAAAATTAGGAATTAAAAAAGGTGATAGAGTTACTATTTACTTAACGATGATACCTGAACTTGCAATTTTAATGCTTGCTTGTGTGAGAATTGGAGCAGTTCATTCGATAATTTTTGGTGGTTTTTCTGCTGATTCTATTTCTGGAAGAGTTAACGATTGCGAGTCGGAATACATTATTACTGCAGATGAAGGAGTTAGAGGTGGAAAAACTATTCCTCTTAAATATACAACTGACGAAGCATTATTGAGTTGTCCAAATGTCAAAAAATGCATCGTGGTAAAACGTACGGGTAATTATATCAACTGGGATAATGAAAGAGACGTTTGGTATCATGATTTAATTAAAGATGTTTCAAATCAATGTGAACCAGAAGAAATGAATGCAGAAGATCCTTTATTCATTTTGTATACTTCAGGTTCAACTGGTAAACCAAAAGGAGTACTGCACACAACTGGTGGATACATGGTTTATGCCTCAATGACACATCAGTATATTTTTAATTATAAACCAAAAGATATTTACTGGTGTACTGCTGACATTGGTTGGGTGACTGGTCATAGCTATATAATTTATGGGCCACTCTCAAATGGAGCAACTACAATAATGTTTGAAGGAATTCCAAATTACCCTGACAGTTCAAGATGGTGGCAAATAGTTGATAAATACAAAGTTAATACATTTTACACAGCTCCAACTGCAATCAGAGCTCTTATGCGAGAAGGCGATAAGCCCGTTAAAAAAACATCACGAAAATCACTAAAACTTTTAGGTACAGTTGGAGAACCAATTAATCCTGAAGCATGGATGTGGTATTATAAAACTGTAGGAAATTCTAAATGCCCAATTGTAGACACTTGGTGGCAAACAGAAACAGGTGGAATTATGATTGCTCCTCAAACTGGTGCTATTCCACTTAAGCCAGGTTCAGCAACAAAACCATTCTATGGAATTAAACCTGTCCTCGTTGATAAAAACGGTGATGAAATTAAAGGTGCTGGAGAAGGAAGACTTTGTATTGCCCAATCATGGCCTGGTCAAATGAGAACAGTTTATGGGGATCATCAAAGGTTTATTGATACTTACTTTTCTCAGTTTAATGGAAAATATTTTACAGGAGATGGATGTAGAAGAGATAAGGATGGTTATTATTGGATAACAGGTAGGGTGGATGATGTTATTATAGTGTCAGGACATAACTTGGGAACTGCAGAAATTGAAAGTGCATTTGTCGCTCATCCAAAAGTAGCAGAGGCAGCAGTAGTTGGATATCCACATGATATTAAAGGAAATGGTCTTTACTGTTATGTAACTTTAAATGCTGGAGAAACAGAAACAGGAGAGCTTGAAAGAGATTTAAAACTTTGGGTAAGAAAACAAATTGGACCTCTAGCAACTCCAGATCTAATACATTTTACTCCAGGTCTTCCAAAAACAAGATCAGGCAAAATAATGAGAAGAATTTTAAGAAAGATTGCTGCTAATGAACATAAGCAATTAGGTGATACTACCACTTTGGCAGATCCTAATGTCGTAAAAAGTTTAGTTGAAAATAGAAAAAATATTTAAAATTGAATTAAACTTACAAATTCTTTTTTAATAATATCCCATTTTAAAATCATTGAGTTAAGCACAATCTGTCGATCTAACGTTTTCAACTCTTCTGCTACAGGAGCCCATTTATATAATGACAAAGCACTAGGATTAAATGGCAGATCTCGATAATAGTCATTCCAATTAATTTTTTCTAATCTTTCATCAAAACTTTTTCTAGCTTTTTCAATAATGTCCAATGGCATTTTATTTGAAATTTCATCATCTAAAATCTTATTGAATATTTCTTTTGCTTTACTTATTTCTTGAAAATTAAAATTCACATTTAAATATGAGAATGTAAAAAAAGTTAAATCCTGCAAAGATACCGAATAAATATTCCATTTTGCAAGGTTTACTGATCCCATAAAAACATCATTTTCAAAATGAAGTACATATCTCGTTCCCATTCTAGTTTTTAAATAATTATACAAAGTTACTTGAGTTACCCATGCAGATTTTGTTTGAATAAACTCTTCTAAATGGTCTAAATTTTTGATTTTTTTCTTTGGAATAAACGCTTTAAACATAGCGAATAAATAAATTTTAAAATCTCTGAGCGTGAGATCTTTCCAGGTTAATTTGTATTTTCCCATAATTTATGTGAGGTGAGTCAATTATACCTTAAAAAAGTAAGTAAATAAGTACTTTATATGTATAATTTTTAGTCTTTTCAAAGCTCTTATAATGGTTATGGTTTTAACAAGTTATAACTTAATAGAGAGGTAAAAATGTCAAATCAAACAAAACATTGGGAAAAATCCCGTGGCTTGTTGTTTATAACACTTGCTATCTGGTTTGTTTTCTCAATTGGCATCTTTCTCTTTGGAGCTGAAATGAACGAGGTCACTGGACCTTTTGGATATCCATGGACATATTGGTTTACATGTCAAGGATCTCTTGGAATCTTTGTAATTTTAATTTTTTGGTTTGCAAATAGGCAGGAAAAAATTGATGAAGAGTTCGGCTTTAGCGAAAGAGAGGACGAAGAATGAAAGGTAGTTTTATAGATAATTTGCCAAGAATTTATGGAATTTATACTGGAGGATTTATAGGTTTTATAGTCATCATGGCAATTGCTGAACAGATGGGTCTGTCTGCCAAAGCGATAGGTATCGCCTTTGTTGCATTTACAGTATTCATCTATGCATTAATTGGTTATCTGTCACGAACAGCTCAAGCAGATGCTTATTACGTAGCTGGAAGGCAAGTACCAACAGTATTCAACGGAATGGCCACAGCGGCAGACTGGATGTCTGGTGCTTCATTCGTTGCAATGGCAGGTGGTATTTACTTTAAAGGTTATGGTTACATGGCTCTACTTGTTGGTTGGACTGGTGGTTACGTGCTTGTTGCATCCTTATTAGCACCATACTTAAGAAAATTTGGCTGTTATACAGTCCCAGATTTTATAGGTACAAGATACGGTGGTAATTTAGCTAGGTTCTGTGCAGTAGTTGTTTTAACTGTTGCATCGTTTACTTATGTAACAGCTCAAATTAACGCTACAGGTACTATCGCATCTGTTGCACTTGATATTCCATTTCAGTACGCTGTTTATATTGGATTAATAAGTATCTTATTATGTTCAATGTTGGGTGGTATGAGAGGAGTAACTTGGACACAGGTTGCACAATATATCGTGCTAATTATAGCTTACCTACTTCCAGTATTCTGGATCAGTAACAAAATGGGTGCAGGGTTCTTCCCTCACTTTATGTTAGCTGATGAGGTTGCTAGAATTGGTGAACTTGAACAACAATTTGGTTTCGTTGCAAATTCCAAGGAAGATCTTGCTTTGGTACCAAAAGGCTTAGCAGGAATAACTAAAGCTCACTCTGCAGTTAATGCAACACCTTGGGCATTTATTTCATTAGCATTGGCGATGATGATGGGAACAGCTTCATTACCACACGTTATGATGAGATACTTCACTACTCCAAGTGTAAAAGCAGCTAGAAAATCAGTAGGTTGGTCATTATTCTTTATCTTCTTACTTTATTCTTCTGCTCCAATGTTAGCTACACTATCTAAGTTGTCATTGATTGATCCGACTTTATCAACTGGTATAATCGGTAAATCAATAGCAGAAGTTCAAGCCATAGATTGGTATCAAAACTGGAACCAAGCAAACTTGATGTTTATAAGCGACTTTAACGGAAATGGAACTGTTGAATTAAACGAGTTCTTCATGGGTGGTAAAGCCGTTGTATTAGCAACTCCAGAGATAGCAGGATTACCATATGTAATTTCGGGTCTAGTTGCTGCAGGAGGTATGGCTGCTGCCATGTCAACAGCTGATGGTTTAATTCTAGCGATTGCAAACGCTATATCACATGATGTTTACTACAAAATCATTGATCCAAAAGCGGAAACTGCAAAAAGACTAGTTGTTGCAAGGGTATTACTTGTAGTAATCGGTTTTGCTGGAGCAACTATCGCAGCGATGGAGATACAAGGTATCTTAGGTTCGGTTATTTGGGCATTTGACTTTGCGATGTCTGGATTGTTCTTCCCTCTTGTACTAGGTGTATGGTGGAAGAGAGCCAACAGACAAGGTGCAATTGCTGGAATGATCTTAGGTTTAGTTTCAGGTGCTTGGTACTTAGTTTGGGTACGAAGTGGTGGAAGCGGTTTCCTAGGTATTACACAATTGACATTTGGTATCTTTGGATCAGCTGTAAGTTTAGTTTCTATGGTTATTGTAAGTTTAATGACACAAGAGCCAGATAAAGCTACTCAAAAAATGGTTGATAACGTACGTGTACCGAGTGGTAAAACAATTCTTGGTAAACAACACTAAATAAACTCTTTTAAGGGGCGATTAATTTCGCCCCTTTAATTTCAATTATTTTTCCAATATAAATTTTAAATGTCAGCAAACTTTCATCCTTTAATCTATTTTATAGATTATTTGCTTGGAATAATTATGTGGACCTTGATTGGAAGAGTTGCAATGAATATTTTCCAACGGGAAGACTCTGAATTTTTTTTCATGAAAGTTTTCGTTAAATATACAAATCCTTTGATTAATGTATTTAAGCCAATAACACCTTCTTTTATTATTGGGCCACTAGTGCCATTATATGTCGCTTGGTTTTTTTATATGATTAGATTTTATTTGATGCCTTGGATATTGGGTTATTCTGTAATGGGAATGTTATCATTTCCTCTTGAAAGCGAAATTTCAAGACAAATCTATCAATTTTTTAATTCAATTAAATTTTAAAAATTGGTACTAGTAAACCTAGTATTAATGAAAAAAATTCAAATTTCACCATCAATTTTGTCAGCAGATTTTAGTCAATTGGCTAATGAAATAAAACGGCTTGAAAAAGGTGGAGCAGACATGATCCACGTTGATGTGATGGATGGACATTTCGTCCCTAATCTCACAATTGGTCCACCAGTCATTAAGGCACTTAGAAAACATTGTTCATTGAAGTTTGATGTACACTTAATGATATCTCCAGTGCATAAATATATAAAAGACTTTTCAGATGCTGGGGCTGATATTATTACATTTCATCCAGAAGCAACAGAAAATATGAATGAAACAATATCATTAATCAAAAGTTTGGATAAAAAAGTAGGTGTTTCATTAAATCCTGATACAAAGATTAAAAAAATATCTGACCACTTAGACAATATTGATTTAGTATTAATCATGAGCGTGTTTCCAGGTTTTGGAGGCCAGAAATTTATGCCAGAGATATTGGATAAAATAAAATCACTCAAAGAGATAAAAGACAAAAAAAATTATAATTTTGATATTGAAGTTGATGGTGGTGTAAATTTTTCAAACTCTAGAGATATTCTAAATGCTGGAGCAAATATATTAGTCTCTGGTACCACAATTTTTAAAGAGAATAGAGGGGACATTAAAAAAAATATTGAGACACTAAGATTAGTGTAAAATGAAATTTAATAATTTCTCGCTCATTATCAATCAATCATTTTATAAGGTTTTAAAAAAATTAAGAAAAATTTATTTAAATTCTTCTCTTTACGATAAGAAAATCTCATCTACAAATCTTAAAGCACTAACTTATAAACCTTCATTAAAAATATTGGGTTCTATTGCAAAATATGAAAAAACAAAAAATAAAATTGAAGATTTTGAAACAGACAAAATTTGGGAGGTAAATAAACTTTCTTATAAGGACTATAAAAAATTAAATAATTTTTTTTGGCTTTTTTCAATTGATCTAAAGTCTTCTAAAAAAATTTGTATATCAATAATAAATAAATGGATTGAGAATAATCAAAAATATAATGATAATTTGTGGGAAATCGATACATTATCGAGAAGAATTATTTCATGGATCACAAATTCACAATTAACATACGATGAAGGAGATAAAATATATAAAGAGAAATTTAATAAGATAATTTTTAAACAAGCAAATCATTTAATTAATGAAATAAAAAGATCGGATAATTACCATGATAAATTAATTGGATGTTCTGCAATTATTTTAACAGGAATATCTTATAATGATGAGAAATATTTAGATTTTGGACTAGAGCTATTAAAAAAAATAATTACTTCCTCCTTCGACACAGAATATTTTCCAAAATCTAGAAATATTAGACAACTAGTGTTCTACTTAAAATATTTTATTCTTTTAAGAGAATTTTTGAAAGAGTCATCTAATGAAATCCCTGAATATTTAGATGAAATAATTTTTCACTTAGGCAAGGGATATAACTTTATTTGGGGTTCAGTTAAACAAAGTTTATTATTTAATGGAAATCATAACAGCAATTTAGAAGATTTTGATATTTATCTAGATTACCAAAAATACTCTTTTAAAAGTGACAAAAAAGATTTAGGTGGATACGGCATTTTAAAAAATAAAAATATAATTTTAGCAATGGATATTGGATCTCCTCCTGAAAGTAAATTTTCTGAAAATTACCAAAGTGGACCTCTATCGTTTGAAGCAACATATAGAGGAACAAAAATAATTTGTAATTCAGGGTATTATCAAAATACAAAAAACAAATTGAATTTAATTTCAAGATCAACAGCAGCACACTCTACTCTGATACTAAATAATAACTCTATAATTACTTTTAAGAAAAATTTTAAAGGTAAAATATTAAATAAATTAAATTTCAATACTTTGAATAAAAATATTGTATGTGAAAAAAACTATTGGCTAATTAAATGTTCTCATGATGGATATTTAAAAAATTATGGAACTATTCATGAAAGATCATTAGAATTTTTTCCAGAAAAAAATAAATTTGTAGGTATAGATAAACTTATTAAAAATAAAAATTTTATACCTACAAATTTTGATATTAGATTCCATTTGATGCCAACAACGAAAGTAACAAAGACTCAGGATAAAAACATAATACTAATTGAACTTGAAAATTCTGCTTGGAGATTTTATTCAGTAAATGGGTCTATTGATGTTGAAACTGGATTATATTTTGGTAATAAAAATGATTATTTAGAAAATCAAAATATTTTTATCTCTGGTTTAACTGAAAAAGATGATCAAGTAATAAAATGGGAAATAACTAAAATTGAATGAAAAAAATTTCACAGGCTCTAATTTCAGTTTCAGATAAACGTAACTTAAAAAAAATCTTATCAGTCCTTAAAAAATTTGAGATCAGAATAATAAGCTCTGGTGGAACATTTAAAGAAATAAAAAAACATGGTTTTAAATGTAATGAGATTTCAAATTTTACAAAATTTCCAGAAATTCTTGATGGAAGAGTGAAAACCTTACACCCAAAAATTCATGCGGGAATTTTAAATGAAAGAAATAAAAAATCTCACAAACTTACTATGAAATCTTATAATTTTGAAAATATAGATTTAGTAATTGTAAATTTTTACCCATTCGAAAAAACAATTAATGAAAGTAAAAATCACAATAAAATCATAGAAAATATTGATATTGGCGGACCAACAATGGTCAGAGCGGCAGCAAAAAATTATAAAGATGTCACTATTATTACAAAATTGGATCAATACGAAAAATTAATATCAGAATTAAATGAAAATAAAGGGTCAACTTCATTATCATTTAGACAACAAATGTCTGAGGAAGCTTTTACTGAAACTGCATCTTACGATGCAATGATTTCAAATTACTTTATAGAAAAAAATAAGACAAGTTTTCCAAATAAAAAAGTAATATCGACAAATCTAGTTGAAAAACTTAGATATGGAGAAAACCCGCATCAAACTGCTTCGGTATACAGCTACTCTTTATCAACAAATTTAGATCAGTTACACGGAAAAAAACTCAGTTATAATAACTATAACGATATATATGCAGCACTTTACGCATCAAAATCATTACCAGCTGGAGTTGGCACAGTAATTGTTAAACACGCAAATCCCTGTGGAGTATCAATTAACAGAAACAAAGTTAGTAGTTTTAAAGAGGCGCTAAACTCTGACCCTATTAGTGCTTTTGGTGGAATTGTTTCTTGTAATTTTAAAATTAATACCAAGCTGGCAGTTGAATTATCTAAAACTTATTTTGAAGTAATAATTGGAAATGGTTATGAGAAAGATGCTATTAGAATCTTAAAAAAAAGAAAGAATTTAAGAATAATAGATTCTTCAAAAATTAAATTAGAAAACATAAATAGTATTATCTCAAATTTTAACTCCTTACTTATACAATCACCTGATAATAAAAAGTTTGAGAGTAAAAATTTTCAAGTAGTTTCTAAAAAAAAACCCTCATCTAAAATATTTAGAGAGCTAACATTTGCCCTAAATGTTTGCAGATATGTAAAATCTAATGCAATTGTTCTTACCTCAAATACTAGAACAGTTGGAATAGGATCAGGTCAACCAAGCCGTCTGGATAGTTGTAAAATTGCAATTGATAAAATGAAAAACTTTCAAAAAATAAAAGAGAATGATGAAGTAGTTGCTGCTTCCGATGCTTTTTTTCCTTTTGTGGATGGAATTGAAACTTTAATTCAAGCAGGTGTAAGCGCGGTTATTCAACCCTCTGGTTCAATTAGGGATAAAGAAATTATAAAATATGCTAATGAAACAGAAACTGTACTTGTATTTTCAAAAACACGTCACTTTAAGCATTAATAATTTTATCAATTTTTGCAGCTAATATAAAATCACTTTCAGCTAACCCTTTTATAGCATGGGTATAAATTTTTATTTTAGCATAGCCCCACCCAAACCATATATCAGGATGATGGCCTTCTTCCTCAGCAATTTTGCCAACTTTATTTACAAATTCTTGACTTTTTAAAAAATTTTCAAACTTAAAGTCTTTTGTTAAGTGGTACCCGTCGAGACCATCTTCTTTGACTGACCAATCATCTACTTTTTTTAAATACTTATGTATTTCCTCTATTTTAAAAGGAGGAATATTTCCTTCACAAGGAATACACTTTTTATTAGCTAAATCATCCATATTCTTTTGGAGCGGGCAATGGGACTCGAACCCACGACCTTCTCGTTGGCAACGAGACGCTCTACCACTGAGCTATGCCCGCTTGTTCCGTATGTATTGAAATTAGTTGCTTTTTTAAAATTAAGCAAGAGGCTTTTTTATGAAATTTAGAAAAAAACTGTGTTGTGAGTGTGTTGTGAGTGTGTTGAGATTTTTTAATAAATTTCATTTTAGACTATATAGATTGTTTTTGATAAAAACTATTAAATGTCTGATAAAGTAATTAAAGATTTTATATCCGGTAAAGAAGTTAAAGCAACCCCTGAGGAAATTGAAGCAGTACAGGTATTTTCGAAACAGTTAGTTCAAGATTATAATTATCCTGCTGAAAATATTCAAACTAGACCTCAATTTAGAGTTAAAGTTAGACCATCCGACACAAAAAAAGAGTACCCAGTTGAAATTGTTGTATTTAATAATAAAAAAAAAAATGAGGATGATGCTTACATAATTATAGAATGTAAGAGAAAAAATAAAAAAGATGGGGTTGGTCAATTAAAAGACTATTTAAGATTTTCTTCTGCTTATCTAGGTGTCTGGTTTAATGGAGAAGAAAGAGTATTTTTAAGAAAAATTTATAAATCAGGTAGAGTAGAATTTGAAAATATTCCTAACATTCCGGTATTTAATCAAAGAGTAGAAGATATTGGAAAATATAAAAGAAAAGATCTTAAGCCTACACACAATTTAAAAACAACTTTTAAAGCAATTAGAAATTATTTAGCCGCAAACACAGTTGGAGCTACTAGAGATGAAGTTCTAGCACAACAATTAATAAATTTAATTTTTTGTAAGATTTATGATGAAAGGTTTACTGAGCCTGACGAAATATTAAAATTTAGATCAGGTATTGAGGAAAATCCTAGGGTCGTAAGAGATAGGATTGTTAATTTGTTTAATGAGGTCAAAAGAAAATACAAAGAGGTATTAGATGAAAATGATCAAATAACGTTAGATGATAATTCAATAGTATATGTAGTAGGAGAGCTACAAAATTATTGCATAATAGATGCTGAAAGAGACACAATATCAGATGCTTTTGAAATTTTTATTGGAAGAGCTTTAAAGGGTGGTCAAGGTCAATTTTTTACCCCAAGAAATGTTATTAAAATGATGGTTGAAATTTTAAATCCAAATACAGATGACTTTATTATTGATCCTGCGTGTGGTTCAGGTGGTTTCCTGGTGGAAACCTTAAGGCATATTTGGAGCAAATTAGAAAAGGAAGGGAAAAAATTTAAATGGAATAAAAATAACTTATTAGAAGAAAAAATGGAGATAGCAATTAATAGAATAAGAGGAATAGATAAAGATTATTTTTTAGCAAAAGTTGCAAAAGCTTATATGGCGATAGTTGGAGATGGTAAGAGTGGTATTGTTTGTGAAGATTCGCTAGATTTATCAAATAATTGGAAAGATAGCTCAAAGCAAAAAATTGATCTTAATAAATTTTCAATTGTTCTAACAAATCCACCTTTTGGTAGCAAAATACCAATAAGAGGATCGGAAAAACTTAAACAGTATGATCTTGGACATAAATGGAAAGCGGAAAAACAAACACATAACTTCATAAAAGGAAAAATTAAAGATAAAGAAGCACCTCAGGTAATTTTTATTGAGAGAATTTTACAATTTTTAAAAGTTGGAGGGAAAATGAGTATTGTTGTACCTGATGGAATACTAGGTAATGATACATTGTCCTATGTAAGGGATTGGTTGATGAAAAAAGGTAGAATTTTAGCAATTATCGATTTACCAATAGAAACATTTATGCCGAACACATCAACAAAGACTAGCGTAATTTTTTTTCAAAAATTGGATCCAGCTGACATACCTAAAGATTATAAAATATTTATGTCTATTGTTAAGAATTGTGGTCATGACAGAAGAGGAAAGCCAACAAATATTGATGAAATTATCAAAGTGCCAACACTTTATAAAGAATGGTTAAAAGAAAACTTTAATGAATAGTTTTCATGTAAAATCAACAAATTTAAGATTTGGATATAGACTAATACCAAAATTCTATTTTTATAATGAGATAGTAAAAAAAAAACATTTTAAATCTGGAATAAATTATTTAGTTTTAGAAAATGAATGTGAAAAAATCTCTGATGGAGAGCATTCGCATATTCCAAGAAAAAAATTAGGAGAAATTCGTTATTTGTATGGAAGAAATATAAAAGAAAGTGTTATTAATTACGACCCAATATCAGACGATTCTTTCATCTCCAAAAAAAACTATGATAGTTTTGGCAGATGTCATATTAAGCAGAATGATGTTTTAATTAGTATCCTCGGTACAGTAGGTAAATCAGCCATTTATAAGAAAGAATATGTTGGTCTAGCAGGAATACCAAGGCACATAGCAAATATAAGGTTAAAAAAAAATATAAGTTTTACAGGTGAATATCTAATATCTTATTTTCGATCAAAAATTGGAAAGTGGCAAATTTACAATTTAACAACTGGAAATATTCAACAATTACTATCTCTTAAAAATTTGAAAAAAATTGAAATTCCAATTTTAAATAAAAAAATTATTGAATTGATCACAAAAAATGAAAAAAAAGCATTAAATTGTGAAGTGGAGTCACTTAAATTATTAGAGCAAGCAGTAAAAATTATTATATCTAATTTTAATTTTAAAGACTCAAATGAAGACGAATTATCGTTTGATAGTAAAATTTCTTTTATGCACAGTAATGATATTTGGACACCAAAGTTTTCTTCTCCTATTTTTTTAAAATCACTAAAAGATTTGAAAAAAAAATTCAAAACAATTAATTTAGGAAAAATAATAGATATAACGAAAGGAATTGAGCCTGGTAGTGATTTTTATGTTGATTATTTAAATAAAAAAAAAAATGATCTAACATTCGTCAGAACTTCGGACATCATAAATTATTCAATAGATACATTTTCAGATTATTTTATTGATGAAGAATATTCAAAAACCTTAAATATAAAATTTAACCATAAAGATGTTTTGTTCACCAAAGATGGAAAAATTGGTTGTGTTTCAATGCTATCTAAACATGATAAAGTGGTATGTTCATCTGGTATTGTAAAACTTTCATTAAATAAAAATGGTAAAGATTTAAATTTTACACAAGAGTATTTGTTTTTAATGTTAATGATAAAACAAATAGGATTGCACTCTGCTTTAAGAAGAACAGTCACTGCTTCAACAATCCCTCACCTAAGAGAAGAAAGAATTGAGGAGATAGAAATTCCAATCATGGATAAAAAGACAATTGATAAGGTATCAAAGTTAGTTGAAGAAGCTTTCAAATTAAAAGATAAAAGAAATATTCTTATTAATGAAAGTTCAGAAATAATAGATAGAGAATTAAATTACGAATAAATAATAATCCTACTGTGTTGTCAGTATGTTGGATTTTAGTATCAATTAAAAAAATTTAGATTACCAAGGGAAATTAACCATGAACATACTCGTTGGCAACGAGACGCTCTACCACTGAGCTATGCCCGCTTATTATCATTTTTTAAAACTAGTAGTTTTTTTTAAATTAAGCAAGTAGCAAATTTTACGAGAAAAAATTAAAGATAATGCAATTCTTCTAAGTTCTTTTTAAAAACTTCATTTACTTTAATCTTAAAATTGTTATCCAACTTATTTTTCCAATTATTTTCTGGCCCTAAATGAAAAAACGGTATTCTTAAATTTTTTGATTTTGAGTCTATAGACTCAGAAAAACCTTTCGTATTTTCAATTTTTTTTAAGTTAGAAAAACTTGTACTTGACAAAGCATTAAGTGCTCTTTTTTTATCAAAATCATTATCTTTATTAATTTGATTATCTATAAATTTTATTATTTTTTTAAATTCTTCATAAGTTTGTTTAATTAAGTTTTCATATTTAATAACTAATGTTGGAAAAATTTTATTATTAATCCAGGTTTGATAATTTTTTTCCCATGAACTTAAAAACTGAAAATCACTGAAATCATTTTTTTTGAAATAGTCGTAAGTGTATTTTCTTTCATTAACCATAAATTCCAAAGATTCTTCATAACTCATCTCAAAATGGTTTTTTAGAGAAGTAATAACATTTCGTGGATCTCTTATTATATATATCGCAGCTAAACTATTTTTTTCATCTGTAAATTGAGTATTACCAATTTTTCCTAAAAAATTATGAGTTTTAAAAAATCTAATTTTTTTGTCTTTATTAAGTAGCTCCTGAGCTTGAATCCAAAGTTTAGCTGTATCGCCAGGAACTGTCATATTATAATCAAATGTTTTGAAATGTTTTTTTTCAGGAAATTGACCAATATTTTTTAACAAAGAATCATTAGTAAAGACTCCATCATTTGTGTAGTAATATGAACTAAGAAGTGATCTTATCCATGTATTACCGCTTTTAGGGTAAGAGGCTATCCAAAAAATCATTATTTAGAATTTAATATTATTATTTTTAAGTATTTCCATAACAGGAGTTAAATATTTTTCATACTTTTCCCAATTTTTTGAACTATTTTGGTATACTTGATCTCTAACTTGCAACAAAGAGTTTGTTTCAACTGCTCTATTATTTTCGTGAAATTTTAAAACTTTATCCTCCCAGTTCAAACCTAAATCTTCAATTATACTTTTAGAACCTGAAACGTAATCCATTACAAAATTATCATAATCGACTTCAATTAAACTATTAGGATAGATCTCATTCCAAAATTTCATTGTTTCATTATAAATTACATAAAATTCTCCAACAGTTTCTAATTTATGAGCATAATCCATACCAATATTATCAAAAAAATTTGCTTTATAATTTGACCAGCAAATCGCCATTGGATTTCTATGCATATGTATGATTTTTGCCTCAGGAATAGAGTTTAAAATAAATCCTACATAAAAGAAATTGAATGGCATTTTATCAATTACAAATTCTTTATTTGTATTAATTTTTGAGATTTTAGATAAATATTCCTCCCTAACAAAATTTAATAGTTCTTGAGGATTTGTATTTTTATCCCAGATAGAATTGTGCATTATTTTTGGAAGAATGGTTAGTTCGCCTGCACCATAAACCTTTGAATGTGTTGACACAATTTGTTCTATTAGGCTAGTGCCTGATCTTGGCATGCCAATTATAAATATAGGATTTTTTTTGAAGGTATTATTAAAATCTGATTTAGGAAATTTATTACTTAAAAAATATTGCTTAACTTTTATAAAATGATTTTTTTCCTCAGATATTGAATAATTATTTAATGCTGTGTAAGCTGTTTTTGCTTTTTTAAGTAATTTAAATCCAGGTTCAATTTTATCAATATCAAAATATATTTTACTCAGGGCATAACAAAAATTTTGTATTAATTTATTATCAAGATTATCTATTTCTATAAGTTCCTCTAAAATCTTTATGATGTTATCATCCTTTTTGATTTTTCTAGTATTTACATAATGAACATAAGCCTCTGACAAAAATTTATCTTTCTCAATTGCTTTTAAAAAATAAGTTTTTGCTTCCTCAAACTTTCCTTGAACAGATTTTATTTGGGCAATTAAAAAATACGATTTAGGGAATTCACTATTAATTTCTATAACTTTTTCATAAGACTTAAGAGCTTTATCAAATTTTTTTTCATCATATAACAAATTTCCTAAATTAAAATGTGCCTCCAGATTGTTTTCTTTAATTTTTATGGAAGTATTATAATTTTGAATTGCCTCATTGATTAAGCCAATTTTTTTTTGGGAACTAGCTAGATTATTATATGCCTCAAAAAAATCATCTTTCAGTTCAATAGCTTTTTTATAAAAAATTATTGCCTCTTCAAATTTATTTTTTAGTTTAAGAACATTTCCATGTATATAATTTGTCTCAGCATCATCTTTAAAAAGTAAAAGTTTTTCAGAGACAACTAGGGCCTTGTCTATATTTTTCTCATAAATCTCGCTGAATATTACGATTTTATAAATCTCTTTATCGTTTGCAAAAGCTTTTAAAATCGATTTTGAAATCTTTGATATTTTGACATATTTTTTATCTTGAAAAAATTTGTATAATTTTTGTTTATCAAAATTTAAGTTTTTTTCTCTCATTGAATTATAATGATGTAATACTATATACTTATTCTTAAATTAAATGATCAATATGATAAACAAAGATTTACCAAAAAAAATTCCTGTTTTTCCACTATCTAATTTTATTATTTTTCCTAAAACAACAGTTCCACTAAATATTTTTGAGCCAAGATATATACAAATGATTGATGATAGTATGAAGAACAATAGATATATTGGAATGATCCAACCAAAGAGAACTGGAAATTTAAAAAAACCAGATCTACATAAAATTGGCTGCGTTGGTAAAATTACAAGTTTTAATGAAACAGACGACGGTAGGTATCTAATAGTTTTAAATGGAATATGTAGATATGAAACTATTGGCGAAATAAGTTCCAATAAACTATACAGGGAGTGTGAAGTAAATTTTAATAACTTTTCAAATGACTTGGTAGAGCAAAAAGAAATAATAAAGTTTTCAGATCTTAACCAAGTCTTTAATGACCTAAAGAAACTATTTGAGCAACAAGGTTACCAAATTAATTGGAAAGATCTTGAAAACCAAAGCGTTGAGCAAACAATAAATACTTTATCGATGGCTTCACCATTTACTTTAGAGGAAAAACAGATTTTATTGGAGACAAAAAATTTAATAGATAGAAAAAAAAAATTAGAGGAAATATTAGTAACTTACACTAACTACAATTTTACAAACAAAACTATTCAATAGTAAAATTTATACCTTTATTAGCAATAGAAATTGAATTACGTTTGAAGAATTCACTTTTGTCTAATAAACTAAAAATATTGTCAGATAGTTTACCATCAAACTCACTATCTAATTTAAAAAACTCATTAATAAAATTAATTCCAGCTCCAAAAATGTAATTTATATGTTTACTTTTATCTCTAAACTCGATGAGTGTGGATTTATCAATCTCTAATCCACATTCCAATTTGTTATCTATTATACAGGAAATGAGTTTCAAATCTCTCAAGGTCATATTAAATCCTTGTCCCGCAAGTGGATGTATCTTGTGCAAAGCATCCCCAAAACAGAGAATATTTTTGTGAACAAATTTTCTAGGGAAAGAATACTTGAGATCAAAATATTCTAATTCAGAGATTTTTTTTAAATTATAAAATTTTGATTGCTTTAAAATTTCATCTTTTACTTTAACTGAATTAAGTTCGAATTTTTTCTGCACGGAATAAACTATAGATGTTTTTTCTCCAGATAGTGGTAAGAAAGCTAAAGGTCCATATTTTGTAAAAACTTGAACAGCTGTGTGATTATTTATTTTTTTATGACTTAGTATCGCAGTAAATGCCATACTGTCATAATCTTTTTTTATGCTATTTGAGAAAAATTTTTTTATCAAAATATTATTTGATTGGGAATTAACAATTAAATTATAGTTATTTGTTTTCTCTAATTTTAAAATTTTGTTTGGTGTATATTTAGAAAAATAAATGTTTTTTAATTGCTTGCATTTTTTTAAAGATAACTGTGATAAATCACTTTGTTTAATTAAGAAAAAGTTTTCATCTTTTTTATCTTTAAATTTAATTTTTTTTGATGGATCATTTTTTAAATTTAAAATTTCTATTTGTAATATTGGCCAAAGGTATTGATTTGGTATATTTAAAATTGATTTAAGAAATTCAATATTTTTTTTTGAAATTCCAATAGTTCTATTATTTGTTTTAGATTTATTTTTCTCGTCAAAAATAATATCTACTTCAAAACCTTTTTTACTTAATAATATCGCTAGAAGAAAATTTGTAAGATTATAGCCTATTAAACATATATTCATTTATTATTTAATTTTAACAATAATAGTATAATGGTAAAAGTGACAAATCTGATTTGTGTAATATGAGAGAATTAATTAATAAAATTGGGACTTTTTGTGTTAATAGATTAGCAGAGTTAGTTGGGATTATAATTATATTAGCGTCTATTTTTATTTTTGCATCATTAGTGACTTATTCCCCTGAAGATCCAAATTTCATTTTTCCAGAAAATACATTAATTAAAAATTTAATGGGGTCCAAAGGAAGTTTTATATCTGACTTGTTGTTTCAAAGTTTTGGCTTAGTCTCTTTACTAATCCCATTTACTTTTTTCTTTACTGGTTTAAGTGTTGCAATTTCAAAAAAATTTCTATCAATTATTGAAAATTCTTTTTTCATAATACTTTATATTTTATTAGCTTGTTTATTTTTTTCAGCATTTAGTGAAGATTCTTATTGGTTGATCATAAACGGAAATAATGGTT
>CACOCP010000010.1 GCA_902625715.1 uncultured Pelagibacteraceae bacterium | reverse complement strand
TGGACATGATATTACTGCTAAAACTGCTCCAGCTCTTTGTAGTCTGCCTGACTCAGTTTCTAATTGCGTTTCACTTGCTTCAGGATTAATTTTTTTAAACTCGCTTAGTATAATTTCATTATCTACTAATTTTAATTTTTCACCAACAATAACTTTTATCTTCCAAGGGTTTAGTGCTCCATGGTCAGGCACTCTTATACCAGCTGCAAGAATTTTGTTTAAATCATCCTTTGGTATTTCTTTATTGGACATCTTCCTAGCTAACACGGAACGACGTGTAGAATAAAAACTATCATTCATAAACTAGAAAATTTATAATTTATATATTATGAGAAAGCTTCAGTCCAAGAACCTTGTGTTGACGCTTTTGAATATTCTGTAGCCCTGCCTTCAAAGAAGTTCATATGTTCAACAGCATTCAACATTGTATCAAGCCACGTTAGTGGATTTTTTTGAACATCATAAATTGGTTCCAAACCTAGTTGAGTAAGTCTTCTGTTGCCAATAAAACGAATGTAATCTTTTACTTCTTGTGCTGTAAGACCTTTCATAGGACCCATCTCAAAAGCTAAATCAATAAACGCATCTTCATGGTGAACTATCGTTCTGCATGCTTCATAAAGTTCTTTCTTTAACTCTGGAGTCCAAATTTGCGGGTTCTCCTTAATGAACTCCTTAAACAATCTTATCATTGAATTACAATGCAATGTCTCATCTCTGACAGACCAAGTAACTATTTGCCCCATACCTTTCATTTTATTGAATCTAGGGAAATTCAATAATATAGCAAAGCTTGCAAACAATTGAAGTCCTTCGGTAAAAGCGCTAAAAACAGCAACTGTTTTGGCTATGTCCTCTTTTGAGTTCATATTGAAATTTTGCATGTAATCATATTTGTCTTTCATTTCTTTATACTTCATGAAAGCTGAATATTCTGACTCTGGCATACCAATAGTATCAAGCAAGTGAGAATATGCAGCTATATGGACTGTTTCCATTGAGGCGAATGAAGTCATCATCATTAAAACTTCTGTTGGTTTAAACACAGTTGTATAATGTCTAAGATAACAATTATTTACCTCCACATCTGCTTGAGTAAAAAATCTAAAAATTTGAGTTAGTAAATTTTTTTCTGCTTGTGACAAATTTTTTTGCCAATCTCTTACATCATCCCCAAGAGGAACCTCTTCTGGCAGCCAATGTATTCTTTGTTGAGTTAACCATGCATCGTAGCACCATGGATATCTAAACGGTTTATAAACTGGATTTTCAACTAATAAACCCATATGTTTTTTTTCAGCTACTTCTACTTTTGGTTTTACGTCTTTTAAACTCTCTATTGACATGATAAGCACTCCTCATACTCTGGTTGTTGGTTTTGTTGTTTTTTTGATTTATAAACATTTGCTGTAACGTCGGTTGAATTAGCATCGTTCACATTTTCCGCTCTTTGTATTGATTTAGATCTGCAGTAATAAAGGCTTTTTAAGCCTTTTTTCCAAGCTTGATAGTGAATTTGGTGTAAGTCTCTTTTATGAATATCAGCTGGGATAAATATATTAATAGATTGAGCTTGTGATATATGTGGTGTTCTATCCGCACCCAAATCAACGATCCATCTTTGATCTAATTCGAAAGCAGTCTTAAAAACATCTTTTTCTTGTTGTGTTAAAAAATCTAAATGAGAAACAGAGCCTTGATTTGTAGTTATGCTAGACCAAGTTTCTTCATCATTTTTACCATGTTTTTCTAAAAGTTTAGCCAAATACTTATTTCTGACATTGAAAGATCCAGAAAGTGTTTTGTGAGTATAGCTATTTGCAGCTATAGGTTCAACACCTGGAGATGTACCGCCGCAAATAATTGATATTGATGCTGTTGGAGCAATTGCAGTTTTATTTGAAAATCTCTCGTTTATACCATAGTCGGCTGCATCTGGGCAAGGACCTCTCTCTTCTGCCAAGTCTTTTGATGCTTTGTCTACCTGCTTTTGAATATTTTCAAATATTTTTTTATTCCAAACTTTGCTCATAACAGATTCAAAAGGGATCATTTTTTGCTGGAAGAAAGAATGCAGACCCATAACACCTAAACCAACACTTCTTTCTTTTAAAGCTGAGTACACAGCATCACTAAATGACTCTGGTGCTTTTTCTGTAAAATCAGTTAGCACATTATCTAGAAACCTCATAACATCAGGAACAAAATTTTCATCATCTTTCCATTCATCATATGTTTCTAAATTCAATGAAGACAAACAACATACAGCTGTTCTGTCTCTACCGTCTTTATCAATTCCGGTTGGCAAAGTAATTTCACTGCATAAGTTTGAGGTTTTAACAGTAAGACCAGCAAGTTTGTGATGCTGTGGTATCATTCTGTTAACTGTATCTATAAAAACAATATACGGTTCACCTGTTTCAATTCTTGCAGTAAGCAATCTAATCCATAAATTTCTTGCAGATACAGTAGATTGAACAGATTGATCTTTTGGACTTTTTAATGCCCATTGCTCGTCTAATTCAACTGCTCTCATAAATGCATCTGAAACCAACACACCATGGTGGAGATTTAAGGATCTTCTGTTGGGATCACCACCGGTAGGTCTTCTCATCTCTATAAATTCTTCAATTTCTGGATGATCAATAGGCAGATAACATGCAGCAGAGCCTCTTCTAAGTGAGCCCTGACTTATTGCCATGGTTAAAGAATCCATTACTTTAATAAAAGGGATTATCCCAGATGTTTTTCCTACTCTTCCAATTTTTTCTCCAATAGATCTTAGGTTTCCCCAGTAGCTTCCAATACCGCCACCTTTAGCTGCAAGCCATACATTTTCACTCCATAAATCTAAAATACCCGTTAAGCTGTCGCCAGCTTCATTTAAAAAACAAGAGATAGGTAAACCTCTTTTTGTTCCTCCGTTGGATAGAACTGGCGTTGCTGGCATAAACCAAAGATTGCTAATGTAGTTATAAAGTCTTTGAGCATGCAAATTATCATCTGCATAATGACTAGCTACTCTTGCAAATAAGTCTTGGAATGACTCATTTTCACCTAAATACCTATCGCTAAGTGTAGCTCTACCAAAATCAGTTAAATTTTGATCTTTTGATCTATCAATTTTAATAGTTACGCCTTTTGAATTTTGAAATAACTCTGTGTTATTATTTAGTGAAAATAAATCTGGTCTTTTATCCTTATTATCAAGATTTTCAGCTGGCTTATAATCAGAGACAGCCTTCCTGATTGCCTGAGACAATATTTTATTCATTTAACTCCCTTTTTTATCAAAAAATCTAGTAAATAACTAGATATTGTGTGTAGAATTACTTAATATACTATATAAAACGTAAATCAATAGAACATTTATAGAACTTACCATATTTAAATCAATATATTTTTTTAAAAAATGTACATATATCCACATGAAAAATTCCATAAAAATAGATCCATTAGGTTTTAGAGAATATGACGCAAGGTGGCTCTACGAGAAAGATATAAATGACCAAGGAATCGACCAGCTGGGAAAAGGCTTAGGTACACAAATTATAAAACATACTAAAAAAACTAACCCAAGAGTTATTGTTGGGCATGATTATAGATCTTACAGCGAAAATATTAAAAAAAAATTAATTGAGGGTTTAACGTCTACTGGTTGTAACGTTGAGGATCTTGGTCTTTCTTTGTCACCAATGGTTTATTTTGCGCAATTCAATTTAAATGCAGATGCAATTGCAATGATAACAGCTAGCCATAATGAAAATGGTTGGACGGGAGTTAAAATGGGTATCAAAAAAGGTCTAACTCATGCACCAGAAGAGATGAAAGAATTAAAACAAATAACACTTAACCAAAAATTTATAAGAGGAAATGGAAGTAAAAAAAAAATAAAAGATTTTCAACAGATTTATAAAAGTGAACTGATTAATAAAAATAAAATCAATAAAAAAATAAAAGCTGTTGTAGCTTGTGGAAATGGTACAGCAGGAATATTTGCTCCAGATATACTAAGAGAAATAGGATGTGAAGTAATAGAGCTTGATTGTAATTTAGACTGGAATTTTCCAAAATATAATCCAAACCCAGAAGATCTAAAAATGTTACAAGAAATAAGAAAAGCTGTTCAAGAAAATAGTGCTGATATAGGATTTGGTTTTGATGGAGATGGAGATAGAGTTGGTGTAATAGATGATACTGGAAAAGAAATTTTTTCTGATAAAATAGGTTTGCTAATTGCAAGAAATTTATCAGAAAAATATAACGGATCCAAATTTATTGTAGATGTAAAATCAACAGGACTTTTTTCAACAGATAAGGTTTTATCACAAAATAATTGTAAAACTTTATATTGGAAAACTGGACATTCTCATATCAAAAGAAAGGTAAATACTGAAAATGCTTTAGCAGGATTTGAAAAAAGTGGGCATTTCTTTTTTAATGAACCGCTAGGATATGGATATGATGATGGAATAAATTCTGCTCTTCAAGTTTGTCATTTACTCGATAATCAAAATAAGAAAATGAGTGAAATAATTACAGAATTACCTAAAACATTTCAGACGCCGACAATGGCACCATTTTGTAAAGATGAAGAGAAATATGTTGTCGTGGAAGAATTATTAAAAGAAATTAATCAAATTAAAAATGATAAGATAAAGATCGATGATCAAGAAATTAAAGATATTTTAACAGTAAATGGTATAAGATTTTCATTTGAAGATGGTTCATGGGGTTTAATAAGAGCATCTTCAAATAAACCTTCTCTAGTGGTGGTAACTGAAAGTCCTACATCTGATATAAGAAAAAAAAAGATATTTGATTTTATTGATGATTTATTAAATAAAACTGGCAAAATTGGTGAATACGATCAAAAAATATAATTTTTAATAAATTAACTTTTCAACTATTAGGTGTTTAATTTATTTTGGAGAATCGTTTAAGATAATTGTGAGGTGATGGAGGGAGACTGAAGTCACCTCCTTCTCTTTAGCACAAATATTCTAATGCTTTAAGTATTCCACCCTTTTTATAAGGTATATTAGATTTCATTAATCCCATCTCTACTCCAGCCAGAGTTCCAGCTAACATTAATTCATTAAAATCACCTAAATGTCCAATTCTAAAAATTTTACCTGCTACTTTAGCTAAACCTGTTCCTAGAGACATATTGTAATTATCTAATATTGTTTTTCTTAAAAAATCAGCATCATGACCATCGGGAACCATTACTGCCGTGAGTGAATCTGAGTATTCATTTGAATTTTTACAGAGTATTTCTAAACCCCAGGCTCTAACTGCTATTCTTGTAGCCTCTGCAAATTTTTTATGTCTATTAAAAACATTATCTAAACCTTCTTCAGTCAGCATATTTATTGCCTCATCTAAACCATATAATAGGTTAGTTGCTGGTGTGTATGGGAAATATCCTTTTTTATTATTTTCCAACATTGGTTCCCAATCCCAGTAGGACTTTGGCAAATCTGAAGATTTATATGCCTCTAAAGCTTTGGAACTTATTGCGTTAAAAGAAAGTCCTGGAGGTAATAATAAACCTTTTTGGGAGCCAGCTACAGTAACATCTACTTTCCACTCTTCATGTCTGTAATCAATTGATCCAAGTGATGAGATTGTATCAACAAATAATAAAGCTGGATGATTTGAAACGTCCATAGCCTCTCTAATTTCACCTATTCTACTTGTAACACCTGTAGAAGTTTCATTGTGAACTACGCATACAGCTTTGATTTTTTTTTCAGTATCTTCTTTTAATTTTTTTTCAACAATTTTTGGGTCTACTCCTGTTCTCCAATCACCTTTAACAAAATCTATTTCTAATTTAAATTTTTGAGCAATGTCATACCAAAGAGTTGAAAAATGTCCTGTTTCAAACATTAATATTTTATCTCCTGCGCTTAATGTATTTACTATTGCCGCTTCCCATGCACCAGTACCAGATGCTGGAAAAATGATTACAGGCTCAGATGTTTTGAATATTAATTTTATTCTATCTAATACTCTCAATCCAAGTTCAGCAAAATCAGGACCTCTATGATCGATGGTTGGGTAATCCATAGCTCTAAGAACTCTGTCAGGTACATTTGTAGGTCCCGGTATTTGTAAAAAATGTCTACCTGGTCTTATAGTGTTTGAAATTACCATAACGCTGTATATGCTATAGAAATTATATAATCAAATTTATAATTTATGACAAATAATAGTAGTTTAATCGATAGTTTGGAGGTCTATGTTCTTAATAATCCTGAGGAAGTTACACCTCACTGGGTTAGTCACTTCATAGTCCCCACTGCAAATGAGCTACTAGTAAAAATTAAAAATAAAGATGGAAATTCTGGGTTTGGGTTGGCCACAAGCTATACTGACATAACTCCATTGATAAAACCATTCTCAAATGGAATTTCTGATTTTATTATTGGTGAAGACCCTTTTAGTCCTGAGAAAGTATACGAAAAAATTTTTAAATTAACAGATACGAGAACGAGTAGTGAGAAAGGCTGGAGTCGTGAAGCTTTGATAAGAATATCTGCTGCTTTAGATATTGCATGTTGGGATTTAATGGGCAAAGCATCAAATATTCCACTCTACAAATTATTTGGAGGATTTAGAAATAAAGTTCCAGTTTATGTTACTTGTGCTTATTACAGAGAAGGAAAAGATGAAAAAGAATTAAGAGATGAAATCAAAAAACTTGTTCAATTAGGCCATCAAAGTTTTAAAGTAAAAATTGGAGGGCTTTCTATTAAAGAAGATTTTAAAAGACTCGAAATAATAAGAGAAGAGATTGGATCTGATAAAAACCTCATGATTGATGTCAATAGAGCATGGGATTTAAAAACAGCTTTAGAAGGAGTTAAAGAGTTTGAAGTTTTTAATCCAACTTGGATAGAAGAGCCTGTAAGATGGGAAGATGATAGAAGATCTCTGAGAGAACTATCCAAAAGAACTAGGATACCATTATCAGGTGGGGAAAGTGAAAATACCATTTATGGATGTAGATCAATGCTTGAGGAAAATGCTATACAAATTTTACAGTTTGACTGTACAATGTTTGGGGGATTCACAGGTGGACGTAAATTAGCATCATTGTGTGAAGTCAATCACATAGATATTGCACCACATCATGATTGTTATATTCATGCGCCTTTAGTGGCCTCTACACCAGCAGGAAAAATTTTGGAGTCTTTCGATGATGTAAGAGATCCTCTGCAATCAGAATTGTTCGACGTGAAACATCAAATGAAGAATGGTTGGATATATTTAAACAATAATCCTGGACTAGGACTAAATATATCAGAAAATTCTTTGAAAAAGTTTGGTAAACTTATATACAAAAATAAATAATACCTAAAAAGCGGAATGAATCTTAATAATAGTCAAATCGAAAAAATTGGTAAAGAAATAGAAAAAAAAATTAAGGGTAAAACCTTATTTGATGAATTTTCTAGAGGCAGATACAGCACTGATGCCTCTCTTTATCAAATTAAACCTGTAGGAGTTGTTTTACCAAAAGATAAAAATGACGTTCTAAGTTTAATGGAATATTCACAAAAGAATTCAATTCCTCTTTTAGCTAGAGGTGGAGGGAGTTCCCAATGCGGTCAAACTGTTGGTGAGTGCATAGTTTTAGATTATTCAAGACATCAAAATAAAATTTTAGAATTAAATGTTGAAGAAAAATATGTTTGGGTAGAACCTGGAATTGTTTTAGATCATTTGAATGCTTATCTTAAACCTCATGGATTATGGTATCCAGTAGATGTTTCTACAAGTAGTAGAGCAACAATTGGCGGTATGACTGCCAATAATAGTTGTGGATCAAGATCTCTATACTATGGAAATATGGTTCACAATGTTTTAGCTATTGAAACCATACTTGATGATGGCTCCATTCATACATTTGATAAAATCAATAAAAACTATTTAGCAACAACAAATGATCAAGATAGATTATATGAAATTATAAATAAATTTATTGACGTAAAACAACAGGTTAAAAACGAAATAGATGAGAATTGGCCTCAGACTCAAAGAAGAGTTGGTGGATATAATATTGATTTAATAGATCCAAACGGTTTTAATTCATCTAGTATTCTTGTTGGATCAGAGGGAACACTATCCCTGTTTAATAAAATTAAATTAAAACTATCTGAGATACCGTCTAATAAAGTTTTAGGCGTTTGTTATTTTAGTAGTTTTCATCAAGCAATGGAGCTTACAAAAGAAATGGTAAAGCTAAAACCAACAACAGTTGAGCTAATGGATAAAAATTTACTAGATCTTGCGAAAGACATTCCAATGTATGCTGGGGGAATAAAAAAATATATCAAAGGGAATCCTGAAGCAGTATTAATGGTTGAATTCATTGATAAAGATCCAAATGTTTATGAAAAGAAAATTAAGGATTTGGAATACATGGTATTAAATCAAAATAGCAAAAATGATTTTACTTTTTATGAAAATCCAAAAGATCAAAAAGAAGTTTTTGAAATTAGAAAAGCTGGATTAAACATATTAATGTCGATGAAAGGTGATAAAAAACCTGTCGCTTTTATAGAAGATTGTGCTGTTACATTAGATAATTTAGCAGACTATACGGCAAGGCTAAACGAGATATTCAAAAAGTATGACACTAGCGGTATGTTCTATGCACATGCATCAGTTGGTACTCTTCATGTAAGACCAGTTCTAAACATGAAATCAGACAAAGATATCAAAAATATGAGAGCAATAGCTGACGAGGCCTTTTCAATGGTTAAAGAATATAAAGGATCTCACTCTGGTGAACATGGTGATGGTATAGTTAGATCAGAATTTCATGAGAAAATGTTTGGAGAGAAAATTACAAATGCTTTTGAAGAAATCAAAGATACTTTTGATAGTAAAAATCTCTTAAATCCAGGCAAAATAGTTAGGCCTTACAAATCTGACGATAGATCTTTGATGAGATATAAATCTAATTATAAATCTGAAGATATAAAAACAAATTACGATTGGTCTGAATGGGGTAATTTTTCAGATGCAATTGAAATGTGCAATAACAATGGAGCTTGCAGAAAATTAGACTCTGGGGTTATGTGTCCATCATATAGAGTTACAAAAGAGGAGAAGGATCTTGTTAGAGGAAGAGCTAACACACTCCGTTTAGCATTATCAAATCAATTACCTAAAGATTCTTTTGTATCTCAAGAGATGTATGAAACAATGGAACTTTGTGTAAGTTGCAAAGCCTGTCAGAGGGAATGTCCAATGTCTGTAGATATGGCGAAAATGAAAAGTGAATTTCTTTCTCATTATTTCAAGAAATTTTCAATGAGTATAAAAGATAGAGTTATATCAAATATGCCAAAATTAATTTGGCTTTTAAAAATAGTATCTCCAATATTTAATAAAATTAAGGATTTGCCTATAATTTCTGAAATAATAAGAAAATTTGGTTATGCTACAGAAAGAGAAATGCCTGTAGTTCAAAATCAATTTCCATTAAAAGAAATTTATAAATCACAAATTAAGTCAGAAAACAAAGTAATTCTTTTTGCAGATACATTTAATATAAATTTTGAAATTCAAAATTTGATGTACTCGATAAAAGTTCTTAACAAATTTGGTTATGAAGTAATTATCCCAAGTTTTGACAATGATAGCCTCAAAAGACCACTTTGTTGTGGGAGAACATATATCTCTTATGGACAATTGGATAAGGCTGAAAAAGAATTGAATAGATTTGTAAATTATATTCTTATCAATGGTTATTATGACATGCCTATAGTTGGTATTGAGCCATCCTGCTTGTTAACATTTAGTGATGAATTCAAAACATTAAAAAATGTGAAAAATAAAGATAAACTAAAAAATAAATTTTATTTACTAGAGGAATTTGTATTAGAACAAATTAATAATGGAAATAAAGTAAAATTAAACAAATTTAATCAAAACGTATTGATACATGGTCATTGTCATCAAAAGTCACAAGATAGAATGAAAGGACTAACTGGCCTGTTAAGTAAATTAAATATTGATAATAAAATGATTGATTCTAGTTGTTGCGGTATGGCAGGTTCGTTTGGTTATAGCAGCAAACATTACGACGTTTCCAAAAAAATGGCGAATATTTCTTTAATACCGGCAATTAATAATAGTAATGAAAAGGATTTCATTATAGCAAATGGTACAAGCTGCAGACATCAAATATCTGATTTATCTGAGAAAAAAGGTAAGCATGTCTCAGAATTATTATTTAAGATTTTTGAAACTGTTAATTAAAGAATTACTTTTCTATTATAAAAATCTTCAATCTGGTCATCTTTGTAACCAAAAATTTTCATCACTTCTTTAGTATGCTCTCCTAAATTTGGGGCGCCTTTTGATTTTCCAGTTTTGCTTTTTGAAAACTTGATAGGCATACCAATAGCTTTACTTTTTCCAGCTTTTTTATTATCTACCTCTATAACCATTTGTCTTTCAATTGTTTGAGGATCTTTAAACATGTCTGTTATCGAGTTAATAGGTCCACATGGTAATCCATTATCATCAAAGATTTTTAACCACTCATTAGAAGTTTTTTTAATTAGTTCTTTGTTAAGAATATCAACTAGTTCTTTTAAATTTTGTTTTCTATTTAAATTAGATGAAAACTTTTCATTTTTTTGTAAATCTTCACGACCAATTGCTTTAAGCAACATAAGCCAAGTGTTTTGGTTTGAAGCACCTACCGTAATCCATTTATCTTTTGTTTTAAATGCTTGATAAGGAGCTGTTAAAGGATGTGCTGATCCAAGAGGACCTGGCGACTCTCCAGTGGCACCTGCTATAGCTGATTGCCAATATGTATGAACAATTCCAGCTTCATACAACGATGTATCAACTTTTTGCCCTTCACCTGTTTTTTCTCTATGAACTAATGCAGCTAAAATTCCACTAGCTGCAAGTAAACCTGCTGTTATATCTGTTATAGGTGCACCAACTTTCATTGGTGGCTTATCTTCGCTTTCCCCCGTAATACTCATTAATCCACTCATACCTTGTGCTACTAAATCAAATCCACCCTTATCGGCATAAGGACCACTTCTACCATATCCAGAAATTTCACATAAAATTATTTTAGGATTAATTTCTGATAAAACATCATATCCAACACCTAATTTTTCTAGGGTTCCTTTTCTAAAATTTTCTAAAACAACATCTGAATTCTTAACCATTGTTTTAAATATCTCTATTCCATCCTTGTCTTTCAAATTTAATGCGATACCTTTCTTATTCCTATTCATCATCATAAAGGCTGCAGATTCACCATTGATTTCTGGTGGAAGAAAGTTTCTAGTATCATCTCCATTTGGGGTTTTCTCTATTTTTATCACCTCGGCACCTAAATCAGCTAATAATAATCCACAAGTTGGGCCTGCCATTATTTGAGCCATCTCAAGAACTCGAATGCCTTTTAATGATGCAGACATTTATTATTTATTTTTAAATTTTGGTTTTGTTTTATTTAAGAAAGATTGATATCCAATTTTAAAATCTTGGGTATCATAACATTTATAACCAAGATTATTTATTTTTTCTGTAACTTTTCCATTTTTTAAAATGTTTTTTGCAAATTGTTTATGCCACCTAGCAACCTTTGGAGCACCTTCACATATCAATTCAGCCGATTTATAAGCTTCTTTTTCAACATCTTTATCATTGACCACTCTATTTACCAGTCTCTTCTGTAATGCTTCATCAGCTCCAAATATTCTTCCTTCAAATAATATTTCCATCGCTGTTGTGTAATTAGTTACTTTTAAAAGTACCTCAAGTTCTTTTGCAGCCATTGTTAAACCTAATCTTTTAATTGGAACTCCAAGCCTTGAACTTTTACCACAAATTCTAATATCACAGCATCCTGCTATTTCTAATCCACCTCCAACACATATTCCTTCAATCAATGCAATTGTTGGTATTGGGCAATCAAAAATTGCTCCAAGTGTACCATGTAAAAATTTACCATAAGATTTTGCTAATTTTGATGAAGATCTTTGTTTTTTAAATTCACCAATATCATTACCTGGTGAAAAAGATTTACCACCCTCACCTCTTATAATTATGCATCTTAAGTTCTTATTTTTAGAAAGTTTTTTGAAGATTTTACCTAGCTCAATCCACATAGGCTTCGTCATTGCATTTAACTTTTCTGGTCTATTAATAACAACTTCAACTAAATGGATATTTTTTTTATTTAGTTTAATTAATTTGCTCATTTAGCTCCTATAAAAAAATTCAACTAGTGTCATCGGTATAGCTGGAACATACGTTACTAACATTAACAATACTAGTAATACACAAATAAAAGATATGTTTGATCTTGTAACATCCCAAATATCAGCTTTAGCAACAGAACATGCTGTAACTAAAACACTTGCAACTGGTGGTGTTTGTTGACCAATTGCTAAATTTAAAGTTACGATTATGCCAAAGTGAACTGGGTCAATGCCTACAGCATTAACTAAAGGCATAACAATTGGAACTGTTAAAATTATTGCAGCAACAGAATGTAAAAAGAAACCTATTACTAATAGAAAGACGTTTAAAATTCCTAAAACTGCATATTTATTATTTGTAAAATCTATAATTGACTCTGCAACTTTTTGTGGAATTTGTTCAATTGTTAAAAATTCGCCAAGTAATACAGATGCAGCTACTAATAACATTACTGAAGCTGTTTGAATTGCACCTTCGCATGCTGACTCGTACAATCTTTTAAAATCTATTTCTTTATAAATAAAACCGATTACTAAAGACGCTACAACTGCTAAACCTGCGCCTTCAGTTGCAGTTACAACTCCACCAAAAATTCCACCTAATATAATAATAGGCAATAAAAATGCTAATGCTGCATCTTTTGCAGTTTTCTTAACATTTGGAATATTAAATGTTTCTTCAACAGGAAAGTTTTTTCGTCTTGCAGTGATATATGCAGCCAACATTAGGAAAAAGCCACCTATTACACCAGGAACTATTCCAGCTACAAATAATTGCACAACGGAACTTTGGGCCATTACAGCATAAACAATCATTGGTATTGATGGTGGAATTATAATTGCTAAAGATGCTGATGAAGAAGTAACTGCAGCAGCAAAGGGACCTGGGTAACCTTTTTTCTTCATTGCAGGAATTAAAATAGATCCAAGAGCAGCAACATCAGCAACAGCTGATCCAGAAATTTCTGCAAAAAACATTGAAGTTGCAATGTTAATCATGCTTAAACCACCTTTGATAAATCCAACAAGAGCTGAAGCAAAAGCTATTAGTCTTCTAGATATACCAGCGCTATTCATAATTGATCCAGCAAGTATAAATAAAGGGATTGCAATTAATGGAAATTTCATTGACCCATCAAACATAACGATTGCAGTATCAATTAAAAAACTTGTACCTGTCTTCAATACCATTGCAATAATTGTTGTTACAGCAAGGCCTATGGCTATAGGTACATTTATAGATAATAAAAGTAAAAGAACTGCAAACATTGTAAGTATTATCATTAAATGTCTCCTGTTTGCTCGTCACCTGTTGATTGGAGGACTAAATTTCTGTAGTCCTCTGGAATTCTTAAAGTTTCAGATAAAATAAATAAACATGATGCAATTGGAATGACAGATTGGACAAATGGTTGTGGAACCCATTCTAATGTCACCAATGTTTCACCAGTAATGAGAGTTAAAACTAAATATCCGTAGTAAGCTAGTAATAACAAGAAACCATAAACAACTATTTTTGAGACTACGAAGAAAATTTTTCTAAGCGTTAGTGGAAATGCCTTGAATATACTTGGAACACTAATATGTGAACCTTTTAACGCAGCGTAGGCTGAACCATAATAGGTAATCCATGCAAGTTGTACTGCAGCAACTTCATCGTACCAAACTAATGCGCTACCTGCAAAACGAAAAGTAACTCCAAGTAAAACTGTTACTGCCAATGCCACCATCATTATAAACAGTATTAGTTTCAGTATTTTTTCGTAAGAATTAATAAAGTTTTGTAATTTCATATTATACACAGGCCCTCTGAATGAGGGCCTGATTAGATAAATTAAATTAAATTAATTTGCTAAAGCTGATACTTTATCGACTAAAGCGCCACCTGTAGGAACTTCTGATCCAAACTGATCATAGATCCCTTTGCTAGCTGCAATAAAAGCACCTTTGTCCGCTTCATTTACTTGGACGCCAGCATCTTTAATTACTTTTAATAAAGATTTTTCAAGTTTAGCAGCTTCAGCATAAACAAACTTTTGTGTATCTTGAGCAGCCTTTTCTAAAATATCTTGTACATCTGCAGGTAACTTGCTCCAGTGATCCTTATGAACAGTTACATAAGCAGGAGTATAGACGTGACCTGTAATTGATAAATATTTTTGAACTTCTTGAAATTTAGCACTAGCTATTTGTGCATATGGGTTTTCTTGTCCATCCATTGTTCCAGTTTTTAAAGCTGTAAATACTTCAGAAAATGACATCGGAGTTGGGTTTGCACCATATGATTGGAACATTTTAACTCTCCATTTTGATTTAGGAGTTCTTAATTTAATTCCTTTCAAATCATTTGGAGTATTAATTGGCCTAGTATTGTTTGTTATATGTCTAAATCCATTTTCCCAAACAGCAATTACTTTATATCCTGTTTTGTCTTCAAGATTTTTAAACATTCCAGGTAAAACATTTTTTTCAACTTTAGCCATGTGGTTTCTATCTTTAATAATAAAAGGCATATCAAATACACCAAATTCATCATGAATAGATGCCATCACTGATGATGGTAACCACATATTTACCGTGCCCAATTTTAGTTTTTGCATTCCTTGTTTGTCTTTACCAAGTTGTGAAGAACCAAATACAGAAACTTTACCTTTGCTTCCTAATCTTTCATTAGCAAGTTTTGCAAAGTGATCTACTGAGGCAGAAAAAAGTGAACCAGGTTTACCTACGTGTCCAAATTTTACTTCAACTGAATTAGCTGTGAAACTCAAGAATAATGTTGAGAATACAACAACAATTGTTTTTAAAAATTTATTCATATTATTTCCTTAGTTAGTTTTTTATAAAAGAAAGGTATATAAATTAGATAAAGAGATCTAGTCTATAAATTGTACAAAATTAAAAAGGAGAATTATGGCAGATAGAAAAATGAGGTCAGTTGCCAAGACATTTTCATGGAGATTGATTATATTTATTTATTGGGTGATTTTTGGTTATATTTATACTGGAACCTTTAGTGGTGCTGGTATTTTGGGTGTTGGTTCTATCATTCCTCTCTTGTTCTATTATTTTCACGAGAGAATTTGGAATAAGGTTAAATGGGGTTCAGATTAAATTTTATTCATTCCTGAACTACTGCCAAGCATTTCCTCTATCCTAATAAGCTGGTTATATTTTGAAACTCTCTCTGACCTTGCTAATGAACCTGTTTTGATTTGATTTGAATTCGTACCAACTGCAAGATCTGCGATAAAAGTATCTTCACTGTCACCTGATCTATGTGAAATAATTGTATTATAACCTATTAATTGTGCAAATTTAATTACTTCAAGTGTCTCTGTTACAGTGCCAATTTGATTTAATTTAATTAAAATTGAATTAGCTGATACATTTAAAAATCCAACTTTTAATCTTTCTAAATTAGTTACAAATAAATCATCACCCACTATTTGTACTTTTCGTGTTTTGCTTAAAAATTTAGTCCATGCAGTCCAATCATTTTCTCCAAACGGGTCTTCGATTGATTTAATTTTATATTTATTAATTAGTTGCAAATAATGTTTAATAGATTTATCAACAGAAATAAATTTTTTAGAGTGAATTGAATACTTTTTATTTTTAATAAGTTCGTTTGCAGCAACATCTAAACAAATTGAAATGTCTTTTCCGTTTTTAAATCCAGATAAATCGATTGCTTTTACTATAAGTTTTAATGCACTATCATTATCATTAATCATTGGTGCAAAACCACCTTCATCACCTACAGATGTTGAGTGTCCCATTTGTTTGATTAATTTTTTCAAATTATTTATTACTATGAAACACATTCTAACGGCTTCAGAAAAAGACTTTGCCCTATCAGGTCTAATCATAAATTCTTGAATTCTAAGTCCATTATTTGCATGAGCACCCCCATTAATTATATTCATTAATGGATATGGGAGCTTGTAATTACTTTTAACTAGAAAATTTTTATATAACGGTATTTTTTTTATTTTTGCTGATAATTTTTTTGCAGCCATAGAAACAGCCAATATAGCATTAGCACCTATTTTTTTTTTCTGTTTGGTACCATCCAATTTAATTAAAATATGATCAATTCTCTCTTGATTATGAATATTTTGATTTCTTAATTTTTTTGAGATTACTGTATTTATATATTTAATAGGAATAAAAACACTTTTACCGAGATATTTTTTATTGGTTTTGTCTCTTTTTTCAAATGCCTCATAAGTTCCAGTAGATGCTCCAGATGGACAAATTGAACTTGAACTTAAATTTTTAACAAATACCTCTGCTTCAACTGTTGGGTTGCCTCTGCTATCAAAAACTTGTCTTGCAACAACTTTTGTAATTTTGCTCATTAATTTTTTTTAATTAAATTATCTATTTCAACAATTTGGTTTATTAAAACATCTAGTTTGTCTAATGGCACCATGTTCGGCCCATCTGATGGAGCGTTATCAGGATCTTGGTGAGTTTCTAAAAATATTGCGGCTATTCCAACGGCAACAGCAGCTCTTGATAAATATTCAACAAATTCTCTTTGTCCTCCACTTTTATCACCCTGACCACCAGGTTGTTGTACAGAATGTGTTCCATCAAAAACTATTGGATAACCATTTTTTGCCATTATAGGTATTGATCTCATATCAGATACTAGCGTGTTATATCCAAAGCTTGCTCCTCTCTCAGTTACAAGAATTTTTTCATTACCGCTTTCAGATATTTTTTTTGTAACGTTGACCATATCCCATGGAGCTAAAAATTGACCTTTTTTAACATTAATAACTTTTTTAGTTTTCGCAGCAGCAACTAATAGGTCAGTTTGTCTGCAAAGAAATGCTGGAATTTGCAAAACGTCTACATGAGGTGCAACAACTGAGCATTGATCTTCATTATGAATATCTGTTAAAACTGGAATATTATTCTCTTTTTTTATTTTATCAAAAATTGGTAAAGATTTCTCTAAACCAGCCCCTCTTTTTCCCTGTAAACTCGTTCGGTTAGCTTTATCAAATGAGGTTTTGTAGATTAAACTTATTTTATATTTTTCAGTAATTTCTTTTATTTTACCAACCATATCCATTGCGTGTTGCTCTGACTCCAATTGGCATGGGCCAGCGATTAAACAAATTTTATTTTTGTTTGAAATTTCAATTCCGTTACAATTTACTATTTTATTTTGCATAATTAGACTTGCTTGCTTTAATAAAGGATGAAAATAAAGGATGAGGATCTAAAGGTCTAGATTTAAATTCTGGATGAAACTGAACACCAATAAACCATGGATGACTATTTAATTCAATAATCTCAGGTAATTTATTGTCAGGTGACATGCCAGAAAAAATTAAACCGTTTTTTTCAAATTTCTCTCTCAAATTATTATTTACTTCGTATCTATGACGATGCCTTTCTTTTATTTTTGATGATTTATATATTTTTTTTATGGCAGAATTATTTTTAAGCGAAGCATCATATATACCAAGCCTCATTGTGCCACCTAAATTTCTATCTGTGCCTTTTATAATGTAACCATCTTTACTCCACTCATTTATTAATCCGATTACTGGATAAATTCTTTTATCAAGTTCAGTTGATCCTGCGTTTTTGATTTTTAGTACGTTTCTGGCAAATTCTATTACTGCCATTTGCATTCCAAAGCAGATACCTAAAAAAGGTATTTTTTTTTCGCGTGCATACTTAATACAAGCTATCTTACCTTCTGTACCTCGCTTTCCGAAGCCTCCTGGTATCAATATACCAGAAACATTTTTTAATTTTTTTCTTATATTGTTTGATTTTAATTTATCTGACTCAATTCTTATTAAATTAATTTTAACTTTATTCTGAATTCCACCATGTGTTAAAGCTTCATCTAAAGATTTGTATGCATCTTTTAAGTTCACATACTTGCCAATTATTGCAATATTTACAGTTTTTCTTGTATTTAAAACTGTATTTGTAATTTTTTTCCAAGGCTTAAGATTTGGTTTTCTCTTAGATTTTAAATTGAAGTATTTAAGAACTTGTTTGTCTAATTTTTGATTAAAAAAACTTATAGGAGCTTCATAAATAGTTTTAACATCTACAGTTTCTATTACATTTTCTATTTGCACATTGCAAAACAGTGATATTTTTCTCTTTTGATCAATTGGGATAGATTGTTCTGATCTGCATATAACAATATCAGGTTGAATACCTATGCTTCTTAATTCCTTTACGGAATGTTGTGTAGGTTTAGTTTTAATTTCATCTGAGGATTTCATAAATGGAACTAAAGTTAAGTGAATGAATAACGATTTAAGTTTTCCATTTTCATTTGAAAACTGCCTAATAGCTTCCAAGAAAGGTAAGCTTTCTATATCACCAACTGTTCCACCAATTTCACATATTACAAAATCTTCATTTGTAATATCTTTCTTGATAAATTCTTTAATCCTATCAGTTACATGCGGGATAACTTGTACAGTTTTTCCAAGATATCCACCTTTACGTTCTTTTTTTATTATGTCTGAATAAATTCTTCCTGTTGTTATATTGTCTGACTGTTTAGAAGAAATATCTGTAAATCTTTCATAATGTCCTAAATCTAAATCTGTTTCCGCCCCATCATCAGTTACAAAAACTTCACCATGTTGAAATGGACTCATGGTGCCTGGATCAACATTTAAATACGGATCCATTTTTCTAATACGCACTTTAAAGCCTTGTGATTTTAATAAATATCCAAGTGATGCTGAAGATAATCCTTTTCCTAAAGATGATACCACGCCGCCGGTTACGAATATATATCGCGCCATGGAATTATCTTATAGACTGATTATTTAAAAATGAAAAGTACTAATTATTATTTTCTGGTACTTTTGGTGCATCATCTGCATTTTCTTCAATTTTATCAATTACAGATGTTGTTGGAGTAAGTTCCCCCCTAGAAATAATAGTTAAACCAAGACTACAGATAATAAATAATGTTGCAATAATTGAGGTTGCTTTTGTTAAAAAATTTCCTGCTGATCTTGAAAACATAAAATTATCTTGGGATACACCTATTCCAAGAGCTCCTCCCTCTGACTTTTGGAGCAAAACAAGCACGACAAGGATTGCTGCAAGTATAATATTTAGAATTAAAAGTATATTTTCCACGAGGTTTAATTAGACGTTTTTTTTATTATATCAACGAATTTTTTTGAATTAAGAGATGCTCCTCCCACCAAAAGGCCGCCTATACCATCTATTTTTGAAATTTCATTTGCATTTTTTGAGTTAACAGATCCACCATATAAAATCTTTACTGAATTTTTGAATTTAAATTGGTTAAGGATTTTTTTTATATTTTGTATATTTTTTTCTAATTCATTTCTTGATGGAACAATTCCTGAACCTATAGACCATACAGGTTCATAGGCAATAATAACTTTATTTATATTTTTTATACCTTTAAGGCCTTTGGATATTTGTCTTTTTAAAACTTGGAATGTATTTTTTTTTTTCTTTTCCTGTATTGTTTCGCCAATACAAAATATAACGCTTAATTTTTCCTTTAATACAGATTTAATTTTATGATTAATAAGTAAATCTGTTTCGCCCTCATTTCTATTTTCTGAATGTCCTAATATAATGTATTTTGCACCAGCAGATTTGATAAGCTTTGCATTTACATTTCCTGTGTATGGACCATAATCACTTTTATAATAACAGTTTTGGGCACCTACATTAAGTTTAGTATTGTTAAAATAATTTGAAAAGGATTTAAGCAATGTAAATGGTGGGCAATAAATAATCTTAACCATTTTGTACTTTTTATTTTTAATTAAATTTAAAACAGTTTTTACCTTTGAAATATCATAAAAATTGCCATGCATTTTCCAGTTAGCTACAAAAATCATATTATTATTTGTCATACACAATATTTTAATTTATAGGTTTGTTTTTTGTAGTTCAATATATAAACGATTTTACTGATGTTAAAAAACTTAAGAGGATTTTCAAACACTAAATTAGCTGGTGTTCTTATAGCTATAATTATTGTTCCATTTGTATTTTGGGGGATGGGAAGTGTATTTAGTGGAGGAAATACTAACAATGTTGCTAAAATAAATAATAAATCAATTTCGACACAAGATTTTTTACAATATGTAAATCAGTCAAGAATTAACATGGAGTATGTAAAAGAAAATATAGAAAATAATGTTATTGAGGAAATATTAACTGGTCTTGTCTCTAATAAATTATTAGAGATGGAAATAGAAAGTTTAAATGCATCATTGTCTGAAAACATATTAGCAAATAAAATTAGGAGTGATGAAAAATTTGTTGATGATGAAAATTCATTTTCGAGACTGAAATATGAAAAATTTCTTTTAGAAAATAATCTTACAGCACCAATTTATGAAATAAAACTTAAAGATCAGGAATTAAAGAAAAATTTATTTGATTATGTAAGTGGGGGATTAATTTCACCATATTTTCTTAAAAATAAAATTTATATTAATGAAAACAAAGAAATTGAAATTGAATATTTCAATCTAGATCAAGTTTATAAAACCAATACATCTAAATCTGAGATTGATAAATTTATTAAAGAGAATGAAGATAATCTAAAAGAAGAATTAATAGATATTAAATATACAAAAATTACACCAAAGACTCTTATGGATATTAGTGAATTTAACGACGAATTTTTTAAAAAAATTGATGAAATAGAAAATAGTATTTTTAATGGCTCTAAATTAAATGAAATTCAAAAAACATATAATTTAAAAATTGAAATAGTTTCAAATTTTAACAATGGAATGGATTCAGATGAGATTCTCCGAGAAATATACTCTAAAAGAAAAGAGGATAAAACTCAAATTATTGATAAAAATGATTTTTATCTTTTATATGAGATATCAAACGTAAAAAAAATTTTACCAGACTTAAATGATCTAAATTTTATTGAAAAAGTAAAAAATCAATTAGTGATGAAGCAAAAAATTGATTATAACAAAAAACTATTTAAAAAAATTCAAGATAAAAAATTTTCTAATGCTGAATTTTTAAATATTATAAAGAATGAAAGTAATATTAAAAAATTGAAAATTAATTCATCCAATTTTGATGAAACTTTTAGTAGAGAGTCGGTAGAATTATTATATACGCTCCCTAAAAAAAGTTTTGTTTTGATTGCAGATAAAAATAATGATGTCTATTTATCAAAGATATCAAATATAAATACAAGTATGCTGAATAAGGATGCTGATAAAGTCAATGAGTATAAATTAAAGTCAAATAGTCAAGTAATGGGAGAAATATATAGCACTTATGATTTGTCTTTGAGTAAAAAATATAATGTTAAATTATTTAATAGCACGCTTGAGAGAATAAAAAATAATTTCAGATAATGCTTAATGTCAATTTTAACCGATTTAAATCTGGTTATTTAAAAAAAAAAAACCAAGTTTTATTTTTTTCGATTAATACAAAAGGTGAACAAGAAATAATTAATTTAATTAATAATCTTTTAATTGAGAAAAATAGTTTTGTTTTTGAGTCAGTAGAAAAAGGTAAAATTAAAGGTAGGTATACAATATTTGGTAGGAATCCCGATAAAATTTGGGAGTTTCATAACAATAGATGTCAAATTCTAGCTGGGAACAAAAAAAAAATATTGATAGGAAATCCTAAAGAAAACATAGAAAAGATTATTGAGGAATTTAAATTTAATACACCTAAAAATTTACCACCTATTTGTTCACTAATATCGGGTTATTTTTCTTATGACATTATCCGTTATATTGAAAGAATACCTAATAAAAATAAAGACGATTTAAATATACCCGATGCAAGAATATTACGTCCAAGAAACCTTGTAATTCACGATAATTTAAAAAGTAAGCTGTATTTTATTGTCAATGTTTTTAGTGACGAAAAAATTCAAAATTTAAAAAAAAAATACGAAAAATCTATTAATGAAATAGAACAAATGGTTTTTTTAGCAAACTACTCCCAAAACTCCTCGTTTAAAGAAAAAATAGTTAAGTTAAATCCAATTAAATCAAATACCTCTAAGAAAAAATTTATATCAAATGTAAAAAAAGCAAAAGAATATATTAAAATTGGCGATATTTTTCAGGTTGTTCTAAGTCAAAGATTTGAAACTGAATTAACAAAAAAACCTTTAGAAATTTACAAGAAACTTAGAAAAACAAATCCATCACCATTTATGTATTTTTTTAATTTTAATGATTTTCAAATTATTGGGGCAAGTCCTGAAATTCTTGTAAGATTAAGAAATAATAAAATAACAATAAGACCTATAGCTGGAACTAGACCAAGGGGTAAAAATAACAAAGAGGACAATTTTTTTAAAAAAGATCTTTTGAATGACAAAAAGGAGCTTTCTGAGCATTTGATGCTTTTAGACCTTGGTAGGAATGATGCGGGCAAAGTATCAAAAATAAACACCGTAAAAGTTACAGAAAGTTTTAATGTTGAAAAATATTCTCATGTCATGCACATAGTTTCGAATGTTCAAGGGGAATTTAATAATAAGTTTTCTAAATTCGACACTTTGTTATCTGGTTTTCCTGCTGGTACTGTATCTGGAGCACCAAAAATTAGAGCAATGGAAATAATTGATGAACTTGAGAATACAAAAAGGAAGGTATACGCAGGTGGTATTGGATATTTTTCTGCAAATGGTGATTTTGATACATGTATTGCTTTAAGAACAGCATTAACTAAAAATAAAAAATTTTATGTTCAATCTGGAGCAGGTATTGTTGCTGATAGCAAACCTTTAAATGAATTTAAAGAAACGGTAAATAAAGCAAAAGCTTTATTAAAAGCACTAGAATAATTATGAAAATATTATTAATAGATAACTATGACAGTTTTACATTCAATTTATATCATTATATTTCTGTTTATGCGAAAAAAGTTGATGTAATAAGGAATGATAAAATTAATTCTAAAGAAATTTTAAAAAGAAAATACAAAAAAATTGTTATTTCTCCTGGTCCAGGTAATCCGGATCAAGCAGGAAACTGTCTTAAAATTGTAAAGGACTTGTATAAAAAAATTCCAATTTTAGGAGTTTGTTTAGGACATCAAATAATTGGTCAAACATTTGGTTCAAAAATAGTACAAGCCAAGGAATTAGTTCATGGAAAAACAAGCAAAATTTATTCTAAAAAGAAGGGGGTTCTTAAAAAAATCCCAAAAATATTTGAAGCAACGAGGTATCACAGCTTAATAATAGATAAAAAAACATTATCACATGAGCTTGAGATAACAGCTGAAACTCATGACGGTAATATTATGGGGATTAAACATAAAAAATATAATACTCACGGTGTGCAATTTCATCCTGAAAGTATAAAAACTGTACATGGTTTAAAAATATTGAAAAATTTTATTAAGAATTAAAATGGATAAATTTTTAGATAAATTAAGAAATAAACAAAACTTATCATTTGAAGAAAGTATTAATGCCTTTCAAATTTTAATGGATGGAAAAGCAAATGATGACGAAATATTCAAATTTTTAACTTACCTTTCTGAAAAAGGTGAGGTTTCAGATGAAATTGCAGGAGGTGTTGCGGTATTGAGAGACAAAGCAACAAAAGTGAATGTACAGAATTGTATTGATACTTGTGGAACAGGTGGTGATGGGAAAGATACATTAAATATTTCAACTGCCTCAGCTTTGTTATTGGCAAGTATGGGAGTTAAGGTTGCAAAACACGGTAACAAAGCAGTTTCGTCCAAATGCGGCTCTGCTGACGTTTTAGAGGCATTAAAAGTAAATATCAATTTAGATTCAAAAGGTGTGGAAGATCAAATAAATAAAAACCATTTTGGTTTCATGTTTGCTCCTAACTTTCATAGTGCCATGAAATATGTAGGACCAACGAGAAAAAAAATTGGCAAAAGAACTATATTTAATTTAATTGGTCCATTGAGCAGTCCAGCAAAAGTTGAGAGACAAGTAGTGGGTGTATTTGATAGAAGTTTACTTAAAATATTTTCTAACGCATTAAAAAATTTAAATATCAAGTTTGCCTGGGTAGTAAATAGTGAAGATGGTTTGGATGAAATATCTCCATATCAAAAAACCCATGTTATGCAATTGAAAAGAGGAGAAATAAGCGAAATCATTATTGATCCTGAGCAATTAAATATAAAAGTTGATAATTTTCAAACATTAGTTGGCAAAGATGCTCGGTATAACTCTCAAAAAATAATTCAAATATTTAAGGGTGAAGATAATGATTTTTCAAAAGCTGTTTCTTTAAATGCAGCAGGTGGATTAATAGTTTCCGAAAAAGAAACGAATTTTAAAAATGCTTATGAAAGGTCGAGAAATCATTTACTAAGTGGTAAAACTTTAGAACATTTAAAAAAATTTAATTATGTCTAACAATGTTTTACAAAAAATCATAGACAAAAAGAAATTGAAACTTGAAAAGATAAAAAATGAAATATCCTTGGAAAGTATAAATGACCAAATAGGAAAAAATAATAATTTCATTGATTTTAAAAATAAAATTCAAAATAATATAAATAATAATAATTTATCGATTATTGCGGAAATTAAGAAAGCAAGTCCTTCAGCAGGTATCATAATCGAAAACTATGATCCTCTAAGTATCGCAGAGATTTATTTTAAAAATAAAGCTACATGCTTATCGATTTTAACAGAAGAAGATTATTTTTTGGGTAAATTGGATCATATTAAAAAAATAAAACAAAAAATAAATCTTCCTGTTTTATGTAAAGATTTTTTTATAGATAAATATCAAGTTAAACTTTCAAAAAGTTATGGAGCTGATGCAATTTTGATTATTCTTGCTGCTGTAAATGAAAAAATTGCTGATGAACTTTACCAGGAAGCTATTAATCAAAAAATGTCAGTTATTGTTGAAGTTCACACAGTAGATGAAGCAAAAAAATCTCTTAAATACCATGATGCTTTGATAGGAATAAATAATAGAAATTTAAAAACCCTCGAAACAGATATTAATACAACTTATGATATTCATGATGTTCTAGTAGTTCACAATGGCCCTTTAATTTCTGAAAGTGGGATTAAAAGCAAAGAAGATGTTTTAAAAATCAGTAACATTACAAAAATAAAAACTTTTTTAATTGGTGAATCAATTCTTAAAAATTTAGATAATAACAAAATTTTTTCTGTTCTTTAGGTCAAAAACCTTTATTTTATTGATCTTTTTTCTGTTGTGATAATTGTAGAACTTTAATAGAACATTCGTGTACATAATTTGTTCTATGCTAACTAAAAAACAAAAAAATTTACTGTTATTTATCAACAAGAAGTTGAGATCTACAGGGATATCCCCATCATATGAAGAAATGAAGGAGTCTCTAAATCTTAAATCTAAATCAGGAATACATAGACTTATAAGTGCTTTAGAGGAAAGAGGTTTCATCAAAAGATTAGCTCACAAAGCAAGAGCTCTTGAAGTAGTCAAATTACCAGAAACTGCTTCTGCCAATGATATCTACAATAGTTTTTCACCAAGCGTAATTAGAGGTGGATTGGATGATAAAAATCTAGAAGACAAATCTGGTAGTGAAATACCAGTTTTGGGAAATATTGCAGCGGGTACACCTGTAGAAGCTATTCAAAATGAAGTAATGAGAATTCCGATGCCAGATAACATTGAGAAAAATGGAGAGTTTTTTGGTCTAAAGGTTAAAGGAGATTCAATGATTGAAGCGGGTATTAATGATGGAGATACTGTCATAGTAAAAAAGGCTGATACTGCTGAAAATGGTAAAATTGTTGTAGCTTTGATTGATGATAATGAAGCTATGTTAAAAAGAATTCGTAGAAAAGGAAAAACTGTGGCACTAGAAAGTGCTAACAGAAATTATGAGACTAAAATTTTTGGTCCTGACAGAGTAAAAGTACAAGGTGTACTAGTATCTTTATATAGAAACTTCTAATAAAATAGTCTAAATATTTTTAGATGAAAAAAGTTGCAACTCGGTTTGCACCCTCACCTACTGGACCATTGCATATAGGTGGAGTAAGAACTGCTTTATTTAATTGGCTATATTCAAAAAACCATAACGGAAAATTTTTTTTAAGAATTGAAGATACTGATAAGGAAAGATCAAAAGAAGAATTTAAATTACAGATTTTAAATTCTCTTAAATGGATAGGGATTAATCATGATGGAGAGGAGTATATTCAATCAAAAAATATTGAAAGTCATATTAAAATCGTAAATAAATTATTAGAAACCAGAAATGCTTACAAATGTTATTGCTCCTCAGATGAAATAGAAGAGCAAAAACTTAGAGCTAAACAAAAAAAGATACCGTACATTTATAATAGAAAATGGAGAGATAAAAGCGAAACAGAGGCTCCTCAAGGTGTCAAACCTGTTATAAGATTTAAAAGTAAAATTGAGGGCAGTACTAAAATTAATGATTTAGTTCAAGGAGATATAGAAATTGAAAATAATACAGTTGAAGATTTTATAATTTTACGAAGAGATGGAACACCAACCTATAATTTATCAGCTTCAGTAGATGATCATATTATGGACATGACTCATATAATTCGAGGTGATGATCATAAAATCAATACATTCAAACAAATTCAAATATATGAGGCACTGCGATGGGAAACACCTTTATTTGCGCATATACCTTTAATACATACACTGGAAGGTAAAAAATTATCAAAAAGAGATAATGCTTCAACAATTGATGATTACGAAAAAATTGGAATTATGCCTGAAGCCTTAAGAAATTATCTTATGAGATTGGGGTGGTCTTATAAAGATAAAGAAATATTCTCTTTAGAAGAAAGTATTAAATATTTTAATTTAGAAGGTATTGGAAAATCTCCTTCAAAACTTGATATGTCACGAATTTTATCAATGAATGAGTATTATATAAAAAATAAAAGTAACGATGATCTTTTCCAAAGTTTTGAAAAATATTGCAAAAAATTTAAGGAAAATATTAATAATGAAAAACTTAATATTATAAAGAAATCACTAACGTTTTTAAAAAATAAAGCAAAAACAATGGAGGATATTTATAACAATTCAAAATTTATTATAAATGATGATATAATTATTGAAAACGAAGAAATGAGTTTACTAACTGAAAATGCAAAAAATATAGTCAAATCTTTCATGAAGAATGTTAATGAAATTGAAGTTTTTAATAGAGAAACATTGGAACCAATAATAAATAATTTAATATCAGAGAATCAAACAAACTTTAAAGGTGTAGGTCAGCCATTAAGAATTATTTTAACAGGTTCAAAATTTGGACCTGGAATATATGATATTATTATTTCGTTAGGAAAAAAAAGGGTTATAGATAGATTAAGTAAGGTAGGATAAAATTACTTTAGATGCTTGATCACTTGCAGAGGTTGAAGACTTTAAATCGTCTATAGTATTTTTTACAACAGACATTTGTTCTTTAATTAAAATAGGTTTTTTCATAAAGTAATAAAAAGTTTTATAAATCTCATTTGGATTACATTCGTTCTGTAAAAGTTCTGGGATGATTTCTTTGTTATTGATTATATTAATCATATTTACATATTTAATTTTTAATAAAAATTTGGCTACATGAAAATTAAAAAAATTCATTTTATAAATTATAATTGAAGGAATATTATTTTTACATACATCGAGAGATATAGTTCCAGACTTCACAATTGCAAAGATTGACTTTTTTAAAATCTGAGATTTAATTTTATCATCACTAACAACTTCAACATTCGAGAGATTTTCCGTTAATAATTTATTTTTTAACATCTCTTTAAATTTTTGAGTAGAATGAAAAATATAGTGATATGAATTATCTTTTAAATTCATTTTTTTTATAAAATTAATTAATACTGGAAAAAGAATTTTAACTTCACTTTCCCTACTGCCTGGAAACAGAGATACGATATTTTTTTTTTTTTTTACAAAATCTTTGATCTCTACATTTATATCCTTTTCAATAGAATCTAACAAAGGATGTCCAACAAAAGTATTTTTTAAATTCTCTTTATCAAAGAATTTTTTTTCAAAACTAAATAAAAGAAGAATATGATCAAGAAACTTTTTCATTTTTTTTACTCTTCCCTCTCGCCATGCCCAAACCTTTGGTGCAATAAAATGTATTGTTTTGATTTTTGGATTGATTCGTTTTACTTTTTCAGAAACACGTAATGAAAAATCAGGGCTATCAACAGTAAGAAGGATACTTGGATTAAACTTAATCACTTCATTTACAGTTAAATCAATTTTTTTTTTTATTTTTAAAAAGTTAAATACAACATCGGTAAAAGCCATATAAGTGATATCTTTTTGATCATATATAGATTTAATTCCTAAAGATTTTAAATTATTGCCACATACTCCAAGATATTCAATATCCTTTTTTTTATCATTTAGACTTTTAATTATATTTGAAGCTAATTTATCCCCTGAAGGCTCACCTGTTAAAACAAATATTTTTTTCATACCACATGTAAAATCATTTTATTTTTATTCGAAAATTCAATAATTTTTTTTTTATCTAGGATTATATGTTGATTTTTTTTTAAAATTATGCCTATTAAGCCAATTCTTTTACATTGCTTTACTGTATCAAATCCAATTGTTGGTAAATCTGCTCTTAAATCCTGGTTTTTTTTTGGAAATTTTATTAAAAAACCATTATTTTTTTTCACTTTTTTTATTTTTGATAACATCGACTGAGTACCCTGTTTTTTTTCATAGGAAATGAGTTTATTATTTCTAATAACAGCAGCTTGAACATGATTATATGAATTAATTGAATGCAAGTATCTTATGCCTTTATTAATTTCTCTTTTTTGGTCTAAGTTAGGTTTCAACTTGCTATAAGTTCCTTTTTTTAAGGTTAATTCAGGGTTGAATTTATTAAGTTTTAAAACCTTTATTTTATTTTCATTTAATATTTTTATTAATTCTTTTAATATGGCTGCATCTCCATATTTTGCTGCTTTAATAATTCTTGGCAAATAATAAATTCCTTTTAAATCAAGTTTTAATGATGAAATCTTTGGTTTTTCTATATTACCAGCAAATATCACTTTTTTACAATTTTTGCTTTTTATCAAATTCAATATTTTTCCAAATTTTCCTATACCAATATGATAGCTATTATCAAATTTTTTAAAGATATTCGTTTTTGTTAAATCAATTATAAAAAAGCTTATTTTTTTTCTTTTTATACTTTTTATAATTAATTTTGGTAAATTTCTATTTCCTAGGAATAAACAAATCATTTATCTTTAATAGGAACAGATATAGGTCTTTTTTTATCAGAGTTAATAAATTTTACGATATTATTCACATATTTGTTTTCTTTTAATTCCTGACTTAAATTCTCAATATTATGCCTAAAAGTTTCATTACGAAAAATAATATCGTATGCACTTTGAATTATTTTTATATCTTGATTTGAAACACCTGATCTTCTTAAACCAATCAAATTTAATCCTGTTAAAAAATTTCTATTTCCAAGAGACAAACCGTAAGGAATAACATCGCTTAATACACCGGTCATTCCTCCTATCATTGCAAATTCACCAATTCTTGAAAATTGATGTATTGCACAACTTCCACCTACAATGGCGTTTTTATTTATTGAAACATGGCCGCCAACTTGAACATTGTTAGCAAGAACTATGTTATCATCAATAATGCAATCGTGAGCTATATGACAATAAACCATAAATAAGTTATTCTTTCCAATTTTAGTGATGCTACCACCCTGCTCTGTGCCCGGATTAATATTTACGTACTCCCTAAATTTATTATTATCTCCTATTATTAAAGAATTTTTCTCACCTTTATATTTAAGATCCTGTGGAGGTGTTCCAATTGAACAAAATGGATAAATCTCATTTTTTTTTCCTATTTTTGTATTACCAGTAATATTAACGTGACTATGAACTATTGTATCACTGCCTATTTCAACATTAGGTCCAACTATAGAATATGGACCAATTTTTATATTTTTACCTATTAGTGCTTTACTATCGATTATTGCTGTTTTATGGATCACAATTAAATAAATAACAAAATTATTTATTTATACTTATCAACTATTACTACTGTTTATTTCTTTCTATCTACAATTGTTGCAGCCCATTGAGCATCTGCCATTTTTTTTCCATCAACAAAAGCTTCACCTTGATATTTCCAAACTCTTCCATGAGATCTTATAGCCTCTATATTTAATTCAAGCTTGCAATCTGGTATAACTGGACTCCTAAACCTGGCTTTATCAACAGTCATTAAAAAAACCAATTTATTTTCATATGTTGATCTATCTATACCAGCAGCTGTAAGAGCTGCTGCTGCTTGTCCAAATGCTTCTACAATTAAAACACCCGGCATTACTGGCTCACCTGGGAAATGACCTTGAACAAAAAAACTATCTTTTTTAACATTTACAATTGCTGTAGCAGATTTTAATTTTTTTATATTTAGTAATTCATCAATTAGAAGCATAGGCTCTCTATGAGGCAACAAATTCTTAATGTCTTCTTTATTTAATTTATCTGTCATTTTTTAATTTCTTTAATAAATAACTTAATATCTTTTGCTGGATAGCCCATAACTTTTGTATTGTCAGGTATATTTTTAATGACACCGCTTCCACCTCCTATTTGAACATTATTCCCAATCTTTAAATGTCCAGAAATACCAGCTTGGCCCCCTATTAAAACATTATCGCCAATTTCAGAACTTCCCGCAAAACCAACTTGTCCAGCTATTATACAGTTTTTTCCAATTTTAACGTTATGAGCAATATGAACTTGATTATCCAAAAATGTGTTTTCTCCAATAATTGTATTCCCTAGTGAACCTCTATCAATTGTATTATTTGAACCAATTTCTGCATTATCTTTTATTATAACCATACCTATATGAGGATATCTTAAATTTTTACCTTTTTTTGGAAAAAAACCAAAACCTTTTTTACCAACAACTGCGCCATCCAAAATATTTACATTATTTCCAACAATAGTTTTTTTTAATATAACATTTGAACCTATCGAGCAATTTTTTCCAATTATAACGTTGTCCTCTATTATAGAATTGTGCCCAATAAAACTATTGTTACCTATCTTTACATTTTTACCTATTAAAACATTTGAACCTATAGTTACTTTTTTTGATTTAATTAAATTTTGATCTGGTGATACTTTGTAATTGAAATTCTCATTTAATGAGTCGGGATAAAAGAGTTCAGTGATATCTGCAACAGCAAGAAGAACATTGTCAACTAAAATTATATTCTTGTTAGGTAAATATTTCTGAAATCTGGTGGATGTAATTATGAATTTTGACTTAATTTTAGGAATTAGTCTCATATATTTTGAAGAATGTATAAAAGTCAAATCATTTTTAGATGCATCCCCTAGAGTTTTTATATCATTTAAATAAGTATTTTTTTTTGTTATGTTTTTAACTCTAAGTTTTTTACAAATCTCATAGATAGAAATTTTTTTAATTTTTTTAAAAAAAATATTTTTATTCATTAAAATTTATTTTTTGAATAGATTTATCTAGTATTTCCAGTACTTGCTTAGTAATATCTAAATCTTTTTTACCTATAATTATCATTTTTTTTGGGAGAACCATGGTAATTGAATTCTTCTCAACATAGTTTGATATTATTGGATTTAGTTTCTCAAGTAATAAATTGTTATATTTAATTTTTTTTTCGTTTAAATTCTTGTTAAATTTTTGTCTCTCTAATTTATAATTATTTATTCTTATTCTAATCTCATTTACTTTTTTATTGTAAATATTTTCTTCAATAATATTTTTTTTAGAAATAAGCTCATTTTCATCTTTTTTAATCTCATTTTCTATTAGTTTAAAATCTTTATTTTTTTCTTTGCTTAAATTATTTATAAAAGAATTGATTTCTATACCGGCCACAGAGTTGTTCATAATAAAATTTAAATCAATAAAAGCAATCTTTTCATTTGCTAATCCAATTTCAAATTTAAGAAATGTCAAAATTATAATAAGAAAGTATTTCATTAAAAAGATGTTCCAATTTGAAATCTGAATGATTCAGTTTGGTCAGAACTCGCATCTGTAATTGGTATTGCATAGGAAAAAGATAATGGTCCAATTGCTGTAAACCAATCAACGGCAACTCCAGTTGAAGATCTAATTTTATCGGAGTCTAGTGAGCTATCATAGTCCACATGCCATAGATTTGCCGCATCTAAAAACAAATTAAAATCAAGGTTTTCAAATTCATTAAAAAAATTTGGAAATGAAGAAGTAAAATTGACGGCTGCACCATAATTTCCACCAATATACTGAGAACCATCTTTTGGTCCAACTTTGCCAGATTCAAATCCTCTCAATCTACTTGAGGGTATATATACTCTTTTAGAAACACGGACATCACTATCAATAGAATTTACTGCTTTAAGAAATAATTTGCCTGCTAAAAGAAAATTTTCTGTAATTGAATGATATTTTGAGGCGGTTAATGTATTTTCCAAAGAGTTATCATCAGAATAAATAGGTAAGGACTGACTAAATTTAGTAAAGAAACCATCGGTTGGCTGAAAATTCTGATTAAGTTTGTTTAATGTAACTGAATATAAAAACAAATTTTCAAAATAATCTCCCTCTTGTTTTTTTTTAATTTCTGAAGCAGTGTCTGATGTTACTAATTTTTCATAATAATTTGAAACATCAAAGTTGATGTATACATCTTGAAATTGTTCAAAACCTGTACCTAAACTTAAGCCTGTTCTAGTTGTTTTATAACCACTAGATGACATAAAATCTGATACTGTGCTTTCAATTGTTGTATTTAAAGATCTATCAGTATTTCTAAAATTTGGGTTCAATACGCTAAATTTTCCTCTTACCTCATTTTCAGACAAAGCAAAATTTGTATCTAATGTTATAGCTTTACCTAAATAATTTTTTTCCTTTATGCCAGCAGAAAATGATGAGCCAGTTGTTCCAGTTCCTACACCAGCAAAGATTTCACCAGTTGGCATTTCTTCAACTATTATATTAATAACTTTGTTGTTATTATTTTTAGAACTTATGATTTTACTTTTTACATTTTTGAATATACCTGTTGATTTTACTTTATTAATAGATTTATCAAATAATACTTTGTTGTAAGGATCTCCTTCATCAACTATCAAAGAATTTCTAATTACTTTTTCTTCTGTAATAAAATTACCAAAGATATTTATTTTATCAACATAGGATCTTTCAAGTTGATCTAAAAAAAAACTTACATTAATTTTATTTTGATCAATTATACTTTCCTCATGTTTTGCATCTATAAATACAAATTCTTTTTGTAGAGCAATCTTATCTATTTCATTTTTTATTTTATCAATTGATTTTGTTGAATATAGAGATCCTTTTAATTTTTTTGATGCATCGCTAATTTTGGTAAAATTTTCATCTGTATAATCATCTGAAATATTTAAAATAAAATCATTAAAATAAAATTTTTCACCTGCATCAATTGAAAAAATTAATTTAAAATTTTTATTATTCTCAACCGTTGCATATGAAGATTTAATTTTGACGTTATAATATCCTCTATTTTTATAAAATTTATTTAGCAAATTTACATCAGTTGATATTCTATTTGGATTTAAATATTTATTTTTTGTTAAAAATTTCCAGGCACGTGTTTCTTCAGATAAAATTATTTTTCTTAGTTTTCTACTTTTAAATACCTTATTACCAGTAAAAATAATTTTATTTATTTTAGCTCTGTTACCTAAGTTAAAATTATATATTAGATTTACAGAATTGTTATTGTTATCTATAATTTTAGTTTTAATATCAGCAAAGTAAAAACCATTTATTCTAACTATGTTGTTTAATTGATTTTTTTGCTTGATAACATTATTCTCAATAAATGGATATTTTTCTGTTTTTCGCGTAATTTTTTTTAATTCTTTTAATATAGATTTATTTTTTATACCAATAATTTGTATTTCTTGAATAATTGGATTCTCTTTTACAATTATATTTAATTTACCTGAGTTAAAATTGATTTTTAAATCTTTGAAATAGTCTGTCTCGAAGAGATTTTTAAATGTATTATTTATAATATTAGGATCAATATCATCTCCAATTTTTAAATTAGAAAATAATATTATAGTCTCATCTGCTAATCTCTCATTACCTTCAATGTTAATACTTTTTAATTGTTCTGATAAAGTGCTGGTAATTATAAAAAAATTTATAATTAATAAAAGTGTGAAAAATTTTATTTTATTTAAAAATTTATTCATTTTCATATAAGTATTTTTTTACTTTATTAACCATCATATAGATATCATTTATTTTCTTTGGATACTTGTTGTAATAATTTGTTAGGTATGGATCTTTAAGTTTTTTGAGCAATTTAGTTTGCATTTTTTGAAAATTAATATTTCCACTAAGAAATTTTTTAACAAAATAATCGTTTACTGTTACAAGAATTATTTCATAGTAAGAATTATTTCTTTTAAATTTTTTTATAATTTTAAGAAATGGAAAAATTGAAACAGATGGTTTAATAAAGTTTTTACCGTTTAAATTTTTAAAATTTATATCCTTATTTTTTTTATAAGTTTCTGATGTTTTATAAAAAATTGAGTTAAAGATAGGTATTTCCATCTGTGTATCGTGAATAAGAATTTTAGAAAGCCCATTTTTAAAATTAACTAAAGCGTGAACATACGATTTTGGATGAATTACAATATTAAATTTATTTATTGGTAAATTAAATATTTTTGAAGCCTCTATTAGTTCAAATAACTTGTTCATCAAAGTTGCTGAATCTACTGAAATTTTATGACCCATATTCCAGTTAGGATGCTTAATTACATCAGAAATCTTAGCATTACTAATTTTGCTTCTTGATTTATTTAAAAAAGGTCCTCCAGATGCTGTTAGGTATATTTTGGAAATCATATTATGGTTAGAATTTTTAATTAAAGACCAAATAGAAAAATGTTCTGAGTCCAATGGGATAAAATTAGTTTTATATTTATTTAATTTTTTATTTATAAATTTCCATCCACATATTATTGATTCTTTGTTTGCGCTTGATAAATTTTTAGAATACGGAATTACTTTAAGTGTTGGATCCAAACCATCAAATCCAGATATGCCTACAATAGTTACATCAAATTTTTTTTTATTAATTTTCAAAAAGTCAGAAATGTTTTTAAAAATTCTTATTTTGTTATTTAATCCATAATTTAAAATTTTTTTATAACTTTCAAAATCATTTATAATTAGATTTTTTACTTTAAATTCTTTTGACTGCTTTTTAATTAATCTAATATTTTTATTTGTTGATAGAGCTACAATCTCAAGTTTAGATTTATAATTTCTGATTATATTAAGCGATGACCTTCCAATTGAACCAGTTGAGCCTAGAAGCAGTATTTTTTTTTTCATTATTATTTAAAAAAAAATAAATATTTTTATACCTACTGGAATTGCAAATATTATTCCATCTAATCGATCAAGTAAACCACCATGACCTGGTAAAAATTTTCCAGTATCCTTAATATTGGCCTTTCTTTTTAAGTAAGAAATAAACAAATCTCCAGACTGTGATAAGAGTGAAATTAGTAAAGTAAAATATATTAAATGAATTGAAAAATTTAAAAATATTACGAATAAAATACAAATTAACAATGAACATAGAAACGATCCAATCATACCAGCATACGTTTTGTTTGGACTAATAGATGTCAATTTTTTGCCTTTAAATATTTTACCGAATATGTAACCACCAATATCAGTAAAAATACAAATTAATAAAATAAATAAAAATATATTTTGTTTATTTTCAAATTCACCTAAAA
>CACOCP010000009.1 GCA_902625715.1 uncultured Pelagibacteraceae bacterium | reverse complement strand
GAGATGGTTATAAAACCAAAGCCATTAAATCCCCCGTTTATAAAAAATATAACAAGAAAAGCGTTGAATTTATTAAATTTAATAAAGTCAAAATTTCGTCTTCTCAATTAAGAAAAATTTGATACTCTAAATTTAATTAATGGATAAAATCTCCAGTTTAAAAAAAGAAATAATTGATACACTAGATTTTAATAAGGCAACAGATATAGTTTCCATTGATCTTGAAGGTAAATCATCAATGGCTGATTATATGATTATAGCGAGTGGAACTTCATCGAGACATATTCAAGCTTTATCGGAACAAGTTTTTGAAAAATTTAAGAAAAGTGGAATACAAAATTGTAAAATTGAAGGTAAAGAAAGTAACGATTGGAAGTTAGTTGATGGAATTGATTTAATTGTTCACATATTTAATCCTGAAAAAAGGAAATTTTATGAATTAGAAAAGATGTGGTCTGAATTAATACCTAAAGAGAAATTAATTATATGAGATTTAAAATTAAAAATTTCTTAATTATTATTTTAATTTGCAATTTTTCAACGATTTCAAAATCTGCAAATGAAGATGATATTTATAAAAAAATAGATCTATTTAGTGAAGTACTAGATAAAATTAATAAAGAATATGTTGAAGATGTTAATCAAAGTGATGCGATGGATGCTGCTATAAATGGTGTATTGCAGTCTCTAGATCCTTACTCTGCATATATGTCTCCAGACTCATTTGAAAATATGCAAACCGAAACAAGTGGAGAATTTGGAGGTTTAGGGATCGAAGTAGGTATGGAGGCAGGTGTAGTAAAAGTGATTTCACCAATAGATAATTCTCCAGCTTCTAAAGTTGGAATCAAGGCAGGTGATTACATTGTAAAAATCAATGATATACAAGTTCAAGGTAAGTCTTTAACGGAGGCTGTTGATTTAATGAGAGGTCCTGTTGGAACTGATATAGAAATAACTGTTAGACGAGTTGGTGAGAAAAAGGCACTAACATTTGTTATTACAAGAGACATTATAAAAGTAGCTTCTGTTAAATCTGAAATCATTGATGATAGAACGGGATATATTAGACTTACATCTTTCAATGAAAATAGCAGTGATCAGATAGAGGATAAAATAAAAGAGTTTAAAAAAAATGGAAAAGTTAAAAATTATATTTTAGACCTAAGAAATAATCCGGGTGGATTACTTTCTCAAGCTATAAAAATCTCCGATTTCTTTCTTGAAAATGGGGAAATAGTTTCAACCAAAAGTAAAAGAAAATTCGAAAATAGAAAATGGTTTGCAAAAAGAGGGGACGTTTTAAATGGAGAAACTATGATTGTGCTTATCAACTATGGCTCTGCATCCGCATCTGAAATAGTTGCAGGTGCTCTTCAAGATCACAAAAGAGCAGTATTAGTTGGCGAAAGCACATATGGCAAGGGATCTGTTCAATCTATTATTCCTTTGAAAAATGATGGAGCAATAAGGCTTACTGTTTCAAAATATTATTTACCATCTGGAAAATCAATTTCTCAAGTAGGTGTTACACCTGATATAGAAATTGCAGAAGGGTCAGATGATTTTAGAATAAATACTGACACCGACAACCAACTCGATTACGCGTTAAAATTACTTAACGGTTAAAATGCAAGAAAAATTTAAAAAATTACCACTTAGAAGTGGAGTGGGAATAGTAGTATTAAATAAAGAAAATAAAGTTTTTTTAGCAAAAAGAATTGATAATCCAAAAAATTTTTGGCAAATGCCTCAGGGAGGTATCGACAAAGGTGAAGATAGTCTAAAAGCAGCTTTAAGAGAACTAGAGGAAGAGACAAGTATTAAATCTGTAAAATTAATTAAAGAGATAGATGGTTTTACAACCTATTATTTGCCTGAGAATTTGCTCGGAATAATTTGGAAGGGTAAATATAAAGGTCAAAGGCAAAAATGGTTTATTGTAAAATTTATTGGAAATGATGAAGAAATAAATATTAAAACAAAATATCCAGAATTTTTAGATTGGAAGTGGGAAGAACTAAGTAAGATTACTGATACAGTCGTAGAATTTAAACTTCATGTTTATCAGGAAATACAGAAAGAAGTTGAAAAGGTTATTAATTAATACTTATAGATTTTAAAATTTCGACTTTATGATTTAATAAAAATCTTTTTTGATCATTTAAATCATCTTTATTTAACTCTTTTTCAGCTTCTTGGATTTCATCTGAAACTTGTTTTTTATTCATATTTTTAATGTCAAAAATTGAGCTTGTTAAAATAGATAAAGTATTATCTTTAAATTCAACAATACCATCTTCAACGTAAAAATTATGTTCCTCAGAGCCAGAAATAACTTTTATGATGCCAGGTTTTAAAAATGAGATAATTGGTATATGGTCCTTTAAAATTCCCATTTCACCCTCATAAGCAGGAACAACTACTTCTGAAACATTTTCTTTTGAGAGAAAAGATTTTTCAGGATTAACAATATCTATATTAAAACCTTCACTCATTAAGCTGCTGCATCCTTAGCCATTTTTTCAGCTTTTTCTATAGCTTCCTCTATTGTTCCAACCATATAAAATGCTGCTTCAGGCAAGTGATCGTACTCTCCTTTACAGATAGCATCAAAACCTTTAATTGTTGATTCTAAATCTACTAATTTACCTGGAGAACCTGTAAATACCTCTGCAACAAAAAATGGCTGTGATAAAAATCTTTGAATTTTTCTCGCTCTAGCAACAATTAACTTGTCCTCTTCTGAGAGTTCATCCATTCCTAAAATTGCAATAATATCTTGCAATGATTTATAAGTTTGTAATACTTTTTGAACTTCTCTCGCTACTCTATAATGTTCATCGCCAACAATTCTAGGGTCTAGAATTCTTGACGTAGAGTCTAGAGGGTCCACAGCTGGATAAATACCTATTTCAGCAATTTGTCTAGATAATACAGTCGTTGCATCTAGGTGAGCAAATGATGTTGCTGGAGCTGGATCTGTTAAATCATCTGCAGGAACATAAATTGCTTGTACAGAGGTAATTGAACCTTTGTTAGTCGTTGTAATTCTTTCTTGTAAGTTACCCATGTCAGTAGCTAGAGTTGGTTGATATCCAACAGCTGAAGGAATTCTACCGAGCAAAGCTGATACCTCTGAACCTGCTTGAGTAAATCTAAAAATATTATCAACGAAAAAAAGAACGTCTTGTCCCTCTTGATCTCTAAAATATTCAGCAACAGTTAAACCTGTCAGAGCTACTCTTGCCCTTGCTCCAGGAGGTTCATTCATTTGACCGTAAACTAATGCTGCTTTTGAACCTGCTTCGTTTGTTTTAATAACACCTGACTCTATCATTTCATGATAAAGGTCATTTCCCTCTCTAGTTCTTTCACCAACACCTGCAAAAACAGAAAATCCTCCGTGAGCTTTTGCAACGTTATTGATTAATTCCATAATAAGAACTGTTTTTCCTACACCAGCTCCACCGAATAAACCAATTTTCCCACCTTTTGCATATGGTGCTAAAAGATCAATAACCTTAATTCCCGTTACTAAAACTTCTGTTTCAGTTGATTGGTCGTTAAATTCAGGTGCAGATCTATGAATAGGCCAATTATCTGTTGGTTTAATTTCGCCCCTTTCATCAATAGGCTCACCAATTACATTTATGATTCTGCCTAAAGTTTCTGGTCCAACTGGAACCTTAATTGGAGCAGCTGTATCTGTTACTTCATCGCCTCTCTTTAAACCCTCTGTTGCATCCATTGCGATTGTTCTTACACTAGACTCGCCTAAATGCTGAGCAACTTCTAATACAAGTCTATTTCCTCCATTATTACATTCTAATGCTGTTAATATTTCTGGTAATTCTCCCTCAAATTTTACGTCGACTACCGCACCAATAATTTGTGTAATTTTTCCTTTTCTCATAATTATAAACTTTCTGCTCCTGATATGATTTCAATTAGTTCTTTAGTAATTGCTGCTTGACGACTTCTATTATATTCAATAGTAAGTTTATCAACCATTTCACCTGCATTTCGGGTTGCATTGTCCATTGCACTCATTCTCGAACCCTGTTCGCTAGCTGAATTTTCTAACATCGCTTTAAAAATTTGAGTTGAAATATTTTTTGGAAGTAAATTTCCTAAAATTTCATCTTCATCTGGTTCAAACTCATAGTTCTCCTCTGAGGATTTGTTGTCTTTTTCATCAGTTTTTAAAGGAATTATTTGCTGCTCTTGAGGAATTTGAGTAATTACATTTTTAAATTGATTATAAAATATTGTACATACATCAAACTCGTTATTCTCAAATTTTTCTATAATTATTTTTCCAACTTTGTAAGCATCAAAATAATTTGCATTTTTTGATTCTTTAAATGAAATATTTTCAATTATTTTATCCTGGTATAGTCTTTTTAATTGATCATATCCTTTAGAACCAACAGTAATAATTTTTAATGTTTTTCCTGAATCAGAAATTTTTTGAAAATAAGATTTTGCTTTTTTAATAATATTTGAATTAAAACCACCACAAAGACCTCTATCTGCTGTCAATACAACACAAAGGTGAACCTTATCATCACCTGTACCAGATAATAATTTTGGTGCGTTTTCCTTGTCTGAAACACCACTAGACAGATTTAAAATGATATTATTCATCTTCTCAGAGTAAGGTCTTCCTCTTTCAGCGCTTTCTTGTGCTCTTCTCAACTTAGCTGCAGCAACCATTTTCATTGCTTTAGTTATCTTTTGTGTAGATTTAACGCTAGATATTCTTTTCTTTAAATCGTCTAAACTTGCCATTTTTTATGAGTTAAAAGTTTTTTTTAAATCCGAGATTAATTCTGTTAATACTTTTTCATTATCTTCATCAAGTTTTCCTGATGAATTAATAGAATCTATTATTTCAGGTTTTTCAGATCTACATTTTTCAATAATTTTAGTCTCAAATGTTGCAATATCTTTTTGTTCAATTTCATCTAAATGTCCTTTTACACCACAAAATACTGATATAACCTGTTCAGCAACTGTCATGGGTGAATACTGCTTCTGTTTTAAAAGTTCAGTTAGTTTTGAACCTCTATTCAAAAGTTTTTGAGTAGCGGCATCTAAATCAGAACCAAACTGTGCAAAAGCTGCCATCTCCCTGTATTGAGCCAGCTCTAGTTTCATTGATCCAGAAACCTTTTTCATTGCTTTAGTTTGAGCAGAAGACCCTACTCTTGAAACTGACAGACCAACGTTTATTGCGGGTCTAATTCCTTGATTGAATAGCTCTGTTTCAAGAAAAATTTGCCCATCTGTAATTGATATTACATTTGTTGGAATAAAAGCAGATACGTCTCCACCCTGAGTTTCAATTATTGGCAGTGCTGTCAATGATCCGCCACCATGATCATCTCCTAGTTTTGCAGCTCTCTCTAATAATCTACTATGTAAATAAAATACATCACCTGGGTAAGCTTCTCTTCCAGGAGGTCTTCTTAACAACAGAGACATTTGTCTATATGCAACTGCTTGTTTTGATAAGTCATCATAAATTATTAATGCATGCATCCCATTATCTCTAAAGTATTCTCCCATTGCACATCCTGTATATGGTGCCAAAAATTGAAGAGGGGCAGCATCAGAAGCGGTTGCAGCAACAATAGTTGTATACTCCATTGCTCCTGCTTCCTCTAAAGTCTTTTCAATTTGTCTTACAGTTGATCTTTTTTGACCAATAGCAACGTAAATACAATAAAGTTTTTGTTTTTCATCACCAGATTCATTGATTTTTTTTTGGTTGATGATTGCATCAATTGCGACCGCAGTTTTTCCAGTTTGTCTGTCCCCAATTATTAATTCTCTTTGACCTCTTCCAATTGGAACCAAACTGTCAATTGATTTTAAACCTGTTTGCATAGGTTCACTAACAGATTTTCTTGGAATAATTCCCGGCGCCTTTACCTCAACCCTACTTTTCTTAATACCTTTATCTAGAGCACCTTTGCCATCTATCGGGTTTCCTAAACCATCAACGACTCTTCCTAGAAGTTCTTTTCCAACTGGAGTATCAACAATAGCTCCTGTTCTTTTGACTGTATCGCCTTCTTTAACGGCTCTATCATCACCAAAAATTACAACACCCACATTTTCGCTTTCAAGGTTTAGTGCCATACCCTTTGATCCATCAGAAAACTCAACCATCTCTCCAGCTTGAACATTATCTAGACCGTAAATTCTTGCAATACCATCGCCTACAGATAATACTTGTCCAACTTCCGAAACTTCAGCTTTGTCTCCAAATTGTTTAATTTGTTCTTTTAAAATCTTAGTTACTTCTGAAGGATTTATTTCCATTTATGCCTCTATCATTTGCTTTTGTATTTGATGTAATTTATTTTTAATGGAGGTATCAACCATAGTACTACCTACTTTAATAACCAACCCACCAATTAAACTTGGATCATGTTTATAGTTTAATTTTATATTTGAGCCAAAATTTTCAGCTAACTCGTTTTTAACTTTATCTATATCATTTTTATTTAATTCTTTAGCAGCTAAAAGTTCTGCTTTAATTTCTCCTCTAGATCTTGAACATACGTCTAAATAATCGTTAAATATTTTTTCAATGTAAAAGAATCTTCTCTTTTTAATTAAAAAACTGATAGATCTTTTTAACAATCCATTAAATTTATTTTGATTTGCAATCTCATCCATTATCTTAATTAGATCATCACTTTTTGTTGTTGGATTTTTAATCAAATCCCTAAAATCTGAACTTGTTTTTATTAATTTCAATAAAGCTGCGGTTTGCTCTTCTATCTCTAAAAGAACATTGTTTTCAGATGCTAACTCATACAAAGCTTGAGAGTAGCTATTATTTGATGTCACTGAAGTATTAGTTTTAGTCAATTTAGTTCTCAAATATGAAGATGTTTTTTATAAAATTTCGATTAATTAACACACCAATTATCAGTCTTCAAGACTCAGATTTTAAAAAATGTCAGTATTTAGTGGACTAATTGAAGCTTACAGGGTCAACATCAACTGTTAGTTTCATTCCTTTGGAAAATTTAATTTCTTTTAAGATCATTTTGAGTTTTTTTTGAATGTTGCTGTTTTTCTTCGCTCTTATTAAAAGCCTACTTCTAAACTTTCTCTTAATTCTAAACACAGGCGCATTAACAGGGCCAAGAATTTTTTCACTAATTTTACTGACAAGTTTATTCTTAAATTTGAAAGCTTCATCATATAATAATTTTTCATCTTCTGAAGATAAAATTAATGAGACAAATCTTTCAAAAGGTGGGAGGTTGTTTTGTTTACGAAGTTCTAATTCATGATCTAAAAACTTAAATGGATCTTGATGAGTTATTTGATCAATTACTTCAGTTTTTAAATTTAAGGTTTGAAAATAAATATTTGCAGGCTTGCCTGCTCGACCTGCTCGACCAGAAAGTTGATGATATAATTGTAAATTCTTCTCTGCACTTCTTAAATCGTGTCCTTGTGAAGTTAAATCAATATCTAATACAACAATACAATTTAAATTAGGAAAATGAAAACCTTTTGAAATTAATTGGGTTCCGATAAGTATATTAATTTCTCCAGAAATAATTTCATCTAAAATTTTTTTTCCTGAAGCTTTATTCATTGTATCACTTGAAAAAATATTTATTTTTTTGTCTGGAAATAATATTTCTACCTCCTCGGCAATTTTTTCAACACCTGGCCCACTAAAAATAAATTCACAGTTATCTTGTTTTTTACATTTTCTATTCAAGTTAGAACTGAAACCACAATAATGGCAGAGAAGTTTTTTATTATTTTTATGATAAACAAGATTGATTGAACAATTTGGGCATGAAAATACATTCAAACATTTTTTACACAAAACGTACGGAGCAAAACCTCTTCTATTAATAAAGAAAAGTATTTGATCACCTTTTAGAAGATGTTCGTTTATTTTTTCTAAAGTTTTCGATGAAATAAACGACTTTTTTGCAAGTTTGTGTTGGTTGAGATCTATAATGTGATGGTTGGGTAATTTTGCATCCTTATATCTTTTTATCAACCTTGAATGATAATATTTTTCATTTTTAACATTTGCATATGTTTCTATAGATGGAACTGCTGTTACTAGATTAATAGGTATATTTTCATTACTGGCACGAGCAATCGCCATATCTCGAGCATTATAAATAACACCCTCATCTTGTTTATAAGATTGATCATGTTCCTCATCCACAGTGATCAATCCCAAGTTTTTAAAAGGCAAAAATAATGATGATCTTGCACCAATAACTGCTTTTATTAGTCCTGACGCTAATCCACTCCAAATAATTTTTTTCATTTTTGGAGTTATTTTTGAGTGCCAAATAGCTGCCTCAAAACCAAAAAAATTCTTAAATTTCTTTTCAAATTCCCCCGTGAGACCAATTTCTGGTAATAAAATTAAAGATTGTTTTCCCTGATCAAGAATTTTTTTTATTGAATTAAAATAAACAATTGTCTTTCCTGAGCCAGTGGTGCCTTGTAGTAAGTGTACTCTAAATTTGTCATCTTTTTTTATTATTTCTTTATAGGCTTTTATTTGCTCATTAGATAAATTAAATTGGTGTTTACCAAACTTTTTAGAATATTTTTGATATTCTTCTTTTTTTTGCATTTCTATAGCTTTTCCACTTAGAAAGTGAAGCCTGAGGGTCATACCAAGTGGAATAAGGTTATAATAAGAAAACCAATTTAAAAAATTTATGGTTTGTTTTTTTAAGGATAGAATATTTAATCTTTCTTTAATTGATTTAATTTTAAAATTTTTATTATTTTTTTCCTCAAATTTATCCCATACAACGCCTGTTATTGTTTTTGAGCCAAAAGGTACATTTACATAGTCACCTATATTTAATTTGCTTTCACTTTCATAAGTAAATGGATAATCAAAAATATTAGGTAATAGAATCGGATATTTCATAATTGATATTATGAAATATATTAAGAGTGAATCTGTCTTTTTTCTACAGATAAAGCCGCTTCTTTTATTGCCTCTGAAAATGTTGGGTGCGCATGGCAAGTTCTCGCTATATCCTCTGAACTTGCACCAAACTCCATTGCGATAGCCATTTCAGCAATCATTTCTCCAGCGTGAGGGCCTATAATATGTACTCCTAAAACTTTATCAGAAGTTGCATCAGCAAGTATTTTTACAAAACCTTCAGGCTCATCTATTGCTTTTGCTCTTGAATTTGCCATAAAAGGAAATTTTCCAACTTTATAATTAATTTTTTTTTCATTTAATTGTTCCTCAGTTTTTCCTACTGAAGCAACTTCTGGAGAGGTATAAATTACACCAGGTATAATCTCGTAATTAACATGTCCTGATTGACCAGCAATAAATTCTGCAACTGCAATTCCTTCCTCTTCTGCTTTGTGAGCTAACATAGGACCATCAATAACATCTCCAATAGCAAATATGTTTTTAATATTTGTTTCAAAATTGTTATTTACTTTTACCTTTCCTTTTTCATCAATTTTAACTCCTACATTTTCTAATTTTAAACCAGTTGTGTATGGTCGTCTTCCAACTGAAATAAGAACAACATCAGCTTCTATATTGTTTTTCTTATTTTCTTTATCAATTACTTCTAAGGTAACTCCATTTTCATTTTTTGAAATTTTTTCAACCTTGGTATTTAATTTAAATTTTATTCCTTGTTTTTTAAGTATCTTCATGAATTCACTTGATATTTCACGATCCATACCAGGTGTAATATGATCTAGAAATTCAACAACTTCTACATCTGTTCCAAGTCTTGACCAAACTGAACCCATTTCCAAACCAATATATCCTCCGCCAACTACAACCATTTTTTTTGGTAATTTTTCCAAGGATAATGCTCCAGTAGACGAGATTATTTTTTCCTCATCAAATTCCATTCCAGGTATTGATACAGGTTCTGAGCCTGTACTAATTATTACTTTTTCAGTCTCAATGACTGTTTCTTTTCCTTCCCCAGAAACTACTATTTCATTTGAGCTCTTAAATGATCCCTTGCCTTTGAAATAAGAAACCTTATTTTTTTTGAACAAAAATTCTATTCCCTTTGTTAAAACAGTTACAGCCTTTTCTTTATTTTTCATCATCTTTCCAAGGTTCAATTTAATTTCACCAGTTTCGATACCAATTTTTTCAAAGTTTTTTGCCTTATGAAAATTTTCAGACAAATTCAATAAGCTTTTTGATGGAATACACCCTACATTTAAGCAGGTTCCACCAAGTGATCCTCTGGATTCAATACATGCAGTTTTTAAACCTAGTTGCGATAGTCTTATTGCGCAGACATACCCACCAGGGCCACCACCAATTACTGTAACATCAAATTTTTCTGACATTTAAATATTTAAAAATAATCTCCTTGGATCTTCAAGGTTTTCTTTAACTGTTTTTAAAAAAGAAACTGAGTCTTTTCCATCTATAATCCTATGGTCATATGAAAGTGCAAGATACATTATTGGTTTTACTTTAATTTCATTGTCTTGAACAATAGGTCTGTCAACAATGTTGTGCATTCCTAATACACCTGACTGAGGAGGATTTAAAATCGGGGTTGACAACATCGATCCATACACTCCCCCGTTGCTGATTGTGAATGTACCGCCTTGTAAATCCTCAATAACTAAAGAATTATTTTTTGCTTTTTCTGACAGATTTTTAATTTCTTTCTCTATATCAGCAAAAGACATTTCGTCAGCATTTTTTAAAACTGGTACTACTAAACCTTTCTCAGTTCCAACAGCAAAGCTAATATTATAGTAATTTTTATATATTATTTCCTGTCCCTCAATTTCTGCATTTATTGCTGGAAATAATTTTAACCCAACTACGCAAGCTTTTACAAAAAAGGACATAAATCCAAGTTTAATTCCATATCTTGCCTGAAAATCCTCTTGATTTTCTTTTCGCATCGACATTATGCCTGACATATCAACCTCATTAAAAGTGGTTAACATTGCTGCGTTTTCTTGAGCTTCCTTTAGTCTTTTTGCAATAGTTTGTCTTAACCTAGACATTTTAATTCTTTCCTCTTCACCAAATTTAATTTTTCTTTGGTTTGGTTGAGGATTGGCGCCCATCATACTAATTAAGTCGCCTTTTAATATTCTGCCATCTTTTCCTGTAGGTTTGACTTGCTCTAAATCAATTTTTTTTTCTGCAACCATTTTTCTAACAGCAGGTGATAATATTGGATTTATTTTTGTTTCTTCTACATTTGGCTCTAATACTTCATCCGTTAAAACAAATGGCTGTTCTTCATCTGAGGTTTCTAATATTTTTTGTTTTTTTTCTACATCTAAGCTAATTACATTATCTTTTTCCTCAATTTTTAAAGCTGGTTCGACTTTAGTCTCAAATATTTTAGGGTTCTCCTCCACTTGATCTTTTTGATCTTCTATAACTTGGTTCGAAGGTTTATCATCTATTTTATTTGCAGTCTCTGAAATCACTCCTAAAACCGCTCCTACCTCAACTGTATCTCCTTCGTTTGCATTAATCTCTGCAATAAAACCATGTGTTGATGCTGGTACTTCTAAATTTACTTTATCAGTTTCAAGTTCAACTACAGCTTCATCTGCAATGACACTGTCGCCCTGTTTCTTTAACCACTTGGATACTGTTGCCTCAGTAATACTCTCTCCAAGCACAGGGACTAGAATTTTTTCACTCATTTATTCAAATACTTTATTAATAATTTCTTGTTGTTCTGAAAGATGTCTTTTTGCGTAACCTGTTGCAGGTGAAGCATCAGGATTTCTTCCTATATAAGAAATTTTACTATTTTTAGCCTTAATAGTTTCTAATGTCCATTGTATATAATCTCTTACTGAGAACCATGCGCCCATATTTTTTGGTTCCTCTTGGCACCAAAAAAAATTTGAATTATTTGCAAATGGTCTAAGTTCTTTTACAAGAGCTTTTGCAGGAAATGGGTATAATTGTTCAATTCTATACAATGCAACGTCATCAACTTTAAGTTTTTCTCTTGCTGCCAATAAATCAAAGTAAACTTTGCCAGAGCACATAATAACTTTTCTTATCTTTGATTTATCTTTTAATTTTAAAAAACCCTTGGCTTTAGGATCTAAAGCATGATCCCAGAGTACTCTGTGAAAAGTATTTTCTTTACTAAAATCCTCTATATTTGATACGCATAATTTATTTCTTAATAAAGACTTTGGCGTCATCATAATTAAAGGCTTTCTAAAGTCTCTATGCATTTGTCTTCTCAATGCATGAAAATAGTTAGCTGGAGTAGTGCAATTCATAATTTGGAGATTATCATTTGCACATAATTGTAGATATCTCTCCAATCTTGCAGAAGAATGCTCTGGACCTTGACCTTCATATCCATGGGGTAGCAGCATTACTAAACCTGAGGCTCTATTCCATTTCCTTTCTCCAGATGCAATAAATTGGTCAATAATTACTTGAGCACCATTAGCAAAATCTCCAAACTGTGCTTCCCACAAAGTAAGAGTATTTGGTTCAACTAAACTATATCCATACTCAAATCCTAGGACTGCGAGTTCTGATAAAAAACTATCAACAACTTCAAAATTTTTTTGATATTTTGATATATTGTTCAAAGGAATATATCTAGAGTTATCAATTTGATTTCTTAGAACGGAGTGTCTTTGACTAAAAGTCCCTCTTCCTGAATCTTGGCCAACTAATCTAACTGGGTATCCCTCCTCCATTAAAGAACCAAAAGCTAAAGCCTCTGCTGTAGACCAGTCAATTCCATAACCTTGCTCAACTGTTTGTCTTCTTGAGTCGAGAATTTTAATAATTGTTTTATGGATATTTTTTTCTTGTGGAACAATATTAATTTTATTTGAAATTTCTTTTAAAATTTTAATATCAGCTCCAGTAACACCTCGTCTATCTTTTCCTTTTTCTGGTTTGTATCTAGACCATGTTCCCTCAAACCATTCTATTTTCGGTTTATAGTCTTTTGCAGTTTTAAATTGATCGTCTAATAAATTTTTAAACTCTTGAATTTTTAAATTTAGTTGATCTTTAGAGAAAAGATTTTCATTTACTAGTTTTTCTCCATAAATATTTGCCGTAGACGGGTGTGATCTTATTTTCTTATACATTAAAGGCTGGGTAAAAGATGGTTCATCTCCTTCGTTATGACCAAATCTTCTATAACAAATTAGATCAATAACCACATCTCTGTTAAATTTTAATCTAAACTCTGTTGCTACTCTTGTCGCGTAAACTACAGCTTCGGGATTATCTCCATTGGCATGAATTATTGGTGCATCTACCATTTTTCCAACATCAGATGGATATGGTGATGAACGTGCAAATCTTGGGCTTGTAGTAAATCCTATTTGGTTGTTTACAATTATATGAATTGTCCCTCCGGTGTTATGACCAGGTAGCCCTGACATTGCAAAACACTCAGATACAACACCTTGGCCAGCAAACGCAGCATCACCATGTATAAGAATAGGTATAACTTTATTTCTTTCTTTATCGCCATGAAAAAATTGCTTTGCTCGTGTTTGTCCTAAAACTACTGGATTTACAGCCTCTAAATGAGATGGATTATCTGTAAGACTGACATGTACCGAATTTCCATCAAATTCTCTGTTTGAGGAAGCTCCCAAATGATATTTCACATCTCCAGCACTATCTTTAGTATTACCACTTATTTCTCCGGCAAACTCGTTAAAAATTCTTTTGTAAGATTTTTGTAAAACGTTTGCTAATACGTTTAATCGACCTCTATGAGACATGCCTATTTTAACTTCTTTAATTTTAAACTGTCCTCCAATTTTTATGATCTGCTCTAATGCAGGTATCAAACTTTCCGCACCATCTAAGCCAAATCTTTTGGTTCCAACATATTTTGTATGTAAAAACTTTTCAAAACCTTCAGCCTGAATAAGTTTATTTAAAATTGCATCTTTTCCATTGCTAGTAAATTTTAATGCATTCTCGTCTTTTTCAACTCTGTCTCTAAACCATTTTCTTTCAGTTGGATTGGAGATATGCATGAACTCATAACCGACTGGGCCACAGTAAGTTTTCTTTAAGAATTGAAGTATCTCTCTTACACTTGCTTTCTCCCTATTTATTACACCATTAAGTTCAATTTTTTTATCGTAGTTTTTCTTATCAAAACCATAATATTCAGGATGTAACTCGTCTAAATATTCTGTCGTCATCATTTCTAGAGGATCTAACTTTGCAAGTAGATGTCCTCTTAGCCTATAAGCTCTTATGAGTGCTACAGCACTTATGGATTCTTTGTTGGAATTTGCAACTACTTGAAAATTAAATTTATCAGATACATCTTTGAGTTCATTGCCATTTTTTTCTATTATTTTTTCTATACTATTGGAATTTATTCTTACCCCTTCAGGTTTCCATGATGGTCCATTAATATCATTTAAAATAACGTCTGTTTCATCCTGAATACCTTCAAAATAATCTTTCCAACTATCTGCAAGATTTGGATCTTGGTTCAAAAATCTTACATACATCTCCTCTATAAATGCGCTATTTGTCCTATTTAAGAATGATGTTTTTTTATACTCTAAGTTTTTTGAAGATGACATTTGTCTATATCATTAAGCTATATTACTAAAAAAATATTATCAACTAGACAATTTATTAAAAAGAGTTTTCCCTATCTCAGAAGGAGATTTTGCAATTGTAATCCCACATTCTTCCATTTTTTTTATTTTATCTTCTGCGCCACCTTTACCACCAGAAATTATTGCACCAGCATGCCCCATTCTTCTACCAGGAGGTGCTGTTAAACCCGCTACAAATCCAACAATTGGTTTTTTTATATTATGATTTTTTACAAAGTCAGCAGCTTCTTCTTCTGCTGTTCCTCCTATTTCACCTATCATTAAGATTGATTTTGTATCCTCATCATTCAAAAAAAGATCTAAGCAATCAATAAAATTTGTTCCATTTATAGGATCCCCACCAATACCTATACAAGTAGTTTGCCCTAACCCATTTTCAGTTGTTTGAGCAACAGCTTCGTAAGTTAATGTTCCTGATCGCGAAACAATACCAACTGACCCTTTTTTATGAATATTTCCAGGCATAATTCCTATCTTGCATTCATCTGGCGTGATGATACCTGGGCAGTTAGGTCCAATTAATCTTGATTTAGATTTTTTTAAATGCTGTTTTACTCTTAACATGTCAAGGACAGGTATTCCCTCCGTTACACAAACAATTAATTCTATAGATGCATCAATTGCCTCTATAATTGCTGATGAAGCAAATTTTGCTGGCACATAAATCATTGAAGCATTAGCACCAGTTTTATCTTTTGCCTCTTTAACAGTATTGAAAACAGGTCTTTCAAGATGAGTTTGACCTCCTTTTTTTGGAGTAACACCTCCAACTATATTTGTTCCATATTTTATAGCTTGTTCAGAGTGAAAGGTTCCATTTGCACCAGTAAAACCTTGGCAAATAACTTTTGTATTTTTGTTAACTAAAATAGACACAAATTATCTTATCGCCTCGACTATATTTTTTGCAGCATCATCTAAATTTTCAGCTGAAATTATTTTTAAACCTGACTTCTTTAAAATTTCTTTTCCCTCTTTGAAATTTGTGCCTGCTAATCTTACTACTAATGGAACTGAAATATTTATTTCTTTAGCAGCATCAACTACCCCTTCAGCAAGAACATCACATCTCATTATGCCTCCAAATATATTAATCAATATTCCTTTAACATTGGCATCAGATAGAATTAACTTAAATGCAGCTGAGACTTTTTCTTTAGAGGCTCCTCCTCCAACATCTAAGAAATTTGCTGGTTCTTCACCATAGAGTTTAATTATGTCCATGGTAGCCATAGCAAGACCAGCTCCATTGACCATGCAGCCTATACTTCCATATAGTTTGATATAAGCAAGATCATGTTTACTTGCCTCTATTTCTGTTTCATTTTCTTCATTGATATCTCTGAACTTTAAAATTTCTGATTGTCTAAATAGTGCGTTACTATCAAAGTTCATTTTTGCATCTAAACAAACAACAGAATTAGTTTTAGTAAGTATTAATGGGTTGATTTCAACTAAATTTGCATCCGTATCTATAAACATTCTATATATCGATTTAATTAGATGAATTGCCTCTGTCTTAGCTTTATTTTTCAGATCAAAAATATTTATAATTTTTTCACAGTCATCATCTAAAATTTCATTCATTAAATCAATTTTAGTAGTAATAATTTTTTCAGGTGTATCTACAGCAACTTTTTCTATGTCCATTCCGCCTTGATCACTGGATATAAATGCTATCTTCGAGCTTGCTCTATCAACTAAACATGATAAATAAAATTCTCTTTCAATATTAGAAGACTCTTCAACATATAATCTTTTTACCTCTCTTCCACTAGGTCCAGTTTGATGAGTGACTAAATTTTTCCCTAAAAGTTTTGATGCTTCTTTTTCTAAATCTTCTAAATTGTTTACAATTTTTACGCCTCCACCTTTTCCTCTTCCTCCTGCATGGATTTGTGCTTTTAAAACGTATTTTTCAGTATTTAAATTTTTTGCTTTCTCAACTAGATCTTTTACGTTTAAAGCAAAATAACCGTTTGGAACATTTGCGCCATATTTCTTTAGAACTTCTTTTGCCTGATGCTCATGTATATTCATGACCTACTTCTTTAAATCTGGATCAATTGCAGATGCAGCATCCCATAGTTTTTTTACAGCCTCAATTGAGTTATCAAATTGTTCTTTTTCTTTTTGATCTAACTCAATAACTTCAATTTTGTCTATTCCTTTATTATTAATTACAACTGGTACACCTGCATAGATACCGTTCACTCCATATTCTCCTTTCAGATATGCAGCACATGGTAAAACTTTATTCTCATTATTCATGAATGCTTTTGCCATCTCAACACCAGAAGCAGCTGGTGCATAAAAAGCAGAGCCCTTTTCTAGGTATTTTACAATTTCAGCTCCACCGTCTCTAGTCCTTTGATTAATACTTTCTAGTCTCTCCTCTGATATTTTTCCCAGTTTAACTAATTCATTAAGCGGTTTTCCTGAGATTTTTGTAAATCTTGGTAAAGGGACCATCGTATCTCCATGACCTCCCATTACCATTGCATGAATTTCTTTAACTGGAACATTCAGTTCTAAAGACAAAAATAATTTAAATCTTGAACTATCCAAAATACCAGCCATACCAACAACTTTGTTTGTTGGTAATCCTGAGTATTTTTGAAATGCCATAACCATTACATCCAAAGGATTAGTAATACATATTACAAAAGCATTAGGTGAATATTTTTTAATTCCTTCTGCAACTTGTTTTATTATTTTTAGATTAATTCCTAGAAGATCATCTCTACTCATTCCTGGTTTTCGAGGAACTCCTGCTGTAATAATAATTACATCTGAATCTTTAATATCTTCATAATTATCTGTTCCTGAAAATTTTACATTAAATCCATCTACTGACGAAGATTGTGCAATATCAAGTGCTTTTCCTTTTGCAATACCACTAGCCACATCAAAAAGTACAACTTGATGTGCTAATTCTTTAAGACCAATTAAATGGGCTAAAGTTCCACCAATTTGTCCCGCTCCTATTAATGATATTTTGCTCATATTATTTCATTGTTGGCATAACAAATTCAGGATTCATTCTTATTCCTGAAGGCCATCTAGATGTTATAGTTTTTAATTTTGTATAAAATCTAACGCCTTCTGGGCCATGCATATGCTGATCTCCAAATAATGAACGTTTCCACCCTCCAAAACTGTGAAAGGCAACTGGAACTGGTATTGGAATATTAATTCCAACCATTCCAACTTTAATTTTATTTGCAAAAGTCCTACCTGTATCTCCATCTCTTGTATAAACACAGGTCCCGTTTCCAAACTCATGGTCGTTTATTAGATTTATAGCCTCGTCAAAATTTTTTGCTCTAACTACTGACAATACAGGTCCAAAAATTTCTTCTTTGTAAATTCTCATTTCCTTTTTTACATTATCAAACAGACAGCCACCAATGTAATAACCTTCCTCATATCCTTGTAATTTTATATCCCTTCCATCAACAACTAATTTTGCACCTTCTTGTACTCCCAAATCAACATATCCTTTAACTTTCTCAAGATGTTCTTTAGTTACTAATGGACCCATTTCTGAAGTTTTATCCATTCCTGGTCCCACTTTTAATGCTTCAACTTTTTTTGCTAATTGTTCAACTAATTTATCTCCAACATTTCCAACTGCAACAGCAACTGATTGTGCCATACATCTTTCTCCAGCTGAACCATAAGCTGCTCCCATTAAGCCATTTACCGCTTGATCTAAGTCACAATCTGGCATTACAACACAATGATTTTTAGCTCCACCTAAAGCTTGAACACGTTTTTCATTCTTTGCAGCTGTTTCATAAATATATTTTGCTATAGGTGTTGAACCTACAAAACTAACTGCTGCTATATCTTTATTTTCTAATATTGCGTCTACAACTTCTTTATCTCCATTAACAACGTTTAAAACTCCATCTGGTAAACCAGCTTCTGAAAATAGTTCAGCAAGCTTGATAGAGCAAGATGGGTCTTTTTCGGATGGTTTTAAAATAAAAGTATTTCCACACGCTATTGCCATTGGGAACATCCACATTGGAACCATAGCAGGGAAATTAAAAGGGGTAATACCTGCACAAACCCCTAAAGGTTGTCTTATAGACCAACTGTCAATGTTAGTTCCAACATTTTCTGTAAATTCACCTTTTAGCATCTGAGGAATCCCACAAGCAAATTCAACAACTTCTAAACCTCTGTTTAGTGAACCCTTGGCATCCTCATAAACTTTTCCATGTTCAGAAACTATAAGTTTAGTTATGAGATCAGAATTTTTTTCTATTAATTCTTTATATTTAAAAATAATTCTCGCCCTTTGAAGAGGAGGCGTATTAGACCAACTTTCAAATGATTGTTTTGCTTTTTGTACAGCTAAATCAAAATCTGATTTAGATGCTAGTAAAACTTCAGATTCTTGAGCGCCAGTTGCAGGATTAAAAACTTTACCTTTTCTACTTGATGATCCTTTTACAATTTTTCCACCAATATAGTGTTCGATTAAATTCATTGATAAAATTGTTTAATTAAGTAATTAAGTCGTTGCAAGCATTTTTTTTATCTCAGCAATAGCTTTTGCTGGATTTAAACCTTTTGGACATGCGCTAGTACAATTTAAAATAGTATGACATCTATAGAGTTTTAGTTCATCCGCTACTTTCTGTAATCTTTCTTTTCTATCTTCATCTCTACTATCCATTATCCATCTGTAGGCTTGTAAAAGAACTGCTGGGCCAAGATATTTGTCACCATTCCACCAATAACTTGGGCACGATGTAGAGCAACAAGCACACATAATACATTCATATGCGCCATCAAGTTTTGCTCTATCTTCTTGTGATTGATGAATTTCAGTAGTTTTACTTTTCGAATTATTCTTTAACCATGGTTCAATGGATTGGTATTGTTTATATAAACCGCTCAAATCACCAATTAAATCTTTTTTAACTTTTAGGTGTGGTAATGGATAAATATCAATATCCCCTTTAATCTCTGAATGTGACTTAGTGCAGGCAAGACCATTCTTTCCACCCATGTTCATAGCACAAGAACCACAAACACCATGTGCGCAAGATCTTCTGTAGGCCAAAGTTGGATCTATTTCATTTTTAATTTTATTTAAAATATCTAGAACTTTTGATGGACAGTTATCCATATCAACTTCGTAAGTATCAATTCTAGGATTTTCACTGGTTGATGGATCCCATCTATAAACGTTTACTTTTCTTATGTTTTTCGATCCAGTTTTATCTTTAAAATATTTACCTTTATTAATTTTAGAATTTTGAGGTAAATTTATTTGAACCATTAATACACTCTTTCTTGAGGAGGAAAATATTGAACTTCATTAGTTAAAGTTGAAGTATGTACATTTCTGTACTCAATTTTGGTATTCTTTCCATCGCACCAAGATAAGGTGTGTTTCATAAATTTTTCATCATTTCTCTTTGGATAGTCCTCACGTGCATGAGCTCCTCTGCTTTCTTTTCTGTGGTAAGCTGAGTCTACGGTTGTTATAGCTTGTCTAATCAAATTATCAAATTCTAAGGTTTCAACTAAATCAGTATTAAATACCAACGATTTATCTTTAACCGAAATGGAGTCCATTCCATCGTAAGTTTTTCTTATTTCGTCTACGCCTTCCTTAAGATTTTTTTCAGTTCTAAATACAGCGCATTTTGATTGCATTGTTTTTTGCATCGAGAGCCTTAGTTCAGCAGTCCCATTTTCTCCGTCTGCATGTCTTAATTTATCAAACCTATTTAAGCATTTTTCTGTTTCAATTTCGCTAACTTCTTCATGAGGAGTTCCTGGTTTTACTAACTCAGCAGCTCTTTTTGCTGCTGCTCTCCCAAATACAACAAGATCAATAAGTGAGTTTGAACCTAACCTGTTTGCTCCATGTACGGAAACGCACGCCGCTTCACCTATTGCCATTAATCCTGGCACCGTCTTTTCAGATCCATTTACTGTTAACACTTCAGCTTTATAATTTGTTGGAATACCACCCATGTTATAATGAACTGTAGGCACAACAGGTATTGGTTCTTTGGTAACATCTACGTTAGCAAACAACCTTGCAGCCTCTGTAATACCTGGCAACCTATCCTCTATAACTTTTTTATCTAGGTGACTTAAATATAGATGAACATGATCTTGCTCTTTACCTACGCCTCTTCCCTCATTAATTTCTATAGACATTGACCTGCTAACTACATCTCTTGATGCGAGATCTTTAGCGTTAGGAGCATATCTCTCCATAAATCTCTCACCTTTTGAATTAACTAAATATCCACCTTCACCTCTAACACCTTCTGAAATTAATGTTCCATGTCCATATATCCCCGTAGGATGGAATTGTACAAATTCCATATCTTGAAGTGGTAAGCCAGCTCTTAGCACCATTGCATTTCCATCACCAGTACATGTATGTGCAGATGTTGCAGAATAATAAACTTTTCCGTATCCACCAGTGGCTATTATAGTCATGTGAGATCTAAAACGATGTATTGTTCCATCATTTAAATTCCATGCTATCAAACCTTTGCATTGGCCATCCTTCATTATTAGATCTAATGCGAAATATTCAATAAAAAATTCTGTATTACTTTTTAAAGCTTGTCCATATAATGTATGTAATATTGCATGACCTGTTCTATCCGCAGCTGCACATGTTCTTTGAACAATTCCATTTCCGTAATTTTTTGTCATTCCTCCGAAGGGCCTTTGATAAATTTTACCATCTTCAGTTCTACTGAAAGGAACACCATACTTTTCAAGTTCCAAGACAGCTTTTGGCGCCTCTTTACATAAATATTCTATGCTGTCCTGATCACCTAACCAGTCTGCTCCTTTTACTGTATCATACATATGCCATCGCCAATCATCCTCTCCCATATTTCCTAGCGCAGCAGAAATTCCTCCTTGTGCAGCAGATGTATGGCTTCTAGTGGGATAAACTTTTGATATACACGCAGTTTTTAATCCAGCTTCACTTAAACCAACTGCAGCTCTTAACCCAGACCCACCTGCTCCTAACACTACAACGTCATATTCGTGATCTATAATTTCGTATGATTTCATATTTCTAAATAAAATAGCACAATTATTGTTAAAATTGGGCATGTTATAGCAAATAAATATAAGGCTTTGTTTGCGGCATTTTTGATTTTTTCTTTAGAGATATAATCCTCAAATACCTCGCTAATACTTAATGATGAAAATAAATAAGCAAAAAGTATAAAACATATAAATAATATTTTTGAGGGTTGTGAATCGTAAAATTTTATAACATCAATAAAAGGTTTATCATAAATGCCTGCTAAATTTATAGCATACCAGACCATTAAAGGTGTTAATATTAAAGAGCTTAATTTAAGGGCTATCCATTTTTTTGTTACAGGTCGCATTATACTAAATACCTTCCTAAAATATAAAAAAATATAGTTAATGGAAATGATCCTATTATAACTATTAAACCAGTTATTTTGGTTATTTTAATTTCAAATCCATATCCGAGATCCATAAAAAAATGTCTTATCTCACTTAAAATTTGAAAACTGAAGGACCAAATAACTCCTATTAAAATAAATTTCCCAAAGAAACTATTTAGGAATAATTTTACAATTTCGTAATTAGTTTCACCAAGTAATAATAAACTAACCCATAAGCATGACATTGTTATTGTAAAAAAGTTAATAATCCCAGTTATCCTGTGAGATATAGAGACTAAAGATGAGATATGCCAATTATAAATCTGTATATGAGGTGATAAAGGATTATTTTCCATTTTAATAATTATTTATAATAACTTCTGCAATTTCGACAGAATTTAATGCTGCCCCACGAAGAAGATTATCTGAGACAATCCAAAGATTTAATGAATTTTTTTTTGTTTTATCATTTCTTATTCTCGAAATAAAAGTCTCATTTTTACCTGCAGCCTCTATTGGTGTTGCATATCCACCATTTTCTCTTTTATCTATAACAGAACAACCTGGAGCATTATTTAGAACATCTTTAATTTTCTCTAAAGAAAATTCTTGTTCAAATTCAATATTTACAGATTCTGAATGAGATACTAAGACTGGTATTCTCACACATGTTGCTGACAGTTCAATTCTTGTGTCTAAAATTTTTTTTGTTTCATTGGTCATTTTTAATTCCTCTTTTGTATAACCATCTTCTGAAAAGTCATCAATGTGTGGAATTATGTTAAATGCAATTTGTTTTGTAAAATTTTTTGATTTAATTTCTTTGTTTTCTAAATACATTTTAGTTTGATGTAACAATTCATCCATTGGGGCTTTGCCTCCTCCCGAAACCGATTGGTAGGTAGATACTATAACTCTTTTAATTCTAAATAAATCATGCAATGGCTTTAATGCCAAAACTAACTGTGCTGTAGAACAATTAGGATTAGCAATTATATTTTTTTTCATATTCTGAATATCTTTAGCGTTTACTTGAGGGACTATTAATGGAACATCTGGATCCATTCTAAAATAACTAGAATTATCAATTACTGTTGTGTGTTTTGCAGCCTTTTCTGCATACTGTTCAGAGATTTTTCCGCCTGCTGCAAAGAAAGTTATTTTTGCTTTAGAAAAATCATAAGTTTCTAGATTTTCTATTGAATACTTTTTCCCATTGAATTCTAATTGTTTTCCAGCGCTGTTTGGTGATGCAACTAAATAGAGATTATCAATATTTAAATTCTTTTGTTGTAAAACTTCTAGAGTTTTACGACCTACGTTTCCTGTTGCCCCTACAATTGCAATATCCATGGTAATTTTTTGAATAGTTTTATACTAAATAAAAGGTAAATCACAAACTTTTCCATCAAAAGCTTGATCGTTAATTTTTATTTTTATTGCCTGATTAGCTTTCCAATTTGGCTTATTTAGCATAGCTATTCCAATGACTTGATCAAAATATGGTGAATAACATCCAGATCTTAATTCACCAATCAGATTATTATTTTCATCTATTATATCTATCGACTCTGTAATATTTATTTTTTTCAAATCTAATTTTACTCCCATTAACTTTTTACTTACACCCTCAGACTTAATTTTTATCAATTTTTCTTTTCCCAAAAAATTAATATCACTATCCACATTTACAAATTTATCAAATCCACACTCCAAAGGATTGTCATTTATATCAATATCATTTCCATAAGATAAAAGTGCACTCTCAATTCTTTCTATTAAATTAGGACAGCCTGGTTTTACATCAAGGTCTTTACCTTTCTCAAACAAAGTATCATATAAATCTAATCCAGATTTAGTGTGTTCAACATATATTTCGTATCCACCTTGCTTAGACCAGCCTGATCGAGCAATTAAATGTTTTGTGCCTTTAAAATCATAGTAATCAAATCCAAAAAACTTTAGTTGAGTAATTTTTTCACCAAATATTTTTTCCATTAATTTAAAAGATTTTGGTCCTTGAACAGCTATTATATTCACATCTGGTTCAAAAATATTTACAGAAAAATTGTTACCAATAGCCAGTCCTTTAGCAAAAAGTAAAACATCAGAATCCGCTATAGATAGCCACCATCTATCTGAACTTAGTCTTAAAACTACTGGATCATTAATTATTCCGCCTTTGTCGTCTATAATTGGACAGTAGTAACATCTACCATCTTTGGATTTTGATAGATCTCTACATGTCATTAGCTGGACTAGCTTAGCTGAATCTTTCCCATTTATCTCAACTTGTCGTTCTCCTGCAACATCCCAAACTTGAACAGACTCTTTCAAATGATGATAGGAATCTTCAAGTGATCCGAATGCGGCTGGTAGCAACATATGGTTATATGTTGTATATGCTGTAACTCCTTGTTCTTCTATTCTTGAGGTATAAGGAGTACTTCTTAATCTTCTTGATTTAGCTATAGAGAATGTTTTCATTTTTTAAATTAAGAGATCTTTTCTCTTATTTTAAAAGATTTATCAAACATTATTCTTTGGCTTTTTTTCTAAGTTCAAATTTTTGAATTTTTCCAGTTGAAGTTTTTGGTAGTTCACAAAATTCAATTTTTTTTGGTATTTTAAATCCTGCTAAGGTTTCTTTACAAAAATCAATTAATTCCTTCTCACTTGTTTCTTTATCTTGAACTTTTTCAATGAATGCACATGGAACTTCACCCCATTTTTCATCAGGCTTTGCAACAACTGCAGCAATTGAAACTGCTGGATGCTTAGCCAAAGTATTTTCAATTTCAATTGAAGATATATTTTCACCTCCAGAAATAATTATATCTTTTGATCTATCTTGAATTTTAATATAACCGTCTGGATGTGCAACCGCTAGGTCACCCGAGTGAAACCAACCTCCTGCCATAGCTTTGTCTGTTGCCTCTTTATCTTTAAAATATCCTTTCATAACAACATTTCCTTTAATCATTATTTCACCCATAGTTTTTCCATCTTTTGGAACAGGTTCTAATGTTTCTGGATCCATAACCATGACATCTTCTGTGTTAGGATATCTAACACCTTGACGTGCTTTAATTTCATTTTGCTTATCCTCATCTAAATCATCCCATTGATCATTCCAGGCACACTGTAAAATGTGTCCATATGTTTCAGTGAGTCCATATACATGCATTACTTCAAAGCCAAGTGTTTGCATTTTTTTAAATATAATACTTGGAGGTGGTGCTCCTGCTGTCAAAACATATACTTTATGACCTAACTTTTTTTGATCTTTCTCAGATGCTCCCGTAATCATATTCAATACAATTGGGGCACCGCCAAAATGTGTTATCTTATGCTCTTCGATTAATTCAAAAATTTTTTTTATGTCAATGTTTCTAAGACAAACTGTTTTTCCATTTAACATAGGTATTGTCCATGGATAACACCAACCATTACAATGAAACATTGGGACAACCGTTAAAAAATTTAGCCTTGCTGGCATATTCCATGCAACGGCACTTCCAGTAGACATTAGATATGAGCCTCTATGATGATATACAACACCTTTGGGATTTCCTGTAGTTCCTGAAGTATAACTTAACGATATTGCCTGCCACTCATCTTTAGGTCTTTTCCATTGAAAGCTTTCGTCACCAGTGTTCAAAAATTCTTCGTATTCTTTTTCTCCAATTTTTTTTAAGATTGATTGATCAGCAAAATTATCTTGAATATCAATTATGAGAGGTTTATTTTTAACAGTTTCTAAAGCTTTATTCACAACTGCATGAAATTGCCTGTCTACAATTAATACTTTTGCTTCACTATGATCCAAAATATACGAGACTGTTTTTGCATCTAATCGAATATTAATTGTGTTTAATATTCCACCAGTCATCGGAACTGAATAGTGAGCCTCGAAAATTTCAGGTGTGTTGCAAGCCATTACTGAGACAGTATCTCCTTCGCCAATTCCGATTTTTTCTAGCGCGCTCGCAAATTTAATACATCTTTTATATATTTCAGACCAAGTGTATGATCTGTCTTCATAAACTATCCCAACATAGTCAGGATAAATATCCTTTGCTCTTTCTAAAAAACTTAATGGCGTTAGTGGAACAAAATTTGCTTCGTTTTTATCAAGATTTTGATTGTATTTATTCACTTAGTTAAACTTAGCACTCATTGTGTATTTGCTACCAGAAATTGCTGATTTGTAGTGACTATCAGCCCTAGGTATAATTTTGTCAAAATAATAATTGCCAGTGTTTATTTTATCATCATAAAATTCTTTATTAACTGAGTGATTTTCATAACTTTTTCTTAAAACTTTTAACCAAACAAATGCTAAAGATGTATAACCGAAGTATTTCAAATAATCATTGCATGATGCGCTAATGTCATCTTTTGCTGTCTTGCCTTCTGGGTCCATCCAATTGGTAAAGTCTATTAGGACATCTTTTAATTTTTCTAAAATTGATGTTTTGTCTTTGATTGTATCAACTGATTTACAAATTTTAATTTCTTCGTCAATTAAAGACAAAAAATTATTAAATATATTTTTTTGGCTTACTTTTCTAAATACAAAATCAATAGCCTGAACAGAATTTGTGCCTTCGTAGATAGGAGTAATTCTGTTATCTCTAAATAATTGTTCTATACCTTGATCTTTGGTGTATCCGTATCCACCAAAAATTTGAATAGCCTCATTTGTAATATCCATCGCCATGTCGGTAAAAAAAGACTTAATAACTGGTGTCATTAATGAAACCATTTCACCTGCTTTTTTTTTAACACTCTGGTCGTTATGATTTAAACTCACATCAATTTGTTGTGCCATCCAAAATGATAAGGCCCTTTCCCCCTCGATAATCGATTTCATATTCATCAAACTTCTTCTTATATCAGCGTGTTGAATTATTAAGTCTGTATCCCCATTTTTATTTTCATTTGACTTGCCTTGTTTTCTCTCTTTTGCATAACTCAAGGCAGTTTGATAGGCTGTTTCTGAAATTCCTAAACCTTGAATTCCAACAATAATTCTCTCTAAATTCATCATAGTGAACATTGAATTTAGTCCTTTGTTTTCGGGACCAATCATATAACCTTTTGCATCATCAAAACTTAGTACACAAGTTGCTGAACCTTTAATTCCCATTTTAGATTCAATAGACACTGTATTAACTCCATTTCTCGAACCTATTGAGCCATCTTCATTTATCTCAAACTTAGGAACTAGAAATAAACTTATACCTCTTGTACCTTTTGGTGCATCTGGTGTTCTTGCTAAAACCAAATGAATTATATTTTCTGTTAGATCGTGATCACCTGAGGTTATGAAAATTTTTTGTCCACTTATCTTATAACCGTTTCCATTTTTTACAGCCTTTGTTTTTATTAGTCCTAAATCTGTACCACACTGAGGTTCTGTTAAACACATTGTGCCACTCCACTTACCCTCTACTATTTTAGGAAGATATTTATTTTTAATTTCTTCTGTTCCATGAGTTTTAAGACAGTTATAAGCTCCAATACTTAATTCACTGTAAAGTTTAAATGATAAGCTAGACGAGGATAACATCTCATCAAAAAATGCACTTACAGTTTTTGGCATTCCTTGTCCGCCATACTCAGGGTCACAAGATAGAGATACCCACCCGTCTTCTATAAATTTTGAATAAACTTCTTTATAACCTGGAGGTGTTCTAACAACTCCATTTTCATAAATGCATGGTTTCTCATCGCCAACTTTTGCTAATGGTAAAATTAATTCCTGATTTATTTTCGCAGCCTCTTCTAATATATTTTTTACTAGATCTGACGTAACTTCTTTGTTTTTTTCTATTTCGTTATATTCTTTATTGTCTTTTAGATGTTCAAATAAAAACATCATATCATCTATAGGAGCCGAATAAGTTGTCATAATTTTTATTAAATTAAATTAAAATATTTAATTTTGCAAACAGGCAATGATTGCATCACCCATTTGTGAGGTGGATACTTCCTTAGTGCCTTGAGACATAATATCTTTTGTTCTCAAACCCTTGTCTAATACTTCCTGAACTGATTTCTCCAACAAATCGGCTTCTTTATCTAAATCTAGAGAATACCTTAATGCCATTGCAAAACTTAATATAGTAGCAATAGGATTTGCAAGACCTTTACCAGCGATATCCGGCGCTGAACCATGAATAGGTTCATACATTGCTCTCATTTCACCATCTTTATTTTTTGCACCAAGTGATGCTGAAGGTAATAATCCAAGAGATCCTGTTAACATCGACGCTTCATCTGAAAGCATATCACCAAACAAATTATCTGTTACAATTACATCAAATTGTTTAGGATTTCTAAGTAATTGCATAGCACAGTTATCAGCTAACATATGACTTAATTCTACATCCTTATATTCTCTATCATGTAAAGCTTGAACATCTTCTTTCCAAAGCAATCCTGCCTCCATAACATTTGACTTTTCACATGACGTTACTTTGTTTTTTCGTTTTCTAGCAAGATCAAAGGCTACTTTTGCAACTCTTTCTATTTCACTCGTTGTATATGTGTGAGTATTTATTCCTTTTCTCTCTCCGTTATCTATTGGTTTAATACCACGAGGTTCTCCAAAATAAATTCCACCGGTTAACTCTCTTACGATCATTATGTCTAGACCAGAAACTATTTCTGGCTTTAGAGTAGAAGCTTCAACTAATTGTTTGAAGCATATTGCAGGTCTTAAATTTGCAAAAAGTTTCAGTTCTTTTCTTAATTTTAGTAAAGCTCTTTCAGGTTTTTTTGAAAACTCTAGATTGTCCCATTTAGGTCCACCAACCGCACCGAGGATAACAGCTTCGCACTCAAGTGCTTTATAAAAAACTTCATCTGTTATTGGAGTACCGTGCTTATCATATGAGGCACCACCAGCTAAATCTTCATCAATTTCAAAATCCAATGATTTATTTGTATTGAACCAATTTATTATTTTTTTTACTTCTCCAATAACTTCAGGGCCAATTCCATCACCTGGTAGTAACAAGAATTTTCTTTTTTTAATCTTAATCATTAAATATCCAAGGTTTTAAAGATTTTAATTTTTCCTCGAATGAAATTATTTTATTTGATTTTGCAAGAGATAGGGCAATATCATCTAAACCTTCGATTAAGCATTTTTTCTTAAATTCATCAAGTTCAAATTTAATTTCACTATTTCCGAAGATTATTTTTTGTTCTGGTAAATTGATCGAAATTTCTTCTTGTCTTTTTGAATACTCCGATAGTTCTTTGATTTGATCATCACTTACTTTAATGGGTAAAATACCATTTTTAAAACAATTGTTATAAAAAATATCAGCATAGCTAGTACTTATTACACATGTAATTCCAAAATCTAATAAAGCCCATGGAGCGTGCTCCCTGGATGATCCACAACCAAAATTATTTCCAGCGATCAGTATTTTCGATTTATTATATGGAGATTTATTTAAAATAAAATCTTCAATAGATTTTCCATTTTCATCATATCTCATCTCATAGAATAAATTTCTACCCAATCCGGTTCTTTTTATAGTTTTTAAAAATTGTTTTGGAATTATCATATCTGTATCTATATTTACTATTGGTAAATATGCTGGAATACTTTTTAATGTTTTGAACTTGTTCATCTAGTTAGTATATTTTCTCACATCATCCAAGTTTCCTGAAATTGCTGCTGCGGCTGCCATTGCAGGACTAACAAGGTGTGTTCTACCTCCACGACCTTGTCTACCTTCAAAATTCCTATTTGAAGTTGAGGCACACCTTTCTTCAGGCTTTAATTTGTCAGCATTCATGGCTAAACACATTGAACATCCAGGCTCTCTCCATTCAAATCCTGAATTTATAAAAATTTTGTCTAGACCTTCTTGCTCCGCTTGTTCTTTTACTAATCCAGAGCCTGGGACAATCATCGCATCAACATGTGACGCAATTTTTTTATTCTTTAATATTTTTGCAGCTTCCCTTAGGTCTTCTATTCTTCCATTAGTACAACTTCCTATAAAAACTTTATCAATTTTGATATCAGTGATCTTAGTATAAGGTTTAAGTCCCATATATTTTAAGGATCTGCTTATAGAATTTTTTCGATCTTCGTTGTCCTCTTTTTCTGGATCAGGAACAACTCCATCTATATCAACAACATCTTGTGGAGATGTACCCCAGGTAACCATTGGCTTAATGTCGGCTCCATCTAAACTAATTTCCTTATCAAATTCAGCATCCTTGTCTGATTTTAATTTACTCCAATACTCAACTGCTTTATCCCAATTTTCATTTTTTGGAGACATAGGTTTACCCTCCAAATATTTAAATACTTTCTCATCTGGTTGAATCAATCCAGCTCTAGCACCACCCTCGATAGTCATATTACAAATTGTCATTCTTTGCTCTACACTTAAGTTGGAGATTAAGTTTCCAGCATATTCGATTACATAACCTGTACCTCCTGCTGTTCCAATTTTTCCAATTATTTGTAAAATTACATCTTTCGATGTTACGCCAACAGTTAAAGAACCATTTACATTGATTCTAAAATTTTTAGATTTTTTTTGAACAAGTGTTTGTGTTGCCAAAACGTGTTCTACTTCAGAAGTTCCTATTCCAAAAGCAAGAGCTCCAAACGCGCCATGGGTTGCTGTATGACTATCTCCACATACAATAATAGTTCCAGGTTGTGTAAATCCTTGTTCAGGACCAATAATATGAACTATCCCTTGTCTTTTATCATTCATGCCAAACAGATTTATTCCAAACTCTTCACAATTTTTCTCTAATGTTTCTATTTGGATCCTTGAATCCTCATCAGAAATAGCTACCGATCTATCAGTTGTTGGCACATTATGGTCTGCAACTGCTAATGTCAGTGATGGTTGTCTTACTTTTCGTTTTGAACTTCTTAGACCTTCAAAAGCTTGGGGACTTGTTACCTCATGAATTAGATGTCTATCTACAAACAGTAACGATGTACCATCCTCCTGTTCATGAACAAGATGCTCTTCCCAAATTTTATCGTAAATAGTTTGTGACATTTAGAAAAATATTATTTTTTCTCTGTGGGACTTTCTTGTTTTTGCTCCTCTTTTTTAACTTCTTCTTTTGGAGCTTCTGATACTGCTTCTTTTTTAACTTCTTCTTTTGGAGCTTCCGCTACTACTCCTTTTTTAACTGCATCAGAGCTTGCATCAGATTTTGGAACTTCTTTTGAATTCTCATCTATTGCTGACAAAACATTTTCTTCTGTAACTTGTTGAATTTTTGTCTCAATATCAATTCCAATTTTCTTTTTAATCTTTTCTGCTATTCTTGCCGATTTACCAGTTCTATCCCTTAGATAATAAAGTTTTGCTCTTCTTACTTTGCCAGATCTTACAACTTTAATTGTATCAACAATTGGACTGTACAATGCAAAAGTTCTCTCAACACCTTCGCCAAATGAAATTTTTCTAACAGTAAAAGAAGAGTTTATATCTCTATTTTTTTTTGCAATACAAACTCCTTCAAAATATTGAATTCTGTCTCTTTTACCTTCTGTAATTCTTACTCCAACCTTTACTATATCTCCTGGAAAAAAATCAGGATGTTTTCTCTCTGAAACAATTTTTTTTACAATGGACTGATTGATTTCTTCTATATTTTTCATTTTAGTTCTCTTTAGTCTTCTTATATTTTTCCCACAAATCTGGTCTTCGGTCGCGTGTTATAGCCTCAGATTGTAATAAACGCCAGTCTTTAATTTTGGCATGATCTCCTGATAATAACACTTCTGGCACGCCTTTTTGCTCGAAAATTTGAGGTTTAGTATATTGAGGATATTCCAAAAGACCATTTTCGAAACTTTCATTTTTAGATGAGTTCACATTACCTAAAACGCCTGGAACAAATCTTAAAATTGCATCAAGGACTACGAACACAGCTGTTTCACCTCCAGATAAAACAAAGTCTCCGATACTTATTTCCTCTATATTTCTGCTATCAATTATCCTTTGATCAATACCTTCAAAATGACCACATATAAAATTAATTGATTCAAATTCTGAAAATCTTTTTGCACAATTATGATCAAAAATTTTTCCTTTTGGGCTTAAGTAAATTATTTTTTCATTCTGTGGTAAATTTTTATCCAATGATCTTGCTAAAACATCTGCTTTCATTATCATACCATCACCACCACCATATGGAGTATCATCAACTGTCTTGTGCTTATCCTCAGCATAATTTCTAATATCCACAATTTCTAAACTCCAAATCTTTTCTTTCATAGCTTTGCCAAATAAACCTTTTTCTAGGTAGCCTGGAAAATAGTCTGGATACAAAGTGAATATTCGAGACTTAAACATTTATTTTTTTTCTTCTTCCTTTGGAGCTTCTGGAGCAGCTTCAGCCTTAGGAGCATCCTTAGTATCTACATTTTTTGGTGTTTCACTTGTGGCATCTTTTTTAGGTGCTTCTGCATTATTATCTGATTTTGTATCAGTTTTTGCTTCTGCTCCTTCACCATCTTTTTTGTTTCGTTCTTTTTTAGGAACTGCTTTTGTAGGATTATTTCCATTAGCTGGCATTTCGATTATTTGGTTCTCACCAAGTATTCTGGCAACTCTAGTTGTTGGTTGCGCTCCTTGACTTAACCAATATTTAATCCTCTCTTGGTCTAGTCCTACTCTTTCTTTCTTTTCCTTTGGAAGTAAAGGATTAAAGAAACCTAACTTTTCAATAAATCTTCCATCTCTTGGAAATCTACTGTCAGCAACAACAATTTTATAAACAGGTCTTTTTTTCGTGCCACCCATTGATAATCTCATTTTTAACATTTTTTCTCCTTTTTTTATTTAAGTTGATTAAAAAGTTCAGGTGGTATTCCTTTATCCGCCATTCCTTTCATATTTCCTTTGGACATCTTTTTCATCATCTCAGACATCATTTTAAATTGTTTTAACAATTTATTGATAGTGGCAATGTCAGTTCCAGAGCCATTAGCAATTCTTTTCTTTCTAGATCCATCAATTATCTTTGGATTTTCTCTTTCTTTTTTAGTCATAGATAAAATTACAGCTTCATTTTGATTAATTATTTTTTCATCCACGCCCGCTTCATCCATTTGAGATTTAATTTTTGAAACACCTGGCAGAAAAGACATGATACCCTCGATCCCACCCATTTTCTTCATTTGTCGTAATTGTGATAAATAGTCTTCTAAGGAAAATTGACCTTTTTTTAATTTTTCTTCAGTTTTTTTTAAATTTTCTTGATCTATATCCTCAGCAGCTTTTTCAACAAGAGAAACGATATCTCCCATTCCTAAAATTCTATTTGCTATTCTATCAGGATAAAAAATTTCAAAATTATCTATTTTCTCTCCAATTCCCAAAAATTTTATTGGAACATCTGCAACATACTTCATACTTAATGCTGCACCACCTCTTCCGTCACCGTCCGATCTGGTAAGGACTATACCTGTTAAATTCACAGTATTTTTAAATTCTTTAGCCACACTTGCAGCAACTTGACCAGTTAAAGAATCTGCAACTAATATAGTTTCTGACGGATTGATAATTCCCTCTATTTGTTTAATTTCACTCATCATTTGAAGATCTATTTGAGTTCTTCCTGCTGTATCGAAAAGGATTACCTCGGAGCCATTCAGGTTCGCTGCACTTAAAGCTCTTCTGCAAATATCTGCAGGTAATTGACCTTCTATAACAGGTAAAGTGATTATGTTATTTTGTTCTCCAAGTAATTTTAATTGTTCTTGTGCAGCTGGCCGGTACACATCAAGACTAACCATCATTACTTTTTTTTTATTATTTTTTTCTAGAAATTTAGCCAGCTTTGCAGTGGTGGTAGTTTTTCCTGATCCTTGTAATCCCACCAACATAATAGGAACAGGTGGAACAGCATTAAGGAGAATATCTGAATTTTTATCACCTAAGAATGATACAAGTTCATCATAAACAATTTTAACAACCATTTGCCCAGGTGATGTTGATCTTACTATTTCCTTGCCTAGAGCTTTTGGTTTAACCCTGTTTATGAATTCTTTTACAACATCTAGAGATACATCGGCTTCTAATAAAGCAAGACGAATAGCACGCAATCCTTCATCTACTTGTTTTTCATCAAGAGAAGGTGCTTTTTTTAAAGAGGAAAAAATTTCCTCAAATTTATTTGTTAAATTTTCAAACATAATTTTACACAGCAGGTATCGCACCAGTGGGCGAACCCTCGCTGACTGGTGTCGATCTCTTTGTTACCAAAGACACCGCAAATTGCTGTATTTTGCGGAAACTGCGGTAAACTATAATAGAGGTTCAAAAAGTCAATAAATAAGTTAAGTATTTAGTCTATGGAATTTGATGCTTTTAGAATGGACGGTTTGGGTAATGATTTTGTCATTATTGATCAAAGAAAAAGATCGGTAAGTCTTACTAAGGATCAAATTATAAAAATTTGTGATCGTAATTTTTTAGGATGTGATCAATTAATTTTTATACAAAATAGCACTATATCAAATGCTTCAATGCAATTTTATAATTCCGATGGGAGTACATCAGGAGCATGTGGTAATGGAACAAGATGTGTTGCATATTTGATTTCAGAAGAAGAGAAAAATAAAAATATAAGTCTAAATGTTGATAATCAAATACTTAATTCTAAAATTTTAGATAGTAAACAGGTTGAGACAATAATAGGAAAACCAAAACTAAATTGGAAGGATATCCCGATTAATAAAGAATTGAATACAAGAAATTTAGAATTAACTATTTCAGATTTTGACAATAATAAAATCACTGGAGGTATAGGTATTAATGTTGGTAATCCCCATGTAATTTTTTTTGTAAATGATATTGAGTTATTTGACTTAAAAAAAATTGGTCCACAAATAGAGAATAATAAAATATTTCCAGAGAAATGTAATGTTACATTAGCTCAGAAAATAAATAACGAACATATTAAAATAAAAGTTTGGGAGAGGGGTGCTGGACTAACAAAAGCTTGTGGTACAGCTGCATGTGCAACTGCTGTTGCCGCTAACATTGATGAATTACAAAATACAGTCACTGAAATAGAATTTAAACTGGGAAGATTACAAATTAAAATTGATCAAGATAAGTTTATACATATGAAAGGTCCTGTTTCTGAGATACAAAAAATAACAATTAAACTTTAATGGGAATTTTTGAAAAATTTAAAATTGGATTTAAAAAGAGTGCCGATAATATTGCTTCTGGTCTAAGAGAAATAATAATTAAAAAAGAAATAGATGACAAAACATTAGATGAAATTGAGGAATTCTTAATTAGCTCAGATGTGGGAATTGATGCTTCTTCAGAAATAAAAGAAATTATAGCACAAAAAAAAATTGATCCAAAAAATAATGCTGTAAGTGAGGTTAATAAAATACTTGAAGAATATATTATCAATCTTATGGAACCACTTGAAAAAAAAAACTTTTTTGAAAAAAAAGAGAATTTGAATATTATTTTAATTTCAGGTGTTAATGGTGTAGGCAAAACCACAACGATTGGAAAAATTGGAAAAATTTTTATTGAAAATCATAATAAAGTTATATTTTCTGCATGTGATACTTTTAGAGCTGCAGCAATTGAACAGCTACAGGAGTGGTCAAATCGAGTTGGGGCTATGATTATAAAATCAAACGCTGGTTCAGATCCAGCCTCAGTTGCATTTAAAGCTGTTGAATATGCTAAGCAAAATAATATCAATCAAGTTTTGATAGATACTGCTGGAAGACTACAGAATAAAAAAAATCTTATGGAAGAGTTTAAGAAAATAGGAAGTGTAGTAAAAAAAAGTTCTGAGGGCGCACCGCACGAGGTAATACTTGTTTTGGATGCAACATCAGGTCAAAATATTATTAATCAATTAGAGGAATTTAATAAAATTATTCCAGTTTCAGGATTAATAATGACAAAATTAGATGGTACTGCAAAAGGAGGAATTCTAATTGCAATTTCAAAAAAATATAAAATACCAATTGTCGGACTTGGTTTAGGTGAAAAAGAAGATGATTTGCAAGTTTTTAACGCAAAACAATTCGCGAGTGCATTTACTCAAAAGATGTAATTAAGTTTTTTGAAATCAGTGGCTTATAAATATTACATTCAAAGTTTGTTTTCAAATCTCTATAACCACAGTTTTTTGCAAAACTTGAAACAATAAATTCTAATTTTCCGTTTGATTTTGCAGTAGACAAATGTTTGTTTGAAATACTGAATTCAAGATTTTTGAAAAAATTTTTTGATGCGCTTACTAGTATCAACGTATCATTATCATTTAACAAATAATATGCAAAGTCCTCGGGGAACATTGGATATTCAAAATTATTTGTAATTTTTTTTACTCTTTTTGGAAACCACTCATAAGAGATAAGAGGATAATCTTTCTTAGTTTTATGGTCATGAATATAAAGGTCTTGGGGATAATCATTAAGATAATTTCTATACTCTCCTTTTGCAATTATAGCCTTTTCTCTAGTCTTAAAATAAAGAGTGAATTTTTTATCATAA
>CACOCP010000008.1 GCA_902625715.1 uncultured Pelagibacteraceae bacterium | reverse complement strand
AAAATTGTCATTTAAATCAAATGAGAATTTATCTAATGAGTTGCTTCCAACAATTGAGTCTAAAAAAATAGACAAATCGTTTGGTGTTTTTGCAAAACATCCTGGTGTAGTTAAAATAGGTAAATCAATATTTTGGGCTGTTCGATCCACAGCAATTAAACCAATTGTTGGTCTAAAACCATAAATATTTGCATAAGCTGCAGGCCCTCTACATGATCCCATTTGATCAGTTCCATCAGCAAATGGAAGTAAATCCGCAGCGACTGCTGAACTTGCTCCTCCACTAGACCCACCTGAAGATTTTGAAAAATCATAAACATTTGATGTAGGTCCGAATAACCTATTTATAGTATGCCCGCCAACACCAAGCTCTGCAGTATTAGTTTTTCCAATTATAATGGCTCCATTATTAATTAATTTATCCACATACAATGAATTTTTTTTTGGAAAGTTATTTTTTGATCCTGGGAAACCATAGGTGGTTTTATATCCAACAACGTCAGAAAGGTCTTTTACTGCGATTGGCATACCGCAAATAATGTTATCTATTTTTTTTAAATTATCTTTTTCTGTTGCCTCTTTTAAAATTAAATCTCTATCTTTTTGAAGAATAATTGAATTAAGTTTAGGATTAATTCTTTCTATCCTATCTAGATAATATTCAACAACTTCTTTTACGGATACTTTTCTTTGTTTAATTTTATTAATAATTTGTTCAGCTGTAAGGCTATCAAGCATAAAAGCTAACGTGCTTTTTTTATACTATTTATTACTAATTCATTTAATTCATCTAAATTTGCTTTTTTTGGGTTCTGTCCATAGGCTTGGTCTAACATGGATTTCTTTGCAATTCTTTCATAGCAATCTTCTGGAACTCCTATTTCGTTTAAGCCTTTTGGTATCTTTAATCTATCAAGCATTTTATTAAGATTATTTTTAAATCCGTCTATTGAGTGATCTTCAAATTGCATGGCTTCAGACATCCTTTTAACTTTTTCTTCTAAGCCAGGTAAATTATAATTCATAACTGTAGGTAAAATAATAGCATTTGTTAAGCCATGGTGAGTATTATATTCTGCACCTACCATGTGTGAAATTGCATGTACTAATCCTAATCCTTTTAAAAAAGCAACACCACCTAAATATGAACCAACAATCATTCCTCCTCTTGCAAGTAAATTATCTGGTTCCTCAACTGCCAAATAAAGTGATTTTGAAATTAATGATAAACTTTCTAATGCTGAACCATCACACAAAGGGTGAAACATTGGTACACTGTAGCCTTCAATAGCATGTATCATTGCATCAATTCCAGTCCAAGCTGTTAAGTTTGGTGGTAGTTTTAAAGTTAGCTCTGGATCTACTAATGCTAAACATGGTCTTGCATCTGGGTGCCATAGACAAAACTTCATTCCTTTCTCAACATGTGTGACCATTGCTGTTATTTCGGTCTCTGCTCCCGTTCCAGCTGTAGTAGGTATAGTTATAATTTTTGGAAAAGGATTTTTCCCTTTTAAATCAACTGGCTTTTGTTCAAACTCAAAATCCCATAGTGGAATATTGCTATTTACAGTTAATGATATTGCCTTACCTCCGTCCATAGCACTACCACCGCCAATAGCAATTATTGCATCATGATTGCCTTCTTTAAATTTTTTACATCCTCCGTCTATTTCATCATCTCTTGGGTTTGGAGAAATATTTGAATAAATATTTGAATTTACTTTTGCATCTAAAAGCAAATTCGATAATTCAGAAATAAAAGGCAATTTTATACTTCCACTATCAGTCACTATTAGGGGATTTGATATATTAAAATTATTACAAAATTTACCAATCTCTTTAAATCTTCCAGGTCCATATGCAGTAAAAGTAGGAAAAGTCCAATCTTGATTTGATAGTATATGATCTTTATCTAGTTTAAATCTATGCATTTAATTTCCATGGTTTATAAAATCTTATAAAGATTATATATGAATATTTCATCAGAAAAAGTAGATATCAAGAAAACTTACTTAGCAATAATTACAATGTTAATGGCAATACTTTGTGTTGATTTATATATGGTAGTTATAAAATTTTTAGGGGATGATTACAGTGTTTTTCAATTAGCCGTATTCAGGAATGTAGCTGGAGTAATACCTTTAATTGTGTTGATTTTATTTACAAAAGAATATTTTTCGATATTTCAAAATCTTAGTAAGAAATTTATATCCCTAAGTTTAATGAGAGGTATTTGTTTTTTAGCTATGAATATTTTCGTATTTATATCAGTTATTAACCTTCAATTTGCTACTGCCATGACACTAACTTTTTCATCACCTTTTTTTATAGTTATTCTCTCTATTTTTTTTTTGAATGACAAAGTTGGAATTTACAGATGGTCGGCAATATTTGTTGGCTTTCTTGGTGTGATAATGATTATGAAGCCAACAAGTGATATTTTTAATTTTTACTCAATATTTCCAATATTAACTGCAATAGCATGGGCTATGTCAGTTATAATTTTAAAATTTATTCCTGAAGGACACTCTACAGCAAAAATTCAACTCTATACTTTAATCTTTAATGTTTTAGGTGGCATAATATTATTTATTGTTACAACTGGTCATCAAGATATAAAAAATTTTCAGGATTTTTTTCTTATGACTTTAACAGGAATACTTGGTGGAAGTGCTGCCATATTATTTATTTTTTCCTATAGATTAATAACTGCGAGTAAAATGGCATCATTTGAATATTTAGGAATACCATCATCATTTATATTAGGATGGATTTTTTTTAATGAAGCACCTTGGTCTCAACTTTTTCCTGGAGTAATAGCAATAATATTAGCAGGTATGATAATAATTTGGAGGGACAAAGTTAATGAAAAAAGTATTAAAGGAAATAAACAAATTAACTAGCAGACTTCATTGATTTCATTACAATAGAACGGTCAATTTCTCCTAGAAGATCTCCAGTTTGATTACAAATAACTGGAAATTTTTTATCCGTATCCACAAGTTTATCAATCAAGGTCTCGATTTTAGAATTATCAGGAATACAATCGGATTTTGATGAATAAAGTTTTTTTGTATCATCACAGCATTCTTTTCTCATAACTTTTCCAGCGCTCAAAACTTTATACTTCGGAACATCCTCACAAAAATCCTTAACATATTGATCGATAGGGTTTGCAACAATTTCTTCTGGTGTTCCAACTTGTGAAACTTCTCCATCTTTCATTATTGCTATATGGTCTCCCATTTTAATTGCCTCTAGAAAATCGTGAGTAATAAAAACCATAGTTTTTTGTAGTTTATCTTGGATTTTAAGTAATTCATCCTGCATCTCTCTTCTAATTAAAGGATCTAATGCAGAAAAAGGTTCATCAAAAATTAAAATCTCTGGATCTACAGCAAGCGCCCTAGCTAAACCTACTCTTTGCTGCATACCTCCAGATAATTCTCTTGGGTAATTATTATGCCACCCCTCTAGTCCCACCATTTTTAAAACTTCCATTGATTTTTCTATTCGATCTTGCTTTTTGCTTCCTCTAATTTCCAATCCATATCCAATATTTTCAATTACAGTCCGATGTGGGAATAATCCAAAATGTTGAAAGACCATGCTCATCTTATTTCTTCTAAGATCTAAAAGTTCGCTGTTACTCATTTTTGTAACATCTGTATCATCCATTCTGACAGTTCCAGAAGTTGGCTCTATTAATCTTGAAATACATCTTACTAAAGTAGATTTACCACTTCCTGAAAGACCCATCACAACAAAAGTTTCACCTTTTACAATTGAAAAACTTACATCTTTAACAGCAACAACATGTCCTGTTTTTTCTTGAACTTCTTTGATTGATAAATTTTTGTCTAAATTTTTGATTATTCTCTTTTCATCAGGACCAAATAACTTCCAGATATTCGAGCAAGTGATTTTTTGTTCTGTAGACATTAAATAAGTTAATATGAAATAGACAATATTTTACTTTAAAAGTAAAATTATTTATTTAAATTAAACAATTTATGTCTTCTGAACAAACTGTAGTTATTAATAAATCTAACTCCACAAAGAGTATCCTGACTTATTCATTAATATTATTAGTCTTTATAATTGCGCTTTTTTTATCTAATCAAAGCGAGGGACCGTCAAAACTTCCTAAAGTTGTGACTGATGAATTCACATTTACGGCTTGGGTTAATGATGGAGAGGACTATTTAAAGAAAAATTATAGATGGGTTACAAAAATTATAGCGGGATATATTAAATCTGGATATTATTTTTTAGAAGATTTCTTAATTGACTCACCTTGGTTATTAATAGCATCAATAATATTTTTACCGTGCTTAATAGCTGGAGGACTAAGGTTAGGATTGTATTCTTTATTTGTAATTTACTTTTGGGGTGCTGTTGGAATGTGGGATGAATCACTTCAAACGGTTGCTCTCATGGGTTTATCAGTATTGTTGTGTGTTTTTTTCGGTGTCATTCTTGGTGTGTTGTGCTCACAAAGTGATCGCTTTGATGGTTTTATGAAACCTATATTAGATACAATGCAGGTAATGCCTGCATTTGTCTATTTATTTCCTGCATTATTCTTTTTTGGTATAGGAGGTGCCCCCGCGATCTTAGCAACTATGATTTATGCAATGCCCCCTGTAATTAGATTAACAAATTCAGGCATAAGACAAGTTTCAAAGGATACAATTGAATCTGCAACATCTTTTGGATCTAGTAAATTGCAATTGCTGTTTAAAATAAAAATTCCATTATCCTTACCAAGTATAATGATGGGAATTAATCAGGTAATTATGATGGCACTAGCTTTGGTCGTTCTGGCTTGCTTTATTGGTGCAGAGGGTATTGGTGGTCAAGTATGGTTAGCAATTAGAAATCTCGACGTTGGTTGGGCTATGGAAGGTGGTTTATGTATATTATTTATGGCAATTATGTTTGATAGATTTAGCATGTCATTAACAAAGCAAAAAGATACGCTGCCATCAGATGTACAAGAATTTTATCTTTTGCCACAAAGTTGGGAAAAATTTCAAGTCGCAAGATTTATTGAAAAACCTCTGTTGTATTTACATTTTGTTGTAAATTTAGTCTGTACAAATATAACTAATTTTATTGCTATAGTTTTTAGGAATATTTTTTTATTTTTTAATAAAGACTTTGCTGAGGATTTAAGAGATTTTTTAAGTAAAAGATATTATATCATACCATCTTTTATAGTTTTTTTAATAATTTCATTAATTGACAGCTACTTAATATCAATTGGGACATTCCCTGAAGAATGGAAATTATCAATCAGGCAACCTATTGCAGATGGAGTTAAATCATTAACTGTTAATCCTGGTTTCATAGCGTTTGCAAAGGGCTTAAGAGCTTTTGTGTATCTAAATTTACTAAGACCACTTGATACATTCTTAACACATATTCCTTGGTGGTATACTATGAGTGTTTTTGTTGCGATTGGCTATTTTACAGTTGGTTTAAGATTTGCAGTTATTACAGCATTACTACTTTTGTTTATTGGTGCTTGTGGAATTTGGCCACAATCAATGATAACTCTTTCATCAGTTTTAGTTTCAGTTGTTTTGTGTTTTGCAATAGGTGTTCCGCTTGGGATTATCGCATCTTATAATCAAAGATTTAAGGAAGTTTTAAATGTTGTGCTAGATGCAATGCAAACTCTTCCATATTTTTGTTATTTGATACCAGTTTTAATGTTTTTTGGTGGAGGAATAGTTTCAGCTGTACTTGCAACAGTCATATACGCTATACCACCAATAATAAGACTAACCGCATTAGGATTAACACAAGTATCAGGCACATATTCAGAGGTATCAAGATCTTTCGGAGGAACACTTTTTCAAACCTTGAAAAAAATTAAGTTTCCATTAGCTGTTCCAAGTTTAGTTATAGGTTTTAATCAAACAGTTGTAATGGCTTTTGCAATGCAGATCGTAACACCGCTGATTGGTGGTAAAGGATTAGGTTTAGAGGTTTTTAATGGTTTAGCAAGATCAGATACCGGAAGAGGTTTAGCAGCGGGTATAGGAATAGTTCTTTTAGCTATAATAATTGATCGGATAACTTTAGCCTGGACAAAAAAACAAAGACAAGCACTTGGCTTAGACGCAAATTAGTATGACCAAAGATAAAGGTCTGCCTTTAACAAGCAACCACTGGGGAACTTACAGGGCCAAAGTTAAAAATGGAAAGCTCAGAGAACTTATTGGATGGGAATATGACAAAGATCCTTCTCCCATAGCATCAGGAATAATTGATATTCTTGATGGACCAACACGAATAGATAAGCCAATGGTTAGAAAAAGTTGGTTAGAAGGAGGTCCAGGAACAAAAAATAATCTAAGAGGTATTGAACCATTTGTCGAAGTAAGTTGGGACAGAGCAGAGGAACTTGTAGCAAACGAAATTAATAGAGTAAAAGAAAAATATGGTAACGCATCTATATTCGGTGGTTCATATGGATGGGCAAGTGCTGGGAGATTTCATCATGCTCAAAGTCAATTACACAGATTTTTAAATTGTGTTGGTGGATATACTAGATCAAAATTTACTTATAGTTTCGCTGCTGCAGAAGCGATGGTTCCACATATTCTTGGAAGTTATCGCGCTTACCTGGATACTTGTACAAGTTGGGACTCAATAAAAAAAAATACTGAAGTTTTTCTGTGTTTTGGTGGAATTCCAATCAAGAATGGTCAAATTTCTCAGGGTGGCACAGGACATCATTATCAAAAAGAAAATCTAATTGATTCAGCAAATTTAGGTATAGAATTTATTAATATCAGTCCATTGAAATCTGACTTAATGAGTGAAGTAAATGGTGAATGGATTGCAGCAAGACCTAATACAGATACTGCTTTAATGTTAGGTTTAGCACATACAATTTATTCTGAAGGACTTAGTGATACTGCCTTTTTAAAAAAATATACTGAAGGTTTTGATAAATTTTTACCATATCTTTTAGGAAAAAATGATGGTGTTGAAAAAAATGCTGAATGGGCTTCAGCTATTTGCAATATTTCTGTGTCTAAAATTAAAGAACTGGCCATAAAAATTTCAAAAAAAAGAAGTATGATTTCCATTAGTTGGTCATTAACGAGACAAGATCATGGCGAACAACCTTTTTGGATGGCTATTATGCTTGCTTCAATGATTGGTCAAATCGGATTACCAGGAGGCGGATTTGGCTTTGGTTATAGCGCTACTAATTTTATAGGTGGTCAATTTAGAGTTCTACCTGGAGCAGCTTTTCCACAAACAGAAAATGAAATAGAAAATTTTATACCAGTTGCTAGAATAAGTGATCTTCTACTCCAACCAGGTAAAAAATTTGATTTTAATGGAAAAACATACGTTTATCCTGACACAAAAATTGTTTATTGGGCTGGTGGAAATCCTTTTCATCATCATCAAGATTTAAATAGACTTGTTAAGGCGTGGCAAAAACCAGATACAATAATTTCAAACGAATGGTGTTGGAATACACTTGCAAAAAGATCTGATATTGTTCTACCTTGCACCACTCCTCTTGAAAGAAATGACATAATGATGACACCTAGAGATCCATTTGTTGTATCTATGGATAAAATAATTGAACCTTATGGACAATCTAAAAATGATTTTGAAATATTTAAAAATATTGCAAAAAAAATGGGTATTGAAGAAAAATTTACACAAGGAAGAAGTGAAGATGAGTGGCAAGAATGGATTTATAACCAAACATTTGAAAGGGCTTCGGTAGCAAATATTGAAATGCCTAAATATAAAAAATTTAGAGAGCAAAAATGGTTTAAAATTAATGATCCATCAGAACCAACAATAATGTTAAAAGATTTTAGAGAAGATCCAAAAAATAATCCACTAAATACACCAAGTGGTAAGATTGAAATTTTTTCAAAAACTGTCGCTGATTTTAATTATGATGATTGTCCAGGACACCCAGTGTGGTTCGAACCTTGTGAGTGGCTAGGTAAAGTTGATAAAAAATATCCTCTTCACTTAATATCAAATCAACCTAAAAATAAATTACACAGTCAAATGGATCATGGAAAGTATAGTAAGTCATTTAAAATAAACGAGAGAGAGCCTCTTGAAATCAATCCTATTGATGCAAGTAAACGCAAACTGAGGGACGGAGATGTGGTTAAATTGTTTAATGAAAGAGGATCCTGCCTAGCTGGAGTAAAAATCACTAATAATATAATGCAAGGAGTAGTACAGATGAGTACTGGTGCTTGGTATGATCCAGAAAATCCTGATGAAGATGAAAGTATGTGTAAGCACGGTAATCCAAATGTATTAACACCCGACAAAGGTACATCTAAACTTGGACAAGGTCCTATTGCACATTCTTGTCTTATTGAGATAGAAAAATATAATGATAAACTTCCAAAATTAACTGCCTTTGATCCACCTTCAATTATAAGATCTAACGCAAAAACAAATTAAAGAGATTAAATTGGGAAATCTACAAGAAGAATCAGATCTTAACAAAACTATTAAAATTAGTGCAAGAAGATTTGAAGAATCTCCTTACATTGAAAGAACAGATAGTCCTAAAATGGTTCGTGGAGTTTATGCAGGAAGATATTTTCCAATATCAATAGGAGAAGATGCAATTGAAAAATATTGGCTTCTAAGACAGAAAGCGTTAATTTTTGATGTTCCAGAAAAACCAGTAGAGATATCAGGTAAAGATGCAATTCCTTTTTTAGAAAAAATATTAACAAGAAAAATTTCATCTATTAAAGAAGGTAGAGGTTATTATTCATTAGCGTGTACCCCGCAAGGTGGAATTTTTATGGATGGAGTAATTTTTAAATTTAGTGATAATAAATTTTGGTATGTGCAGGCTGACGGTCCATTTGAAGATTGGTTATTAGCACATAGTGAAAATTTTGATGTGAAGATATCAGATCCAAAGTCAAGAGTTCTGCAAATTCAAGGTCCTGCATCAATTGATATTATGAAAAAAGCATCAAAAGGAAATATTGATGAAAGCATGCCTTATTTTCGATCAGGTTTTTTTAATCTTGGAGGACAAGATCTATATGTTTCAAGAACTGGATTTACAAACGAACTGGGGTTTGAAATTTATTCAGATGGTTATAAAACAGACCACTTAGCTCTTTGGGATCATCTTATTGAATGTGGGAAACCTTACGGGATGGAGCTATCATCCTCTCGTGCAATGACTATAAGAAGAATTGAGGGAGGAATATTTGGAAATTTAACTGATATAGATACAACGATGACACCATTTGAAGCTGGTTTAGGTTTTTTTGTAAATATGGATAAAGGTGATTTTATTGGAAGGGAAGCCTTATCCAAAAAAAATAAAGGTACATGTTTATTTGGAGTTACTTGTGCAACTGATACTCCTACCTCAGGAAGTAAAGTTATGGAAGGTGATAATATTGTAGGTCATATAACTGCGGGTGTCCCCTCACCTACGTTAAAACTTGGAATTGGATATGTAAGATTTCACGAACCAAAAGAGTGGCCTGGTAAAAAGTTAAAGTTAAAATTACCTAATGGTAAAATTCATGACTGTAATGTAGTTAAATTACCTTTTTTTGATCATGATAAAAGAATAGTTAAAGGCCTGGATAGATCTATTCCAAAGAGAACCTAAATTTAGTTATAAATTTTTTAATAATTTAGTTATTGAAACAATTGACCACACTTTTTACGCTTAAAATTAGCAAATAATCTAACATTATAACTTATTAATGGTTCAATTTTATAAGTTTACATAACTATAATTTTTGAACTAAAATGAAAATTTAATTAATTAAATAGAGGAGAAATAATGAAATTATCTAAAACAATTTCAGCCTTGATATTATCTTTTGTTCTTTTAGTTGGAGGTTTAACTCAAGCCAACGCTAAAAGATTGACTGCAGCAGTCGCTGACTGGACAGGTGGAGAGATTACATGTCAAGTTGCTGTAAGTATGTTAGAGGAAGAACTAGGATACAAAGTCAAAAGAGTTGTATTCCCATCTGGAACAGGTTTATGGGAAGCAATTGCTGCTGGAGAAATTGACTTTGCATGCGAAAGTTGGCCAAGTTATGCCGAAGCAGACACGGTAATGATGAAAGGACCACTTGTATATGATGGTAAGACAATGTTCAATTACGAGGGTGATGGAAGTGTCGAACTTTTAGGTACAACTGGAATAATTGGTCTTTCTGATTACTACATCCCAAGATATGCAGCTGAAAGTCTAGGAATTAAAACTTGGAAAGATTTAAATAAACATAAAGCTAAATTTGCAACAATCGAAACTGGTGGCAAAGGAAGACTAATTGGTTGTCCTGTAGCTGGTTGGAACTGTCATGACCAAAAAAGATTAGATCTTTTAGGAATTGATTTCCAAGCTGATGAGCTTGGAACAGAAGCTGCTGCGATTGCAGAGGCTGTTGCTGCTTATGAAAGAAAAGAACCATTTTTATTATATCTTTGGGAGCCACATTGGTTTTTTGGAGCATACGACATGGTAGGTGTTCAACTTCCTGCTCATAAAACTTGCGACTCGTTTACAGAAGCAAATAACTGGAAAGATTGTGGAACTGCAGCATGGCCTGCAACTGGTTGGGCTAAAGACTACACGTTCAACTATGGTAACCCTGCTACATTTGCAAAACCAGAACATGCTAAAGCGGCGGCATTCTTCAAAAAAATGAAGTTTGATAATGCTGATCAAGCTGTAATGTTAGTTGAAGTAAAACAAAAGAACAGAGATCTTAAAGAAGTAGTTAAAGAATGGAAAGACGCTAATCCAGGTAAATGGAAAAACTGGATACCAAAATAATTCTTTAATAATTATTAAAAGTTAAATTAAAGGGCTTTGATTAATTTCAGGGCCCTTTTTTTTATTCTTGATTGTTTGGATCTTGATCGTTTGCTAGAGTTTCTTCCTCTTGCATTTCTTCTAAAGAAGCATCACCGCTCTCTTCATTTGTATCGATAGCATCTGACATTGGTGTTTCAGTTGAATTTTGTAATTCTTCTAAATCATCTTTAGATACTTGAATTTTTTCTGGGATTTTTCTAGCTCGTTTAGAAGGCAATATTGGAACACCACTTTTAGATATCTCGCCTTTATATAAATTTTCAAAATCATCACCTATATCTTCATCTTCTTCCCCAGTATCATCAACTTGTTCTACATGTTTTCTTAATTTATATACAGCAGCTTCAGTTAAATCTGGAACTTTGATTGTTTCTTCGGCAATTTCTCTTAAAGCAATTACTGTATTTTTGTCGTTGTCTCTTTCTAAAGTAGGTTCTATCCCAGAATTTAGTTGAGTAGCTCTCTCTTTTGCTACTAGTACTAATTCATATGGGCTTTCTACTTTATCAATACAATCTTCTACTGTTACTCTAGCCATGGCCGGTTATTTATACCTGGGTCTATAAAAAATCAAGCTATTTTTAAATATATTCAGGATTGAGTTTTTTTCTTACAAAAAAAAGCAAAACTATTGATGAAAATATATAGATTGAGGAAACAATAGCAATTTTTTCAATCGTAAAACCAAAATCAATTAATACACCAAATAATGCTGTCCCAAATGCTGTTGAAAAAACCATCAATGCCGTTGTTAAAGCCTTTATAGACCCAATGTGTTTAACACCGTATAACTCAGCCCATGTGGATGAGCCTAAAACGTTTGCTAATCCATTCGAAACACCAATCAAACCCAAAAAAATAAAGGCAGTAAACGGGGTATTAAAGAAAATAATAACAAATGTTGAAAGTAGCAAAGGTATATTCATAAAAATTAATAATTTTCTGCTAGTAAATTTGTCAATTAGAATACCTGAAATTAATAATGTAATTACCGATAGTAATGAATAAACCATAAAAGATTGAGCAATAACGTATTCTCCCCATTCTTTGGAAGATGTAATAAATGATTGATAAACAAAAACACCAGTGGCAATCCATGGCATAGCAAGTAAATTTGCACTTATAATATAAAATCTATAATCCTTAATAACTTCTATTCTTGCCCATTGTTTGATGTCTTTATACTTAAATTCGTTATTTTCAGCATTTTCTCTTGAATCTAAATTAAGTTCTTTAATTAAAAAGTAAGATGCAATTGGAAGAAAAACTAAAACCAACAATGAAATAAATATCCAAATATTTTGCCAGTTATATATTGTTAAAAGATAGATTATTGTTACAGGTAAAATAAATTCAGCAACTGATAAACCAAACCATCCTATACTTAAAGCTTTACCTCTAGATTTAGTAAAATATCTTGAGATTGTTGTTGATGCCGTATGTGACATCATCCCTTGACCTGAAAATCGCATTAAAAATATAGCAATGAATAAAAATATAATTGATGAAATTTTTGAAAAGAAAAAACATGAAAAAGATAGAAGAATTGTTACATAAAGTGCAAATCTTAATACATTAATATCGTCAATTTTTTTTCCTACCCAAATGAATAAAAAACTACTTAATAATGTTGCGGTTGCATAAATTGATCCAAATTGTCCGTGGGAAATATTTAGAGTATCTCTTACACTTAGATTAAATAAACCAATAAAAAAACTCTGTCCAAAACTTGAAAAAAATGTAAAAATAAATCCAAATATAATTACTTTTAAACTTAAGCTTTTAAACATAGAAAATTATGACGTGTAATGTTGCTTTTATTGGTCTGGGTGTCATGGGTTATCCGATGGCAGGTTATATATCAAAAGGCGGTCATAATGTAACTGTTTTTAATAGAACTAAATCAAAAGCAGAAAAATGGATCAAAGATTACAAAGGTAAAATGGCTGAAACGCCAGCTGAAGCTGCAAAGGATGCAGAATTTATTTTTACCTGTGTTGGAAATGACAATGATTTAAGAGAAGTGACATTTGGTGACAACGGTGCTTTTAAAACTATAAAAGAAGGATCTGTTTATATTGATAACACAACTGCCTCTGCAACAATTGCAAGAGAAATTTATGATTATGCCAAAAAAAATAATTTTGGTGCATTAGATGCGCCTGTTTCAGGAGGTCAGGCTGGTGCAGAAAATGGTGCACTCACTGTTATGATTGGTGGTGATCAATCTGATTTTGAAAAAGCCAAAGACAAAATTGATTGTTACAGTAAAAAAATAAAGTTACTTGGAAAAGCTGGATCTGGTCAACTTGCTAAGATGGTTAATCAAATTTGTATAGCAGGTTTAGTTCAAGGATTGTCTGAAGGTATAAATTTTGGAATGAAAGCTGGTTTAAATATGGAAGATGTAATTGAAGTTATTTCAAAAGGAGCAGCTCAATCGTGGCAAATGGAGAATAGATATAAAACTATGATTGATGATAAATTTGACTTTGGTTTTGCTGTTGATTGGATGAGAAAAGATTTAAAAATTGCAATGGAAGAAGCTAAGAATAATGGTTCTTTATTACCTGTTACAGAGCTAGTAGATAAATATTATGGCGATGTTCAAGAAATGGGTGGAAATCGTTGGGATACCTCTAGCTTAATAAAAAGATTTAGAAAATAAAGTATGCAACCAGCATACTATGAAGACTTAGCAGAAATACAAAATAAATATTGGTCTATGCTTGAAGATGCAGTGACCAATAGAGGTTCGCCTTTTAGAATTCCAGTTTTTATGTGCTCACACAAAGACGATATCGAGGGAAGAATAGTTGTTTTAAGAAAGTCAGATAGAGAGAATAATTTGTTACAATTTCATACTGACTTAAGGTCACCAAAAGTAGATATAATTAAAAACAATAATAAAGCTTCTTTACTTTTCTATGATAAAGAGGAAAAAATACAATTAAGAGTAAAAGTTGAATGTGAAATAAATAATCAAAATTCTGTGTCAGAGGCATCTTGGAAGAAAACTCAACACATTAGTCGAAGATGTTATTTAACTGATAGTCCTCCTGGAACTGTATCTGAAAACCCTACTTCAGGTATGATTTCAAAGTTAGAAGATTTTGATTATACAATGGAACAAAGCGAGGAAGGTTATAAAAACTTTACTGTTATCAAATGTTATATTAAATCAATAGAATGGCTATATCTTGCTGCAAAAGGTCATAGACGAGCTAAATTTGATTTCAAAACAAATGAAAATTCTTGGTTAGTTCCTTAATTTAATAAATTTTTTTTAAAAAATTTTGAGAAAGTTGTTCTAAATTTTTCCCAGCTTTTGCCACCTTTTCTAGTTCCTCCAATATGATATCCATCAAAAGTAATACATGTGTCATCTATTTTTGCGTCCTTATTAGGCATTCCATTGTCTTCAGTATAATAATCTGGACATCCATGCCAAACCTCTTGTCCTTTTTCAAATTCTGCTGAGTAGTTAGCTTCAAATCCATGACCCCATCCTTTCTTAGTGATTACTTTAATGTCTGCTCCATTTAATTTCATTTTTTCTCCGTACTCTTCACAAATGTGTGCATGCGAAGCATCATCAATTTTACCATTAACCATCAAAATTTTTGTTTCTTTTATAGGTTTAGGGTTTCTAAAAAATCCGGATTGACGACATTCTACAGACCTAGGTAAGGAAGCAGCATAGTATAAATTTTTACTTAGAATTGCATCTCTTATTCTTGTTTCTGATATTGCAAGAGAATTCATCCCTCCTCTTGACCACCCAGTAATGCCAACTTTTTTAATATTTACTCTTGGATCTTTAGATAAATATTCAAGAGTCATAAATGCATCAATATAAAACGAAAAAGTTGTTACTTGTGATTGATTTTCATCTGCACTTATTACACTTCTCCCAGTAAAATTATCTACAAACACTACTGCGATCCCTTTTTTTAACAACCGTCTCGCCATCAATCTGTCAAACTTAAACCATTTGTTGCTCCACATCCATGATCCACCGCTTGCATGATTAAAAACTAATACTGGAAATGGGCCTTGCCCTTTATCTGGAAATACAATTAACGCATCTATTTTAACTGGGGAATTTTTATATGAACCATCCTTTAAGCTCATAAATTCATTTGGAAATGGGCCAGAATTATATGATGGAATTTTTACAATTTTTGCTTCTTTAAAATATGGGCCCAAACTCCATAATGGTGACGTTCCAGCAAATACTGAATTTATTTTAAATATAAAAAAAATGAATAAAAAAAAAACTTTCATTAATTAATCTTAGTTTGTTTTATAAGAATAAAATACTTAAAATTTTTTAAAAAATTGACTTAGAGTATCTTTTCCAATTATCCTGATATCTTTCTGCGTTTTTTGTAATTAATTTTGCCTCTTCTGGTGATACTTGTCTTACGACTTTTCCAGGTGATCCCATTACTAAAGAGTAATCTGGAATTTCTTTATTTTCAGTTATCAGAGCTTTAGAACCTATGATACAGTTTTTTCCAATTTTTGCATTGTTAAGAACAACAGCACCAATCCCAATTAAACTATTGTCATCTACTGTACATCCATGAAGCATAACCAAATGTCCAATGGTTACATTTTTTCCAATTTTAAGTGGATAACCTGGGTCAGTATGTAAAACACTTCCGTCTTGAACATTAGATCCCTCTCCTATCAAGATATTTTCTATATCTCCTCTTAAAGTTGCATTGAACCATACACTGCTATTTTTTTCTAAAGTAACATCTCCAATAACCACTGCATTAGGTGCAACCCAATTTTCGCCAGAGTTTTTTGGTTTTTTATCTTCCAAATCGTAAAACATAATTTATATAATATTATATGTCTCTTACAAAAACTCCAATATGTGATTTTGGGAAAAAAGCTGATGACTTTCGTCTAAAATCAACTGAAAACAAAATTGTTTCTTTAAATGAAATAAAAGGTGAAAAAGGAACTCTCATTATGTTTATTTGTAATCATTGTCCGTATGTAAAGGCAGTAATCAAGGATATTGCTGAGGATTGTAAAAAGCTTGAAAATTATGGAATTAAATCAGTTGCAATATGTTCCAATGATCAAATCAATTATCCTGAGGACTCATTTGAAAATATGATCATATTTGCGAAAAAACATAATTTTAGTTTTCCATATTTAATCGATGACACACAAAATGTTGCAAAAAAATATGAAGCTGTGTGTACTCCAGATTTTTTTGGTTATAACGAAAATTTAGAACTTCAATACAGAGGAAGAATAAGAGAGTTAAAAGAACTCAAGCCTGTAAGATCTGGAGAAAGTGATTTGTATATAGCAATGAAACAAATATCTGAAACAGGAAATGGTCCTACAGATCAGATACCTAGCATGGGTTGTAATATTAAGTGGTTGAATAATTAATGCATTTAATAATAACGAGAACTTTTCCACCTGATGTTGGTGGAATGCAAAATTTAATGTGGGGTTTAGCTAGATCTTTATCTAAATTTTTTCTGATAAAAGTTTTTGCAGATCATACAGATGGTTTTGAAGAATTTGATAATTCAGTTTCATTTTCAATTGAAAGGGTAAGTGGTATTAAGTTACTAAGAAAATATAGGAAGTCGAATTTAATCAATGAATATCTAAAACAAAATAATAATATTCAATGTTTAATTGCAGATCATTGGAAGAGTTTAGAACTAATTCAAACTAATAAAAAAAAGATATGTTTAATACATTCTAAAGAAATTAATCATCCTAAAGGCTCAAGATTAAATACAAAAGTATTACAAGTATTAAATAATGTAGATCATGTAATAGCAAATTCTAATTTTACAAAAGACCTCGCTATCAATCTTGGTGTTGAAGAACACAGAATTTTAGTAATTAATCCAGGTGTTGATCCTGTAAAGGAAATACCAAGTAAAGATTTAAAAAAAGCTGATGAAGTATTTAAAGGCAAAAAACAAAGACTTATTACTGTTTCAAGATATGATAAACGAAAAAATCACCAAAAAGTAATAATGGCTATCAGAAATCTAAAAGAACTTTATCCAGATATTGTTTACATTTGTATAGGTTATGGTGATGAAGAAGAAAATTTAAAAAAACTTGTAATTGAGCTTAAATTAGATGATCAGGTAAAATTTTTAAAAGATATTCCAAGTGATTTTAAAAATGCATTAATTTCAAAATCTAATGTATTTATTATGCCATCTATTATTTACAAAAAATCAGTTGAGGGATTTGGCATAGCTTATGTGGAAGCAGCTCAATATGGAGTTCCTTCAATTGGAGGAAAAGATGGTGGAGCCTCAGATGCAATTGTACATGAAAAAACTGGTTTAATATGTGATGGTAATAATTTAGATGATATTTATTCAAGTATAGATCAAATATTTAAAGAAAATAAATATTTTGAATATGGAAAAGCAGCTTTTGAAAATTCTAAAAAATTTCATTGGGACAAGATAATTGAAAGCTATAAACGAATCTTATAAATTTTATTTATGATCGAAAAATTTAATGGGGTAATTTATTTACTTATATTTATTGTTCATTTTATTGGTTACGCTTTTTACGCATATAGATGTATTTTTGCTACTCAATCTTTCTTAGACCAATACGCAATGGACAAAACCGGAGCTATCATGACAAGATTTTTTGGATCAATCTTTCTTGGATCAGTTTTAATGGCTCTATATATTATTTTTATAAAACCAGGAGGTATTGAAAATACATGGGGATTTTTTAATCTAATATTTATTCAAAATTTAACAGCATTCTTAATTGGTTTTTACTCAATTAAAATAAGCAAACTCGGTCATACTGAAAAAACCTCAATTGAAGGTGTAATTGCACCTGGGGTATTAACTATTTTAAGTGCTATTCTTTGTTATGGTTTAGCGGATAAGATTTACACTTAATTTTTTAGGCTAATTTAATAACCCCAACATTCTTTCAAATACCTTATCAGCAGATAATTTATTTAAATCTTCAACTTGAATTGCTCTAAATTTTTCTCTCTCTATACTTACAAGTTTTGCAGGTTTATGGGGACCAAATAGTGCAAGTCCCCTAACACCTAAATGGGCAGCTATATGAGCGGGGCCAGTATCATTTGAAATTACAAATGCACTATCTTTTATTAGTGATGCTAATTGAGAAATATTTAAAGATTGTCCATTATCTAAGATACATTTAGCGTCTACATTCGAAGCTTCTTTTATTTCTTCTGGTCCGGGTGCAATTATTATCTTGTATTCATCATTAAATTCATTCCTAATTTTATTTGAAAGCTCATTATAGTATGGCCATCTTTTTATGGTTAAGTGTGGTGAGCAAAATGGAAAAAACAAAATATATTTATTTAAACTATATTCATTTTTAAGGTTTATAATATCAGAACAGGCCCATGAAAAATCAGGGCAAAGGGTATGTTTTGAAACTAAATTAGAGGTTTTAATTTGATGATTAAATCGATCTAAAACTGAAAGTTTATCAAATTCTTGTTTGGTTTTACCCTCTGGCAAAGTTGTTAAAGACGATGACCAAATATCTTTATTAGAATTTTTAAAAAGGATATTTTTATAGAAGGATGTTCTATTTGAATTTTGTAAATCATAGATTTTTGAAAAATTATACTTCTTCAAATTTCTCATTAATGAATATAGGTAAAAAAGATTAAATCTTGATAATCGCTTGTCTAAAATAGGCTCTTTAATATATGGATTTTTTCTAAATAAGTCTAAATAGGGTTTTGTTGTTAAAATAAATACATCATCATCTTTGTGATTTTCAGAAATATCTTGAATAACACCGCTTGCTTGAGCTATATCGCCTAATGAGCCATGTTTAATAATTAATATATTGGACATATTTGTAACAACTTAACACAGTATAAAAAATTATGAATAAAATACTAGTTGAAGTCTCTGTTGGTGAACTTTTAGACAAAATTTCAATTTTAGAAATTAAAAAAGAAAAAATTAAAGATCCTGAAAAACTCAGATTTATAAATGATGAATATGATGTTCTTAAAGATCAATTTAATAAGAATGTAAAATCTGATGAAAAACTTGATAGTTTATTTAAATCTCTCAAAGAAATTAATAGTAAACTTTGGGTGATAGAGGATAATAAAAGATTATGTGAAAAAAATTCAGATTTTGGACAAGAATTTATAAAATTATCTAGAGATGTACATTTTTTAAACGATGATAGAGCAAAAATAAAATTAGAAATGAACAATCACACAGGTTCAAAAATTAAAGAGATCAAAGAATATACAAGTTATTAATACTTAAGTTTGAAAACCATATTTTTTCTCAAGAAACTTTATTAAATTATGAACACAAAAGGTCATAAATAAATATATACCTCCAGCAACTATAAATATCTCTATTGGTTTAAAAGTTGTTGAAATTATATATTTTGCGACACCTGTTATATCCATCAATGTTACTGTACTTGCAAGCGATGTTCCTTTAAGCATTAATATAATTTCATTCCCATAAGCAGGTAATGATTGTTTAATAGCAATCGGTATTTGGATTTTATAGAAAATTACTTTGTTAGGAATACCAAGACTTTTTCCAGCCTCTATTAATCCAGGTTTTATAGTTTGAAAAGCTGATCTTAATATTTCTGACGTATAAGCTCCAGTATTTAAAGCAAAGGCAATTATTGCACACCAATAAGGCTCTTTAAGTATCACCCATAAAAATGTAGATCGTAAGTATTCGATTTGTCCAAGTCCAAAATAAATAATAAATATTTGAACTAATAATGGTGTGCCTCTAAAAACATAGGAGTATCCGTATGCAAATTTATTTATAATTGGATTTTTATTCATCCTTAAAATTGCAAAAAGCAAACCAATAAATAATCCAAAAAATAATGATAATGACAAAAGTTTCAGAGTAATTACAGTCGCACTTAATAACTTTGGAAAGCTACCAATCATCAATTCAAAATCCATTTAAAATCCCCTACTATATTTAATCTCTAATTTGTTTATTAGTTTCATACTCAAGTACGTTAATAATAAATAAAGAACTGCAGCAAATGAGTAAAAAAACAAAGGATCTCTAGTTGATCCAGCCGCAATATATGATTGTCTCATAATTTCAACTAACCCTGTGACTGAAATTAAAGAGGTATCTTTTAATGTAATTTGCCAAACATTACTTAGATTTGGAATTGCAAGTCTTAACATTTGAGGAAGGATAATTTTATAAAACTGAATATGTTTTTTTATCCCCAAAACTTTTGAAGCCTCAAACTGACCTTTGTCTATTGATTGTATGGCTCCTCTAAAAACTTCAGTTGAATATGCGCCTGAAATAATACCTATTGCAAATGAACCAGTAATAAATGCATTAATTTCAATATATTCATAATAACCAAACATAGAGGCAACAAACATTATTGCTCCACTTCCACCAAAAAAGAAAAGGTAAATTACTAATAATTCTGGAACGCCTCTTATAACTGTAGTGTAAAAATTACCAATTAAATTTAGTGATTTATGTTTTGATAACTTTAAAGGAGTAAAAATAAGTGCAAAGAAAAATCCAATTAACATAGCTGTTATTGAAACAGCTAAAGTCATTAGGGTTGCATAAAATAACTCATCGCCCCAACCATTTTTACCAAATGCTAGAAGTTCCATAGATTTTGGCGACTATATTATATAGTCGCCAAATCTGAAATATTTACATAGAAGCGTCGAAACCAAAGTGTTTAATAGCAAGTTTGCTAATAATTCCTTGTTTTCTTGCTTTATCAATTGCTTTGTTGAAATCTTTTAAAAGTTTAGCATCTCTTTTACCGATAGCATCATCTCCACCTTGTCTAATTCCAACACCTACGCCATTTCCAAATGCACCACCTGAAAAAGTAGGTCCAACTAGAACAACCGGTTTACCTGATTTATCAGCGTAATCAGTAAAAGCAACAGCTGCTGCTAGTGCAGCATCACATCTACCTGAAGCTAAATCAAGGTTAACCTCATCTTGAGTTTTATAAGTTCTAACATTTACACTTCCTACATCACCTGAATCTAAAAAGTTTTGGTGAATAGTAGCTGTTTGCACACAAACTGTTTTACCAGCTAATGCACCTGTAATTGTTTTAAGAGCTTTTTTTACATCAGATCCACCTAAAGATAAATTTATACCTTCCGGGGTATTCATTCCTTCAAGATCAGATCCTTTCATTACCGCTAGAGAAGCAACTTCATCAGCGTAACCTTGTGAAAAAGTAATTGTTTTTTGTCTTTCTGCAGTAATTGACATACCTGCCATGATTGCATCAAATTTTCTCATTAATAGAGCTGGAATCATTCCATCCCAATCCTGTTCAACGATAGTACATTCAGCTTTCATGATTTTGCATAGTTCATTTGCAAGCTCAACTTCAAAACCTATTAGGTTTCCAGAAGCATCTTTAGAATTCCAAGGAGGGTAAGCTCCCTCTGTTCCAATTTTAATAGAGTCTGCATTTGAAGATATAGTTAAGAAAAAGGAAATTAATATTCCTAATCCTAATGTTTTAAATTTACTCATTTTTCCTCCAAAATAATAAAATTTATTATTTCACAAATATAGATATTTAAAAAGAAAAATTAATGATTTATTGATGACGAAAAGTTCCAAGCACAATCAAAACTTGGGATATAAACTCTTGAAAGTTGCGTATTTCCAAAATTTTCATTAAAAACATTTAACCAACTATCAACCTGTTTTGGTTTTTTATCTTGGCTCCCAACCTGCGCTGTAATAACTCCTTTAGGTTTTAATATTCTTACTAAAGAGTCCATATTTTTTGCCGCAAGATCTATACAAAATTGATCATCATTTAAGTCAACAAATATTTGATCGTAAGTATCATCTTTAACAGATTTAATGCTTTCAAATGCATCTCCCCATACACATTTTACTGAATTTTTTTCAGTAGCCTTTTCTCCTATTTTACTTAAATGTTTATCACATACATCAACTACCTCGGGATCCAATTCGAACCAATCTATAAAACCAAAGTTTTGTGAAATGCATTCTCTTGCAACTCCACCATCACCCCCACCAATAATTGCTGCTTTTTCTTTTTTAGGATTCAATTTAAGGCCAGAGTTAACAAATGTTGAGCTGTAAAGATGCTCATCACTTTCTGCTACTTGTATTTCGTTATCAATAAAGAGTGCTTTTCCAAATTGTTCCAAATCAAGAATTTCAATAGATTGACCAACTTTAGATTTAAAATTTTCTAAAACTTTATTAACTACATATGCTTTGTTTAAACCAGGTGAGCTATAGTTATCGTGATAAAGATCAATTGTATCTCTATTGAATTCTTTTTTAATTATATTTGTGTGTTGAATTTCTTCTTTAATAATCTTTAATGCAACTGAAGGTGAAACTTTTCCACAAGTAAAGAAATCAAAGCTAATTATGCCTTTTTCTGGAAAGGTGTGAAAACTTATATGGCTTTCTGCAAGAAGTGCTACAAGTGTAAAACCTTGAGGTTCAAATTTATATTTTGAAATTTCTAAAACTGTTACTTTTGCAATTTTTGCAATTTTATAAACTAATTTTTCAAAGAAAGCAGGGTTGTACTCTTTATTTGTACCAATTATATCTAAAGTAATATGTTCTCCTACTTTAGTCATTAATTATCCTCTCTTATAATTTTTAGCCTTTTCCATTACTATATTCATTTCGACATTTGAAAGAATCTTTGGCTTACCAATCTTGAGTGCCGTTATATACTGCAAAGAGAGATTTTCAACCTCTTCAGCTAACTCAAAAGCTTTAGGTAAATTATCATCATATGCAATTTGACCGTGATTTGAAATCAAACATGCTTTTCTATTTTTTAAAGCTTTTAAAATATTAACTGAAAGCTCTCTGGTACCATAGGTTGCATAGTTTGCACATTTGATGTCATTTCCACCTGCTAAAGCTACCATATAATGAAAAGCTGGAATTGTTTTTTTATGAACTGACAATGCAGTGGCATTAGTTGAATGTGAATGCACTATTGCATTAGCTTCCTCCTTATTTATATAAATATCTTGATGAAATTTCCACTCAGAGGATGGTATTCCTAATTTTTTATCAAATTTTCCATTTAAACTTACATACACAATATCTTTGTTTTTAAGAGATGAATATTTCTTTCCAGAAGGTGTAATAAAAAAACCTTTTTTAAACCTTACTGAGATATTGCCAGATCTAAGAGCTGATAATTTTCTGCTATTTAACAACTTTGAAAATTTAATTATTTCTGATTTTATATTTTTCATTTAAATAATCTTTTAAGGCCATATTCAGATGCTTCACATATTCCTCGCTCTGTAATTAAAGCTGTGACATATTTTGCTGGTGTAACATCGAAAGCTAAATTTAATGCTTTACTTTTTTTAGGATAAATTTGAATTCCACCGACTTTTTTATCTCCTATCATTCCATCTACATGTGAAAGCTCGTAGGGATCTCTCTCTTCAATTGGAATATCCTTAGAATTTTTTAAATTCCAATCAATTGTTGAGCTAGGTAAAGCAACATAAAATGGAATATTATTATCATTTGCTGCTAGTGCTTTAAGATAAGTTCCAATTTTATTACAAACATCTCCATTAGATAATGTTCTATCAGTACCAACAATACACATATCGACCTGTCCTCTTTGCATTAAAATTCCACCAGTATTATCTGCAATAATTGTGTTTGGTATTTCTTCCTCATTAAGTTCATATGAAGTTAAATTTGCACCTTGATTTCTAGGTCTTGTTTCATCTACCCAAATATGAATTGGAATACCTTTTTTATGTGCATGATATATTGGAGATGTAGCTGTACCCCAATTAATCGTTGCTAACCACCCAGCATTACAATGTGTTAGTATATTTATAGTGCTTTTTTTCTTATTATAAATTTCCTCTATTAACTTGAGACCATTTTTTCCTATCTCCTCACAAAATGTTTCATCTTCATCACAAATTAACTCAGCTTCTTTTAAAGCAACATCAAATAGATTTTCAGATTTAATCATAGAGATTTTGTTGTTCATTCTATGAACGGCCCATTTAAGATTTATTGCGGTAGGTCTTGCTTTAACTAAATCTTCAGCACTTTTTTTTATAAAATTTAAATCATTATTTTCTTTAATAGCTAAAACAATACCAAATGCTGCTGTAGCTCCAATTAATGGAGCCCCTCTTACCTCCATAACTTTTATTGCATTAATCGCATCATCGACAGTTTCTAAATTTTTAATAATAAATTCATGGGGTAATTTTGTCTGATCAATTATTTTGACATTTTTTGAATTTTTATCAAACCAGATTGTCTTGTAATTCTTTCCCTCAATCTTCATTATTTATTTAATACTCTTCCAGCGATATACTTTAGTTTTTCAACTGTTTTTCGGGATCTCTTTTCAGGAGCGGTAATAATTGCAACATCTAAACAATAATTAGTTGGATCATTTGGATCAATGTAATTTTCAAAGTTTTTAATCAAATTTTTAATCATATCTTTGGCTTTTGTAGCATTATCTAAAAGAACTTTAATGACCTGTTGCACATCAACATTTTCATGATCTGGATGCCAACAATCATAATCAGTTACCATTGACACTGATGCGTATCTTATTTCAGCCTCTCTTGCTAATTTAGCTTCAGGCATATTAGTCATTCCAATAACATCTGCATTCCAAGATCTATATAAATTAGACTCTGCTAATGTTGAAAATTGAGGTCCCTCTATGACTACATAGGTTCCACCTCTTTGATAATTAATATTTTCTAATTTAATTGCTTCCTCGCATGCATTCATTAGACCATTTGAAGTTGGATAAGCCATTGATACATGGGCTACTATTTCATCATCAAAAAAAGTTTTATTTCTTGCAAATGTTCTGTCTATAAATTGATCAACTATTACAAATTTTCCAGGAGAATGATCTTCTTTTAAAGATCCTACTGCAGAAATAGATACAATGTCTGTTACACCAAGTTGTTTTAATGCATCTATATTGGCTCTAAAATTTATTTTTGATGGAGAGATAAAATGACCTCTACCGTGACGAGGTAAAAAATATACTTCATTATTATTATATTTTGTTTTTAAAATTTGATCTGACGGCTTTCCCCAAGATGTATCAATACTTAACATTTCTCTATCCTTAAATTCCTCAACATCATAGAGACCACTTCCACCAATTATAGCTAATTTATTATTTGCCATATTATAAAAATTAATTAATTAGTAGTTATAATTAAGTAATATGGATTTAAAAGAATATATTAGGTCAATACCAGACTATCCTAAAAAGGGCATTTTATTTAGAGACATAACAACTCTAATTAAAAATGAAAAAGCTTTCGAGGAAACTATTAATCAAATAATTAAAAGATCACAAAAATATAAAGTTGATAAAATTGCTGCAATTGAGTCTAGAGGATTTGTCTTTGCATCTGCAGTATCATATCTCTTAAAGAAACCTTTCATCATGTTGAGAAAGAAAAATAAATTACCTGCAGATGTTCATTCAATTGATTTTGAACTTGAATATGGAACAGCTACAATAGAAGTTCACAAAGACTCAATCAGCGAAAATGATAATATTTTAATAATTGATGATTTGATTGCTACAGGAGGAACGGCTGAAGCTGCAGCAAAGTTAGTTGAAATCTCAAAAGGAAATGTTGCAGCATTTATTTTTGTAATTAATTTATTTGATCTTGGAGGTTGCGAAAAATTAATACAAAAAAATTATAAAGTTGAAAATTTAATAGAATTTCCAGGACATTGAAATGGTAGCGGGAAGTGGGATCGAACCACTGACCTCGGGCTTATGAGTCCCGCGCTCTAACCAACTGAGCTACCCCGCCATAGAATGGAATATTCTTATACAAACTTAAAAATTATCTTGCAAGTTTTATGAAAATGTCGCCCATACCAGATTTTAACTCATCTAATGGAGTATTATTTCTAAATGCACAGAATTTACCAGTTACTTGATGCTCATTTATATAATCTATATCTGTATTTTGACACGGTCTACTTTCATGCAAATAACCTATTACTAATTTATCTTCAACAACACTTACTTGTGATTTATCAAGCTGATTACCATTACAAAAATAGTTTCTATTAACTTGATAGGGAAAATCTTTTTTTCCACATGGGTTGTTTATTGTTAGTACATAAAATTCTTTTTCAATATCACTAAATTTATGTTTCATTTTTTTTGTCTTTGCATATTTCATCAAATCACAGCTACATGGAATGCAACATTTATAATATTTTCCACATATTTTTTTGTCAGCAACATCTTCCTTCAAGTACACAAAATCAGGCGAAGAATTGGGACTTATTAACGAACCTGAAACAGCACAATATAATTTATTATATTCTTCAAAATCTTTAAAAGTAATATCTTTATTTAAAATATACTTGAAAAATTTTGGTCCAGCAGCATTTCTATTTTGATCTGGAAAAATTTTATACCAATCGTTCAAGATATCTTGATAGTAATTTTTTTCCACAGCATAAAGATTATTTATTTGAAACATTGTCCAAAAAAGGAAAAAGAAAATGAAATATTTTTTGATATTCATTTCAATTAGATTTTAAAATCCCATCTTTGACCAATTTATTTGATTTTGGTTTTTACTTTTAAACTTTTTAATTTCTTCTTTGGAAGGCTTTCTAAGAGCAAATATTAATAAGCCAGATAAAGCAACGAATATTAGTGTAAGCGAACATAAAGTCATAACATTGATATATAAGTGTATTTGAATTATTCAATCTTTACAGCTGGGTACTATTGTCCTACTAATTTTGTTTTATTTCATAAGTTTTATTTAGATTATCTATATCCATTTTTTTTATAGAACCATCAGTCCATTTAATCTCAATTTTAATATTATTTTCATTTTCTCTAATTCCATAATGAGCTACCGGTTCCATCTGACAAAGATATCCAGATCCAGAATCGATTGTTTTTGAATGAATTCTTTTATTACTTTTTAATGTTACAGTAGCTCCCCTTGCAGGTGCACCATACTTGCTCAAAGGTTTAATTCTTAAATAATTAAAGTCATCAATATCAGCTTTATATAATGTAAGTGGTTGTAACCCTGTTTCACCGTGAGATACTAATAATTCTAAAATTCCATCCCCATCAATATCTGCAACAGCTGCACCAGTTCCTAATCCAAACGTTTCTAAACCATTTTTAATTTTTATTTCTTCAAAATTTCCGCCCTCTAATATTTTAAATAATTTATTTGGCTCTCCAATATTATTCATGAATATTTCATCATAACCATCATTATCAAAGTCTGCTGAAATAACTGTTCTTATTTTTGTTGGATCACTATAAGAAGGTTGTGCGATATCTTTAAACTTATCACCATCAAGAATATAAGCTCTATGATTTCCGTCCCAATTTGAACTTAAAATGTCTAACCTTCCTCTATAAAGAATATCACTTAAAGCTGTTCCTCTACCATTTTCAAATCTATCTGTGACTTGATAATCTTTTGCTACATCTGTAAATGATCCATCAACATTATAATATAAAAAATTATCACCCCTTTCGTTTGCGGCGAAAATATCAGATTGATCCGATAATATATGTCCAGAAACTATTGCTCTACCGCCGGTAATTTTATTTATTCCTAAAATTACTGCTTTATCTTTTATTTTTTCATTACTTAATTCATAAAATCTTGTGGGGCCTCCATAATTTGCAACATATATGCCGTACTTACCATTCCCTTTTCTATCAACACATACAACTGATCTCCCGGCAGTTAAATTTAAATCAGTTTTATTTTTTTCTATCTCAAATAAATCTATGAATTTACCTTTATTAAAGTCTAAAAGTCTGTCAGAGTAAATTTTATCTCCACTATAAGTGTCAGTATTTAAAAAATATATTTCCTCATAACCATCTTTATCAATATCACAAGCTGCAACACCAATTGTTCTCCTGCTCAAATCTGTGAATATACCTTCATTAATGATATTAACTATTTTTCCATTTTTATATGTGAGTGCTAAATTTTTAAATCCAAAACCTGTTACAACAAAATCAAATTTATTATCTTTATTTACATCTGTAACTGACACACCGTAACTAAGTCTAAATTCATTGTCTTGAATTTGATCTGTAATATCCAAGAAAAAATCTTTAGCTTGTCCTTTGATAGGAATAATAATTAATAAAATAATTAAAAAATATCTCATATTTTATAATTATAATATCTTTATGAATTTAAAACTGTTTATTTACAATTTGTATATTTAGACATTTATTTCGATTTAAATATTATTAACAAGAATTTATCTTTAATTCCTTTTATATTTCCTGGAAATATATTAATTAATATAAATATTATTTGAATGAAAATTTTAATTACAGGAAGTGCTGGGTTTATCGGTTTTTCAATAGCACATGATCTTCTAAAAGTTGGACATACAATTCTTGGTTATGATTCTATTAATAACTATTATGATGTTAAATTGAAACTTGAACGAAATAAGATACTAAAAAAATTCAAAAAATATAATTTTGTAAAGGGAGAATTAGAAAACTATAAAAAAGTGAATAATACGGTCATAAATTTTAAACCTGAAATTATACTTCATTTAGCAGCACAAGCAGGAGTTAGGTATAGTTTAATAGCACCAAAAAAATATCTGTCCTCAAATATTAATGGAACTTTCAATATAATTGAAGCAGCAAGACATGCAAACGTAAAGCACTTACTTATAGCATCAAGTTCATCTGTCTATGGTTTAAGTAAAAAAAAAAAATTTAAAGAAATAGATAAAGTAGATGATCAGATAAGTATTTATGCTGCTACAAAAAAATCTACAGAAAGTATAGCTCACGCTTATTCATCACTCTGGAAAATACCAATTACAATGCTAAGGTTCTTTACCGTGTATGGACCTTGGGGAAGACCTGATATGGCATATTTTAAATTTACACAATCCATCATTAATCAAAGAAAAATAGATGTATATAATAATGGACATATGTTCAGAGATTTTACTTATATAGATGATGTTGTGAAGTCAATCACACTCTTATTAAATAAGTTGCCCAACAATAAAATAAAGAAAAAAAGTAAGAATGATTCTATTTCGAGTGTTGCTCCGTTTAGAATTGTTAATATTGGTAATCAAAATAAAGTTCTTCTTAAAGATTTTATAAGTACCATAGAGAAAGCTCTAAATATGGAAGCAAAAAAAAATTTTTTACCTATACAAAAAGGTGACGTAAAGGAAACACTTTCAGATAGCAGTCTCCTATATAAAATTACAAAATATAAACCTAAGATAAATTATGTTGAAGGAATAAATCGTTTCATTAAATGGTATAAAGATTACTACCAAAAATAAATTTATAGTTAACAAGAATTTCAATGCTTTTTGAAGACAATAATTATTTGAATTCTATACAATAGAATGTATATCCTCCCATTTGTGAGAATAGAGGAAGAATTAAAGCTAGATTATTCAGACGTATTGTTTAGACCCAAAAGAAGTACTCTTCAAAGTCGTAAAGATGTAAATCTAAAAAGAACTTACAGGTTTAAATATTCAAATAATGAGTGGTCAGGTATTCCGATAATAGCAGCGAATATGGACGGTGTTGGTGAATTAGGTGTTGCTGAAAAATTATCAGAGTTTCAAATGATTACATGTCTAACAAAACAACATGATTTAAAGAAAATAAAAGCATTTAAAAAGATAAAATCTATCTACCCACATATAGCTCTTTCTATCGGAATTAAAAAAAATGATTTTGATAATTTAGACAAAATTTTAAAAGAATATAGTTTTATAAAATTTATTTGTATTGATGTTGCAAATGGATATTCAGAACGTTTCTCAAAATTTTTAAAATCAGTAAGAGATAAATATCCTACAAAAACAATTATTGCAGGAAATGTTGTAACAGCTGATATGACACAAGAATTAATATTGTCAGGCGCTGATATTGTAAAAGTTGGGATTGGGCCTGGATCTGTTTGTACCACAAGATTACAAACTGGTGTTGGTTATCCACAACTAAGTGCGGTAATTGAATGTGCAGATGCCGCACATGGTTTAGGAGCGCATATAATTGCTGATGGTGGTTGCACCTGTCCAGGTGATGTTGCAAAAGGATTTGGTGGAGGAGCTGACTTTGTAATGTTGGGTGGTATGCTTGCTGGTCACGATGAGGGAAAAGGTAAATTGGTTAAATCAAATGGATCAAAATATATTGAGTTCTATGGATCAAGTTCTGAAACTGCAAACAAAAAACATTATGGTGGATTATCAGATTATAGAAGCAGTGAAGGCAGAACTGTAAGAGTAAAATACAGAGGTAAAATTAATGACACAATAAAGGACATATTGGGTGGTATTAGAAGTAGCTGCACTTATGTTGGAGCTCCGTCATTAAAACAACTTAGTAAATGTACGACATTTGTGAGAGTAACAAAACAGTTTAATGATACTTTTGTTAAATAATTAATTTCTAAAATTTTTTTGATTTAGAGGTTTTTGCAATATATCTACTGGGTATTTCTTCTTTTCAACCTCTATATAAATATTTTTATATATAAGTGTATCTTTTGTGTTTCCAGAGTTTACATATCCAAATGACAAGTTCTTATTAAAACAAAATGAGTAGTTACCTGAAGTTGTTCTACCAATAATTTTATCATCTAAATAAATTGGTTCATCATGAAGTAATAAAGGCTGTCCTGGTTGGTTATCCTTTAAAGTAAACATCATCATACGTTTATCTAAAGGTTTACCTTTAATTTTAGCTAATGAGTCTTTTCCGATAAAATCTACATTTTTCTTAAAACTTATGGCGAAATTCAATCCTGCTTGATATTGATTTTCTTCAGGCGATATATCGTGGCCCCAATGTAAAAATCCTGTTTCCATTCGCATTGTATCTAATGCATGCATGCCACATAAAGATAAATTAAATTCTTTTCCATAATCAGTAATTAAATTGAAAATTTTCTTTGAATTATTTATATCCATATAAAGTTCAAAACCATATTCACCAACATAAGATAATCTTTGTACAATAACATCTATGTTATCTATTTGTATTTTTTTAAAAGATGCAAAGTTAATATTTTCTCTTGAGATATTATCTTTTGTCAGTTTTTGAAGTAGATCTTCACTTTTTGGACCGAATAAACCAAAACATGCAATATCATCTGTAACATCTTTAAAATCTATGTCTTGAGACAAATATTTTAAAATATGAAATTTGTCTCTTTCTCTGTTAGCTGCAGAAGTAATAATTCTAAAATATTCTTTACCTAAACAAACCACGGTAAGATCAGTTTCGATACCACCATCTTTATTTAACATTTGTGTATATGTAGTTTTGCCAAGTTCATTTTTGATGTTGGCAGTGCATAGTTTTTGAAGTTCAAAATGAACATTTTTACCTTTTAAGTCATATTTTGAAAATGCGGTTAGGTCAAACAAACCAACGTTTTCTCTTGTATTTTTAGTCTCATACTCAACAGCAGGATACCAGTTTTGATAATTATAAGAGTATTCATATTCTGATTTCTGTCCATTAAGTGCATACCACATCGGTCTTTCATAGCCTCCTGTTACACCAAAGCATGCACCTGCTTTTTTCATTTCATCATGATATGGGGTTAATTTTTGATCTCGAGAGGTTTTATGTTGTTTAAAAGGCCAATGCATTCCATATAAATCTCCAAGTGTCTCTGTAATTCTCTCTTTAATAAATCCTAACCCTGAATGAAATTTTTGAAATCTTTTTATATCATATGAAAATATATCTTCATTGATATGGCCGTTGATTAACCATTCTGCTGTTACTTTTCCAACACCTCCCCCACTCCCAATTCCAATACTATTTAAACCACAGCATACAAAAAAATTTTTAATTTCAGGAACTTCACCTAAAAGGGTATTTGTATCTGGCGTAAAAGACTCTGGACCTGAAAAAAACTTTCTAATTCCAGCTGTTTCTAAAACTGGAAATCTTTTAATTGCAGAATTTAAATATGGTTCAAAATGTTCAAAATTTTCTTGAAATTCACCGAAAGAGAAATCCTCAGGAACTACATTTGTCTTATTCCATGCAGGTATTGAATTTCCCTCAAAAATTCCAACCAATATTTTACCTGCATCTTCTTTAATGTAAGTCCGATTATCAAAATCTCTTATCACCGGTAAATTGCTTGAAAGATTTTTTATAGGTTCAGTGATAATATAAAAATGTTCTGCTGGATAAAGAGGGATGCTAACTCCAGCCTTTTCTCCAATTTGTCTAGACCACATACCTGATGCAAGAACTATATATTCACAATCAATGACATGATCATTTACTCTAACACCAGAAATTCTTCCCTTCTTAGTTAAAATTTCTTTTACGGGTGACTTTTCATAAATTTTAGCACCTTCCATTTTTGCTGCTTTGGCCAGCATATGTGTCACGCCTGATGGATCTGCAGCACCATCACCTGGCATTAAAATTCCACCTAAAACTTCATCAGTATTTACAATTGGATACTTTTTTTTTATTTGGTCTTTATCTAAAATTTGTACATCAACATCATAAAGTTGTGCTGTTGTTGCTTGTCTTTGTAATTCTTGCCACCTACCTTTATTTTCTGCAATTGAAAGTGCACCATTAAGTCTTAAACCCGGTGAGTGATCCACTTTTTTTTCAAGTTCTTTATATAAATCCAGTGTGTATTTTCTAATCTTAGTGATAGCTGCTGAGGGACCTAATTGACTTACTAATCCAGCAGCATGCCAAGTAGTTCCAGATGTTAATTGATCTCTCTCTAGTAAAATTACATCTTTCCATCCAAATTTAGCTAAATGATATAAGCATGAAGTTCCAACAACACCTCCACCAATAACAACAACTTTGCAAGATTTTGGTAAACTTTTCATAAAATTATTATGTATTATAATTCAGAAAAGTTAAAATATTATTTAACCTTTATCAGAAAAAATATTTTTAATCTGCTCGTCTAAATTAGAATTGATTTTTCTTTCTACTTTATTGTGGTCTTTAATGTTAACTTTATTTTCTACTTTATTTTCAAATATATTAGTTAGTATATTTGAATCACTCAATGCTTCATTTACAGAATTAATCTTGGATATTAAATCACTTTTTTGATTTTCGTACTTTTCAACATCTTTTTTCAAGATATCATATTTTTTCTTTATATCTAACAATTCACTTCCGATTCTTATATTCTCTTCTTGAAAGAATTTATTTCTATTTTCTACTTCTGAAATATCATATATTTTTTTTTCACTTATTTCATTCTGAGATTTATATTCAGAGATTTCTTTCTCTAATTTAGTTTTGTTTAATTTAAGATATTCAATTTCACTATTAGAAGTATTTAATTTATTTGATAAAGAGATAACTTGTTCTTCTAAGAAATTTTTATCCTTTAATTTTTTTTCTAATTCAATTTTATTTTTGTTTAAATTTTTGATTTCAATTTTAGATAAATATAATTTCTCGGATAATATTTCAATTTTGTTTTTTAAAGAAGATTTATTTTCTTTTAAGTTTTTATTTAAACTGTTTAGTTTTTTAATTTCATTATTAAAATTGTTTAATTGTTTTTTAATGTCTTTATTTGACTGTTGTAAAAAATTTTTTATTTTATTTAAATTAAAAACATCTTTTTGTAATTCGTATATTACTTTAAGAGTGTTTCTTTTTATTTTTTTGTCAAACTTTAAATAGAGATCTTCTATTAATTGATTTTTCTTAATTAATTGAATATGTTTACTTGCTCGTTTATTTTTACTAAAATTTGATTTTTTGTGTTTTTCTTTAACCGAATGTTCTTCCTTAATCTCATCAATTAACATTAAAGGCTTATCATTTTTAAGATTTTTTTGTTTTTTCACGATTACAGGTTGATCTAAAGTTAATTTATTTTTATTTTTTGTTCTATTAAGAATATTATTTGAAGCTTCTACCACTTCTTTGATTGAATATATATTGATCACATATTCAACCTAAGGTTTTATTGTAATTTGTCAATATTATTTGATTTAGAAATAATTATTTATGAATTGTTAAAATGATTCAAATTTGTGCCTTTTTGACTCATCTCGCTTTCAATCTATTTTGAAATTATATAAATTTTTTAAATCAGTATGAAAAAAAGAAAAAAATTAAATATTCTTATTGTCATAGGAACTAGACCAGAGGCAATTAAAATGGCTCCAGTAATAATAAATTTAAAAAAAAATAAAAAATTTAAAGTTAAACTTTGTATTACTGCTCAACATCGGAAAATGCTTGATGATGTTTTAAACTTTTTTAGGTTAAAACCTGACTTTGATTTAAATATAATGAAAAAAAACCAGAGTCTATTTATATTAACATCAAATATACTTCTAGAATTTGAGAAAGTATTGAATATTTTCAAACCACATATTGCCTTAGTACATGGCGATACAACAACTACAATGGCAATTTCTTTAGCTTGTTTTTATAAAAAGGTATCTTTGGCTCATGTTGAGGCTGGACTAAGAACAGGTAACATTTATTCACCATGGCCAGAGGAAGCTAATCGTAAAATTACCGATATATTATCGGTAATTCATTTTGCACCTGTTAAAAGTTCAAAATTAAATCTATTAAAAGAGAATATAGGTACGACATATATTAAACAAGTAGGTAATACAGTCATAGATGCATTACAAGTTGCAATTAAAAAAATTAATAAAAATAAAGTTCTCAGAAAGAATTTAGATACAAAATATGATTTCCTCAAAAAAGATAAATTTATACTAGTCACTGCTCACAGACGAGAAAACTTTGGAAAAGGAATTAAGGAAATCTGTAAGTCATTAATAAAACTTTCACTATTAAAAAAAATAAAAATTGTTTATCCAGTTCATTTAAATCCTAATATTAAAGAGATTGTCTACAGGATGTTAAAAAATAAGAAAAATATTTATCTAATTGATCCTGTTGATTATCCATCTATGATTTATCTTATGAGCAAGTCATATATGATAATTACAGACTCAGGTGGTATTCAAGAAGAAGCGCCATCCTTGAATAAACCTCTGGTAATTGTTAGAGACTTTACTGAAAGACCAGAGATTTTATATTTAGGTGGGGGTGTTTTGGCAAAAAGAAATAATGAGGATATTTATAATAAAGTTAAAAAGATATTAGAGAATAAAAACATGTACAAAAAAATGTCTAGTATTAAAAATCCTTATGGAGATGGAAAAGCATCAAAAAGGATTATTAAGCAGCTGTCAAACTTTCGGATAAATTTATGAAAAAAAGAATACTTATAACAGGTGGTTTTGGTATGATTGGTAGGAGACTTTCTGAACAAATAAAAAATAGTAAAAATTCACTTATCGTTGTTGATAATTTTTCAAGTAAATTAAAACCGGTTAAGGGTGTAAAATTTTCAAAAATAAATATTTTGAAGGAGAAATCTCTTTTAAAAATATTTAAAAAATTCAAACCAAATATAGTGGTGCATCTAGCTGCAATTCATCATATACCAACGTGTGAAAAAAAAAGATCGTTTAGTCAGAAAGTAAATATTCTTGGTACAGAAATATTACTTAAATATTGTGAAATATTTAAAATTAAAAAATTTGTTTTAGCAAGTTCTGGTGCAGTATATAATTGGCAAAAACAAAAGCTTTCCGAAAATTTTACAAAACTAGACCCTAGAGACAATTATAGCATGTGTAAATTCTCAAATGAAATTCAATTAAAACTTTGGACACAAAGAACCCACAGCACGGGGATAGTTGCAAGAATTTTCAATACCATTGGGTATGATGATCCTAACAGCCATCTGCTTCCAGATATTTTAAGACAAATAGATTTGCGTAGCAAAATCAATAGAATAACACTAGGAAATATGAAACCAAAAAGAGATTATGTAGACGCAGATGATGTAGCTTCAGCACTAAACAAAATGATTAATTATAAAAAAGCTGGATACAGCATTTTCAATGTATGTTCTGGAAAAGAATACTCAGTAAAAGATATAATTAACATTTTAGAAAAAATTCTTAAAATAAAAATTTTCACAAAATCAATTAATTCAAAAAAAAGAAAAATTGATAGACTTTCTCAATTAGGTTCAAATACAAACATTAAAAATAAACTTAAATGGAAAGCAAAACTAAATCTTGTAAGCACACTTCAAAAATATATTTATGAAAGAAAAAAATATATTTTTTAATCATGTGTGGATATATATTTAATCTCTCTGTTGAAAGAATAAACACTAATAAACTTAAAAATTCGTTAAACTCAATCAAATATAGGGGTCCAGATGAAACAAAAATTGAAGAGGGTCAAACTTTACAAAAAAACAATTACTTTCTTGGATTTAATAGACTTGCCATTTACGATTTAAATAGTGCATCAATGCAGCCTTTCAAAAAAGGAGATAACAATTGGTCACTACTTTTTAACGGATCAATCTACAATTTTAAAGAAATTAAGGAGAAACTTATTATCAAAGGATATAAATTTCAAACCAGTGGAGACACTGAGGTAGTTTTTGTATCGTTTATTGAGTATGGCGAAAATTGTTTTAAATTATTTAATGGGATGTGGTCCATAATTTTTTTTAATAAATCTTCAGGTGAAATAATAATGTCAAGAGATAGATTGGGTATTAAACCACTTTATTACAATATTTCAGATAAAGAAGTATTTATTGCAAGCGAACCTATATGTTTCTTGAAAAAATCATCAATTTTTTTTGAAGAAAATAATAATCAGATAAAAAAATTTATTTTTTGTGGTTTACATGATGATGATGAATGCACTTTTTACAAAAATATTAAACAAGTAAAACCCAACACTATAATGAAATTTGATTTTGTTAAAAAACAATTATCTGCGAAAAATTATGATGATTGGAAGGTTGATAATAGTAAATTAGACTTAAGACAAAGAGTTAACAATAGTGTAAAATTAAGACTTTTCTCAGATGTATCAAATTTTTCATTATTATCTGGAGGGCTTGATAGTTCACTAATTGCAAAAATTATTGCGCAAAATAAGACAAGTGATTTTAAAGGATTTATAACTCATGCTCCTAAAGATAAAAATGAATATGATGAAAGTGAATATGCTAAAGAAATTTTTAAATCATTTAAAAGTAATATTGAACATCATCTTATAAAAAAAGAAGTTAATTTAGATTTAAAAAAAATAATTAATTTAACAAAAATTCAGCAAGAGCCTTTTCTTAATCCTAGTATATTTGCACATTATGAAGTTTTTGAATGGGTAAGAAACAAAAAAATAAGAGTTTTAATTACAGGTGAAGGAGCAGATGAGGTATTTGGTGGGTACTCCAAGGTTTATCAACCAACATATTTTCTTACCGCATTAAAAAAATTTGACATAAAACTTTTATTTAAAATTATTTTTGAAAAGAATACTAGTATTTTTCGACTGTTAAAAAAAACATCTTTTCTTCTTCCTGATTATATAAATATTGCATTATTAAAAATTTTGAGATCTAAAAGTAATTTATTAAAAAATGAATTTAATCACGATCAAAAATCAACATTTAAAAACTGGATAACTCAACAAAAATTATCATTAGAAGAGAGACTAAACTTTGACATCTTAAGCACAAATTTACCTCATGTGCTTAGAAATGCTGAAAGAAATAGCATGAGTAATTCAATCGAATTAAGACACCCTTATCTTGATTATAATGTAATAAAATTTGCTATGAGAATGAATATTGAAGAAAGGTCAGGAATTATTGGAAAAAAAGCACTTAGAATGATTTCAAAAGAATATGGAGTCCCTTTTCATAATAAGCCTAAGTCAGTAGGTTTTGGTAATACTTATGAATTCAATTTCAATTCAAAGGATCTCAATGATTACATATTAGATAATTCAAAATTTTGGAATGAAATTTGTTCAAGAGATAAATTAGAAAAAAATTTAAACAAAAAAAATAATAGTCTTGAGTGGTGGAGATCTATATCTTTAATCTTATGGTTAATTTATAAAGGTGAAAGAAAGAGAGAAATAGTTTGAGTGTATTTTGTAAAATTTGTAATGGATATGAAGTAAAAGAAAAATGGCCCACTGTCTATAATAAAAATATAAAACTTTATTATTGTAATAATTGCAATCATGGTTTTTTAAATCCTTACTTTTCAAAAGATGAGTTGGATAATTTTTACAAAGATGAATATAGAAAAATATTTGTATTTAATATTCCATTTAAAAAGACTGTGAAGTCTGTAAAACAAATGATGGAGGATACTGGTCAATTAACTGAATCAACTTTAAGGGCCAATATGATAATTCAGAAGGATGATAATAAATTGAATGTGATTGATATAGGGTCAGGCACAGGAATGTTTTTAAATTGTTGTTACAATATCAACCGAAATTTAAAGTTGTATGGTATTGAACCAGACGATGATCATAAATATTTGTCATCAAATAGTGACAAATTTTTAATATTTAATAATCTAGATGAAGTAAAAAAATTAAATGTTATATTTGATAAGGTAACGATTTTTCACACATTTGAACATATTGAAAATCTTGGCGATTTTTTAGAAAATTTAAAACAAATAATAAATGAAAAAACCGAAATTTATATCGAAGTTCCTAACGGTGAATATAATTGGGTTAAAAAAAGTTTTGTTCATTTAGCACATCCTCAAATTTTTTCAAAATTAAGTATAACAAAAGTATTGAATTTAAATAATTATAAAATTTTGTCATATGACAGATATGATAAAAGAACAGACTATTTGATTTGTAAAGTAAGATTTGAAAATCAAAAACAAGATCAATATTTAAAATTAAAAAATAATAAATTATTAGAAAATATAATTGATAACGCTAAATGGGGAATTATTGATGCCTTTTTAAAATTTATTAAGGATAAATCAATTTTGATAATACCGGCTAAATATCTTGGAGTTCTATCTAGGCTTAAGTATAAGTATAAAAAATAAGCAATGGGAATTATTGCAAAAATCAAAAGGCAAAAATTTATCAACGACTTTTTTAGCATCTATATCTCATATTTTTTATTCATTTTTTTATCATTACTATTTCAAATATTCTCAACGAAGTATTTCCAGTACGAAAATTCTAAAATATTAATTTTTTTATTTGCAGTGTATGCGTGGGGAAGTTTTTTAGGAGAGGCTGGTTTTGGTAGGTATGATGTTGGAATAAAAAAAGAAAATTATAATGTTGTTTTCTCTATATATTTGAGAAAATTTTTTGCTTACGTTGTTTTGCTTTTGGTAGGTAATTTTTTCTTAGAAAATATTTTGTTTATTCTAAGCTATAAAGCTATATTTTTTTTATTAATTCTCTTTTTTTTCTCATCTTTATTTATTCCAGCTAATATTTATAAAAAAGGTTTTGCACAAGTATCTTATTTATCTAATATATTTTTTGTAATTTTAATTTTTTTTGGTTTTTATTTAAATAATTACTACGGTTATAAACTGGATAGCTGTATAATTTATATCTCGATTATTTTAAGTTTGTTAAATCTTATTTTATTTATAATCTTGAATAAAAAAATAAATATAGATTTTAAAAAAATACAAATTTTTAGTTTCCAAGAAAAAAGAATAAATATTCTAAATTACATTTCATATTTGGCATGTGGTGTAGGTATTTTAATATTTTTTTTAATATCAAATTTTACAGATAATAATTTTTATTTACTTTTTGCTAGATTAATAGATGGAGCAAACTCTTTTTTTGGAATTATGGCATTGGTGTGTATCAAAAGAAAATTACTTTTTAATTTTAAAAACATTATTTCTCTAACATTTTTTTTAGTCTCAACAATAATTTTAATATTATTTTTTTTAATTTTGATATCTGAAAACAGTCTTAAATTAATTAGCATTTTGCCAATATTTACTTATTATTTAATTTCAAGTAGTTCTTTGTTTTTTGGTGCAGCAATTACACAGTTAAAACTTGAAAAAAAATTTTTATATTTAATTAAATTTAATATTTTGATGATAACGATATGTCTATTATCTAATATCATGTTTAAGTATAATTATTTCTTGAAAGAAAATATTTCAGTTGTTTTTTATTTATTATCAATAATTTCAATTTTCCCACTTATATACTATACAAAATTGGTTAAAAAATTTACTAAATGATTTACATTCTTAGAAAAAAAAAAATTTTTAAAAAATTTCATAAGTATTTAATTAAACAGAATAAAAACTATGATTATTTTAGAAACGAACTTTACTTTACTTTATTTTACAGAAAAAATATTTACTTAAATGCAATAGCATCTTTTATAAGAGATATATTTATTTTGATTGGATTTAAAAAAAAAATAAATGAAAGTGAATTTTTTTTTTTTACTCTACCTACTCAAAGTGGTTACAAAACATTTGAAAATATTTATTTTTTTAATAAAAAAAAACTGTTAAAAATTCCATCAAAGAAGAATAGACACATTGTATCTAAAAGCCTTTATTTTTTTCCAACTTTTGAATTTATTTGTTCTTTTTTCAGCACTTTAAAATTAATTAATATTAAAAAAGAACATGGCTTTTTAATATTTATATATGTTCTTAGGTTGGCTCTTATAGTAAATGTGTGGAAATTTTATTTTGAAAAAAATAGTTTTAAAACTATAAAAATATATTTACATAATGATTTCGATATTTACAATGCCGCATTATTATTTGCAATCGAGTATAAATTAATTAGAAAAAAAATTATTCCAGTTTGCTTTCAGCACGGTATTCCAACGGATGAATTTTTTCCAACAAAAGCACCACTATATTATGTTTGGTCGAAAAAAATGAAAAAATTATATGAAGCTCAAAATAATAAAAGTAAGATATCAAATATTAAAACTTTCTCATTTATAAAAAAAATAAAATCTCACTCAAAAATTAAAACAAAGCAAATTGATCAAAATTTATATTATATATCACAAGGTCATACAAAAATGTATGGATGGAAAACCAATACAAATCTTATCAATATATTTAATAATATTTCAAAAATATATCCTAATACATATTGTTTATTACATCCTTCTGAAAATAAAATAAATAATCCCTACAATTTTAAACTTAAAAAAAATATTTTTAATTACCCTCATGATTTTACAAATTCAGATAAAACTAAAGTTTATATTTGCTTTTGCTCTACAGCAATGCTGGAAATAATGAAAAACCAAAATATTATTCTTGGTATAAATCTTAAGGTTAACCAGTCAAAAATTACTTTTAAGTATTTTAAACCTCCGTTAATAATAAATAATTTAAACGAATTTCCAAAGCTATTTAAAAAATTAAATAGTAACAGTACATACGTAATAAATATTATTCGAAGACAGAACAAATATTTAAGAAAATTAATGATAGAGTAACTAATACTAAATAAAATCCTCAATGCTATATTTTATACTTTTCTTTTTGCTCGCTGATTTAATTTCATTTTTATGTCTAAGTATTTTTAATTTAGAATTAGCTATTTTATTAAAACAGTTTTCACTGATAATAATTGTTACAATCTCCTTAAGCTCATTTTTGAAGAATAAAATTGTAAAATTAGAAATTATATATTTAATTTATTTGATTTTTCTTACTTTTTTTTCTCTACAAACAGTAAATGCACCTAGTATCATAATTTATCAATCATCATATTTATTATTATTTCCACTTTTTTTTGTGAAATTAGGTAACAAGTTTTCATCTATTGAAAATTTGAATAAGTTTGAAAAATTTATTCAATATTTTGCACTTTTGAACTTTATTTTCATGTTGTTTGAAATTAATAATACAGAATTTCTTATCCGAATTGGATTATCTGAATTTTGGATCAATGTTAAAGGAGTTGTTCAAGGCATTAATGTTAATTCAAATCTGCCATTTAACTATCATACTGATTTTGAAGCAACCACTAGAAGAGGAGCTGGTTTACTTTTAGCGCCTTTGGCCTCTGGTATGCTTCATGCATTTGCATCTTACATATCTTTTATTAAGTTTGTAAATTATAAATCGAGGTCTGATCTATTTCTTTTAATAATAATTTTTATTGGTTTAATTTTGACTAATTCAAGGGGACCGATGATTTTTCTCTTCATTTCAATATTCATTTATTATCTTAAAAATAAAGAGAAATTAAAAATTAATATTGGCGAAAGATTTTTTTGGTTCATAATGATACTTGGTGTTGCTTATGTTGCGGTGCCGACAATAATAGATGCAATTACTTTAAAAGATGAGCGCGCACCAGGTCATTATTTTTCTCTTATAAATAACATTATAAATCTTCCATCAATTCCAATTTTTGGTTATGGAATTGGTACCCAAGGAAGTTTATCTGCTGAGGCGGGTATTTCAATGCTTGGTCAAGGTTTCGGTACAGAAGGTGGAATTTTTTCAACAACCTACCAATGTGGAATTATCTTTGGAGTAATTTTTTTAATATGGTATTTCAATCTCACAAAAGAAGATCAACTTGGTGATGATAAAAAAGCCTATCCTCTTCTAATAAGTGGAATAGTGATAATGCTAACCTCAGAACATTTTTACACAATAAGTGGATATGTATATATTTGGTACTATGTTGGATTAAATAAAAAGAAAAATGAGAGTCTTACAAATTTATAAAAATTTTAATGCTTCGAAAGGTGGTGTTGAGAGACACATTGATGGATTATCGAACACTATAAGTAGTAATTTTAAAATTACATATTTTTATAAAATTTCGGATAAAGACGCTAATTTCAATGTAAAATATAAAACTATCAAAAGTAAATACTTAAATTTTATAAAATATGTTTTTGATAGTGATGTGGTACATATTCACGGTGCAAGATTTTTATTTAATTTAAAATTCTTCTTTTTAGCAAAAATATTGAATAAAAAAATAATTTATACACCTCATTGCTATTATGAAGGAAGAAGTTTTTTAAATGATCAAATTAAAAAAATTTGGGATCTTACAATTGAAAAAATTTTTTATAAATTTTGTAATAAAATAGTTTTGCTTAATAATTTTTGGATGGAATATGCGAAGCTTAAAAATTTTAATATTAAAAATACAACAATCATTCCAAATTGTGTTATAAAAAATAATCATAGGGAAATTAAATCTGGAACAAGTGAAAGAAGTATTAAAAATATTATAAGTATCTCAAGAATAGATAAAGTAAAAAGAATAGAGGATGTGATTAAGGTTATAATTAAATTTAAAGATAAATATGTTTTCCATATAGTTGGCGAAGGTCCTGAATTAAAAAACCTAAAAAAAAAATACGCTAATCAAAGCAATATAAAATTTTATGGTTTTATAAAAGATGATGAATTGCAAAAAATACTCGAAATTATAGATGCTTATATAATTGCATCTGAAAAAGAGGGAATGCCTACTACTATAATAGAAATGATACTTAGCAATATCCCAGTAATTGCTTCAGATATACCTGGTAATATAGCTATTCTTAAAGATTTGAATGAAAAGTTTATTTTTAAATTAGGTAATTACAACGAATTATCCAAAATTTTAGAAAAGGGAAATTTCAATATCGACTATAGATTAAGGGAAAATGTAATTAAAAATTATACATGGGAAAATAAAGTTAAAGAAATAGAAAAAATTTATGAAAGTTAAAATTCGTAATATCAATATTTTAGGTATAAAATTTACAAATTTAAATATAAATCAATTAGCTAATAATATTTTAAATAATATAAAAAGAAAAAAAATTCATATTTCAACAGTAAACGCTGCAAAATATATTCAATGTAAAAATGATAAAATAATGCAAAAAGTAGTTAAAGCCAGTGAAATTATTACAATTGACGGCATGAGCTTTGTTTATGCTGGAAAAATTTTAAAAAAAAATAGTAAAATCTTTAGAGTTTCTGGATATGATTTAATGGAGAAACTATTTAAATTATCAAAAAAAGATGACACCTTTTTTTTCCTAGGATCTAAAGATGAAATTGTAAAAAGCGCAGTAAAAAATGTAAAAAAAAAATATAAAAATGTTTGTATAAAGGGTTACAATAATGGTTTTTTTTGGGGTAATGAAAAAAAATTAATTAAAAAAATTAATATTCTAAAACCAAGAATTCTTTTAATAAGTATCACTTCTCCATTACAAGAAATTTTTGTAAATGATTTTAAATCAATACTTAAAACGAATGTGATTATTTTGCTAGGTGGCTCATTTGAAGTTCTATCTGGTAGGTTGAAAAGAGCTCCAGTTTTTATCCAAAAAATCGGCATGGAGTGGTTATTTAGACTTATGCAAGAACCCAGGAGACTTTTTTGGCGGTATATAACGACAAACAGTTATTTTATTTATTTAGTATTTAAAGAATTTATTAAGTTTAGGAGGGCTTAATCACCTTTAAATTTGAAGATCGTATAGAAAGTTTTTAATATTATATAAAAATCTAAAAAAATTGACCAATTTTTTAAGTACCATAAATCATACTCCATTCTTTTTTTCATATCCTCTGGATCTGATGTGGCTCCTCTTAATCCATGTATTTGTGACCAACCTGTTAGACCAGGATTGCATCTATATCTAGTTAAAAATGAATTATAAAGATTCATGTATTTTAGATCTAAGGTTATAGGATGAGGCCTTGGACCAACTAATGACATTTCGCCTTTAAAAACATTATAAAATTGAGGTATTTCATCTATACTGAACTTACGAATAATCTTTCCAACTTTTAGTTTTCTATTGTCATCTTTTGTAACTTGATTAATAGGATCATATTTTTTGTTAAATAATGATCTTAATTTAAAAATTTTAAATCTTCTTCCATCCCAGCCAGTTCTGTTTTGTGTGAATAGTATTGGCAAACCATCCTCTAAATATATTGCTAGTGAAAAAAAAATAAGAATTGGCATGGAAAAAATTAAAAAAATAATCGAAAAAAACTTATCTATAAGAATTTTAATAAATAAAGGTATTCCATGAAATCTTGATAGTTCATAGTATTCATAATCAAATTTTTTGGCTAATAGATCCCCTCTTTTTTTAATCTTTGATGGAGACAAATTAACGTTTAATGTGTCAACAGAATACTTCAATATAT
>CACOCP010000007.1 GCA_902625715.1 uncultured Pelagibacteraceae bacterium | reverse complement strand
GGAAAAGGAGGTACAGATATATTAATTGGCGGAACTGGTAATGATACATTTGTTTTTGATATACTGGATAACGCTAATGGAAGCTGGACTTATATAAAAGATTTTGAGGCTAAAGGTATGGGAAATGACACAATAAAATTAGATAAAGATATTTTTAAATCTTTGGATATTGGAAAATTAGCAAAAAATAATTTTTTAAAAACACAGTTTTATCAAGAAATTACAAGTGTAAAAATTGCAAATAATACATTAGATTTTAGAGATTTAGAGGGGCAGGAAAGTGATCATTATATTATTTATAATCAAAATAGTTTAAAAGATAGCACAGATGGTGGAGCACTTTACTACGATGAAGACGGCGCAGGTGGTAATGACCCAATTCTTTTTGCAACGTTTAAAGAGAATGTTAGTTTAAATTATGATGATATTTATATAATTGCTTAACCAAAAAACAGATCATGTCATTAATTGTTAATTAATTAACTAATTTTAATTAAAATACCTAATTTCTTGGTCCGATATTTTGTGGCCGTTCAACGCTATACAACCATAAATAATAAGGGTTATTTTGTGCAGACTTGCACTAGACTTGCACATAGAGACTAGAGGACCACTAGATCCAATTTTTGTTTACCCAATCTTTCGTTACCATTTTGAGTCACTAAATACGTTTCCCCTAGATTCATCGCTAAATGATTGGTAGAATCCATCAAGATCATGTGCATGAAGAACACGTTGCCGGGTTGAATAATATAGGGGTTGCCTGTGTATAGCATTGGCCAATCCATCCAGTTGGGAGAAAAAGTTGCTCCTAGTGAATAACCACAAGCATTCATTCTTGCATTTTTAAATCCATGATCATCAAATGTTTTTGCATGAATATCAAAAACTTCACCAATTTTGTTTCCAGGTTTTAATTTATTTTCACAATTTGTTAATGCTTCAACACAAGCTTCATGCATCTTAAAATGTTTTTGATTTGCTTTGCCTATCGGAATAGTTCTGAACATTGCCGAATGGTAATGTCTATAAGTACCTGCCCACTCAATAGTTAATTGATCTTCTTTATTTAAAATTTGTTTTTCAGCTTGATATCGACAGAGTAGGGCATTTTTTCCTGAACCAATAATAAATTCATTAGCTGGATAGTCACCACCACCTTCAAAGATAACTTTATTCATTTCAGCTAAAATTTTAGCTTCACTCGTACCAGATTTTGCATATTTCCAAACTTCATCAAGTGCCAAATCAGCTAGGTTCGCAGCCTTCCTAACATATGTTATTTCTTCATCAGATTTTACCACTCTTAGTTTTGTAATTAATTCTGATTTATCCTCAATTGAACAGTAATTTTCCAAAGATTGATTTAATTTAATTGCATTTCTACCGGTCAATCCATACGCTTCATACTCAATTCCAATTTTTTTTCCTTTTAAATTTAACTCATCTAAAATAATTTTTAGATCATCAGTTGGATTTGAACCATCTTTATCAACCCAAATTCTTATATCATTAATATTTGATGTGTTTTGTGCTTGCCTTAGATCTGGCGCTCTTGTTAATAAAATTAAATTTCCTTTTTGATCTAAGACTAAAGTTTGGAAAAAAACGTATCCAAATGTATCATAACCAGTTAACCAATACATAGACTCTTGTCTAAACATCAACAGAGCATCGATGTTTTGCTTCTTCATTGAATTTAAAACATTTGATTTTCTAAATTTAAATTCCTCTTTAGAAAAGTGAAGTGCCATTACCTGATATTAACACTAACAGAGCCAATTTTATCAATAGTACCTTTGTATAATCCTTTTCCTTTGAAGGGCACAACACCTACAGTGGAACCCGTGAAAACATAAAAGTCTTTATTTAAGTTTATTTTTTCTTTTTTAACTTTATTTAAAACAAATCTTAAACAATTTAATGGATTGATATAAACAATATTTGTATTACCATTTATTTTCAAACCATTTTTCTTACTTTCTAATGAAGTTTTTAAATTATTTAAGTTAAGTTTTTTAAATTTGATTTTTTTTCCAACTATAAACTTAATATTAAATCCAAAATCACTACAAATATCTCCAAGGTAATTAAATTGCTTATTTCTTTGCCTAAATCCAACAATTTCAAAACAAGGCCCCATAAATTTTATAAATTTAGAAATATTATTTTTTGTAACCTTACCTTTGAAATCGAAGAAAGATTTCTTTATTAAATAATAAACCTCAACCTCAATACCTTTGGTATTTTTATATATCTTTACGTTTTGACCTGATTTAAGAAATCTTTTTTTAAAAATTTTTGCAATAAAAGGCTCTTTTTCTCCTAGTTTCTTAAGAGCCTGAATTCCTGTTCCACCTGCTTTTATACCTATGGTTTCATCACTAACTTTATCTTCACATAGTTTTCTAACTTTATTAGCTAAATTAATATTTTTACAATATTTTACTGGGATGGGATTTATAAACGTATTTGTATTATAAGCTTTTACTAATTTATCAGCAATTTGATTTATTTCACTTTTCATAATTAGAACCTATTGAAGAATACTCATAGGATCAAGTCTCGTTTGAAACCAATTTATTCTAAAATCAAGATGTGGACCTGTTGATCGACCAGTTGAGCCAACTGTTCCTATAATATCGCCTTGTTTAATCTCATCACCAACATTCACCATTATATCCTCTAAGTGTGAATATATGGTAGATATACCATGACCATGATCCATTATTATAGTTCCACCTGTATAATAAAGGTCATCCTCAGCCATAGTAACAATTCCAGACCCTGATGATTTTATTTTCGTCCCTTTTTTTGCCGCTATATCAATTCCATAATGAGGCCATTTAGGTTTTCCATTGAGAATTCTTTGACTTCCATACACTCCACTTATTATACCTTGTACTGGCATAATAAATTGATTAGTAAAAAATGTTAAATCTGAATTAATTGCTCTTGCTTTTCCAATCCTACCATTTTCCTCTTTAATTCTTTTATAAACAGACTCAGGTGGTGTAACTTTATTTTCAGGCAAACCATCTATTCTTTGGATGTTATATTTTCTTTTAAAGACTTTTTTAATTACATTATTTTTTTTTCCATTATTAATTTCTGTAATTTCCAAATCAAATTTTCTATCTCTATCAATTCCAAATACAAAATATCCATCTTTGGATACTTTAACCTGCTTTTTATCAATAAATACTTTTGAACCTATTTTTGCTTTACCTAAAATGAAATGTCCCTGCAAAAAATTACCTTGAAACTCAAGTGCTTGTGTATGAGTAGAGAATATAATTGCTATAAAAAGCAATATTTTCCTCATTATTTAGCTGTCCATCCTCCATCTATAAGAATAGATGTTCCTGTAATCATTGCAGCAGCATCAGATGCTAAAAAACATACAGCAGTTGCAACATCGCTTTCTTTAGCAGCTTTACCCATTGGTATTCCATCTAGGGCAAGTTTTTTAAATTTCTTGTTTTTAAAAAAATTTTTAACCATTGGTGTTTCAACAAAAGTAGGGGCAACAGTATTTACTCTTATATTTCTATTTGCTAATTCAACACCCATACCTTTAGTAAGGCCTTCTATACCAAATTTAGTCATGTTATAAACATTTCGACCTGACATCCCAACATGTCCAAGCTGTGATGACATGTTAATGATAGAACCACCTCTTTTTTTATTCTTAAGCATTTTCTTCACAACTAATTGCGCAACGTTAAAAGCAGACTTAAGATTAAGATCAACAAGATAATTCATGCTTTGTTGTTTTACCTTTTCAAATGGTTCTGGTAAATTTGTTCCTGCATTGTTTACCAAAACGTCGATAAACTTAACTTTTTTTAACTTTTCACTTAAATCGCTATAATCCATTACATCACAGTGAATTTTAATTAGTTTGCTTTTTGTTTTTTTTATATCTTTTTCTAATTTGTCTAAATCTGATTTTGTTCTACTTAATCCTATTATTATTGCGCCAGCTTCAGCTAATGCTATGGCACACGCTCTACCTAAACCTTTACCCGCTCCAGTAACAAGAGCATATTTATTTTTTAAATTGATCTTTTTTAAATACATCAAATAAGTAATTTTATATCAGTATAAATCAGATCTAAAGCAACAATTAATATTGCAAATAAACCTAACCACGCTATCCATTTGTATTTTTTTATCCAATTTGAAATTAACGTTGCTGCAGTAGCCATTAATATTATCGATAAAACAAGGCCAAACACTAACAAACCATAGTGATCTTTCGCAGCTCCAGCAACGCCTAAAACGTTATCTAAACTCATTGTAAAATCTGCAAGTAAAACAGTAAAAATTGCTTTAAAAAAACTTGAGCTATCAACTTTTATATTACTTTCTTCTTTACCACTATTTTTTATGACATCGATATAAAGTTTGTAAACAATATAAAGCAATAATAATCCTCCGATTAATCTTAGTCCAGTGATTTGGAGTAAGTAGGCCGTAATCAAAGTTAAAATAATTCTTAAAATTACAGCACCTCCAATTCCCCAAAATATAATTTTCTTTCTTTGATCTGGAGGAAATTGAGAAGCAACCATTCCAATAATGATCGCATTATCACCAGCTAATACTAAATCTATAAATATTATTTGTAAAAGGATTGTAATTTGTTCAGGTGAAAACATTTATGAGTTCAATATCATATCTGCACCTTTTTCGGCAATCATTATAGTGGGGGCATTAGTGTTTCCGGATGTAATGTTAGGCATTATAGATGCATCAATAACTCTTAAGTTTCGTATTCCATGAACTGATAATTTATCATTAACAACCGCGCTATCATCATTTCCCATTTTACAAGTTCCAACCGGGTGAAATATTGTTTGAGTGAAATCACTACCAGCTTTAACTAATTCTTCATCATCAGTAATATGTACTCCTGGCCTATATTCCTCGGGTTGATATTTTTTAAATGTTTCAGTCTCTAACATAATTTTTCTTACAAGCTTTAGGCTTTTGGCAGCAACTATCCTGTCATCTTCTGTAGAAAGATAATTCATCTTAATTTTTGGATTATCTCTACTATCATTACTAGTTATATTAATTTCACCTCTGCTTGTAGGCCTGATGTTTGCAACAGTTGGTGTAATACCTTCAAAATCATGCATTGGGGTAACTCCCAAAATATCTGTACTTAATGGCTGGACATGAAATTGTAAGTTTGGTGTAGCTCGTGATGGATCACTTTTAGTAAAAGCACATACTTGACTCGCACCCATTGTTATAGGGCCACTTTGTTTCAAAATATATTGAAGACCCATTAAAAATTTTGAATATAAACTTTCAATATCTCTATTAAGTGATTTAATATTTTTTAATTTATAAACTGGTCTAAACATTAAATGATCTTGTAAATTTTTACCCACACCTTTTAGTTCATGCACAATATCTATTCCTTGATTTTTAATTTTTTCACTATCGCCAATTCCTGATATTTGTAACAAATGCGGTGAACCTATTGCTCCAGCAGATAAAATAACTTCCATATTTGCTTTTGCATGATTTAATTTATTATCTGTAAAAAAACTTACACTCTCTACTGATTTGTTATTAAAATTAAGTTTTTGAACATGAGCATTAACTACAATTTTTAAATTTTTTCTATTTTTTACAGGATTCAAATAACCTTTTGCAGCGCTGCACCTTAATTTAAGACCAAATTTGCTATGACTGGTAGTAAATTGAAAGAAACCAACTCCAAAATTATCCCCTTTATTAAAATCTATTGTTTTTGGAATTCCAACTTCCTCAGCGGCATTTTGAAACTCATCAAGTAATTTTAAATCTATTTTTTTATTTGCAACAGTTATTGGTCCACTATCATTATGAAATTCACTTTTTCCTAGTTCGTTGTTCTCAGATTTTAAAAAATATGGTAAAACATCATTCCAGCCCCAACCTCTGTTGCCAAGTTGGCGCCACACATCATAATCTTCTTTTTGACCACGTATCCAAAGTAAACCATTAATGGATGAGCTACCACCTAGAGTTTTTCCTCTTGGATATCTGATGGATCTATTATTCATTGTTTCGTCGGGCTCAGTCTTAAAACACCAATCAACTTTTGGATTATGCATAGTTTTATAGTAGCCAACTGGAATATGGATCCACGGATAAGTATCCTTTCCACCAGCCTCGAGTAGTAAAACTTTATTATTTGGGTCTGCAGATAATCTATTAGCTAAAACACATCCTGCCGATCCAGCTCCTACAATTATGTAGTCAAAAGTTTCCATAGATAAGAATATTTATAAAAATAATAACTTAATTTTAATTTTTTATACATTTTTTATTAAATAATGTCGAATTCATGCTTGTGTATCCTAATTATTTTTGAAAGTATGCAGCTCTTTAAATTTAACTGAGAGGGGAAAAATGAAAAAAATCATTTCAATGTTGTTTGCTTCTTTTTTAGTGTTTGGATTTATTTCGAATGCTAGTGCAGCAAAAACATTAAAGTGTCAGACAGTTATTAGCGCCAAAGGTGATGAGGCGGTAATGTTGAAAGACTTTACTGACAACGTAACAAAACTAACTAATGGGTCTCTTAAATTTGAGATTATGCCAGCAGGAACAGTTGTAGGTGTTAAAGAAACACTTGATGCTGTAGACAAAGGATTAATTGACTGTGGGTTTGCATGGACACACTATTGGTCTGGTGAACACCCAGCAGCAATGTTATTTGGTTCTCCTGTTGCCGGTGGTGGAGTTGGAATTGACAACATAGCGTTTTTATCATGGTTCTTATACGGTGGTGGTGAGCAATTATATGACCGTCTATGGGGAGAGATGAATAGAAATATTAAAGGTTTCATGTTGCAACCAGTTGGTCCAGAGGCTTTAGGATGGTTTCCAAGACAAATCAAAAACATGGACGATTTCAGAACGTTTAAGTTCAGAACTCCTCCAGGAATTCCAGGTCAAACTTATAAAGATATTGGCATAGCATCTGTTGCAATGGGTGGGGGTGATATACTTCCAGCTCTTGAAGCAGGAACTATTGATGCTGCGGAGTGGTGTTGTCCACAACCTGATAAAGTTTTTGGTATTCACAAAGTACTAAAACATTATTACTTACAAGGTTTACACCAAGTAGTTGTTAATGCTGACTTTTATATTACTGGAACAACTTATGAGAAGTTCACAGATCATGAAAAATTTTCTTTGAAAATGGCTGCTGATGCTTCTTTAATGAGAGCTCTTGCTTACAGAATTAATACTAACGGTTTAGCTTTGAAAGACTTAACAGAAAACCATGGTGTAATTCTTGAAGATACTCCAGCTGATTATTTCCCAGCTTACATGGCTGCTGCAAAAGCAACTCTTGAAAAGAATGCTGCTAAAAATCCATTCTTTAAAGAGGTTTATGACTCTATGATAAACTTTGCTAATACTGCAGTACCATTTTGGTCTGGTGCACAAACATCAAATGCTAAGCTAGGAATGGCTTATGCAAATGAGTTAAAGAAAAAGTAAATTAAATCAATTACAGCGGGCCTTAGGGCCCGCTCTTCTATCATTACATGAACGACAAAAGTCCAAAACTTGATATTTCAGATGAAATGATTGCAGAGAGAAGGGGCGGCTCTGGCAAGATGCCAGAGGATATGCCTTCTTGGATGGCTAAAACAATAACTAATATTGATAAATTTAGTAAGGTCATTGGTAATATTGTTTGCTGGATTACAATTCCTTTAATGCTTGGAATGGTTTACGAAGTATTAGCTCGTAAATTATTTTTAGCACCAACCATTTGGGCATATGACATGAGTAGATTTTTTTATGGTGCGCTCTTCATGTTAGGAGCTGGTTATGCTTTGTCAAAAGGCGTTCATATAAGAGCGGATTTTTTATACAGAAATTTTAAAACCAAAACTCAAGGAACAATTGATTTTTGGCTTTATTTATTATTTTATTTTCCAGGTTTAATTGTGTTTCTCTATATGACTACTGGATTTGTTCAAGAGTCTATAATGAGAAATGAACGTGGCATGGATACAACTTGGATGCCAATTATGTGGCCCATTAAATCATGTCTTTGGTTTGGTATTGTATTTTTATTAGTACAAGGAGTTTCAGAAATTTTAAAAAGTTATTACGCGGCTACAAAAGGTAAGTGGCCTGGAGAAGAATGATTTCACATTTAATTGATCCAGCTATTTTAGGTTTCGTATTAATTGGAGTAATGCTATTTGCCATATTTATTGGATTTCCAATTTCATTCACTTTAATTTTTTTAGGTTTCGTTTTTGGATACTTGGGTTTTGGAAAATTAGTCTTTTATTTAATGACACTTCAATTTTCCATGGTTATGACAGAGCAGACCTTAGCCGCCGTCCCCTTGTTTGTTTTCATGGGTATAATGATGGAACAAGCAGGCTTAATGGAAAGACTTTTTTCAGCATTTCAAATGATGCTAGCAAGAGTGAAAGGTTCATTATATTATGCTGTATTATTTGTTTCGGTAATTTTTGCAGCAGCAACAGGTATTGTTGGAGCTTCAGTTACAATACTAGGTATTATGGCTGCAAAATCTATGAACAGATCTGGTTATGATGTTAAGTTAGCAGCAGGTACAATAACAGCTGGTGGAACTCTAGGAATATTAATTCCACCAAGTATTATGCTAGTTGTAATGGGTCCAATAATGGAAATACCTGTGACAGATCTTTTTGCTGCAGCGATTGTACCAGGAATTTTATTAGCTTGTTTATACGCAGCTTACACAACACTTAGATGTTTTTTAAATCCAAAACTGGGACCTCCCATTCCAGAAGAATTAAGAACTACAGATTTAAAAAAACTTTGGTTAGAGTTTTTTTTAGGCTTAGTTCCACCTGCTGCTTTAGTTTTCGCAGCCTTAGGAAGTATTTTGTTTGGTTTTGCCACTCCTACGGAGGCTGCTGGATGTGGTGCTGGCGGTGCTCTATTATTATCTTTAGCATATAAAAAACTTACATTTAAAAAACTTCAAGATGCATTAGTTAAAACTTTAGAAATTTCTGCTTTAATTATGGTGCTTGTTGCTGCTTCTAATTTTTTTGGAGCTGTATTCGCTAGATTGGGAACACCTATGGTACTTACAGATTTTTTACTGTCACTTGAGATGAATAAGTATCTGATTTTAGGAATGATAATGGTTATGATTTTTTTACTTGGCTGGCCTTTAGAATGGGTTCCAATTGTAATGATTGTTGTTCCAATAATTTTACCACTAGTTGAGGCTTTAGAATTTAATTTAACTTGGTTTGCTATTTTAGTTGCAGTCAATCTTCAAACCGCCTGGCTTTCACCACCTGTTGCCTTGTCTGCATATTTTTTAAAAGGTGTAGTTCCAAGTTGGGATCTAAAAGATATTTACTTAGGTATGATGCAATTTATGGTCATACAAGTAATCGGTTTAGTTATTATAATATTATATCCTAAGATTGTCCTCTGGTTACCTGCACTCCTATATGGACAGTAATTTATATTGGTTTAATATATCTCTGTGATTCCAGTAAAAGATAAATATCAACTTAGAAATTGGGAACTTGTATCAGTAAATCCAAATAATAGAGATTGGAATTGGTTTGATTTCTTTAACTTTTGGGCTGTATCAATCCAAAGTATTATTGGGTTTTCACTAATTGCATCTTTATATCTTTTGTATGATTTGAACAGTTTAGTTGTATTAAGTGGCACTTTATTTTCAGGCCTAATAGTATTTTTTTTATCAAATTTAATAGGAAGTATCTCACAAAGCAGTGGATTACCATTTCCGGTAATTCTTAGACTTTCAATGGGCTTTAGTGGTGCAAGATATCTTGGATTGATAAGAGCATTGATTGGAATATTTATGTTTGGAGTTCAAACATTTTTTATTTCAAAATCTTTAGGATATATTTTTAGGATTATTTTATTTAAAATAGATAGCCAATTGCTAAATCATGAAATTTTATTAATTTTTTTCTTTGGTTTAAACGCAATTGATTTTTTGTCTTTAATACTTTGTTTAATTATACAATTTATTCTTTTTACTAAAAGAGCAAGTTTTAATAAAAATTTTATTAAATTTTCATCAATAACTATTTATCTTGGACTTATAATATTTCTAATAATTATTATTTCTGAAAACTACGTTGCATTAATCAGCTCTCTAATATTGAGTACAAATATTGAAAATTTTATTTCTAGAAATAATATTTTTCCATTTATGTCAGTTGTAGGAACAATGTTTGCTTATTTTTCAATTCTTTTATTAAGTTTTGGTGATTTTGCACGCTACGCTAAAAATAAGAGCGAAATGAATAAAGGTAATTTTTCTTTGCTATTAAATTTGGTAATATTTTCTGCTCTAGCTTTATTAATTTGTTTGGGATCTGATATTATTCTTGCACAAAAATCTATTTCAGTTGAGAGGTTGTTAACAAATCCAAATGATATAATTGGTAAAATAAACAACAATTATCTTACAATAATATCTTTGATGTTTATTCTAATTTCTTCAGTTTCTTCAAACCTCATTGCTAATTATATACCTTCTCAAAATACTTTGATTAATTTTTTACCTAATTCTTTAAATTTAAAAAGTTCTGGAGCTGTAATTATTTTATTAGCAATATTTGTGTCTTTTTTTTGGCTATCAATATTTAGCCAAGGACTATCTTTGAGTGTGTTTGATACACTGGCATCTTTCTTGGGTCCAATATTTGGTGTCATTGTTGCAGATTTTTACATTGTTCAGAATAAAAAAATTAATCATAAGGAATTATTTTATCCTGAAGAGACAACTATATATATCTATAACAGTGGCTGGAATTTAAAGGCATTATATTCTGTTATAATCGGTTTTATTTTCTCTGCAGCGACTATCTGGAATGTAAACTTATTAAGCCTACAATCTTTTGGATGGCTAATAGGAGCGTTAGTATCTTATATTTTATATCTGCTTCTAAAAAAATAATGCACGATTTTGATTTAAATAAAAAAACTGCAATTATTACTGGAGGAGCACAAGGCTTTGGATTAGACATTGCGAAAAGATTTATTAACTCTGGTTGCAAAGTTCGAATTTGGGACTTAGATGAAACAGAATTAAAAAAAGCTTCTAATGAAATCAATAGCGATAAGTTAAATTATGACGTTGTTGATGTTTCAAATTTTACTCAAGTAAAAAATACAGCAGGGAAAATTGCTGAAAATTCAAATATTGATATTCTTATTAATAGTGCAGGAATTACTGGATCGACAGCAGAGTTATGGAACTATGAAATTAATGAATGGTTAAAAATAATTGAAATTAATTTACATGGAACTTTCTATTGTTGCAAAGCAGTTATTCCATATATGATTAAAAATAATTATGGTAGAATTGTAAACATTGCATCCGTCTCTGGAAAAGATGGTAATGCTAATGCGAGCGCTTATAGCTCTTCAAAAGCTGGAGTAATTGGTTTAACAAAATCTTTAGGAAAAGAACTGGCTTTGAATAATATAGCTGTAAATGCTGTTACACCCGCTGGAGCAAACACAAGAATTTTAAACCAAATGTCAAAAGAACATGTTCAAAGAATGCTTTCAAAAGTTCCAAAAGGCAGGTTTTTAGAAGTTCATGAGTTAACATCAATGATTTGTTGGTTATCATCTGAGGAAAACTCTTTTTCAACAGCTGCGGTGTTTGATATTAGTGGTGGAAGATCTACTTACTAGGTTTAGATAAAGGCACTATAAAGTTATCTATTTTAGCTACTTTCAAATCTTTTGAAATTACCGGAGATAATATGATGATTGACCAATAAATTAAGAGGCCAAATATTGCAAATGTTTTCATAGTCAGAATTTATCAATTAATTTTGAACAATGAATGTTCAAATATTGACAATTTTTTGACTTTATAAAAAAATATTGAAATCGAAAATTTCTAGTTTATAGCAAAGACGTGCTCAAAATTTTTTTAAAAATATTATTGTATTCATGTTTTTCGATTAGTCTGGTTTATGCTGAAAATATTAATGTATTTAATTTTACTGAGGATGAAATTCAATCTTTAGAGGTTAGAAAAGTTAGAGGAGCTGATAATAAAACTGAATATTCTCTTGGCTCAAATGAAAATGGTAACTATCTTAAGGCAGTTGCTGATAATGCGGCCTCAGGACTTGGAAAAAAGTTAACTATCAATCTTAATTCTACACCTTTTATAAATATTACGTGGAAAGTTGAGAAAGATTTAAAAGGAATAAATGAGAAAAGTAAAAAAGGACATGATTTTGCTGCAAGGCTGTTTGTAATTAAAAAAACTGGTGCTACTGCATTATCAAATAGAGCAATTAATTACGTTTTTTCAAGTAATAATAGTATTGGTGACAACTGGCCGAGCCCTTATACAAAAAAATCAATTGATAACGTTTTATCAACGACTAATGAAAATTTTAATAAATGGGTTACTGTAAAAGCTAATGTTAAAAAGGATTTTAAAAAATTTCATGATTTAGACGTAAATGAATTAGATGGAATTGCAATTATGGCTGATACAGATAATTCAAAAAGTAAATCAATAAGCTATTACCAAAATATATATTTTTCAGCGAATTAATTTAAAATTTACGTTTAGTTTAAGGAAATAACTTAATAACGATAACAATACAGCTACAACAACATCTTCAATAAGTGTTGCGTTTGGATAACCAAAATTCAATAAAATTACACTTATTAACCAAATAAGATAAATTTTCATATTGTTAATGATTAGTATTAAAAAAATTACAATTTTGGTATTATTAATTAATGTCAAAACAATTTGTATATAAAGTTAAAATTTATTATGAAGATACAGATGCAGGTGGTGTAGTTTATTACGCAAACTATTTAAAATATTTAGAGAGAGCTCGATCTGAAGCCATATATTCTTTAGGATTAACAAATACCAAACTACAAAAAGATCATGGATCATTAATAATCGTAAAGTCTTGCAATATTGAATACAAAAAACCTGCAAAATTTGAGGATGAACTTGAAATAATATCCTCGATATTATCAAAAACTAAAACCTCTTTTACAATGCTACAGATAATAAAAAAAAATGAAGAAATAATATCAGAGGCTCAAATTAAACTGGTAATTGTTAATCAAAATGGAAAACCAGTTAAATTGCCGGAAATATTAGATAGTTTATTGAATTAAATTAATTTTAATATTTTCTTAAACAACAAAACCATTTTTTTTTCATTTATTCTTCCAGTATTAACATTTCTTGGACTTGGATGGTAACAACCAACTAATAATATGTCATTTGGTAGTCTATAAACTTTGTTATGTTTAAATTGAATTTTTTCTTTAAAACCATAATTTGATTTGTAAAAATATTTGCAAGCATCAAAAGCTATTTTTCCAAGCGCAACAATTACTTTTAAATTTTTAAGATGTGTAATTTCTTGATCAAAATAGTTAAAACATCGATCAAGCTCATCTTTTAGAGGCTTATCCTCAGGAGGAACACATTTAAGTGCAGTTGTGATAAACGCATCAGTTAATTTTAACCCATCATTAATATAATCAGAACTTGGTTTATTTGAAATTTTTACTTTGTGAAGACATTTGTATAAAAATTCAGACGATTTATCCCCAGTAAAGACTCTTCCAGTCCTGTTGCCCCCATGTGCAGCAGGCGCTAATCCAACAAATAATATTTTTCCTTTTATATCACCAAAACCTGTAATTGGTTTTCCCCAGTAAGTTTCGTTTATAAATTGTTTTCGTTTTTCTGATGCAATTTTTCTTCTAAACCCAACTAACCTTTTGCATTTAATACAATTAGTAATACTATTATTAAGCTTATTAATATTTTTACTCATTTTATGAAAAAATTTAATTACTTATTCGTCATTATTATATCTTTAATTTTTTCAAACAAAGCTTTTTCTAATAGTGAAATTTTGAAATCGCTGGAGGAAGGCGGAAAAATTATATTTATTCGACATGCACTTGCTCCTGGAGGAGGAGATCCTGAAAATTTTGATATTTATGACTGTTCTACACAAAGAAATTTAAACACTGATGGTATTGCTCAATCTAAATTAATTGGTAAATTTTTTATTAAAAATAAAATTAAAATCGATAAAATTTTATCCAGTGAATGGTGTAGATGCAAAGATACTGCTAAATATGCATTTAAAAATTATGATACTCTAAGTGCGCTTAATTCTTTTTATTCTGCAAAATTTAAAAAAAACGAGAAAAAACAAATTAAAGAGCTTAAAAACTTTATAAGAAATTGGAAAAGTGAAAAAAATTTAGTATTGATTACACATTACGTTGTAATTTCATCCATGTTAAACATAGGTGTTGGCTCAGGAGAAATAGTTATTTCAAATAAAAATTTGAAGATAATTGGATCTATTGAGACAATGTAAAATCTATTGAAAGGTTAGATTGTGTCATCAAAAAAAGCTCTAAAACAAGCCCAGAAGCAAAAATACGCAAGATTTAAAAATAATATTTCTACAAATGCGAATGACCCTTTTAAAAAAAAGTTTACAGAAAATAAAAAACAAAAGTTTTTGAAAAAAAATTAATTTTTATCTTTTTCAGCATAGTATAGAGCTATTGCAAAAGCTACAGTCCAAATCATACCCAAAATAGCTTTTGGACTAGTTTCTGCGCTCCATATATCTAAGACAAACATTCCAATAATTATTCCAATAACATAAATGATAATTGCTAAATTAGTTTTACTCATTAATTAATTTACCTTTTTAATTCATGAAATAATTTTTTTACTAAAGACTTCTTACAATTAAGATAGTTAAATTTCATTTTTGTTATTAAAAAACATATTTATAAATATTTTTGCTTACTTTTATACCATTATTCTGATTGGACAAATTGTTTCAATAATATATAAGACTGCATAATTTAACTGGGGCGATGGCGGAATTGGTAGACGCGCTGGTCTTAGGAACCAGTCGAGCAATCGGTGAAGGTTCGAGTCCTTTTCGCCCTACCATTTAAAATTATGAAAGTAACAGTAGAAAATAAAAAAGGTTTACAGAAAGATCTAAAAGTCTTCATCGATAAAAAAACTATCTCTGGATATATGGATGAAAAGTACGACGAAATTAGAAAAGATGTGGTTCTTAAAGGATTTAGACCTGGAAAAGTTCCAACAGAAATTCTTAAAAGACAGTTTGGTAAAGCTGTTTATGGAGAAGTTATTGATAAAGTTTTAAAAGATACAACTACAAAAGCACTTGAAGAGAATAAAATTAAACCAGCTGGACAGCCTAAAATTGATTTAAAATCTTTTGGTGAAGGAAAAGATCTAGAATATATAATTACTGTAACAGAATTACCAAATATAGATGTTTCATCTATCAACAAAATAAAAGTAGATGATTATGAAGTGAAAATTGACAATATCGAAACAGATAAAAGAATTGATCAAATTGCAAAGAGTCAAAATAATTTTAAAGAAGTAGATGAAAAATATGCCGCAAAAACTAAAGACTTAGTAGCGTTTGATTATAAAGCAACAGTCGATGGTAACGACTTTGAAGGTAATGAAGGAAAGAATACACAATTAGTGCTTGGCAAGGATTTGTTTATCAAAGGGTTTGATAAACAATTAGAAGGAGTTAAAAAAAATGATAGTAAAAAAGTTGAAGTAAATCTCCCAGAAAACTTCCCTAAAAAAGAATTAATAAATAAAAAAGCTGTATTTGAATGTAAAATTAATTCTGTAAAAACCCCTGAAGATGTAAAAATTAATGATGATTTTGCAAAAACATTAGGTGCTACAGATTTAAATAATTTAAAAGAATTAATATCAAAACAAATAAATGATGAGTTTAAAAATTCACTTGATTTAATAACTAAAAAACAGATTTTAGAACAAATAGAAAAACAAAAATTAGATGATCTTCCTCAGAACTTAATTGAACAAGAAGTTCAGATCTTATCTCAGGGAATGAAAGAAGATGAATTAAAGAAAAATAAGAAATCTCTCGAAGAACAGGCTCAAAAAAGAATTAAAACTGGTTTAATTCTAAATGCTTTTGGAGAAAAAAATAATATTAAAGTTTCTCAAGATGAAGTGAATGCTGAAATTCAAAAACAATTTAGAATGATGCCAGGCCAAGAAAAAATGGTAAAAGAGTATTATGAAAAAAATCCATCAGCAATTGATGGTATCAGAGGATCGATTTATGAAGAAAAAATCATCAATGAAATTAAAAAATCAGCAAAAGTAAACAAAAAACAAATTTCTAAAAATGAGGCTGAAAAGATATTAAAAGCTGAAAATGAAAAAAACTTAAAAGAGCAAGAGAAATTAACAAAACAAAGCACAGATGAAAAAAAAACAAAAGTAAAAGAAAATAAAGAAACAGTTTCAAAAAAACCTAAAACTCCAACAAAGAAAAAAGTCCAAGCAAAAAAGGTTAGCAAAAAGTAATCACAAGTTGTATAAGTAAATTCGAATCAACTTATGACATCAAAATTATCCGAACAGCTAAATACTCTTGTGCCTATGGTAGTGGAACAATCCAGTAGAGGTGAAAGAGCTTATGATATTTACTCAAGACTTCTTAAAGAAAGAATTGTTTTTGTAGTAGGACCGATTAACGATACAATTGCATCATTAGTAACAGCTCAATTATTATTTTTAGAAAGCGAAGATCCAAAAAAAGAAATATCATTATACATTAACAGCCCAGGTGGACTAGTAACAGCAGGCTTAGGAATATACGATACTATGCAATATATTAAACCAGAAGTTAATACTTTATGCATTGGACAAGCTGCAAGCATGGGATCTTTTTTGTTAGCTGCAGGCGCTAAGGGAAAAAGATTTTCACTTCCAAACTCAAGAATTATGGTTCATCAACCATCAGCAGGATTTCAAGGTCAAGCTACCGACATAGAAATACATGCTAATGAGGTTTTATCTTTAAAAAAAAGATTAAACGAAATTTATTCAAAACATACTGGTAAGTCAGTTGATGAAATTAAATCTGCGTTAGAAAGAGATAATTTCATGACCCCAGATAATGCAAAAGATTTCGGATTAATAGATAAAGTAGTAGAGAAAAGACAATAAACAACTATATCTAGTTAATCCACAACCTCCACTTGATTAAGAAGAGATAATTGTAATAAAGTATGAAAATTGATTCGATAAAAAAAAATTATGAGTAATAACAAAAATATTCTTTACTGTTCTTTTTGTGGGAAAAGCCAACACGAAGTTAGAAAATTAATTGCAGGTCCAACAGTTTTTATTTGTGATGAATGTGTTGAACTTTGTATGGACATTATTAAAGAGGAAAGCAAAGATACATTTGTTAAACATCAAGACGGCTTACCATCCCCAAAAGAAATTTGTACAGTCTTAGATGATTATGTAATTGGTCAAGATCATGCAAAAAAAGTTTTATCAGTTGCTGTCCACAATCATTACAAAAGATTAAACTACGAAAACAAAACAAGTAAAACAGTTGAGCTATCAAAATCAAATATAATGTTAGTTGGACCAACTGGTTGTGGTAAAACATTGCTTGCACAAACATTAGCAAGAATATTAGATGTTCCATTTACTATGGCAGATGCAACAACCTTAACTGAAGCTGGTTACGTTGGTGAGGATGTTGAAAATATTATTCTAAAACTTTTACAAGCTGCAGATTACAATGTTGAAAAAGCTCAAAGAGGAATAGTTTATATTGATGAAGTTGATAAAATCAGTCGTAAATCTGAAAATCCATCTATTACCAGGGATGTTTCAGGTGAAGGTGTTCAACAAGCTTTATTAAAAATAATGGAAGGCACAGTTGCCAGTGTTCCTCCACAAGGTGGTAGAAAACATCCACAACAAGAATTTCTTCAAGTAGACACAACAAATATATTATTTATTTGTGGAGGTGCGTTCGCTGGTTTAGATAAAATAATCTCTCAAAGAGACAAAGGTTCATCAATTGGTTTTGGTGCGGAAGTAAAAAGTATTGAAGATAAAAAAACTGGAGAATGGATGAAAAATCTTGAACCTGAAGATTTATTAAAATATGGCTTGATACCCGAATTTATTGGTAGACTTCCAATTACAGCAACATTAGAAGATTTAGATGAAAAATCATTAGTTAAAATTTTATTAGAACCTAAAAATTCTTTAATAAAACAATATCAGGAACTATTTAAACTTGAAGGAGTAAAACTTACATTTAAAGATCAAGCAGTTAAAGATATAGCAAATAAAGCAATTAGCAAAAAAACAGGTGCGCGAGGATTAAGATCAATACTTGAAAATATTTTGTTAAAAACGATGTTTGATTTACCTAGTCAGGAAAATATAGAGGAAGTAATCATCGATTCTGGTGCGGCGAAAGGTGTTTCTCAACCCGTTATCGTACATTCCAAGAACAAATCTAAGACCGATAAGACCTCAGCGGCTTAAAAACTAGTTAATAAAGAACTATTTTCTATTGCAATATATTATTTAATATCCATATTTGCCGTATGGAAGTTAAAGTTACACAACCGTTATTACCTTTGAGAGACATAGTTGTCTTTCCTAGCATGGTCATACCTTTGTTCGTTGGTAGAGATAAATCTATCACAGCTCTAAATGAAGTGATGAAAGGCGATAAAAAAATTGTATTAGTAACTCAAAAAAATTCAGAAGTAGATGATCCAAAAAAAAATGATGTATTTTCGTACGGATGTGAAAGTAACATTTTACAATTATTAAAATTACCTGATGGGACGGTTAAGGTTCTAGTTGAGGGAATTAAAAGAGTAAAACTGGTTGATTTTAAAGATGATGAAAAATTTATTTCTTGCACATTTGAATATCAAAAGGATATTTTAGTTAAAGATGAAGATCTACTTCCTCTTGCACTAACGGCTGTAAGAAGATTAGAAAAACTAACTTCTATTAATAAAAAAGTTTCAACAGAAACCATAAACAACATTAAACAACTTAAAGACCCATCAAAAATTGTAGACAATATTGCATCTCATTTAAATGCTACAATTTCTGAGAAACAGCAAATTTTTGAAACATTAGATGTTAAAAAAAGGCTGAACGGTGTTATCAAAATAATGGAAAACGAGACAAGTATCATTGGTGTCGAAAAGAGAATTAGAGGTCGTGTTAAAACCCAAATGGAGAAAACACAAAGAGAATATTATTTAAATGAGCAGCTAAAAGCTATCCAAAAAGAACTAGGTGAAATCGAAGATGGTAAAGACGAAACTACAAGCCTAAAGAAATCAATTCAAAAAGCTAAAATGCCTAAAGAAGTTGAGAAAAAGTGCATGGCTGAACTTAAAAAATTGAAGAATATGAGCCCAATGTCAGCTGAAGCTACAGTTGTTAGAAATTATCTAGATTGGATGATAGATATTCCATGGTTTAAAAAAGATAAAGTTGATATCGATTTAAATAAAGCTTTAAAAATATTAGATGAAGATCATTTTGGATTAGAGAAAGTAAAAGAGAGAATTATTGAATTTTTAGCAGTTCAAAAAAGAATGGATAAAATTAAAGGTCCAATTCTTTGTTTAGTTGGCCCCCCAGGTGTTGGAAAAACATCATTAGGAAAATCTATAGCAAAAGCTACTAATAGACAGTTTGTAAGAATGTCATTAGGCGGTGTTAGAGATGAAGCTGAAGTAAGGGGCCATAGAAGAACATATATTGGTTCACTACCTGGAAAAATTATTCAAATGATGAAAAAAGCTGGAACAAAAAATCCATTATTTTTGTTAGATGAAATAGATAAAATTGGAAATGATTATAGAGGAGATCCATCCTCAGCTTTATTAGAAGCTTTAGACCCTGAGCAAAATACAACTTTTAACGATCATTATTTAGAGGTTGATTACGATTTATCAGATGTAATGTTTGTTACGACTGCAAATACTCTTAACATCTTACCTCCACTTTTAGATAGAATGGAAGTTATAAGAATTCCAGGATACACAGAGGATGAAAAAATCAATATCGCTAATAAATACCTTCTACCAAAGCAAATAAAAGATAATGGGGTTAAAGAAGGAGAAATGAAATTGGAAGATGGAACTATTAAGGAAATAATAAGAAGTTACACAAGAGAGTCAGGCGTCAGAAATCTTGAAAGAGAAATATCTAAAGTCACAAGAAAAGTGGTAAAAAAAGTTGTAAATAACGAGGAAAAAAAAGTTGATGTAAATGCAAAAAATGTTTCTGACTTTTTAGGAATTAAAAAATTCAAGTTTGGTGAGTTAGAGTCGGAAAATAAGACAGGAATTGTAATTGGCTTGGCTTGGACAGAGTTTGGTGGGGAAATTCTTAAAATAGAAACTGTTAATATGCCAGGAAAAGGAAGAATGCAAATTACTGGAAAACTTGGTGACGTTATGCAAGAGTCCGTTAAGGCAGCAAAATCTTTTGTGAGATCAAAAAGTTTAGAGTATGGAATAATTCCTCCTCTGTTTGAAAAAAAAGATTTTCATATTCACGTACCGGAGGGAGCAACTCCTAAAGATGGACCTTCTGCGGGTATTGCAATGGTAACATCAATAGTATCATCAATAACTAACATACCTGTAAATAGAGAAATAGCTATGACTGGAGAAGTTACTATAACAGGTCAAGTCTTAGCAATAGGTGGTTTAAAAGAAAAATTATTAGCTGCTCATCGTGCTGGTGTTAAAAAAGTTTTAATTCCAAAAGAGAATGAAAAAGATTTAGCAGATGTTCCACAAAAAGTTAAAGATGATATAAATATTATACCTGTAGAATCTGCACATGAGGTATTAAAATTAGCTTTAACTAAAGAACTTAAACCTGTTGAGTGGACAGAAGTTGAAAAAATATCAGAGACTAAAAAAGACGATAAATCTCAAGCTAGTATTCAGTAATAAACAATTTACATTATTATTCGGTTGATGTATTAGTACCAAGATTTTGGGCGGTTAGCTCAGTTGGTAGAGCATCTCGTTTACACCGAGGGGGTCAAAGGTTCGAGTCCTTTACTGCCCACCAAAATTATGGGGGTGTAGCTCAGTTGGTTAGAGCACGTGCCTGTCACGCACGGGGCCGAGGGTTCGAGTCCCTTCACTCCCGCCAAAAAAAAAATGATAATTATTATCAATTAATATTAAATTCTTAATAAACTGGCCGTAAAATCCGTGACCAAATTGCACTATTATTATCTATAAAAATACCTATAAAAAATCCAATAAACTTAACGCATTTAAAAGCTTTTAATAAAACTAAAATAAATATATAATATGAGTCCTTTCAAAATTTTAATACTCAAAATATTTTAAGACTTATACATTATGCTTGCGGATTTTTTAAAAGATTACCTATCAATAATACTGTTCTTAGTAATTGCACTTGGTTTAAGTATGGCATTTATAGCAATAAATTACTTGGCATCTCCTAAAAAACCAGATCCAGAGAAATTATCTGCATATGAATGCGGCTTTGAACCTTTCAATGACTCACGTATGGAATTTGATGTTAGATTTTATCTAGTTGCGATACTTTTTATTATATTTGATTTAGAGATAGCATTTCTATTTCCTTGGGCCATATCGTTAGGAAAAATAGGATTATTTGGTTTCGTTTCTATGATGATATTTCTTTTTATTTTGACTGTAGGATTTGTCTATGAATGGAAAAAAGGAGCACTTGATTGGGAGTAAAATGAATTTAGAGCAAAGGAAAGATCAAATACCTGATGAGTTTAAACAATTAGCTCAAGATTTTAGTGATAATGGTTTTATTACTACCTCACTAGACAACCTAGTTAATTGGGCTCGAACTGGGTCATTACATTGGATGACATTTGGACTAGCTTGTTGTGCTGTAGAGATGATGCAAACCTCAATGCCTAGATATGATTTAGAGAGATTTGGAGCAGCCCCTAGAGCCTCACCAAGACAATCAGATGTAATGATAGTTGCAGGAACCCTAACAAATAAAATGGCACCAGCCTTAAGAAAAGTTTATGACCAAATGCCAGAACCAAGATACGTTATTTCAATGGGCAGTTGCGCAAATGGAGGAGGTTACTATCATTACTCTTACTCCGTAGTACGTGGTTGTGATAAAATTGTGCCTGTAGATGTTTATGTGCCAGGTTGTCCGCCCTCTGCAGAAGCACTTTTATATGGAATAATGCAATTGCAAAAAAAGATTAGGAACAAAGGTTCACTAGAAAGATAAAATTCAATGGAAAATTTGGAAAGTCTCGAAAAGGCTATTAACTCAGAATTAACAACAAAAATTTTATCTTCAAATATAAAACATGATCAAATTAACATATGTATCGAGGATAATAATTTAATTGATGTAATGATTTTCTTAAAAACTCATTTATCTACTAAATTTAAACAATTAATTGATATAACAGCAGTCGATTATCCTGAGAGAGATAAAAGATTTAAAATGGTTTATTTGCTTTTAAGTCATGAAAAGAACTCAAGAATTAAAATTGAATTTGATATGCAAGAAGGTGAGATTATATCCTCCTTAACTTCGATATTTCCTTCAGCCAATTGGATGGAGAGAGAAGTTTTCGACATGTATGGTGTAGAATTTAAAGATCATCCTGATTTAAGAAGAATTCTTACAGACTACGGGTTTAAAGGACATCCTTTAAGAAAGGATTTTCCTTTAACAGGTCATAATGAGGTTCGGTACAGCGAAGAAGATAAAAAGGTAATTTATGAACCAGTTAAATTAGAGCAAAATTATAGAAATTTTGATTATGAAAGCCCTTGGGAAGGAACAAGATACATAAAAGAACAAGCTAAAAAATAATGGCAAAAGAAGTAAAAAAACTAAATTTAAATTTTGGCCCTCAGCATCCCGCTGCTCATGGTGTATTAAGATTAATTCTTCAGTTAGATGGTGAGGTAGTTGAAAAGGCAGATCCACATATTGGATTATTACACAGAGGTACAGAAAAATTGATTGAAAATAAAACTTATGCACAAGCTGTACCTTATTTTGATAGACTCGATTATGTAGCACCAATGAATCAGGAGCATGCATTTGCATTAGCGATTGAAAAAATCTTAAAAATAAATGTTCCAGCTAGAGCCCAATATATAAGAGTAATTTTTTGTGAAATAGGAAGAATTTTAAGCCACATATTAAATGTAACAACTCAAGCAATGGACGTAGGAGCTCTTACCCCAACACTTTGGGGTTTTGAAGAAAGAGAAACATTAATGGGGTTTTATGAAAAAGTTTCAGGATCAAGATTACACGCTAATTATTTTAGAGCTGGTGGAGTACATCAAGATCTACCAAAAGGTTTAGATTTTGAAATTGCTGAGTTTTGTGAAAATTTTCCAAAAATTATCGATGATCTTGAAACATTATTAACTGATAACAGAATATTTAAACAAAGAAATGTTGATATAGGTATAGTCTCTAAACAAGACGCACTCGATTATTCCTTTTCAGGTGTAATGCTAAGAGGATCTGGAGTGCCATGGGATCTAAGAAAATCTCAGCCGTATGATTGTTATGAACAAGTAGAATTTAAAATTCCTGTGGGAAAAAATGGTGATTGTTATGATAGATACTTATGCAGAATTGAGGAGATGAGAGAGAGCGTACATATTATCAATCAATGTCTTGCAAATTTACCAAAAGGTCCAATCAAAACAAATGATGGAAAGATAAGCCCGCCACCAAAAAAAGAAATAAAGCAGTCCATGGAAGCTTTAATTCATCACTTTAAACTTTTTACAGAAGGCTACAGAGTAGATGAAGATGAAATTTATACAGCTGTTGAGGCACCAAAAGGAGAGTTTGGAGTTTATTTAATTTCTGATGGATCTAGTAAACCTTACAAATGCAAAATAAGAGCTCCAGGATTTTCTCATCTTCAAGCCATGGACTATTTAATTAAAGGTCACATGCTAGCAGATGTGCCAGCAGTATTAGGTTCTATGGATATAGTATTTGGAGAGGTTGATAGATGAGTCTAAAAAAAATTTCAAAAAGTCAACCAGATACTTTTGAATTTGACAGTAAAAATTTAAATGAAGCTGAAAAAATAATTACAAATTATCCTAAAGGTAAACAAAAAAGTGCTGTAATGGCTTTACTTTATATTGCCCAGAAACAAAATAATAATTGGATACCCTTATCAGCAATGAAATATATAGCGAAGATGTTGGATATGCCTTACATAAAAGTTTATGAAGTAGCAACCTTCTATAGCATGTATAATTTAACACCTGTAGGAGATTATTTTTTTCAAGTTTGTACAACAACACCATGTATGATTAGAGGAGCATATAAATTAGTAGATGTTTGTAAAAAAAAAATTTCTGAAAACGAGTCTGAAATTTCTAAAAATGGTAAATCATCATGGATGGAAGTCGAATGTTTAGGAGCTTGCGTTAATTCTCCAATGGTTCAAATTAATGACGATTATTTTGAGGATTTAGATGAGGAAAAATTTTGTAAAATTATAGATCAAATTGATAAAAATCAGAAACCAAAACCGGGTTCATACAGAGGAAGATTAAGCTCAGAGCCTGAAAATATTAGAAAGACTTTATTGAGTAATAAAAATGCTTAAAGACGAAGACAGAATATTTCAAAATTTATACAACGACTTTGGAGCAGAACTGGACTCTGCTAAAAAACGTGGAGACTGGTTAGAAACTAAGGAAATTTTTAATAAAGGTCGAAGTTGGATAATTGAAGAAATTAAAACCTCTCAATTGCGTGGTCGTGGTGGAGCAGGTTTTCCAACAGGTTTGAAGTGGTCTTTTGCCCCCAAAGAAGTAGGATCGAAACCTCATTATTTAGTTATAAATGCTGACGAATCCGAACCAGGAACGTGTAAAGATAGAGATATTTTAAGATTTGAACCCCATAAATTAATAGAGGGGTGTCTAATAGCTTCATATGCAGTCAACGCCCATACTTGCTACATCTACATAAGAGGTGAATATTTTAATGAAGGTCAAAAACTTCAAAAAGCTATTGATGAAGCTTATAGCAATGGATTAATTGGAAAAAATGCATCATCAACTGGATGGGATTTTGATATATTCATTCACTATGGAGCTGGAGCATATATATGTGGAGAGGAAACTGCTCTTTTAGAAAGTTTAGAAGGAAACAAAGGTCAACCAAGACTAAAACCACCTTTTCCAGCATTGATAGGTTTGTATGGCTGTCCAACAATTATTAATAATGTTGAAACAATTGCAGTTGTTCCAACAATATTAAGAAGAGGAGGAAAATGGTTCTCTTCTTTAGGTAGAGAAAAAAACACAGGAACAAAAATTTTTTGTATTTCAGGAAATGTTAACAATCCATGTAATGTTGAGGAAGAAATGGGAGTACCTTTAAAAGATTTAATTGAGAAACATGCGGGGGGAGTTGTTGGAGGCTGGGATAATTTAAAAGCTGTTATACCTGGAGGATCCTCAATGCCTTTATTAACAAAAGAAGTTTGTGATACTATAAAAATGGATTTTGACGCTTGTGTCGAAAATAAAACTGGACTTGGAACTGCTGGCATTGTTGTTATTAATAAAGATCAAGACATAATTAAATGTATGGCAAGAATTGCCAGATTTTATAAACACGAAAGCTGTGGACAATGTACTCCATGTAGAGAAGGATCTGGCTGGATGTGGAGAATGTTAGAAAGAATGGCAAAAGGTGAGGCAACTAGAGATGAGGTTGACATGTTGATGGATGTCACAAAACAAATTGAGGGACATACAATTTGTGCATTTGGCGAAGGTTCGTCATGGCCAGTACAAGGTTTAATAAGAAACTTTAAAGATGAAATTTTAGAGAGAAATAAATATGATCCATTAATTCAAAGAAAAAAAGAAGTTCCTTATTTAGTAGACCAACATCTTTTAGAAAAAGAAAATGCTTAAATTAAAAGTTAATGACATAGATGTTGAAGTTGAAGAAGGTTTGACAGTTCTTCAAGCTTGTGAACAGGCCGGAGTAGAAATTCCTAGATTTTGTTATCACGAAAAATTGTCAATTGCTGGAAACTGTAGAATGTGTCTAGTAGAAATGGAAAAATCTCCAAAACCTGTAGCTTCATGTGCAATGCCTGCAGCGGATGGAATGGTAATAAGAACAAATACTGAAAAAGTTGAGAAATCAAGAAAAGGTGTAATGGAATTTTTATTAGCAAATCACCCTTTAGATTGTCCTGTTTGTGATCAAGGTGGTGAATGCGATTTACAAGATCAGTCCATGTTCTATGGAATTGATAAAAGTAGATTTAAAGAAAATAAAAGGTACGTGCCAGAAAAATACATGGGTCCTTTGATTAAAACCCAGATGACAAGATGTATACATTGCACTAGATGTGTAAGATTTGCAACTGAAGTTGCGGGTGTTCCTGAGCTAGGCGCAATAGGAAGAGGTGAAGACATGCAAATCACCACTTACTTAGAAAAAGCTATGGAATCGGAGTTATCAGGTAATGTAATTGATTTATGTCCTGTTGGAGCACTTACATCGAAACCTTATGTTTTTGAAGCAAGGCCATGGGAATTAAAAAAAACTGAAACCATAGATGTTATGGATGCTGTTGGCTCAAATATAAGAGTTGATACTTATGGCTGGGAAGTAAAAAGGGTATTACCTAGAATAAATGAAGAAATAAATGAAGAATGGATATCTGATAAAACTAGGTATGCGTGTGATGGTTTGAAAAATCAACGCTTAGATACTCCTTATTTAAAAAAAAATAAAAAATTTGAAAAAATTTCATGGAAAGAGGCTTATACAAAAATTTTTGAAAAAATTTCTGAAACTCAATCTGATAAAATTGCAGCTTTGACAGGCGATATGACAAATATGGAAACAATGTTTGCCTTAAAAGATTTCTTTGAAAAAACATTAAGGTCAGAAAATCTAGATTCAAGATCTGATAATTTTTATGTAAATACATCAGAAAGAGAAAATTTTATATTTAATTCTAAAATTGAAGGAATTGAAGAATCTGATTTAATAATTTTAGTGGGCGCAAATCCAAGATTTGAAGCAACAATACTTAATTCTAGGATCAGAAAAAATTATATTAAAAATAAAACACAAATTTATTCTTTAGGAGATGTTGGAGATTTAACCTATCCTTATAAAATTTTAGAAAACTCAACAAAAACAATTAAAGATATAATAAATCATACACACAAAATTTCTGAAGAGATTTATAATTCAAAAAAGCCTATTTTTATAATCGGTCAATCAGCATTAAAACTAAATTCGTCTATCTATATATTTGAGGAATTAAAAAAATATCTTCAAAGTAAAGATAAAATAAATGAAGAATGGAATTCACTAAATATACTATCAAACAACGCATCTACTGTTGGATCATATTATTTAAATGTTCTAAGCTCAAATGATGGGTCTAACCAAACGCTAAAAAAAATTTACAACAATGATATAGAAGTACTTTTTTTATTTGGTCAAGAAAATCTAACATTTAAAAAGAAAAATGAGTTTATTATTTATGTCGGAAGTCATGGAGACAAAGGTGCTTCTTTAGCAGACATAATATTATCAGGAGCAGCCTTTACAGAACAAGATGGATACTTTGCTAACCTGGAGGGAAAAATACAAAAATCTTATAAGTCTTCTTACCCCCCAGGAGATGCAAAAGAAGATTGGGTAATAGTTAATGAATTAGCAGCATCTGTCAAAAGAAAAAAGCTTTATGAGAAAAAAGAGGATCTAGATAATGCAATGTTTAACTTTTTAAAAATAAACCCTGCTAATAAAAAATTTCAAACTCCAAATTATGAATTTGTGAATGAAAAAATTCTTTTAGATAACATTGATTATTATCATTCAAATGTTATCGCTCGAGCCTCAAAAACCATGGGTGAGTGTAAAAGTTTAAGGACAAATTTTAAAAAAACAGGAACTGAGGGATAATGCCAGAATTTGCTTCAATTCTTTTTTCAGAAGTTCTTAAAATTTTAACGTTACTTGTGCCTGTATTAGTTTCTGTTGCAATGATAGTTTGGTTAGATAGACGGGTTTGGGCTTTTGTACAAAAGAGAAGAGGCCCTAATGTTGTTGGACCATTTGGTTTACTTCAATCCTTAGCTGATGCTTTAAAATATATTTTTAAAGAAATTATAATTCCTTCTAGCTCAAACAAAGTTATTTTTATTTTAGCCCCAATTATAACAATGACTCTTGCTTTAATATCCTGGGCTGTAATACCTTTTAGTGAGGATTTTGTTCTTGCGGATATCAATGTAGGAATACTCTATTTATTTGCCGTATCATCTTTAGGCGTTTATGGAATTATAATGGGAGGATGGGCATCTAATTCAAAGTATCCATTTCTTGGAGCAATAAGATCTGCTGCTCAAATGGTTTCCTATGAAGTTTCTATCGGAATAATAATTATAAATGTACTATTGTGCGTAGGATCGTTAAATTTATCTGATATTGTAAAAGCGCAGGAAAATATTTGGTATATAATTCCACTATTTCCAATGTTTGTTATATTTTTTATCTCAGCATTAGCTGAAACGAATAGACCTCCTTTTGATTTACCGGAAGCTGAAGCAGAACTTGTTGCAGGGTATCAAACTGAATATTCTGGAATGATGTATGCAATGTTTTGGCTAGGTGAATACGCTAATATTCTATTAATGTGCGCTTTAGGATCTATCTTATTCTTAGGTGGATGGTTGTCACCTATAGATATATTTCCATTTAATGTTATCCCATCACCAATATGGTTAATAATAAAAATTTTGTTATTGTTTATATTGTTCGCTTTAGTAAAAGCAATTGTTCCAAGATATAGATACGACCAATTAATGAGACTCGGTTGGAAAGTTTTCTTGCCTTTCTCTTTAACTTGGGTGGTATTAACAGCAGGATATTTAATGTATTTTGATCTATTACCAGGAAATTAAAATGAAAATAAAAAGATTTTTTAAAACAATATTAATGATTGATTTTGTAACTGGATTATTAATAGCAATAAAAGAGTCTTTCAGACAAAAAAAAACAATAAATTATCCATTTGAAAAAGGTTCTGTTAGTCCACGCGCAAGAGGTGAGCACGCTTTAAGAAGATATCCGAACGGAGAAGAAAGATGTATAGCGTGTAAATTATGTGAAGCAGTTTGCCCTGCACAAGCAATTACTATTGAATCGCAGGAAAGATCAGATGGTAGTCGTAAAACGACTAGATATGATATTGATATGCTTAAATGCATATATTGTGGATTGTGTGAAGAATCCTGCCCTGTAGATGCCATAGTGCAAGGACCAAATTTTGAATTTGCCACAGAAACAAGAGAAGAACTTTATTATAACAAAGAAAAGTTATTAGAAAATGGAGACAGATGGGAAAGTATTTTGGCAGCAAATATTAATGCTGACAGTTCTCATCGATAACTAAATGATAGCACACGCAGTTGTTTTTTATATTTTTTCATTTATTGCAATTGTCTCCGCAATAATGGTAACAGCTTCAAGAAACACTGTTCACTCAGTTTTTTTTTTAATTTTAGATTTCATAAGCATATCATGCCTTTTTATCATGATAGGAGCAGAGTTTTTGGGGATGATAATGCTAATTGTCTATGTAGGAGCGGTTGCTGTGCTATTTCTTTTTGTAGTAATGATGTTGAATGTTGCTCAGCAGAAAAATGAATGGTTTGTTGCTAGCGGTAGTAGTTCTCATATACCCGTAGGTCTCTTAGTAAGTTTAGTAATTTTTTCAGAATTACTGATTGTCATTGGTGGATGGAAGTACAAAACTGAACTTCAAGATTCTATTAATATAAATTTGAATTTAAATCTAACAAATACCCAGTCATTAGGTAATGTTATTTACACTGATTACGTTCACTTATTTCAATTATCAGGAATGGTCCTTTTAGTTGCTATGATTGGAGCAATTGTCCTTACTTTTAGAAAAAGAACTGGCGTAAAAACACAAAGCTATTTAAGACAAATTTCCAGAGAAAGAGACGAAGGTGTTGAATTGATAGATGTAGAAACAAAAAAGGGAGTTAAAATAGATGTTTAGTATTGGTCTCGGTCATTATTTAACTCTTGCTGCCATTATATTTACTATTGGTGTGGTTGGTATTTTTTTAAATAGAAAAAACGTTATTGTTATTCTTATGAGTATTGAGTTAATTTTGTTATCTGTAAATATTAACCTGGTTTCCTTTTCTATTTTTATTAATGATCTCAGTGGTCAAGTTTTTACACTATTTATATTAACAGTAGCTGCAGCTGAGGCCGCCATAGGATTAGCAATTATAGTTATTTATTATAGGAATTCTGGAACAATTAAAGTTGAAGAGATTGACAGTTTAAAAGGATGAAATGGGATATTATATTTTATTTTTACCACTCGCAGCATCAATAATTTCTGGATTTTTTGGAAAATTAATTGGAGATAAAGCATCTCAATTAGTTACAAGTTTGTTTGTTACCATATCAGCTTTTTTATCAATCATCGTTTTGTATAATGTTATAGCCACTGGATACTCAGAAAACTTAATTATTGCTACATGGATAAATTCAGGAAGTCTTAATGTAAATTGGTCAGTAAATATTGATCCACTTTCTGCAGTTATGCTTGTCGTTGTTACATTGGTCTCGGCTATAGTCCATATTTATTCAATTGGTTACATGTCTCATGATCCACATAAGTCACGTTTTATGTCTTATTTATCATTATTCACATTTGCAATGTTAACTCTTGTTACATCTGATAATTTTATACAATTGTTTTTTGGCTGGGAAGGCGTTGGATTATGTTCATACTTTTTAATCGGCTTCTGGTTTAAAAAAGAAAGTGCAAATAAAGCGGCGATTAAGGCATTTATCGTAAACCGAGTTGGGGATTTTGGATTTGCTTTAGGTATTTTTTTAATTTTTTATTTATTTGGGACAGTTAACTACGATGAAGTTTTTCAACAAATCCCAAATATATTAGATAAGAAATTAAATTTTCTTGGTTTTAATATCAATTCTGTAGACTTAATTTGTTTACTTTTATTCGTTGGTGCAATGGGTAAATCAGCACAATTTTTACTTCATACATGGCTACCAGATGCAATGGAAGGTCCTACACCTGTATCAGCACTTATTCATGCCGCAACTATGGTAACAGCTGGAGTATTTTTGGTTGTAAGATGTTCGCCAATTTATGAATACTCTGAATTAGCTTTATCTGTTGTAACAATTGTTGGAATGATAACAGCAATTTTTGCTGCGAGTGTTGCTTTAGTTCAGACAGATATTAAAAAAATTATTGCTTATTCAACTTGCAGTCAATTAGGTTATATGTTTTTTGCGGCAGGTGTTGGAGCGTATAATGTTGCAATGTTTCATTTATTTACACATGCTTTTTTTAAAGCACTTTTGTTTTTAGGTTCTGGTTCTGTAATTCATTCGTTTAAAGACGAGCAAAATATTAATTTAATGGGAGGTGTCTGGAAAAAACTACCTTACACATATAGTTTAATGATAATTGGAACCCTAGCGCTCACTGGATTTCCTTTGTTATCAGGATTTTACTCAAAAGATGCAATTATTGAGTTTGCATATTTAAGTGGAAATAATGTTGGAATGTATGCAGCCTACATTGGAATTTTCACAGCTTTTTTAACATCAATATATTCATGGAGACTTATTTTTAAAACTTTTCATGGCACTTATAATAATTCAGAAATAAATATTGATAGTATGCATGAGTCGCCGCCAACAATGCTTCTACCTCTTATCCTTCTTGCAATTGGTGCAATTTTTGCTGGTATGCTATTTAAAGATCTATTTATTGGGAAAGAACTATCTTATGCATTTTGGAATAGTTCAATTAAATTTCTTGAACCATTAAGTACAGATCATCCACCTAATTGGTTTTTATTTTTAACCCCATTTCTAGTTGTTATATCAATACCATTATCTTTTTATCTATTTGTAAGAAATGTTTCAGTAGTGGATGAAATTGTTAGAATAAATAAACCACTTTATATTTTTTTACAAAAAAAATGGTATTTCGATGAACTTTATGATTTTATTTTTGTAAATTCGTCAAAAAGAATTGGAAAATTTTTATGGAAACAAATTGACGGGTCAGTCATTGATAGATTTGGACCTGATGGAATATCTAAACTGATAAAAAATTTTTCAGCTAGAGCTGTTAAATTTCAAAGTGGATATATCTACCAATATGCATTTATAATGCTTCTTGGTTTCTCAGTATTACTAACTTTATTAATTTTAGTATAATGGACTTTCCAATCATTTCATCTTTAATAATATTACCAACTATTGGTGCTTTATTTATTCTATTTACAAAATCATCAAACAGTAAATATCAAAGCAGTAAATATGTTGCATTATTCATATCATTAGCTAACTTTATTCTCTCAATATATCTTTGGTTAATTTTTGATAAATCTTCTATTAATTTTCAATTTGTAGAAAATAGAGAATGGCTATCTGGTTTTATTAACTACAAAGTAGGAGTTGATGGAATTTCAATTTTATTTATTTTACTTACAACTTTTATAACACCAATTTGTATAATTTCTGTAATTTCAACAATTGAACATCGTTTAAAAGATTTTTTAATAGCAATACTTATACTGGAAACTCTAATGATTGGAGTTTTCTGCTCCCTCGATTTAATAATTTTCTATTTATTTTTTGAAGGTGGCTTAATACCGATGTTCCTAATTATCGGTATCTGGGGTGGCGAAAGAAGAGTTTATTCGGCCTTCAAATTCTTTTTATATACCTTGCTAGGTTCAGTTTTAATGTTGATTGCAATAATATCTATTTATTGGATATCCGGAACAACTGATGTTGAAAAGTTGTATGAAATTGGAATTGGAGAACAATATCAAAAACTTTTATGGCTGGCTTTCTTTAGTTCATTTGCAGTAAAAACACCTATGTGGCCGGTGCACACTTGGTTGCCAGATGCTCACGTTGAGGCACCTACTGCTGGATCTGTTTTGCTTGCAGCAATATTACTAAAAATGGCTGGTTATGGATTTATAAGATTTTCTGTAGGATTATTTCCAATAGCTTCTGAGTATTTTGTACCACTTGTCTTCGCATTAAGTTTGATTGCAATTATTTATACATCTTTAGTTGCTCTAATGCAGGAAGATATGAAAAAATTGATTGCTTATTCTTCAGTTGCACACATGGGTTTTGTAACACTTGGAATTTTTACCATGACTCAACAGGGCATTGAGGGCAGTATATTTCAAATGATCAGTCATGGCCTGGTATCAGCAGCATTATTCTTAAGCGTTGGTGTTGTTTATGATAGAAATCATACAAGATTGATAAAAAAATATGGTGGATTAGTAACTGTGATGCCAAAATATGGCATTGTATTTATGATATTTGCCCTAGGTTCTCTAGGACTTCCAGGAACAAGTGGATTTATTGGTGAATTTCTAATTTTAATGGGCACATTCAAAAAAAGTTTTCTAGTTGCAACTATTGCAAGTCTAGGTGTTATTTTAGGAGCAGCTTACATGCTTTGGATGTACAAAAGAGTTGTTTTTGGTGAAATAATTCATGAAGAAATTAAAAGCATGAAAGATCTAAAAAAATTTGAGTTATTAATTCTTATTTTATTAGCCATACCAATTATATTTTTTGGATTTTATCCAGAGCCATTAATAAATTCAGTCGAAACATCTGTAACCAGTTTAATAGATAACTATAATTCAAATTTAACACAAAGCATTGTAAAGAAATAATGGAAAATTTAGAAATAATCCTACCTGAAATATTTTTATCATTAACAATAATGTTCTTGCTTCTTTTTGGGGTTTTTAAAAAAAATAGTTCAAAATTAATATATAATTTAACAACTCTTAGTTTGATCATACTGTTTGCTTTATTATTAAATCTTTACCAGGTTTCAGATTTATCAATTTTTAATAATAGTTACAAAGTTGATAGTCTGGCAACATTCATGAAATTATTAACCATTGGATCTGGGATTTTTGTGATGCTCACATGTTCAAAATATATTGAAATAAATAATATTAACAAAATGGAATATCCAATTTTAATATTAAGTTCTATTTTAGGAATGATGGTAATGATCAGTTCAAATGATCTAATTGTATTTTATATGGGTCTTGAATTACAATCTTTAGCACTATATGTACTTGCATCTTTTAATAGAGAAAATATTTTATCTACAGAGTCTGGTCTTAAATATTTTGTACTTAGTGCTCTGTCATCAGGTTTGTTACTCTATGGTTGTTCATTAATATATGGTTTCTCAGGATCTACAAATTTTAATACTATTTTAGAAAACTCAAGCTCAGGTCAATATGGAATTACTTTTGGTATTGTTTTTGTATTAGTTGGATTGGCATTTAAAATCTCTGCTGTTCCATTTCACATGTGGGCTCCAGATGTTTATCAAGGATCCCCAACTTCAGTAACAACATTTTTTGCAGTACTGCCAAAAATTGCAGCTTTATCAGTTTTTATAAGATTTTTGTATGTCCCATTTGCTGAAATGAACGATCAATGGCAAATGATTATTATATTTTTATCTATTGCATCTATGATTTTTGGAGCAGTAGCTGCAATAGGACAAAAAAATCTAAAACGACTGATAGCTTACAGCTCGATAGGGCATATGGGATATGCTTTAACTGGTTTAGCTGCTGGAACAAATCAGGGAATACAAGGTTCTATAAGCTATATTGCAATTTACCTGGTTATGAATTTAGCTTTTTTTAGCTGCATGTTCATGCTCAGAAGAAATAATGAGTATTATGAAAGTATTGAAGATTTATCTGGTCTTTCCAAAAATCATCCATTGTTATCATTTTCATTACTAATAATATTGTTTTCACTTGCAGGCATACCTCCGCTCGCAGGTTTTTTTGCAAAATTTTATGTATTTATGGCTGTAATTGAACAAAAAATGTATTTTTTAGCAATTGTAGGATTACTATCTACTGTCATAGCTGCTTTTTATTACTTAAGAATCATAAAAATTATATATTTTGATAAAGAAAAAGAAAAATTTGAGACAGATCATCATCTTGGATTAAAGTTTACATTGGCTGTATCAACTATATTTATTTTAGCATATTTTATTTATCCCAGCGGTCTAACTGAGATAGTTTCAAAAATAAATATTATTTAATGAAATTGAAAATATTTCCTTTTAAAAAAGTTAAAAGTACAAATTCTACTGCAATAAGATTAATTAATCAGAATATAAAATTTGGTTTAGTAACCTCAGAAAGACAATATAAAGGAAGAGGCCAGGGAACAAACAGGTGGATATCAAATTATGGAAATATTTTTTTATCTATTTTTTTTCCTATAAAAAAAAATCTATCTATAAAAAATATAACTAAAATAAATTTAAATTTGGTAAAAAAAGTTATAAAACAACATATTAATGAAAGGATAAATATAAAACTTCCAAATGATATTTTGATAAATCAATCAAAAATTTGTGGAATACTGCAGGAAATAATTTTTAAAAATAATATAAAGTACATAATTATTGGAATTGGGATTAATTTAAATCATAGTCCGATTATCCCAAATTATTGTACATCATATCTAAATAAATATAGTAAAAAAAATATTAAAAAATTTGAACTAATAAAAGAGTTGAAAATAAACTTCGAGAAAAAAATCGAAAATTTCATATAATGATTTTAGTAGGTGATATAGGTAACACAGATATAAAGATTTCTTTATATAGCAATCATAAAAAATTAATTTTGAAAAAGAGGATTAATCCAATTTTGCTAAATTTGAATAAATTAAACTTTCATTTTAGTTTCTTAAAAAAATACTTAAAAAGTATTGATAAAATTTTATTTTGTTCAGTGGTTCCAAATAAATTTATAAAAATAAAAAAATATTTTGAAAAAATTACTAATAAAAAATGTTATGAATTAAAAAAACTAAAAATTGAGAAATTAATTAAAATTGAAGTAAAAAAAAATCAAGTAGGATCCGATAGGCTTGCAAATGCAATATCAGTTTTAGAAACTAATAAAAATTTTATTATTATAGATTTTGGAACAGCAACAACATTTGATATTGTAATTAATAAAAATTATATTGGTGGTGTTATTGCTCCAGGTGTTCAATTGTCACTCGAAAATTTGACTAATAGAGCCTCCTTAATTCCTAAAATAAATTTAAAAAAAATTAAAAATGTTATAGGAAAAAATACATCTTCTGCAATTAATTCTGGTTTTTATCTTGGTTATAATGGTTTAATTGACAATATAATTAAATTGATTATTAAACAAACTCGAAAAAAATTTATGATTGTTTTAACTGGAGGTTTGTCTCACCTATTTAAAAATTCAATAAATAGAAAAGTTAAACTAGACAAAGATTTAACAATAAATGGCGTATTGAAAGCATCAGATTTAATTAAGTAATAAAAATGAAAGAAGAATTGATTTTTTGTCCTTTAGGCGGATCCGGAGAGATCGGTATGAATATGAACCTCTTTGCTTATGGTAAAGAAGATAATCAAAAATGGATAATTGTTGATATAGGTGTTACATTTGCAGATGATACTGTACCTGGCGTAGACTTAATATATCCCGACCCTGGTTTCATTGTTGATAAAAGAGATGATTTGCTCGGTATAGTGCTGACACATGCACACGAAGATCACATAGGGGCTATAGCTCATATTTGGCCAAAACTAAAATCTAAAATTTTTGCAACACCATTTACAGCAGTTCTAATCAATGAAAAATTTAAAGAGAAAAAAATAGATATTTCAGGATATTTAAAAATTGTTCAATTAAACAGTACATTAAATCTCGATCCATTTAAGATTGAGTTTGTGACCTTGACTCACTCAATTCTTGAGCCAAACGGTCTAAAAATAGAAACTCCTGTAGGAAATATACTTCATACAGGTGACTGGAAATGTGATCCTGACCCACTAATTGGTGAAAATATAAACTCAAATAGATTAAAAGAAATCGGCAAAGAAGGTGTTCTAGCTATGATTTGCGACTCAACAAATGTGTTTAGCGCTGGAAGGGCAGGCTCAGAATTAGATGTAAGAAAAAATATGCTGAAAGTAATGGAAAGACTTGATAAGCGAATTATTATTACTTCATTCGCTTCAAATGTAGCAAGAATGGAGACTGCGTTCTATTGTGCAGAAAAAACTGGAAGACAAATTGCTTTAGTTGGAAGATCAATGCATAGAATTTATAAAGCTGCAAGACAATGTGGATATTTAAATAACGTTATTGAACCTCTAGACTCTAGAGATGTAAAAAATATATCAAGAGAAAAAATTGTTTACTTATGTACAGGCAGTCAAGGAGAACCTATGGGTGCCATGACTAGAATAGCTAATTATATTCATCCTGATGTATTTATAGAGAGGGGTGATGCAGTTATTTTTTCATCAAAGATAATTCCGGGAAATGAAAAAAAATTATATAAACTGCATAATCAATTAGTTAAAGAGGGTATTGAAGTTATTTCTGAGGATAGTGAATTTATACACGTATCAGGTCACCCAAATAGAGAAGATTTAAAAGATATGTATAATTGGGTTAAACCTAAGTCTGTAATCCCAGTGCACGGCGAACATAGACACATGATAGAACACATAAACTTTGCAAGAGAAATGCAAGTTCCTTATCCAGTTAAAGTAGAAAATGGAGATATTGTAAGACTATATCCAGGTGAAAAACCAGAGGTTTACGATAAAGCCCCAAGTGGAAAGTTGTATGTTGATGGTAATATTAGTGTTGAAGAAGACGCACAATCAATTAAAGAAAGAAAAAATTTATCAGCAAATGGTTTTGTTGAGGCAACAATTTTAATTACCCCGAATGGAAATATTCATAATAAGCCTTTATTAACTTTCAAAGGTCTGCCTATTTATGAAAAAGAGGAATTTCAATATGGTCTTGAGGAAGAAATTGAAAAAACTACAAAAACATTTTCTATGAATAATAAAAAACAGGAAATAAATCTTATTGAGGCTTTAAAATCAACTTGCAGAAAATATACAAAAGAAAAAACTGGCAAAAGGCCTCTCACAAATATAAATTTAGTGAGGATTTAGTTGAGTATTACAGGATCACTAGTAGTTTTTGTTTGTCTATGGTGGATTATATTTTTTGCAATATTGCCAATTGATGTAAATAGGGAAAAAAAAGAAAATATAGAGGGTGTTGATCCAGGAGCTCCTGAAAACCCGAAAATTTTAAAAAAAATTGGCTATTCTACATTGATTACATCAATTATATTTATAATCATTTATTTATTAGTAAAGTATCAATATTTTAATTTAAGAAACTTTATCAATTAATGTATTTTTCAAAATCGTTTATTCCAATTCTTAAAAATAATCCCACAGAGGCTAAAATAAAATCTCATCAATTAATGCTAAGAGTAGGAATGATCAAACAGTCTTCTGCTGGAATTTACTCATGGTTACCATTGGGTTTTAAAGTGATGAAAAAAATTGAACAAATTGTAAGAGAAGAACAAGATAAAGTTGGTGTGCAAGAAATACTAATGCCAACAATTCAATCATCAGAAATCTGGAAAGAAAGTGGTCGTTACGATGATTATGGTGAGGAAATGTTACGTATAAAAGATCGTCAAAACAGAGAAATGCTTTACGGACCTACTAATGAAGAACTAGTTACTGAAATTTTTAGATCGAGTATTAAATCATACAAATCTCTTCCACAGTTACTCTACCATATTCAATGGAAATTTAGAGATGAGCTGCGTCCAAGGTTTGGAATCATGAGATGTAGAGAGTTTTATATGAAAGATGCTTACTCATTTGATTTGACAGATGATGATGCATTATTTTCTTACAATAAATTTTTTCTTTCCTATCTAAGAACATTCAAAAGATTGAACTTATCAGCTATACCAATGGCAGCAGACACAGGACCTATTGGAGGAAATTTATCGCATGAATTTATTATATTAGCTGAAACAGGTGAGAGTAAAATTTATACAGATAAAAGAATTTTTGAAGTTGACAATGAAATTGCTAAAATTGAAAAAAATTCATTAAATACATTAAGAGAAGAGTATGAAAAATACTATGCAGTGACAGACGAAAAATTTGACAAAGAGGAGTTTGAAAAAAAAGTTTCAGAAAACCAAAGAATTAATACTAAAGGGATTGAAGTAGGGCACATATTTTATTTTGGAGATAAATATTCCAAGCCAATGAATGCAGCAGTTGATTTCAATGGAAAAAAGGAATTTGTTAAAATGGGATCTTATGGAATAGGTGTATCAAGATTAGTAGGCGCCATAATTGAGGCAAAATACGATGATAAAAATGAAATTATGAAATGGCCAATTTCAGTAGCTCCATATCACTGTGCAATATTACCAATGATAAATAAAAATGATAATTCTAATTTAGAAAAATCAAATAAAATTTTAGAACATTTGAATAAAAATAATATTGATACCATTGTTGATGATACCGACGAAAATATTTCAGCAAAGATAAAAAAATTTAATTTGATCGGAATCCCATTTCAATTGATATTGGGAAAAAAATCAGAAGGAGATACTTTTGAATTTAGAGAAGTAGGAAAAGAAACGCAAAATTTGAAAATTGAAGAAATAATTACTCAAATTAAAAAAGCAAAATCAAATTGATAAATAAGTTAGAAAAAGAAATAATCTTAAGATTTCTTAAAAGTAGGAAAAAAGATAGTTTTTTAAATTTAATCTCAATTTTTTCTTTTATAGGCATCACGCTAGGTGTGGCTGTTTTAATTATAGTTATGTCGGTAATGAATGGATTTAGAACTGAATTAATCAACAAAATAGTTGGTTTCAATGCACATGCAGTTGTTAAATCTTATGACAAAAAACTAAAAATTGATTTTGACATAACCAAAAATATCTCAAATGAGATAGATAATATTATTTTAAGCAATGATGGTGAAGCCGTTATACTTAATAAAAACTCAACAAAAGGAGTTTTATTAAAAGGATTTTTATCTCGAGATTTTTCTAAACTTAATGTTTTACAACATGAAAATTTTTTTGGATTAAAAACGTTAAATGAAAATCAAATATCAATCGGAAAAGATTTAAGTATAAATTTTAATTTAGATATTGGTGATAAAATAACAATAATGTCGCCTGTAGGTGTTCAGACTTTAGTTGGCAGTCTTCCTAAACAGGAAGTATTTAAGATTACATCAATATATGACAGTGGTTTATCTGACTATAATGAAAATGTTGCTTATATAAACCTTAAAACATTAGAGGATTTATTTGATAAAAATGAAAATCAAAGATTTTTAGAGTTTTATTTTAAAAACCCTCATGAAATAGATAGCCTAAAAAATAAATTATCAAAAATATACGATGGAGAATATGTTTATACTTGGGCTGATTTGAATTCTTCATTATTTACTGCTTTAAAAGTCGAAAGGAATGTGATGTTTATTATTTTATCACTAATAATTATTGTAGCGGCATTCAATATTATATCTGGCTTAACGATTTTAGTTAAAAATAAAACAAGAGATATAGGTATATTAAAATCTATAGGAGTTCAAAATTCTTCAATAAAAAAAATATTTTTTATGATTGGTTTTATAATTGGCACCACTGCTACAATCTTTGGTGTTATCATTGGCACTCTATTCTCAATTTATATAGAAAATATTCGAAGTTTTATTAGTGAAATTTTTAATATAACGTTATTTCCAGAAGAGATTTATTTTTTAAGTAAAATGCCATCTGAAATTGATCTTCAATCTATTATTTTAATTTCCTTTTGCTCAATTATTTCAACAGTAATTGTATCAATTTTTCCAGCCTCACAAGCAGCAAAATTAGATGCAGTAAAAACTTTAAAATATGAGTAGTTCGATTGTATTAAAAAATATTGTAAAAAAATATTTTTCACAAACTAATATCAAAGTTTTAAATGATATCAGTTTTACTTTTGAAAAAGGCAAAATTTATTCTTTGGTTGGACCATCTGGTTCGGGTAAATCAACACTTTTAAATTTGTTGTCTTTAATAGACGAGCCAAACTCAGGATCGATTGAAATTTTAAGTAAAAAAATAAATTTTCAAAAAAAAGTAGAAAATGATAAAATCAGATCCAAAAAGATTGGTATCATTTATCAAGATAAAAACTTACTTAATGATTTTACCGCTTTAGAAAATATTTATCTACCTAAATTACTATTAACAAACGACAAAAAAAACTCTATCGAAACAGCAAAAAAAATTGGTAAAAAAGTTAATCTATCTTCAAGATTAAACCATTATCCATCAGAGTTATCAGGTGGAGAAATTCAGAGAGTTGCTATCTCAAGAGCATTAATCAATGAACCTGAAATAATATTGGCAGATGAACCAACAGGAAGTTTGGATTTTGATAATGCTAAACAAATATTTAAAATTTTATTTAATTTAAAAAATAAAAATCGTGTTATAATTTTTGCAACTCATAATAGATATTTTGCAAATATGGCAGATTTCAAATTGCAAATGATAAATGGTAAGATAAAACTTACTAATGCAAGAGTCGATTAACAAAACATTTAATCATTTAAAAATACACACACAATATTCTATTTGCGAAGGTGCTGCAAAAATAGATTTGCTTAAAGAATATTGCAAGTCAAATAAAATACAATCTTTAGGAATATCTGATACTGCAAATTTGTGTGGTGCACTTGAATTTTCTGAAAGTATATCTTCTGTAGGAACACAACCAATAATTGGAACTCAAATTAATGTTAAATACAAGGATTATTTTGGATTAATTCCTTTAATAGCTAAAAATTATATAGGCTATAAAAATATGATCGAATTATCCTCAAAATCATATTTAGAAAATGATGCTATGCATGATCCACATTGTAATTTTGAAGATTTAATAGATTTTAGAGATGGAATTATTATCCTGTCAGGTTCAATTAATTCTTTATCAGGCAATCTTTTTAATAAAGGACTTTTAGATGAAGTAACCAGTATTTACAAAACTCTTTCCAAAAATTTTTCTGATAATTTTTTTATAGAAATACAAAGACATAATGATGTTCATGAAAAACAATTTGAGAATTACAATCTAGAGCAATCTAAAATTTTAAATTTACCAATTATTGCTACTAATGAAGTTTTCTACATTGATAAATCAATGCATGAGGCACATGACGCTTTAATGTGTATAGGACAAAAAACATATGTAAATGACAGTAATAGAAACAGACTTTCAAATAATCATTGCTTAAAAAGTTCTGATGAAATGATAGAATTGTTCAAGGATCTTCCAGAGGCACTCGATAATAACTTTAACCTCCCATATAGATGCAATTATAGACCATTACCATCAAAGCCAATTTTACCAAATATTGCAGATAATGACATTGATACAAACCAAGCCCTAATAAAGGAATCTTTAAATGGACTTAAAGAAAAATTTGCAAAAAATTTCAATATCAATGAAGCTGAATTGAATACTAATAATGATTATAAAAAATATAAAATAAGATTAGATCATGAAATTAGTATTATAACCAAAATGAATTACTCTGGTTATTTTTTAATAGTTTCTGATTATATTAAGTGGGCAAAAAATAATAATATCCCAGTTGGACCTGGAAGAGGGTCCGGAGCAGGTTCTTTAGTTGCATGGTGTCTTTCAATTACAGATATTGACCCAATTAAATTTAATTTGATTTTTGAGAGATTTTTAAACCCGGATAGAATTTCAATGCCAGACTTTGATATAGATTTCTGTGAGGAAAAAAGGGATTTAGTCTTTGAATATTTAACAACAAAATATCCTAACAGTGTAGCTCATATAATTACTTTTGGTAAACTAAAGGCAAGGATGGTTATTAGAGATGTTGGCAGAGTATTAGGATTACCCTATGGTTTTATAGATAGTATATGTAAAATGATTCCATTTGATCCCTCAAGGCCATTAAATTTACAAGAGTGCATTAATGTTGAGCCTAGACTTCAAAAATTAATACAGGATGATAAGAGAGTTAGTAGGCTTATAGAATTATCATTAAAATTAGAAGGTCTTAATAGAAACGTCGCAACACACGCAGCGGGAGTTGTAATAGCAGATAAAAAATTAACTGAAACTACACCACTATATAAAGATTCTGCATCAGACCTATTATTACCTTCTACCCAATTTGACATGTATTCTGCAGAAAATGCTGGATTGGTAAAATTTGATTTTTTAGGTTTAAAAACTCTTACTGCAATAGATAAAACACAAAAATTAGTAAATAAAAAAAATCCGAATTTTAAAATAGATAAAATTAATTATGAAGATCAAAAAGTATTTGATTTATTATCTAGCGGTAAAACTGTTGGACTATTTCAACTTGAAAGCTCAGGCATGAAAGATGCTTTAGTAAATATGAAACCTAATAGATTGGAGGATATTATTGCTCTAGTCGCTCTATATAGACCAGGTCCAATGAGCAACATACCAATTTATAATGATTGCAAACATGGACTAAAAGAACCTGATTATCTTCATCCAAAATTAGAAGAAATTTTAAAACCAACTTACGGAGTTATAATTTATCAAGAACAAGTTATGCAAATAGCACAAGCTTTATCTGGTTTTACAGCTGGTGAAGCAGATATTTTAAGACGAGCAATGGGAAAAAAGAAAAGAGCTGAGCTTGAAAAACAAAAACAAAGATTTGTAGAAGGAGCATTCAAAAATGGCATAAGCAAAGACATTGCAGCAGGCATTTTTCTTAAAATAGAACCTTTCGCCGAGTATGGGTTTAACAAAAGTCACGCAGCAGCGTATGCAGTAATTGCCTACCAAACAGCATATTTAAAAACATACTATCCCCATGAGTTTTTTGCAGCATCAATGTCAATGGAATTATCAAATCAAAAAAAATTAAGTGAATTTTACGAGGAATTAAAAAGATTAAATATTGAAATTGTTAGACCAGATATAAATAAATGTTTTTCAGATTTCACATCAAACGGTAAACAGTTTTTTTATGCGCTTGGCGCAATCAAAAACGTTGGTTATGAAGCAATTTCAAATATAGTTAAAGAAAGAGAAACCAATGGTGAGTATAAAAACTTATCTGATTTTATAAAAAGAGTTGATCCTAAGGATATAAATAAACTTCAGTTAGAAGGTTTAGTTAGATCAGGTGCCTTTGATAATTTAAATGATAATAGACAATCAATTTATAATTCTATTCCAAATATTATATTAAAATCAAAAAATAATTTTGAAAATAAACAAGTTAATCAATTTGATTTGTTTGACGATAAACTAAGTAATGAAGAAAACATTCTTGATGATATTGAGGATTGGAATATTGATATTAGACTTACAAAAGAGTTTGAGACATTAGGTTTTTACATTTCTGATCATCCTTTAAATCAATATAGATCTATATTCGATCAATACAATATTTTAAGTTATGATAATTTCCAAAATGATGAAAATTTGTTAAGTTCTAATATTGCTTGCACAGTCTTAAAAACCCAAGAAAAAAAAACACAAAAAGGAACATCCTATGCAATAATTAAATTTTCAGACTTGAATAGTGTTTTTGAATTATTTGTTTTTTCAGATATTTTTGAAATTAACCGTGAAGATTTAACAGAGGGAAATTCTCTAATGTTGACTTTAATGAAAAATTATATCGATGAAAAAAAAACACAAAAAAAAATTAATGTTAAAAAAATTATTAAATTAAAAGAAGTAATTAATAAGCCAATTGATTTATTAAAACTTAAATTTAATGATTTATCTGAATTGCAGAAAATTAAATACCTGAAAAAAGATGAAGGCAAAACATCAATTAAATTCGAATTACAGAATAAACAAAATAAGTTAGTTTTTGATTTAAAAGATAAAAGGAAAATTGACCTTAAGCAGCTAAATTCACTAAAAATCAAGGAAAATTTAATACTAGATTAAAAATAATTCTTGAAATTATATTTTAAGCTTGTATTTACTCCTCAAATTAACACGCACACAATTTTTTGGTTTTATACCTCCGGTCCCTTTGGGGCAATAATTGTGGTGGCATAACCGGGAATAAATATGAAAATACCTAATCTTACAATCGAACAACTATTAGAAGCTGGCGTTCATCTTGGCCACAAAACATTAAGATGGAATCCAAAAATGAAAAAATACATTTTTGGAAAAAGAGATTCAATACATATAATTGATTTAACACAAACATTAGAATTAACAAATGTTGCATTGGAAAAAGTGTATTCAACAATTTCAAATGGTGGAAAAATACTTTTTATATCAACAAAGAAACAGGCTTCAGAAGCTATTGCAGAATTAGCTAAAGATACTGATCAATATTATGTGAATTATAGATGGCTTGGCGGCATGCTAACAAACTGGGGAACTATCTCTAATTCAATTAAAAAATTAAATAAAATTAATTTAGATCTTTCATCAGAAAATAGAGGTTTTACTAAAAAAGAACTTTTAAAGATGAGTGGTCAAAGAGATAAGTTGCAACGATCTTTAGGTGGAATAGCTGAAATGAAAAAAGTTCCTGATCTTGTTTTTATTATAGATACAAATTATGAGTCGCTTGCAATTAAAGAGTCTATTAAGCTAGGTATACCAATTGTAGCGATCTTAGATACAAATTCCGACCCTGATGGCATTGATTTTCCAATTCCAGGAAATGACGATGCAAGAAGATCCATTGACCTTTATTGTAATTTATTAAAAGAAACTATCAATAATGCAAAAAAGGATTTGCCAAAAGAAGTAGAACCTAAATCTGAAGCAAAAAAAATTGATATTGGTGAAAAATCATCAAATGAAAATAAAAATATAATACTAAATTAATAATTTAAAAAAAAAGTAAAAAAATGAGTGATATCGAAAATATAAAAAAATTGAGACAATCGACAGGTGCAGGATTTAAAGATTGTAATGCCGCGTTAAAAGAGTCTAGCGGTGATTTAGAAAAAGCTGCTGAAATCCTAAGAGTTAAAGGTATTGCAAAAGCATCAAAAAAAATGTCAAGAGATGCCAAAGAAGGAGTTATAGTAGTAAGTGGTGACTCCAAAAAAACTTCACTAATTGAAGTCAATTGTGAAACTGATTTTGTTGCAAAAAATGATGATTTCCTAAATTTTGTAAAAGAATTAAGTGAAATAAATAATCAATGCTCATCAGATAAAGATAAATTAAATAAATCAGCTATGGCTAATGGAAAAACTGTAGAAGAAAATTTAGTTGCTCTAATTGCTAAAATAGGTGAAAAAATTACAATTGGTAAAACATCTACAATAGAAAATTCAAATTCACAAAATTTCATTTATCAACATTCAGTTATAAAAGATAATGTTTCAAAATTAGGAGTTGTAGTTTCTATTGAAACTTCTGAAGATAGCGATCAAATAAAATCTTTTGGAAAACAACTCTCAATGCATATTGCAGCATCAAATCCGATTGCTTTAAACTCTGATGAAATAAAAGAGGATGTAATTCAAAAAGAGCAAGAATTAATTGCAGAGGAGTTAAAAAACTCAGGCAAACCTGAAGAAATTGCAAAAAAAATTAGTTTAGGTAAAATTAACAAATTTAAAGAAGAAAATAGTTTAATGACACAAGATTGGGTAATGGAACCAAAGAAAAAAGTTAAAGATATTTTAACTGAAATAAATATACCGAACTTAAAAATAAAAGAGTTTGCTAGAATAAAAATAGGAGAATAATGTTCAATCCATCCCAATACGATGAGAAAATGACTAAAACTTTTGATGTTTTTAGCAAAGAGTTATCATCTTTAAGAACTGGAAGAGCAAATGCAAGTATGCTTGACCTTGTTAAAGTCGATGTATATGGACAACAAATGCCAATTAATCAGTTAGCTAGCATTACAACACCAGAACCAAGAACAATTAACATACAAGTTTGGGATATAAATAATGTAAGTCTTATTGATGCAGCTATTAAAAAATCTGAACTCGGATTAAATCCTCAAATAGACGGTCAACTTATTAGATTACCTGTTCCTGATTTAAGTGAAGAAAGACGTAACGAAATGAAAAAAATTGTTAAATCTATGGGAGAAAAATGTAAAGTTTCTATTAGAAATATTAGAAGGGAAGCAAATGATGATTTAAAGAAACTTTTAAAGAACAAAGAAATTTCTGAAGATGAAGTAAAAAAAAATGAAAAAATAATTCAAGACTTTACTGATAAAAATATAAAAATTATCGATGATAAAGTTATATCTAAAGAAAAAGATATAATGACAATATGATACGACCCAAACATGTAGCCATAATAATGGACGGTAATGGCAGATGGGGTTTAAAAAAAAAAAATTCTAGAAACTTAGGTCATAAAAGAGGAATTGTTAGGGTAGAAGAAGTAATCAATCAATCAATACAAAAAAAAATTAAATTCTTAACATTATATACTTTTTCTTCAGACAATTGGAAAAGACCAAAAATTGAAATCAATTTTTTACTTAATTTGTTAGAAAATTATATTGATAAAGAATTTAATAATTTAAAAAATAAAAATCTTAAAATAAAAGTTTTAGGTGATATAAGTAAATTTCCTAAAGGTCTTAAAACAAAACTTCGAAAAGTTGAGAAGAAAACAAAAAATAATACTCTCATGCAAATTAATATTGCTCTTAACTATGGTTCAAGACAGGAATTAATTAATGCTTTTAAAAAAATAAATTACAATAAAAAAAGAATAATAACTGAAAAACTAATATCAAATAATTTATATACAAAAAATATACCAGATCCTGAAATTCTAATTAGAACTGGAAATACTAATAGATTAAGTAATTTCTTATTATGGCAAATAAATTATACAGAAATATTCTTTGTTAGGAAGCTTTGGCCAGATTTTAACAAAAATGATTTTAATAAAATTCTTAATAAATTTAATCAGATTAAAAGAAATTTTGGTGCAATATAATGAGCAATCTAAATAAAAGGATTTTAACATCTATTCCTTTATTAATATTAGTAATATGTAGTATATACAGTAATATCA
>CACOCP010000006.1 GCA_902625715.1 uncultured Pelagibacteraceae bacterium | reverse complement strand
ATCCTGAAAACGATAAAGATATTACGCTTAATGTTGGAAGATTTGGCCCATATTTAAAGTGTGAAAATAAATCAGCAAGATTGGAAAATGTAGATGAATTATTTTCAATTGGTTTAAATAGAGCAATAACATTAATAGCTGAAGCAAAACCAGGAAGAATATCCTCTGCATTAATTAAAGATTTAGGAGAACATCCCGAAGATAAGAAGCCTGTTAGAATAATGAAAGGTCAGTATGGACCTTATATAAAATACAAGTCCTTAAATGCAACGATACCTGAAGAAAAAGATCCAGCAGAATTAACTATGGAAGAAGCTTTGATTTTGATTGAGAAAAGAAAAGAATACGATAAAAACAAAAAGAAAAAAAAATAAATGTCTATAGATAATAAAATTAAAGAGCTAGGTTTTGAACTTCCAAATGCAGCTGATCCAGTTGGGTCATATGTTGCGGCAAAGATAGTTGGTAAATTGCTTTATATATCTGGTCAAATTTCCATCGATAAAGATGGTAAACTTATTAAAGGCAAAATTGGAAGAGATTTAACAGCAGAAGATGGATACAAAGCTGCTGAAAGGTGTGCACTAAGTATTGTTTCGCAAGCAAAAAAAGCTTGCGAAAATGATTTATCTAAAATTAAAGAATGTGTAAAATTAACTGGATTTGTTAATTCAACAGATGATTTTATGGACCAACCAAAAGTTATTAATGGTGCCTCTGATATAATAGTGAAAATTTTCTCAGAAAAAGGTATGCATACTAGAGCAGCCGTAAGTACTAATAGTTTGCCTTTAGGTGTAGCTGTAGAGGTTGATGCGATATTTGAATTAAATTAATTTATCTTCCAATTCCAAAATAATCGATTTTTAATTTTTTCATTATCGAAGGCGAGTACATATTTCGCATATCATATATTTTGAATTTCTTTTTTTTCGTTAATTTCTTAAAATTCAATAATTTAAAATCATTCCATTCAGTGTGTAGAATAATCAAATCAGCGTTAAGACAAGCGGAGGAAATAGTGCTGCAATAATTAACATTTTTTAGTCTTTTAAAGTCAATTTTTTCACCTGAAGGATCATAATATTTAATTTTACTATTTTTTTTATTTAGATATTTGATCATTGGTATGCTTGATGCCTCACGCATATCATCAGTGTTTGGTTTAAATGTTACCCCTAAAAAAGTAATAATTTTATTACTTAAATTACCCTTAAGAATTTTTTCAACTCTTTTAACTAGTAGTGTTTTTCGTTTATCATTTGAGTTAACTACAGTTTTAACAATTGATAGATCGGTTTTGAATTTATTTCCAGTATCAATCAATGCACGAGTATCTTTTGGAAAACATGATCCACCATAAGCTGGTCCAGCTCTTAAAAATCTACTTCCTATTCGTTCATCTGAACCCATGCCTAGAGATATATCTTTAATATCAACATTAGCTTGTTCACATAAATTAGCTAATTCGTTAATAAATGAAATTTTTGTCGCTAAGAAAGCGTTTGACGCGTATTTGATAAGTTCAGCCCCTCTCCTTGAAGTATTAAAGTACCTGTTTGTTTTTTTAATAATTGGTAAATATAATGATTTTAATATTTTGTTGGCTTTTTTGCTATCTGTTCCAATAATAATTCTGTCAGGATAAACAAAATCTCTTATCGCCTCACCCTCTCTTAGAAATTCAGGATTTGATACTATATCAACTAATTTTTTTTTCTTTAAATTGATTAAGACCTTCTCAATCTCATCTCCAGTCGATACAGGAACTGTAGACTTAGTAATAATTATTTTATATTTTTTTATTATATTCTTTAAATCGTTTACTACGCTAAATACATGTTTTAAATTGGCTGAGTTTGCATTTTTTTTACTAGGTGTACCTACGCAGATAAAAATTATGTCTGAATTTTTTACTGCTTTATTTAAATCTGATGTGAAAATTAATCTTTTTTGTTTAAAATTTTTTTTTAAAATTTCCTCAAGGCCTGGTTCAAATATTGGTACAATACCTTTATTTAATAAATCAATTTTTTTCTGATCTTTATCTACACAGTAAACTGTATTTCCAACATCAGAAAAGCATACTCCACTTACAAGGCCAACATAGCCAGTACCTATCATACAAAGTTTCATAATTTGCCAATTTCAATGTTAGATTTTATAAACCCACTCATTGTACCACAGTCTAAATATTTTCCTGCAAAGTTGTGAGCAATAAATTTTTCATTTTCATTGATTAAAGATTGTATTGCGTCTGTTATGTGAATTTCACCACCTTTACCAGGTTTTTGGTGTAATAATTTTTTAAAAATAGTCTTTGGTAAAATATATCTTCCGATAACAGCTTTGTTTGATGGTGCATTCTTGATCGATGGTTTTTCTACTACCTCTTTTATAAGAAAATTATTTTTAGAAACTTTTTTACTTAAATTATAAATACCCCACCTAGATACAGTTTTTTTTTCAACATTCATGCTCGCCATCACAGAAGATTTGTATTTTTTGTGGGCAGAAATCATTGATTTTGAGCAATTATATTTCATTATTAAGTCATCAGGTAATAACATTAAAAAATATTTGTCTTTAATATATTTTTTTGTTTTGAGAACAGCGTCTCCTGTTCCCTTTGGTTTATTTTGATAAACAAATTTTATCTTTTTTTTATATTTAAGGATTTTTTTATATTCCTCAATAACCTTTGGATCTTTTTTCTTTTTAATAATGTTTTTGTAAAAAGTATCGCTGTAAAAATATTTTTTTATCATTAGTTTTTTTTGTGAAATAATAAAAATAATTTCTTTAATACCTGCTTCAATACATTCATCCAGAATATACTCCACACCAGGTCTACCATTAATTGGTAATAATTCTTTTGCAAATACGCTTGTCAAAGGTAGTAATCTTGTACCTTGGCCAGCCAATGGTATTATTGCTTGTTTAATCATGTAAATGTTTTACTTATAACTCCTTTTATTACAAATGAAAATTTTAAAGACAAAAGATGATCTAAAAGAGGCAATTCTAAATTATAAACATTTAGGTTTTGTTCCAACTATGGGCAGTTTGCACAATGGTCATATATCGTTAATCAAAAATTCTCAAAAAAAATCTAATAAAACTATTGTAAGTATATTTGTAAATCCAACACAATTTAATAATAAAAATGACTATAAAACTTACCCAAAAAATATAAATCAGGATATTCAAATATTAAAAAAGTTAAAAGTAAATTTTGTTTTTATACCCACAGTTAAAGATATCTATAAAAATAAAATAAATTCAAAATTTAAGCTAAAGAAAAGTGAAAAAATATTGTGTGCTAACAAAAGAAAGGGTCATTTTGAGGGAGTTTTAGAGGTAATGGATCGACTCTTAAATTTGGTAAAACCTAAATTTTTATATTTGGGAGAAAAGGATTTCCAACAACAATATTTAATTAACAAATATTTACATAAGAAACATAAGTTTAAACTCATTATTTGTAAGACGATAAGACATAATAAAATGGCACTATCATCAAGAAATCTTAAACTCAAAAAAAAATCATTGAAAACAGCACAACTAATTGCTGGGGAATTATCTCGTATTAAAAATAAATATAAAAATTATAATTTTAGAATAAAAAATAATAAACTTTCTTTAATTAAATATTTAGAAAATAAATATTTAATTAAAATAGAATATTTAGATTTTAGAAATATAAAGAATTTAAATATTTCAAAATTTAAAACTAAATTTAAATTATTTATCGCCTATTATATTGATAATGTCAGGTTAATAGATAACTTTTAGGTTACAAAAAATATGCTCCAACACCTAAAAATGAAACAAAGCCAATCACATCAGTAATTGTAGTTACGAATACACTTGATGCAATCGCAGGATCAATGTTCATTTTCTTTAACGAAAATGGAACCAAAATACCAAATAAACCTGCAATAATCATTGTAAGTACCATTGAAATTGAAATAATTATCGAGAGCATACTATCTTGAAACCAAATTTGTACAATAAATGCACTTATAGCTGCAAATATAACTCCATTTAAAATACCAATTGAAAATTCTTTAAAAACGTTTGATGAGAAATTATTTTGTGTTAAGTCATTTGTTGCAATTGTTCTTACTGTAACTGCTAAAGTCTGCATACCAGCATTACCACCCATAGATGCAACTATTGGCATTAAAAAAGCTAAAACAACCATTTGCTCTATCGTAGCACCAAATAGACTTATGCACCAAGTTGCTAGGAAAGCAGTAAATAGATTTAATAACAACCAATTAAATCTTCTTTTAGTTTTTTTTACAATTCCATCTGTAATTTCTTCATCACCTACTCCAGCAAGTCTTAATGCATCTTCCTCAGCTTCTTCTTTTAATACTGTTAGCACATCGTCATTCATTATCATTCCAACTAATTTATTATTTTTGTCTACAACTGCTGCAGAGTTAAGATTGTAATTTTCAAATAAATTTGCAACCTCTTCTTTGTCCATTTCAACAGGAATTAATAATTGGGATTCGGACATAATAGTTTCCATTTTTGTATCTCTTGGTGTTGTTAAAACTCTTGATGATGGAACTGTTCCGATTGGTTTAAAATCTTCATTAACTATAAAAATTTCTAAAAATTCCTCTGGTAAATCTTTATTTTCTCTTAAATAATCAATAGTCTGTCCAACAGACCAATTGCTAGGAATAGCAGTAAACTCACGTTGCATTAATCTTGCTGCAGTGTCTTCTGGATAACTCAAACTTTCAAGTAGAGCAAATCGGTCTTTAGGCGGTAGAGAGCTTAAAATTGAGTTTTTGTCCTCCTCAGGAACATTCTCTAAAATAGAAATTGCATCATCTGACTCTAAACCTTTAAGTATACCAACTATAGAATCTGAGGATAAATAGGTAATAATTTCAGTTTGGATTGCCTCATTTAACTCAACAAAAACTTCAGGATCTATATTAAAATTATTTAATTTTATTAAACTTTCTCTATCATTTTGGCTTAAATGTTCGATTATATCTGCTGCATCTGCAGGATGCATCTCATTAAATGAATTGTTTATAAATTGAGTATCGTTATTAGCAATTTTTGATGTGACAACTCTTAAATATTCTTTGTTAAATTCAAAATTAACTTTTTTATCTTTAGTTTTTTTGTTTAAAGACATAAATCTACCTTTAATTGTGATTTGCACTATTAATACATAATTAAGATAATACAAATTATAAATGAACTTAGAGATCAAAAAGTCAGCAAAACCAGTAAAATATTCTGAAGCAATTAACGTATTGGAAAATAGGTTAAAAGATTTATATGAGAATAATGGTAAAGAATTGATTTGGACTTTAGAGCACGATGAAATCTTCACTGCAGGAACGTCATATAGTGAAAATGAAATAATTGATAAATCAATAGAGATATTTCAGACAAATAGAGGTGGTAAAATAACCTATCATGGACCAGGACAATTAATTTGTTATTTCGTTTTAGATTTAAGAAAAAAAAAAGATATTAGAAAATTTATTAATGTAATTGAAAAAACTATTATTCAAACCTTGAAGTTATACAATATTGAAACTTTTCCAGATAAAGAAAACATAGGTATCTGGTATAAAGCAAACAATGAAGTAAACAAAGTTGCAGCTATAGGAATTAGAGTTAGCAAATGGATTGCATATCATGGCTTTGCAATAAATATAAATAATAATTTAGAGAAATATAAAAAAATTATACCATGTGGTATTAAAGATAAAGGGATTACGAATTTAAAAAATATTATAAATCAGGATTATTCGAAACTTGGTGATAAATTAATAGAAAATTTTGTTTCTAATTTGAAAATCTAAGTCGTTTTGATTTTAACAATCTTTTAAAATAATCTGGTAATAACGCAGAATAAGTATGCTTAATATTATTAATTTTAAATTTTATTTGATAAGAATGTAACATTAAATTTTTATTTATTCCCTTATTGGAATTTGATAATTTATATTTTGTATCTCCAAATATAGGATTACCTATTGCATACAATTGTTTACGTAATTGATGCTTTCTTCCAGTGATAGGTTTTAATTCTAATAAACTAGCTTCGGAATTTTTATCTAATACTTTGTAAATTGTTTTTGCATTTTCAATAACTTTTTTATCACCATCATATCTAATTAAATCATCTTCCCAAGTGCCTGAGTTATTAGTTATTTCACCTTGACAGATAGCCAAATAAGTTTTGTGAACTTTTCGTAACCTAAATAAAGAAGTTAACAATTGAGCACTTTCTCTATTTTTTGCAATTATAAATACACCTGATGTGTCTTTGTCTAGTCTATGAACAGAGTATGGTTTAGATCCTTCAAAAATTTCGCTTTTAGTAAATATATCAACTAGATTTTTTTTTGATTTAGTTCCACCTTGTACAGAGATTCCTGAAGCTTTATTTAATACTATAAAGTTATCATTGTTTTCAATAATCAAATCTTCATTCTGTTTAACAATTTCTTTATTAGGATTAAATTTTGTTTTGGATTGTTTAATGTTTTGTTCAAAATTAAAGTTAAAAAAACTTATTTTATCATCTGTTTTAACTTTTTGAGAACTTTTGACTTTTTTTTGATTTAACTTAATTTTTCCATTTCTTAAATTTTTTTCTATTAATCCTTGCGGTATTTTTCCTAAATAATTTCTTAAAAATCTATCTATACGCATATTATTATAAGATGCTTTGACTAATATTATTTTTTTCATAAGGATAAATAAAAGTATCAATTATTGATTTTAAAAATCAAAGATAATGCTGTTGTATATTTTAATTAAGCAGTGGCTTGTTTTTTGTCTTCTGATTTAGGTGATGCTGTTGCTGCATCTTTTTTCTTTTTATCTACTCTTTTCGCCTCAACGTCTCTGTCTACAAACTCAATAACAGCCATTGGTGCATTATCACCATATCTAAAGCCAGCCTTAATTATTCTTGTATAGCCACCTTTTCTATTTTCATAACGTTTTGAAAGTGTTTTTTTTACTTTATTTGCAGATTTTGTATCTTGGAGTTTTGAAATTAGAGTTTTAGTATTTTGTAAGTTATCTTTTTTTCCTAACGTAATTATTTTATCAGCCTGAGGTTTCAGCACTTTAGCTTTTGGCAGTGTTGTTGTAATTTGTTCGTATTTAATTAATGAATTCAACATATTTTTAATTAAAGCTTTTCTATGCTCTGAAGTTCTATTTAATTTTTTATAACCAAACTTATGTCTCATTAAATAGCTTCCTCAAGTTTTTTAGATAATTCGGCAATGTTATCTGGAGGCCAATTAGGTATTTCCATGCCTAAATAAAGTGACATCCCAGTTAAAACCTCTTTGATCTCATTTAATGATTTTCTCCCAAAATTAGGTGTTCTTAACATTTCACCCTCAGATTTTTGAACTAAATCACCAATATAAATAATATTATCATTTTTGAGACAATTCATCGATCGTACAGACAATTCTAATTCATCTACCTTTCTCAATAAGTTTTTGTTGAATTCTGGTTCAGTTGGTTGTTCTCTAACTATAACTTCTTGTGGTTCATCAAAATTAACAAACATTCCAAGTTGATCTTGGAAAATTCTAGCTGAGTAAGCAACTGCATCTTCGGCAGATATAGAACCATTAGTTTCAACTTCCATCGTTAGTTTATCATAATCTAAGGCTTTTCCTTCTCTAGCAGTGCTTACAGAGTATGAAACTTTTTTAACAGGACTAAACAATGAGTCTATAGGTATTAAACCCAAAGGTGGTTCCTCAGGTTTATTCATTTCTGCTGATATGTATCCTTTTCCAGTACCTACGGTCATCTCCATATGAAAATTGGTATTTTCATCTAAATTACAAATAACTAAATCTGGATTTAAAATTTCAATATCAGTTACAGGTGTGATATCTGAAGCTTTGATCTCACCTGGTCCTTTGGCATCTAATATTAGCTTTTTCGAAGTTTCGGAATTACTTTTAAGGGCTAAAGATTTTATATTTAATACTATATCTGTTACGTCTTCTCTCACACCTTTTATAGATGTAAACTCATGGAGAACTCCATCAATTTGAATTGCAGTGACTGCTGTCCCTCTTATAGATGATAGTAAAATTCTTCTAAGAGAATTACCCAAGGTTAAGCCATATCCTTTCTCCAAAGGTTCAGCAATAATTTTTGCGTGTGATTTGTCATCACTAAGCTGGACATCCAATTTTGCAGGCTTAATTAATGATTTCCAATTTTTTGAATTTACTTCTGTTTGTTCCATTTATACTCTCCTTTTCTTTGGTGGTCGCGTACCATTATGAGGCATTGGTGTTGTATCTTTAATTGAAATAATTTTAAATCCCCTAGCTTGTAATGCTCTAAGGGCTGTTTCTCTTCCAGATCCAGGTCCTTTTACTTCTACAGATAAAACTTTCATTCCTACCTCTAATGCTTTAGCTGCAGCTGCATCAGCAGCAACTTGCGCGGCATAAGGTGTAGATTTTCTTGATCCTTTAAAACCTTTTTGACCTGCAGATGCCCATGAAATTACATTTCCATTTGTATCTGCAATAGATACAATGGTATTGTTAAACGTAGATTGAACATAGGCAATTCCATTTAAAATATTTTTTTTTCCTTTTTTCTTTTTCGAATATGAGCTTTTCTTACTTTTTGACGAGGACTCTTTTGATGCAGATTTATTTTCTGTTGTATCTTTTGTCATTTATTATTTTTTAAGTGGTGTTAATTTTTTACCTGCAATAGCAATAGCTTTACCTTTTCTAGTTCTAGCATTGCATCTTGTTCTTTGTCCCCTTACAGGTAATTTTTTTCTATGTCTTGATCCTCTGTAAGTAGCTAAATCTATAAGTCTTTTTATGCTGAGTGAATTTTCTCTTCTTAAGTCACCTTCAACAGTAAACTTTTGATCAATGTATTCTCTTATCTTCAAAATTTGATCGTCTGTTAATTCATTCACTCTTTTTGATTTAGGAATTTCTAAAGATTTACATATTTCGTTAGAAAATTTGTCACCTATCCCATAAATATAAGTTAATCCAATATGAACTAATTTATTTTGTGGTATGTTTACACCTGCAATACGAGCCATAGTTTTTGTGATAAAATTGTGCCTTTTATATAAGAGAATTAATCAAAGTCAACGCATTAAACATTGATAAAAGCGTCTATTTTCCTTGTTATTTCAGCGATATTTTCAGACCCATCAATCTCATGAAAATTATTTTTTTTTGAGTAAAAATCTAAAACTGGTTTTGTGGTCTCCATGTATGTATCGTACCTATTAAGGATAGTATCTAAGTTATCATCAGTTCTTTTCTCTATAATCTTTCTTTTTTCAAGTCTTTTAACAATGGTCTCTTTATTAACGTTTAAATAAAACACAAAACTAATTTTTTGTTCAGAATCATTTAATAAACTATCTAAATTTTTTGCTTGATCTAGAGACCTAGGGTATCCATCAAATATTAATTTATTTTTTTTTTGGGGATCAAAGATAAATTTTTTGATTATTGTATTTACAATCTCATCACTTACAAATTTTCCATCATTCATATTATTAATTATTTGCTTACCTATATCTGTATCATTTTTGATTTCATCTCTAAGAATATCGCCTGTGGAAATTTGAAAACCTTTCAATTTTTCAACTAAATATTTGGCCTGAGTACCTTTGCCAGCTCCTGGAGGGCCAAACAATATGATGTTCACTTATCTACCAAATTTTGTTTTTTTAATTAGCTGCTCATATTGAGAGCTCATTAAACGTGTTTGTATCTGAGTAACTGTATCTATAGCTACAACAACAACAATTAATACAGATGCTCCACCTAAATAAAAAGGTATTGGATAATTTGCTATTAAAAATTCAGGCATTAAACACACTAAGGTAAGATATAAAGCTCCTATCGTTGTCAATCTTGTAAGTATGGTATCTATGTAGATTGCTGTGCTTTCACCTGGACGAATGCCAGGAACAAATCCACCATATTTTCTTAAATTTTCAGCTGTTTCGTTAGGATTAAATGTAATTGAGGTATAAAAAAAAGTAAAAAATATTATTCCACTAGCATATAAGATCATATAGAGCGGTTGACCTTGAGAAAAATAAGAGGATATATTTAAAAAAGTTTCGTTCTGTGAAATATTAAAATTTGAGAATGTTACAGGTAAAAGTAATAAAGCTGATGCAAAAATAGCTGGTATTACTCCAGCTGAATTTATTTTAAGTGGTAAATGCGAAGAATCTCCACCATACATTTTGTTACCCATTTGTCTTTTTGGGTAATTTATTAAAATTTTACGTAAAGCTCGCTCCATAAAAACAATAAATAATATAGTTAAAACTAATAAAACAAAAATACCTATAATCATAATTGTAGAGATCGCACCAGTACGGCCAAGTTCAAACGTAGTTACTAAGGCCCTTGGAATTTCCGCAACGATACCAGAAAAAATTATTAAGGAGATACCATTTCCAATACCTCTTTGTGTAATTTGTTCTCCTAGCCACATCAAAAAAATTGTACCAGCAACAATTGTTGTTACTGTAGATATTTTAAAAAACATGCCTGGATTAATCACCAGATTTGCAGATGACTCCAATCCAACCGCTAAACCATAACCTTGAATAGTTGCTAATAAAACTGTTCCATATCTTGTAATTTGTGTAATTTTTTGTCTACCTATTTCGCCTTGGGCTTTTAAATTTTTGAAGTAATCAGAAACTCCTGTCAGTAACTGCACAATGATAGATGATGATATATATGGCATAATACCAAGTGCAAATATTGCCATTCTGCTTACAGCTCCACCAGCAAAAACATTAAACATACCTAATAAACCTTTTTGATTGCTTTCCATCATTATTTGAAGCTGCTCTGGATCAATTCCAGGAAGTGGAACAAAGGTACCTAGTCTATAAATAGCAAGTATAAGTATTGTAAATAATATTCTATTTCTTAAATCGTGAGATTGAGTTGAAGAGCTCATTAATCTTTATTTGATTTTACTAAAATACTTCCACCTGCTTTCTCAACTTTTTGTATTGCTGATTTAGAGGAAAAATCTGCCTCTATATTTAACTTTGAGTTTAATTCACCATTTCCCAAAACTTTAAATTGAGTTACAGATTTAGATATAATTTTATTTTTCTTTAAATATCCTAGATTGATTTTCTCAGATGAACTAATTTTATTAGAATCTAACAATTTGTTTAATAAATCTAAATTTATTTTAGCAATTTTATCTCTTCTAATTGGGTTAAAACCTCTTTTTGGAAGTCTTCTATATAATGGCATTTGACCTCCTTCAAAACTTTTAATTGCTACACCTGATCTTGATTTTTGACCTTTTACACCTCTTCCTGAAGTTTTGCCTTTACCTGAGCCTATTCCTCTACCTACTCTTATCTTTTTAATTTTTACTGAGGTTGTTGTATTTAAATTAGTCATTATCCTCTTTTTTCAATTATTTCTGATATTTTTTTATTTCGTAAAGTTGAAATATTCTTTGGTGAATTTTGTTTAGACAATGCTTTCATGCAAGCCCTAATAACGTTATGTGGATTCGCTGTTCCAAGAGATTTTGCTACTATATCTTTAATACCTAAAACCTCACACACAGCACGAACGGGTCCACCAGCAATTATACCTGTACCTTTCGGTGCTGCTCTTAGTTTTATTTTTCCCGCACCATCTTTACCAAAAATATCATGATGTATCGTTCTTCCTTCTCTTAATGGAACTTGAACTAAATTTCTTCTTGCAAGTTCGTTTGCTTTTTTAATAGCATCTGGAACTTGCTTTGCTTTGGCATGTGCAATACCAATCTTGCCATTTTGATTTCCAACAACAACTAATGCTGAAAATCCAAATCTTCGTCCACCTTTAACGACTTTCGTTATTCTGTTAATATGTACAAGTTTTTCTAAAAATTCTGTATTTTTTTCCATTTTTTAAAATTCCATCCCATTTTTTCTTAACGTTTCTGCAAATATTTTAACTCTACCATGATACTTATAGATACCTCTGTCGAAATAAACTTTTGTTATTTTTTTATCTTGTGCTTTTTTAGCAAGAGTTTCTGCAACTAAAGTTGAAAGCTCTGATTTAGATTTGTTTTGTTCTCTTATATTTTTTTCAACTGATGAGGCGGAAACTAAAGTTATTTTATTAACATCATCAATAATTTGAGCACTTATATTTTTAGTCGAACGAGAAACGCACAACCTAAATCTATCTTTGCTTGAAACTTTTTTTAATTTATTTCTTACTCTAAATTTTTTTCTATCTAATGTGCTAATTTTCATTATTTCTTTTTACCTTCTTTTCTTAAAATATACTGACCTTGCTCTTTTATACCTTTACCTTTGTAGGGTTCTGGTGGTCTAATACTTTTAATTTGAGAAGCAACCATTCCAACTAGTTGTTTATCTGCTCCACTTATTTTTAATATTGTTTGCTTTTCAACAGCAATTTTTATTCCTTCTGGAATATCAAAATTTATGTCGTGACTGAAACCTAATTGCATATTTAATTGTTTTCCCTTTAATGCAGCCCTAAATCCAACTCCGACTAGTTCAAGAGTTTTTTCATAACCCTTACTTGCTCCAATTATAGCATTATTTAATAAACTCCTGTTCATCCCCCACAATCTTTTTGAGTTTTGATCAATTTTTTTAGGTTTAATAGATACTTCTTTGCCTTCGTCTATTTTTAAATCAAAAACATCTAAATCAATATTAAGTGATTTTTTACCTAATGGACCTTCAATATTTATAATATTTCCGCTTAGTAAAACTTTAACTTTATCAGGAATTGGAATATTTATTTTACCTATTTTAGACATTAAAATACCTTACAGATTATTTCTCCACCAATTTTTTGCTTTCTTGCATCTATATCAGTCATAACACCTTTTGGCGTCGAGACTATTGCTATACCAAGACCATTATTTATTTTTGGAAGACTTTCAGCACTTGAAAATATCCTTCTACCTGGCTTTGATACTCTTTCAATTGTACTTATAACTGGGTTTCCTGAATTATATTTTAGGTTTATTTCTAAATTAGGTTTTTTATCGTTCTCAGTAACTTTGTAATCAATTATATAACCCTCAGATTTTAAAACTTCTGCTATCTTCACTTTAAATTTTGATGATGGAAGTTCTACTTTTTTATGATTTCTCATTTGAGAATTTTTAATTCTCGCCAGCATGTCTCCTATTGGATCACTTAAACTCATATTATCCTTTCTACCAACTTGACTTTACCATACCAGGAATTTTTCCTTCTAAACCCAATTGTCTAAGAGCTATTCTTGATATTTTTAATTTTCTATAAACACCATGCGGTCTGCCTGTTATTTGACATCTATTCATTACTCTTGTTTTTGCTGAATTTCGTGGCAATTTTGATAATTTTTGTTGTGCTTTAAATCTTTCTTCTAAAGGTAATTTTTTATCCATAATTATTTTTTTGAGCATTTGTCTTTTCTTAAATAATTTGTCTGATAATTTAATTCGTTTATTATTCTTATTTACTGCACTCATTTTAGCCATATTAATTACTCCTCTTTTCAATAAATGGAAAATTTAGCTGTTTTAACAGCTCAAAACTATGTTCCTTATCTTGGTTTTTTATCGTTATTGTAATATCTAAGCCTCTAATTTTATCAACTTTATCAAAGTTCACCTCAGGAAAAACAATATGTTCTTTTATTCCAAAAGAATAATTACCAAACTTATCAAATCCATTTGGGTTTAATCCTCTAAAGTCTTTAATTCTAGGTAACGCAATATTTACTAGTCTGTCAATAAACTCGTACATCTTATTTTTTCTTAAAGTGACTTTTAGTCCTGCATTTGTATTTTTTCTAGTTTTAAAATTTGCAATTGATTTTTTAAATTTTGTTGTAACTGGTTTTTGTCCTGTTATATTTGCTAAATCCTCTTCACATGATTTCAAAATTTTTGCATCGTTGCCGTCTAGACCTAGACCCATATTTATAACTATTTTTGAAATTTGGGGCCCCATATACAAATTCTTGTAACCAAATTTTTCTTTTAAGTTTGGTTGTATTTCTTTAACAATTAAGTCTTTTAATCTAGGTTGCATTACTTCTTAGCCTCAACTTTTTTTGATTTTTTATTATCAAGTATGGATAAATTTGAAAGATGTATAAAATTTTCCTTTGAAACAATTCCACCTTTTTTTTCTTTTGTTGTTTTTACATGTTTCTTGACCATATTAATCCCTTTTACCTTTGCACGATTATTTGAACGGTCTATTTCCATTACTTCACCATCTTTATTTTTATCTTTGCCCACTAATACTTTTACTTTAGTTCCTTTTTTGATCATTAAAGTACCTCCGGAGCTAAAGATATTATTTTCATTTGTCCTCTACTTCTTAACTCTCTTGTTACAGGACCAAAAATTCTAGTTCCAATTGGTTCACCTTTATCATCTGTTAGAACTGCAGCATTATTATCAAATCTTACCTTTGATCCATCGTTTCTATGAATGCCTTTTTTTACTCTTACTACTACTGCTTTATGAACAGCGCCTTTTTTAACTTTACCTTTAGGTATAGCCTCTTTAACAGCTACAACAATGGTATCACCAATACTTGCGTATCTTCTTTTTGAGCCACCTAAAACTTTAATACATTCAATTTTTTTTGCACCTGTATTATCAGCTACAAATAATTCTGTTTGAACTTGTATCATTTAACGTCTCCTATAACTTCAAATTTTTTTGACTTTGAATATGGTTTGCACTCTCTTATTGATACTTTATCACCATTTTTAAATTTGTTTTCCTCGTCATGTACACTGTATTTTTTTCTTGCCTTAATTACTTTTTTTAAAACAGGATGTTGATACTTCCTTTCAACCATCACAGTAATTGTTTTATTTGGTTTATCGCTAACAACTATTCCGTTTAGTATTTTTTTAGGCATTTTTTCCTTCTAATAATGTTTTTAAACGTGCTATGGTTTTTTTTGTTTCATTAATTTTAGCTGGGCTCTTGACTTGTCCATTTACTTTTTGAAATCTAAAATTAAATAGATCTTTTTTTAATTTCTCTAAGTCTTTAAGCGCTTGTTCCTTAGTTAATTTTTTTATATCCTTTTGCTTCATCTTATATTCTTTTAATAAATTTACATTTAATAGGAAGTTTTGCAGAAGCTTTGTACAATGCCTCTTTTGCTATTTGCTCAGATACACCGTCAACTTCAAACAAAATTCTTCCTGGTTTAACTCTACACGCCCAAAACTCTGGAGAACCTTTACCTTTTCCCATTCTCACTTCAGTAGGTTTTTTTGATACCGGTATATTAGGAAACATTCTAGTCCAAACTCTTCCTTGTCTTTTCATATGTCTTGTTAAAGCAACTCTGGCTGCTTCTATTTGCTTTGAAATCACTCGTTCAGGCTGTATAGCTTTAAGTCCGAATGCTCCATAATTCATTACATTACATCTGGACGCATTACCATGTATTCTTCCTTTATGAGCTTTTCTGAATTTTGTTCTAGTTGGTTGCAACATAATTAAGCTTTATTCCTCTCCTGACTAAATTCTTTTGTGAATATTTCACCTTTATAAATCCAGACCTTAATTCCAATTATTCCATATGTAGTCAATGCTTCTGCTTCAGCGTAATCAATATCAGCTCTTAAAGTATGCGATGGAATACTACCATCCCTTAGCCACTCAGTTCTTGCAATCTCATTTCCACCAAGTCTTCCACTAACGGAAACCTTAATTCCTTTAGCACCCAATCTTAAAGCTGATTGCATAGCTCTTTTCATTGCTCTACGATATGAAACTCTTTTTACTAATTGTTGAGCAATATTTTCCGCAACTAAATAACCATTTGTCTCAGGTTTTTTTACCTCTTTGATGTTTAGGACAACTTCATTCGTTGTAAGATTTGAAAGTTTTCCTTTAATTTTTTCTATATCACTACCTTTTTTACCGATCACAAATCCAGGTCTTGAAGTATATATTGTAACAAAACATTTCTTTGAAGTTCTCTCAATCATAACTTTAGAGACACCAGAGTTAATTACATTTTTTTTTATGTATTCTCTGATTTTAAAGTCTTCAATTAAATAGTTACCAAAATCTTTTTTCTTAGCATACCAAACAGAGTCCCATCCCCTGTTTATACCTAGTCTTAAGCCTATTGGATTAACCTTTTGCCCCATCTCTCTCCGTTTGTTTTGTTTGTTCAGTCAAAATAATTGTTACATTCGAATAAGGTTTCATAATTTCAGCAGCTCTTCCTTTTGCTCTTGCTCTAAATCGTTTCATTATTATTTGTTTTCCACAATATGCTTCCTTTACGATTAAATTATCAATATCGTATTGATAATTGTTTTCCGCATTTGCAACTGCAGATGAAATAGTTTTTTTGACATCTTTAGAAATTCTTTTTTCAGAAAAAGTAAGATCTCTCATAGCCACGTCTACCTTTTTACCAACTATAGATTTTAATATTGGTTTAAGTTTTCTTACACTTGATCTAACGTTTTTATTTACAGATTTAACTGTTTTAATATCAATTTTTTTATCTTTTTTACTCATTTTGTTTATTTACCAGTACCCTTTGCGCCACCCTCAACTTTTGCTTTTTTATCAGCTGGTGTATGTCCAAAAAATTGTCTTGTTGGTGCAAACTCACCAAATTTGTGACCAACCATATCCTCTGAAACTGTAATTGGGATGAATTTTTTTCCATTATAGATTAAAAAACTAAAACCCACAAAATCAGGAATAATTGTTGATTTTCTTGACCATGTTTTAATTGGTTTTCTGTTTGGATCATTTTTAACTTTTTCAACTTTTTTAATTAAACTTTCTTCTACAAATGGTCCTTTCCAAACTGATCTTGCCATAATTTATGCTCTCTTCTTCTTTCTTCTTCTTATTATAAATTTATCTGTTCTCTTATTATCTCTTGTTTTAAGGCCTTTAGCAGATTGTCCTGTAGGTGAAACTGGATGTCTACCACCAGCTGTTTTTCCTTCACCACCACCATGAGGGTGATCAACTGGATTTTTGACAACACCTCTTGTATGAGGTCTTCTTCCTAACCATCTAGATCTACCTGCTTTTCCTATTTTTATATTTTTCTGATCTGGATTTGATAAAACACCAATTGTTGCTAAAGATCTTGAGTCTATTCTTCTGACTTCACCAGAACTCATTTTTATTATTGTATAATTTCCATCAATTCCTGAAATAGTAACGGATGAACCTGCTGCCCTTGCAATTTTACCACCTGCTCCTGGCTGTAATTCTACATTATGTATATTTATTCCTACTGGAATATCCTGAAGAGATAAGCAGTTACCAACTTTTATCTCAGAATTAGGACCATTTTGTATTTTATCTCCAATCTTAACATCTTGGGGTGCTAAATAATATGCTCTTTCGCCATCTTCGAATTTTACCAACATGATATGGCATGATCTATTTGGATCGTATTCAATTCTCTCTATCTCTGCCGGCATATCGAATTTTTTTCTATAAAAATCAATCTTTCTGTATTTATGTTTGTGACCACCTCCATGGTTTCTAGAGGTAATTCTTCCATAGTTATTTCTTCCTTTTGAAGCATTATTTGCAGAAGTAAGTGGTTTATAAGGTTTACCTTTCCATAGGCCCTCTCTGCTTACTAATACAGTGCCTCTTGTTGATTTTGTGTATGGTTTAAATGTTTTTAAGGCCATATTTTAAATTCCTGTTGTTAGGTCAATGTTTTGACCTTTTTTAAGTGTTATAATTGCTTTTTTAAATCCTCTTACTTTTACTTTTTTTCCTCGAGTAACTTTAGTTCTAGTTTTTTTATTTATAATATTAATCTTAGTTACGTTTACTTTAAAAATTTTTTCAATATTTGATTTAAGGTTTTTTTTGTTTGCCTTAGATGGAACTTTAAAAATTATTTTATTTTGCTCAGAAAGATTTGTTGATTTTTCAGTTACAATTGGAGCCAAAATTTTATCGTAAAGATGAACTTTATTCATTATTGATACCTTTTTTCTAATTCTTTAACTGAGCTTTCTGTAAAAATTATTTTTTTATATTTTACAAGATCAAATGCACTAAAATGTCCAATATCTGTAATCTTTACATTTGGAATATTTCTTGTTGCTTTCTCAATATTCTCTTTTGATTTTTTATCTACGATTAGAATTGAATTTTTTGCATCAAACTTCAGTAAAATTTTATTTACATCTTTTGTTTTTTGAATTTTTTCATTAAAATCATTAAATACTAAAAGATTATTGCTTTTATTTTTTTCAGTAATTATTGAAGCAATACTTAATTTTTTTTCACTTTTATTTAATTTTCTAATCTTATAGTTGCTTTCTCCTTTTGGACCATGTGCAACACCACCTCCAACAAATATAGGTGCTTTTTTACTAGCATGTCTCGCATTTCCAGTGCCTTTTTGGGAATATATCTTTGCTGTAGATCCAATAATTTCATTCTTTTGTTTTGTTTTAGCTTTTCTCCCTTTGTAATTCGCATTAGTTTTATACAATACATTGCTTACAAGTTGCTTATTAATTTTAGCGGAAAATATTTTATCCAAAACTTCTATTGAATCTTTTTTTCCATCTATGTTTAATTTATCTATTTTCATTTATTTCTTCTTTTTGTCTGCAGATTTTTTCATTTTTTCTATCTGCTCTATTTTTTCTGACATTGTTAGTTTTCTTAAATTTTTGACTGCTTTTTTAATGACTACTTCAGCGTTTTTTGCCCCAGGTATAGAGCCTTTCAAATACAATAAATTATTGTCTTTATCTGATTTAATTATTTCAATATTTTGCATTGTTCTGGTTTTATCACCCATGTGACCAGCCATTTTTTTTCCTTTAAAAACTTTTCCTGGATCTTGTCTTTGGCCTGTCGATCCGTGTGAACGGTGAGAAATTGATACACCATGTGATGCTCTTAATCCTCCAAAATTGTGTCTTTTCATAGCTCCAGCAAAACCTTTTCCTATTGTTTTTGATTTAACATCAACAAATTTAATGTCGTTAAATATCTCAAGACCAAATTCGTTACCCTCTTTATAATTCTCCGTTGAATTTACTTTGAACTCTTTTAGTAATTTTTTTGGTTCAGTATTTTTTTTTGCAAAATAACCTTTCATAGCTTTAGACAATTTATTATTTTTAATTTTACCAAAGCCAATTTGAACTGCTTTATATCCTCTCTTATCTTGCTCAATTACCTGTATCACTCTCCCAGTTTCCATTTTAAGAACTGTAACAGGAACTGATTGACCGGTTTTATAAAACTCTCTTGTCATTCCAATTTTTTTTCCAACTAGTGCTATCTCGGACATTAAATTTTTATCTCCACATCTACACCTGATGCTAAATCTAACTTCATCAAAGCCTCTACAGTAGCGGGTGTTGGTTCAATAATATCAATTAATCTTTTGTGAGTTCTGGTCTCAAATTGTTCTCTACTTTTTTTATCAATATGTGGCGATCTTAAAACGGTATAGCGTTCAATTTTTGTTGGAAGAGGTATAGGTCCTTTTATATTTGCACCTGTTCTTTTTACAGTATTTACAATTTCTTCAGTAGATTGATCTAAAACTTTATTATCGTAAGCTCTAAGTTTAATTCTAATATTTTGTTTTTCCATTTCAACCTGTTTTCTTCGTTACTTCGTCTTGAACATTTTGTGGAACCTTATCGTAATGATCAAAAAACATTGTATATTGAGCTCTACCTTGTGACATTGATCTTAAATTATTTATATAACCAAACATGTTAGCTAATGGCACCATTGCTGTAATGACAGTTGCATTGCCTCTTTGTTCTTGGGTATTTATTTGACCTCTTCTGCTATTTAAATCACCAATTACATCTCCCATGTAATCTTCAGGAGTAACAACTTCAACTCTCATAATAGGTTCAAGTAATTTTAAAGTACCTCTTGAGCATGCTTCTTTAAAACACTGTCTGGATGCTAATTCGAATGCAAGAACACTTGAGTCAACATCATGATGTAGCCCGTCTAAAATTGTAACTTTATAATCTATCAGTGGAAATCCAGCTAATATTCCACCATCTGCAACAGTTTCTACACCTTTTTCTACACCAGGAATAAATTCTTTTGGAATTGCTCCACCTTTAATTTTACTTTCTACTTCTCTTCCTTTTCCTGGTTCAAGTGGCTCTACAGATAATTTAACTCTAGCAAATTGACCTGCTCCACCACTTTGTTTTTTGTGTGTATAATCGAATTCTGCTGCACTTAATATTGTTTCTCTATACGCTACTTGCGGTGCTCCTACGTTTGCCTCTACTTTAAATTCTCTTTTCATTCTATCTACAATTATATCTAGGTGTAACTCTCCCATACCTTTAATAATTGTCTGTCCTGATTCCTCATCAGATGTAACTCTAAAAGATGGATCCTCCTTAGCTAGTCTGCCTAAAGCTTCACCCATTTTTTCTTGGTCAGCCTTAGTTTTTGGTTCAACTGCTATTTCAATTACTGGATCAGGAAATTCCATTGGCTCTAACAATACAGGCGTGTCTTTGTTTGCTAATGTGTGACCAGTAATAGTATTTTTTAGTCCTGCTAAAGCAACTATATCACCAGCATTTGCCTCTTTAATATCTTCTCTAGAATTAGCGTGCATAAGCAACATTCTGCCAACTCTTTCTTCTTTATCTTTAGATGTATTATAGATCCCTGTTCCAGACTTAACTGTCCCAGAATAAATCCTAATAAATGTTAAACTTCCTACAAATGGGTCATTGGCAACTTTAAACGCTAACGCTGAAAAAGGTGCGTTATCCTCAAATTTCATTTCCATTTCCTCATCAGATCCTTGTTTTGTACCAGTTATAGAACCTATATCTTTGGGGCTTGGTAAGTAATCAACAACTGCATCTAAAAGTGGCTGCACACCTTTATTTTTAAATGCCGAGCCAGTAAGAACTGGAACAAAATCAAAATTTAAACAACCTTTTCTTACACATTTAATTAGATCCTCTTGGCTAATTTCCTCACCACCTAGATAGGCTTCCATTAGTTTTTCATCCTGTTCTACTGCTGTTTCAACTAGTTCTTGTCTATATTTCTCACAAATTTCTTTTAAATCTTCTGGTATATCTTGTTCTTCCCACTCAGCTCCTAGATCTTCATTTTTCCAAACGATGGCTTTCAATTTAATCAGATCAACAACACCTTTTAAAGATGCTTCGATACCAATTGGAACCTGCATTACGAGCGGCTTGGCACCCAATCTATCTTTAATCATTCCAACACATCTAAAAAAATCTGCACCAGTTCTATCTAATTTATTAACAAAACAGATTCTTGGTACTTTGTATTTATCAGCTTGTCTCCATACTGTTTCGGATTGAGGCTCTACTCCAGCTACACCATCAAAAACAGCAACAGCACCATCTAAAACTTTTAATGATCTTTCTACTTCAATTGTAAAATCTACGTGTCCAGGTGTATCGATAATATTAATTCTATGTTCTCTCCAAAAACAAGTAGTTGCGGCAGACGTTATTGTTATTCCTCTTTCTTGCTCTTGCTCCATCCAGTCCATTGTTGCGGCTCCGTCATGAACTTCACCTATTTTGTGACTTTTTCCTGTGTAATATAAAATTCTTTCAGTTGTTGTGGTTTTGCCTGCATCTATGTGAGCCATGATGCCTATGTTTCTATATTTATCTAATGTGTGAGTTCTTGCCATTGATTACCACCTAAAGTGTGCGAAAGCTTTGTTAGACTCCGCCATTTTGTGAGTGTCCTCTTTTTTTTTAATTGCTGATCCTCTGTTTTGATATGCATCAAAAATCTCATTAAACAATTTATCAGACATATTTTTATCTTTTCTTTTTCTTGATGCATCAATAATCCATCTTAAAGCTAAAGCCTGAGATCTTTTTGCTTTTACTTCAACAGGAACTTGATATGTGGCACCACCTACTCTTCTTGATCTAACTTCTACAGTTGGTCTAACATTGTTTATAGCATCGTTAAAAACAGTGATTGGTTCATCTTTAGATTTTGATTTAATTTTATCAATTGCATCGTAAACAATTTTTTCAGCTACGGTTTTTTTTCCATCATACATGATTGAATTTATTAATTTTGGAATAATTACAGATTTATATTTAGGATCTAAAACAGGAATTTTTTTAGGAGCTTTTCTCTTTCTAGACATATGTTATTTACCTTTTTTGGTTCCGTAAAGTGATCTTCTTTGTTTTCTGTTTGCTACACCTTGGGTATCAAGATTGCCTCTTAAAATATGATATCGTACACCTGGTAAATCTTTTACTCTTCCACCTCTGATTAGAACGACTGAGTGTTCTTGAAGATTATGTCCTTCGCCTGGGATATATGCCGTAACTTCAAAGCCATTTGAAAGCCTAACTCTTGCAACTTTTCTTAATGCTGAATTTGGTTTTTTTGGAGTTGTTGTATAAACTTTAACACACACACCTCTTTTTAAAGGCTGTTTTTGTAAAGCTGGAACTTTGTTCCTTGCTAAAGGTCGTGTTCTACTTTTTCTTAACAACTGGTTAATTGTTGGCATAAATTTAATTTTTTATTTTTGATGAAATAACTGACAGGTTATTTGTGGCAGCGTTTAGTGATCAAGTCACTACATTCCAACCAAAAACATGGCCAAAATACATTAGAAATTTTATTTGTCAAACTAAAAGGAGTTAATTTTTGCTTAGTTTTGTTGATTAATTTGAGCTTCTGATGATTCTGAGGTCTCTTGTTCAGTTAGGAATTTTTTATCATCGTCTAGAGCTTTTCTGTTCCAAGTGTTCTTAATTGAACCTGTACCAGCAGGAACTAGACGGCCAACAATAACATTTTCTTTCAATCCAACTAATTTATCAACTTTACCTTTTATTGCAGCATCAGTTAATACCCTTGTTGTTTCTTGGAATGATGCAGCAGATATAAACGACTCTGTTTGTAGTGATGCTTTAGTAATTCCCATCAAAACTCTCTCACCAATCGCTGGTTTTTTATTTTCAGCTTTTAAATTTTCATTAATTTGTTCAAATCTTATTCTATCTATAACTTCTCCAGGTAACAGGTTGCTATCACCTGGTTCTTTAACCTCAATTTTTTTAAGCATTTGTCTTAATATTACTTCGATATGTTTATCGTTAATTATAACTCCTTGAAGTCTATAAACATCTTGAACTTGATTAACAAAGTATTCAGTTAATTCTTCAATCCCTAAAATTCTTAAAATGTCATGAGGCAAAGGTTGACCATCTAATAGATATTCCCCTTTTTTAATTTTTTCTCCTTGGTTAAAATTGATATGCTTACCTTTAGGAATTAAATAACTTGAAGATTCACCGTTCTCGGATTCTATAGTAACTCTTTGTTTGCCTCTTACTTCTTTTCCAAAAATTACTTTTCCATCATTTTCAGCAATTATTGCACTGTCTTTGGCTTTTCTTGCTTCAAATAATTCTGCTACTCTTGGTAAACCTCCAGTAATGTCTTTTGTTTTAGTTGTTTCTTTAGGCAATCTTGCAATAACATCACCTGCTGAAATCTTCTGTCCATCCTTTACCGATAAAATTGAGTCTGGAACTAAATAATATCTTGCTTCATTATCATCTGCTTTTTTAATCACATTTCCTTTTGCATCTCTAAGTGTAATTCTTGGTTTTAGATCAGTATTTTTAGATTGTGTTTTCCAATCAACAACTGCTTTTGTTGAAATCCCCGTAGCATCATCAACAGTTTCAGCAAGTGATACTCCATCAATTAAATCAACGTAATTGGCAATTCCATCTTTTTCTGCAATTACAGGTGTTGTGTATGGGTCCCATTCACATATCTTTGCACCTTTTTTAATTTTATCATCGTTTTGAAAAAATAGTTTTGAACCGTAAGGAACTTTGTAAGAAGCAACCTGTAATCCGTTTCCATCTTCTATTGAAAGCTCAGTATTTCTTCCCATAACTATCTGATTTTTCTTTGAATCCTCCAATAAATTAGTATTCACAATTTTCAATATTCCATCTGAGCTTGATACAATTTGAGAATCTTGTTTTACAGAGGCAGTTCCACCAACGTGAAACGTTCTCATTGTTAATTGTGTACCTGGTTCACCAATTGATTGAGCAGAAATCATTCCAATAGCTTCACCAACGTGTACCATTTTACCTCTAGATAAGTCTCTTCCATAGCATGTTGCGCAAACTCCTTCTTTAAGACTACAAGTCATTACTGAATAAACATTCAATGTTTTAACTCCAGCCGCATCTATTTTTTCACATGCAGCTTCATCTATCATCTGACCTTTTTTAATTATAACATCACCAGTTAAAGGATTTTTTACATCTTTTGCTGTAACACGTCCTAATGATCTCTCTGAAAGACTTACCATTATATTTCCACCCTCCAATACTTCAGATAGCTTTATAAAACCTGGTTTATCACATTTTTGTTTTGTAATTGTTAAATCTTGAGCAACATCACATAACCTTCTTGTCAGATAACCTGAACTTGCAGTTTTCAAAGCAGTATCAGCTAAACCTTTTCTAGCTCCGTGTGTAGAATTAAAATATTCAAGAGCAGTTAAACCTTCTTTAAAATTTGAAGTAATAGGCGACTCAATAATTTCTCCTGATGGTTTTGCAATTAAACCTCTCATTCCAGCTAACTGCTTCATTTGCGCAGCAGATCCTCTTGCACCACTATCAGCCATCATAAATACTGAATTGATTTTAAGACCATCTTCTGTAACCTCTGTTGCAGAAATCCTCTTCATCATCTCAGATGCAACTCTATCAGTACATTTTGACCATGCATCAATTACTTTGTTATATTTTTCACCTCTTGTGATCAATCCTTCGGCATATTGGTTTTCATAATCTGTAATTAATTTTTTTGTCTCATCAATTAGTTGTTGTTTATTATCCGGTATCACTAGATCATCTTTACCAAACGAAATTCCAGCTTTAAACGCGTGTTTAAAACCTAAATCTTTTAACTTATCACAGAATATGACTGTACTTTTTTGTCCTGAGAACCTGAACACATGGTCAATAACTTCTGAAACAACTTTTTTAGGTAAAAGTCTATCTACTAATGAAAATTTATTATTAACATTTTTTGGTATTAAATTTGACAATAGAAATCTTCCTGCTGTACTAATGTGTTTTTCAAACTTAGTATTTCCTTTCTCATCAACAGTTTCAAATCTTGAAACTATTCTTGAGTGGACCTTGATTTGACCAATTTCAAGTGCATGTTCTATTTCTGAGGTGTTCACAAAATAACCCTCTACTCTGTCTTTTTGGTACGGTGGTTGAGATAAATAATAAATTCCTAAAATCATATCCTGACTAGGAACAATTATCGGTTTACCATTAGATGGACTTAAAATATTGTTTGTAGACATCATTAATACTCTTGCTTCTAATTGTGCTTCCAAACTTAGTGGAACATGAACTGCCATTTGATCGCCATCGAAGTCAGCATTAAATGCAGCACAAGTTAATGGATGAAGTTCAATCGCATTTCCCTCAATAAGTTTTGGTTCAAACGCTTGTACTCCTAACCTATGAAGTGTTGGAGCTCTATTTAAAATGACCGGGTGTTCTCTAACTATCAACTCTAAAGCATCCCAAACTTCATTTCTCTCTCTTTCAACTAATTTCTTTGCTTGTTTAATTGTTGATGCTAAGCCTAATTTATTTAATCTTGCGTATAGAAATGGTTTGAATAATTCAAGAGCCATCTTTTTTGGAAGACCACATTCATGCAGTTTAAGATCTGGACCAACTACTATTACTGATCTTCCAGAATAATCAACTCTTTTACCTAATAAATTTTGTCTAAATCTTCCTTGTTTACCTTTTAACATTTCAGCTAAAGACTTTAATGGTCTTTTGCCTGTTCCAGTAATAACTCTTCCTCTTCTTCCATTGTCAAATAGTGCATCAACAGATTCTTGAAGCATTCTTTTTTCGTTTCTGACAATAATATCTGGAGCTTTTAGATCCATTAATCTCTTTAATCTGTTATTTCGATTTATTACTCTTCTATATAGGTCGTTCAAATCTGAAGTTGCAAATCTGCCACCATCTAATGGTACTAAAGGTCTTAATTCTGGAGGAATAACAGGAATTGTTGTTAAAATCATCCATTCAGGTTTATTTCCAGTTTCTATAAAAGATTCAATTAGCTTTAATCTCTTAATAGATCTTTCCTCTGATACTTTTGATTTAGTCTCTTTAATTGTTTTTATTAAACTATTTCTTTCCTCTTCAAGATTGATTGATTTTAAAATTTCAAGTATTGCCTCTGCACCAATGCCTGCTGTAAAAGACTCTTCTCCATATTCATCTTGATATTTAATTAATTCTTCTTCACCAAGTAATTGATTTTTCTTTAACCCAGTTAATCCAGGTTCAATAACTATAAAGTTTTCAAAATAAAGAACTCGTTCAACCTCTTTTAGTTTCATATCAATTGTCAATGAAATTCTGCTAGGAAGTGACTTTAAAAACCATATATGAGCAACAGGGGTAGCAAGGTTTATGTGGCCCATTCTTTCTCTTCTTACATTTGATTTTGTTACTTCAACACCACATTTCTCACATATAATTCCTCTAAATTTCATCCGTTTGTATTTTCCACACAAACACTCATAATCTTTTATTGGTCCAAAAATTCTTGCACAGAATAAACCATCTTTTTCTGGTCTAAAAGTTCGGTAATTTATTGTTTCGGGTTTTTTAATCTCACCATATGTCCAAGATTTAATTTTTTCAGGGCTAGCTAATGTAATTTTAATACTATTAAAATTTTGAGCTTCTGAAATTTCAGAACCTTTAAATAAATCTGTTAATTCTTTACTCATATTAATTTAGCTCCACATTTAATGCTAATGACTTTATTTCTTTTACTAAAACGTTAAATGACTCTGGTATTCCAGACTCAAAGTTTTCTTCACCTTTAACTATTGTTTCATAAACTTTAACTCTACCAGCAACATCATCTGATTTCACTGTCAGTATTTCTTGTAAAGTATATGAGGCACCATATGCTTCTAATGCCCAAACTTCCATTTCACCAAATCTCTGTCCACCTAATTGTGCTTTTCCACCAAGTGGTTGTTGAGTTACTAAGCTGTAAGGTCCTGTTGATCTTGCATGGATTTTATCTTCAACAAGGTGATGTAGCTTGAGCATATAAATTGTTCCAACAGTTACTGGTCTATCAAATTTTTCACCTGTTCTTCCATCCCATAAATGTGTTTGCCCAGAGTTTGGTAGCTCTGCTAGATCTAGCATGTTTGTTACATCCTGCTCTTTAGCGCCATCAAAAACTGGTGTCGCTATAGGAACACCATTTTGAATATTATCACATAGATCTTTAAATTCTGTATTTGTTAATTTATCGATGTTTTCCTCATAAACATCATCACCATAAACAGATTTCAAAAATGTTTTCATTTTTTCAGTTTTTTCGATTTTTTTCTGATTTTCGTTGACTAAATTTTTTAATTTTTCACCAAGTTCAGTGCAAGACCATCCTAAATGAGTTTCTAAAATTTGACCTACATTCATTCTACTAGGTACTCCGAGTGGATTTAAAACTATATCAACTGGTTTTCCATTTTCCCTATATGGCATATCTTCTACTGGAACAATTTTACTAACTACTCCTTTATTGCCATGTCTTCCTGACATTTTATCACCTGGTCTAAGTCTTCTTTTAATAGCTACAAAGACTTTTACCATTTTCATTACACTTGGTAATAAATCATCACCTTGTCTGATTTTTAATACTTTATCTTCAAAACGATCCTGAATATCTTTTTTTGCAGTATTATATTGCTCTTTAAGTTGTGATAATAAGTCTGAATTTTTCACATCATTTGTAGTTACTTTAAATAAATCAGAAATTAATAAACTATTAATTTTATCCTCATCTAATTTAGTTCCAACATCTAAATCCTTTATTTTTTTATCTAATGAGGAACCTGCTAAGAATGTTGCTGCTCTTTGTTTAATACTTCTTTCTAAAATTTCTTCCTCAACTTTTTTATCTTCTTGAACGCTTTCTATCTCTGCTCTTTCTATTGTAATTGATCTTTCATCTTTTTCTATACCGTGTCTATTAAAAACTCTTACATCAACAACAATACCTCCGCTTCCACTAGGCATTTTTAAAGATGTATCAGTAACATCGATTGCTTTTTCTCCAAATATTGATCTTAATAATTTTTCTTCAGGTCCTGAAGCTGAGTCTCCTTTGGGAGTTACTTTTCCAACTAGTATATCTCCTGGTTTTACTTCTGCTCCTATATATACAATTCCGGATTCATCTAAATTTTTTAAAGCTTCTTCATTTACATTAGGTATATCTCTTGTGATGTCCTCCTCACCTAATTTTGTATCACGAGCCATCACTTCATACTCCTCAATATGTATTGAGGTAAATACATCATCAGTTACACATCTCTCAGAAATAAGAATTGAGTCTTCAAAATTGTAACCTTGCCATGGCATAAACGCTACGGTAACATTTTTACCTAGAGCAAGTTCTCCAATTTTAGTTGATGGACCATCTGCTATAATATCTCCTGATTTAACTTTATCACCGACTCTAACTAATGGCTTTTGATTAATACAAGTATTTTGATTTGATCTTTTAAATTTTTGTAAATTATAGATATCAACACCTGATTGAGAATAATCTTTTTCATTTGATGCTTTAATTACAATTCTTTTTCCATCAATTTTATCAACAACACCATCTCTTTTTGCAACAATTGTAACACCAGAATCTAAAGCTACATCACTTTCGATACCAGTCCCAACTAAAGGTGCTTCAGGTTTTAATAAAGGTACAGCCTGTCTCATCATGTTTGATCCCATTAATGCTCTGTTGGCATCATCATTTTCTAAAAATGGAATTAAAGATGCAGCAACTGAGACTAACTGTTTTGGCGATACATCGATGTAATCAATATTTTCTGGTTTTGATAAAATAAAGTTTAGATTTTCTCTACAAGATACAAGATCTTCTTTAAATTTACCGTTTTTATCAATAACAGAGTTGGCTTGAGCAATTGTAAATTTAGTTTCTTCCATTGCAGAAAGATATTCAATTTTATCTTGAACAACTCCATTTTCTACTTTCTTGTATGGACTTTCTATAAAACCATATTTATTAATTTTTGAATAAGTGGAAAGACTATTAATTAAACCAATGTTTGGTCCCTCAGGTGTTTCAATTGGGCAGATCCTTCCATAATGTGTTGGATGAACGTCGCGAACTTCAAATCCTGCTCTTTCCCTTGTAAGACCACCTGGTCCTAAAGCAGAGACTCTTCTTTTATGAGTAATTTCTGACAACGGATTCGTTTGGTCCATAAATTGAGAAAGCTGAGAAGTTGCAAAAAAATCTTTTAAAGAAATTGTTAAAGGCTTTGCATTTATAAGATCCTGGGGCATTGCAGACTCAACATCCAGAGTGGTCATTTTTTCTTTGATCGCTCTCTCCATTCTATAAACACCAATTCGAGCTTGATTTTCAACCAATTCACCAACTGACCTTACTCTTCTGTTCCCAAGGTGATCAATATCGTCAACTTCATCCTTTCCATCTCTTAAATCTAACATTTTTTGAACAATGGCTAGTATGTCGTCGTTTCTGAGGATTGTTATTTTATCTGAGCAATTAAGATTTAATCTTGAATTCATTTTAACTCTACCAACATCCGATAAATCATATCTGTCAGAGCTAAAAAATAGATTATTGAAAATTTGAGTTGCAATCTCAATAGTTGGTGGTTCACCTGGTCTTAAAACCTTGTATATTTCAGTAATTGCATCATTTTTAGTTTCATTCTTATCATTTAATAAAGTTAATAATAAGTATGGTCCTTTTGTAATAGAGTTTGTTTTAGAAATTTCGATAGATTTAATGTTTGCTTCAATTATTTTTTGAACAATTGTGTCATTTAACTCTGTGCCAATTTTAAATACATCTTCACCTATTTTAATATCCTTATGAAGAAACTTTCCAAACAAAGACTCACTAGATACAAATATTTCTTTAAGCCCTTCGTTTGAAAGTTTTTTTGCAGTTAAAAAATTGATTTTTTCACCTTGTTTTACAATAACTTTATTATTTTTAGCATCTATTACTTCCTCTGAAAAATTTTTAGATTTATAATTTTCAGGATCAAATTTAGTTTTCCATTTATTTAATTTTTCATCAAAATTATAAATATCTTTTTCATAAAATTCATTGACTATATCGTTTTTAGAAAATCCAAGTGCCTGAAGTAGAGTTGATACTAGTATTTTCTTTTTTCTATCAATTCTAAAATAAAGAAAATCTTTTACATCATATTCAAAATCTAACCAAGAACCTCTATTAGGTATTACCCTACAATTAAATAACAGTTTTCCACTTGCATGAGATTTACCTTTGTCATGGTCAAAAAATACACCAGGACTTCTGTGCATTTGATTAACAACAACTCTTTGAACCCCATTAGTTATAAAAGTTCCACTGTTCGTCATCATTGGGACTTCTCCCATATAAACTTCTTGTTCTTTCGCTGATAAAATATCTTTTGTGTTGTTTTCCTGATCTATTTCATACACAACTAATCTTAATGTACATTTAAGAGCTGCAGAATAAGTTAAGCCTCTTGTGATGCATTCTTCAACATCAAATTTTGGTTTTTCTAATTTATATGAAACATATTCCAATGTTGCTTTATCGTTTAAATCTTCAATAGGAAAAATGCTTTTAAATACTCTATCAAAGCCTTTTATTAAATGTTGTTCAACATCATGTTTGAATTCTGTTAATTCTCTATAAGAATTTTTTTGAACTTCGATTAGATTTGGTATGGATAAACTTTCCTTTAGTTTACCGAAACTTTTTCTAATATTTTTCTTTTTAGTAAAAGATAATTGCATCACAATTACTGATTTAAAAAATTTTAAATCAGCAAAAAATCCTGTTTAAAATTACTTAAGTTCTACTTTTGCGCCAGCTGCTTCAAGTTTCTGCTTGATCTCCTCAGCTTCTTTTTTGTTAACACCTGATTTTACTTCTTTAGGTGCTCCTTCAACTAAGTCTTTAGCTTCTTTTAATCCTAGAGCAGTGATAGCTCTAACTTCTTTAATTACATTAATTTTTTTATCACCTGCCGCTGTAAGCATAATTGTAAAATCATCTTTTTCTTCTGCTGGTGCCGCACCTGCTGCTGCTGCTGGTGCTGCTGCAACTGCTGCTGCTGCAGTTACACCCCATTTTTCCTCAAGTTGTTTTGAAAGTTCAGCTGCTTCTACAACAGTCAAACTTGATAAATCCTCTATAATTTTATTTAAGTCCGCCATATAAGTCTAATGTCCCTGGTTATTTTTTTGATTTTTCGAGCGCTAAAATAGCGATTTTTGACGCCGGCGCAAGTAAAATACTTGCAATTTTTTGTGCTGGAGACCTCAAAATACCTACTATTTTTGCTCTTGCTTCATCTAAAGATGGTAATGTCGCAACATTTTGAACTCCTGCAACATCTAAAACGTCAGATCCCATTATACCACCTAAAATTTTTAAATTCTGATTCTCTTTAGAAAATTTCGTTAGTATTTTTGCAGATGTAATTGCATCCTCAGACATTGCTACAGCTGTTGGGCCGCTAAATAAATCTGATAGATCTTTACATCTGGTTTTTTCTAAAGCTAATTTTGTAATTCTATTATTAGTTATTTTAAATTTAATACCATGTTCTCTCATTTGTTTTCTTAATTCATCTAACTGAGAAACAGTTAAGCCTTGATAATGAGTAACTATTACAGCCTCTGATTTATCAAACTGAGTTGACATATCACTTATGTACTGTTTCTTTTGTTCTTTATTCATCATAATTAAATGCTCTTACCTAATTTTACTTTATAAGAAACTCCCATAGATGATGTTATAAATGCTTGTTTAACCAAATCACCTTTAAGAGTATTGTTTGCTTTTTCTTTTTCTAATGCATCAATGATTGCATTATAATTTTTAACTAATTTTTCATCATCAAATGATTTCTTTCCTATACTGACACCAATATTTCCATCTTTATCGTTTCTAATCTCAACTTGTCCTGATTTTGCATCAGACACAGCTTTTGTTAAATCATTTGTTACTGAACCAAGTTTTGGATTTGGCATTAATCCCTTTGGACCTAAAACTTTACCTAATTTTGAGAGTTTTACCATCATACCAGGTGTGCAAATTAATTTTTCAAAGTTTAATTCACCTCCCTTAATTTTTTCTACAAACTCATCTCCTCCAACAACATCTGCACCAGCATCTTTTGCTTCTTGAGATTTATTATCCTCACAAACAACTGCGACTTTTACAGTTTTTCCAGTTCCACCAGGTAGATTTACAGCAGTTCTTATATTAATTTCACTTTTTTTTTGTTTGTTGTTAATTTGAAAACTTAAATCAATTGACTCGTCAAATTTAGTTGTACAATTCTGTTTAACTAAAGATACTAATTTCTCAAAACTCTCGGATGGTAGAGTATTAGTATTCTCAGGTAATTTTTTAAATCTTTTTGATGGCATTATTCTTTAACCTCAATTCCCATTGATCTTGCTGATCCTGCAATAATTTTTGATGCTTCCTCTAAGTCATGTGCATTCAAGTCTTCCATTTTCTTTTTTGCAATCTCCTCTAGTTGTTTTTTTGATATTGAAGCAACTATATTTCTACCAGGTTCTTTTGAACCACTTTTAAGTTTTACTGCTTCTTTGATAAAATGAGACGCTGGTGGTGACTTTAAAACAAAGTCAAATTTTTTATCTTTATATACCGTTATTATTACTGGTACTGGTTTACCTGCAAAAGATTTTGTTTTCTCATTAAATGCTTTACAGAATTCCATAATATTAATTCCTCTTTGACCCAATGCAGGACCAACAGGTGGTGCAGGATTTGCTTGTCCACCATTAATCTGTAACTTTATGTAACCACTAATTTCTTTTTTTGCCATTAACTTGCTTTCTCTACTTGGTTAAATTCTAAATCAACAGGTGTTGGACGACCAAAAATTGAAACCGAAACTTTAAGTCTTAGCTTCTCTTCATCAATATCTTCTACAAGACCACTAAAAGATGCAAAAGGTCCATCGATCACCTGAACTTTTTCACCAACGCTGTACTCTATAGCAGATTTTGGTTGTGCTACGCCATCTTTTATTTGACCTAAAATTTTCTCAATTTCTTTATCTGAAACTGGAATTGGCATTCCTTTTGAACCTAAAAATCCACTTACTCTCTTTATACCTTTAATCATATGATAAAGTTCATTATCCATTTCACTTTTAATCAGTACATAGCCAGGAAAATACTTCTTTTTTCTTTGAATTCTTTTTCCTCTTTTTACTTCAGTAATGTCGTGAGTTGGTACAATAATTTCTTCAATCTTATCGGAAACTTTTGCTTTTTCAGCCTCCTCTTTAATTAAACCAGCAACTTTATTTTCAAAACTAGAATGAGATTGAACTATATACCAATTTTTCATTATAAACTTACCTTAAGAATTAATTCTAAAAAGAACTTCAAGACCTGATCCAGTAACAAAAAGAATAAAGATGCAATTATAGCCATTGCAACAACCATAAGAGCTCCTTGCAATGTTTCTTTCCCTGTTGGCCAAGTAACTTTAAAAGCTTCTTGCTTTACATCTTGAATAAATTTTAAAGGGTTTTTCATAATACTGTGACCTTTTTGGCAGGAGCGGAGGGAATCGAACCCCCAACCTCCGGTTTTGGAGACCGGCGCTCTACCAATTGAGCTACACTCCTATGGAGTTTACTCTATAATTTTAGTTACTACTCCAGCTCCTACTGTTCTACCACCTTCTCTTATTGCAAAATTTAATTTTTCGTTCATCGCAATCGGTGTAATAAGTTTAACTGTAAATTTAGCATCATCACCAGGCATAACCATTTCAGTTCCAGCAGGTAACTCTACTTCACCAGTAACATCTGTTGTTCTAAAATAAAACTGAGGTCTGTATTTTGTAAAGAAAGGAGTATGTCTTCCACCTTCCTCTTTTTTCAACACATAAGCCTGAGCTTCAAATTTTGTATGTGGAGTGATTGATCCTGGTTTACAAAGAACTTGTCCTCTTTCAACATCAGTTCTTTCAACACCTCTTAAAAGGGCTCCGATGTTATCTCCAGCTTCTCCAGAATCTAAAAGTTTTCTGAACATTTCAACTCCAGTACAAACTGTTTTCTTTGTTTCTCTAATACCTACTATTTCAATTTCATCTCCAGTCTTAATAATACCAGACTCTACTCTACCTGTTACTACTGTACCTCTTCCAGAAATTGAAAAAACGTCCTCAACAGGCATTAAGAAATCTTTATCTTTTGGTCTATCTGGTTGTGGAATAAATTCATCTACAGCTTTCATTAAATCCATGATAGAATTTTTTCCAATTTCATCATCTCTACCTTCAACAGCTGCAAGTGCAGAACCTTTAACGATTGGTGTTTTATCACCTGGGAATTTATAAGATGTTAACAAATCTTTGATTTCTTCCTCAACAAGATCGATCATTTCTTTGTCATCAACTTGATCAACTTTGTTTAAGTAAACAACTATAGCAGGTACACCTACCTGTCTTGCTAAAAGAATGTGCTCTCTAGTTTGAGGCATTGGACCATCAGCAGCATTAACAACTAAAATTGCTCCATCCATTTGAGCTGCACCTGTAATCATATTTTTTACATAGTCAGCATGACCTGGGCAATCTACGTGCGCATAGTGTCTGTTTGCAGTTTCATATTCAACGTGAGCTGTTGAAATTGTAATTCCTCTCTCTTTTTCTTCAGGAGCTTTATCAATTTGATCATAAGCAGTAAATTGCGCACCGCCTGATTCAGCTAAAACTTTTGTGATCGCAGCTGTTAACGTAGTTTTACCGTGATCGACATGACCGATTGTTCCGATGTTACAGTGCGGTTTATTTCTTACGAACTTTTCTTTTGACATTACTTGTTTACCTCTTTTTCCTTTACATTTTATTTTTAAATTTTTGGAGCGGGTAAAGGGAATCGAACCCTTACATCCAGCTTGGAAGGCTAGCGTTCTACCATTGAACTACACCCGCATCACCCAAGTACACTCCTAGTCATTTAAAATTATATTGAATGGTGGAGGGGGAAGGATTCGAACCTTCGAAGACCGAAGTCAACGGGTTTACAGCCCGCCCCATTTGACCGCTTTGGTACCCCTCCTAAATCGTTGGGGAAGCGTCCCCTTGTTCAATAAAGCTTTAAACAACACGCGTTTTATATATTTTTATTGTACAAAAGCAATAGGTGAAATATTGGTAAAATAGTTAAAAAAGCTTATAAAAATCAATAATTATCATGAACAAATCATCTTTTTTTATTGTTGGTAAACACGCTGTTTTTGAGGCTTTAAAAAATGAAAAAAGGAAGATTTTAAAAGTATTTTTAACTGAAGAGAGTAAAAAAAATATTCACAGATTAAGTCCAAAAAAAAACTTATTAAAGGATGTAAAAGTATATTTCAAAACCAAGAAAGAATTAGACAAATATTCCAAAAATGAAGGCATACTTCATCAAGGCTATGTTGCAGAAATAGAACATTTAGAAAAAATTGATTTAAAAGAATTTATATCAGATAAAAATAATTTAACTTTTATATGTTTAGATGAAGTTACTGATCCAAGAAATATAGGTTCATTAATTAGAAGCGCTGCATCTTTTAATATAGATGGCTTAATTGTTAAGGAAAGACATTTTCCAAAAGAAAGTAAATTAATGTACAAATCTGCTAGTGGCTGTGTTGAGCATCTTAATATTTTTGAAGTGTCAAATATAAATACCACTCTTAAATTTCTAAGAGATAAGAATTTTTGGGTATATGGTTTTGACTCGAAAAGTAATAAAGATTTTATGGATATTAAATGGGAAGGAAATAATATTTTACTATTTGGTTCTGAGGGATCTGGAATTAAGCATCATACAAATAAATACACAGATTTTTCAGTTAAAATTAATATTAATGAAAATGTGGAAAGTTTAAATATTTCGAACAGTGCAGCCATAGTTTTTCATCATATAAATCAACATAAAAAAATATCTTGATAATAAAAAAAATGATATTACAAAACTCAAAATGCCCTTGTAGCTCAGTTGGTAGAGCAATTGATTTGTAATCAATAGGTCCGCGGTTCGAATCCGTGCGGGGGCACCACTAAAATTTTCAGACGTTTTTATTAATTTCTTTACAATTGTAAAAAGTAATATCTTTTTCAGACGTTTCGCTATTAATATCTCTGGTAATTTCGTGTACTAGTTCTCCTGATTTTCTGTTGATTATTCCAGACTCTGAATAATTTTTAGTTTTATCAAAACCTTTGAATAAAACGACTTCAGTATTTACAATTTTAACTTCTAAATTTTTAGAATTACTTAAGAAAGATGATAACCCATTAATAGTTAAATCTTTTGGTATTTTAGAGACAATTTCAAAATTATCTAAATTCTCACTATCAATTTCGTCTGAAGTAAAAATCTTATAATTGTATTCAGCATTTTTAATTATAATTTTTTCAAATTTACATTGAAAAGATGTATTTATTTCATGATCAATTTTTATATTTGAAGCAATAGCATTTATCGAAATGAAATTACATATAATTATATATAAAAGAAATTTTTTCATTTAATCTGTTTCATTTCTAATTTGTTCAATTTTAATTTTCTTTTGAAGACTTCTATTTGAGTCATATAAGAGACTAAATTTAATTTTTTTATTAATTTTAATTGAAATATGTATTGCATTTCTTACTTCAACATTATCAGCAACTGCACTGACTGGTCTCTTAATTGGGTTTATATTTTTAATAATTATTTTTGATTTATCTCCAACTATTTTTCCCTTCCATCTTCTTGGTCTAAATGGACTTATAGGACTAATAGCCAGTTTTTTTGAATCAATTCCTAATATCGGTCCATGAACGGACAAGTTATATGCAGTACTACCAGCTGGAGTAGATACCAAAACTCCATCTGAAACTAGGTTTTTAATAACAGTTTTTGAATTACTAGAAATTGACAATGATGCTGCTTGTTTACTTTGTCTTAGAATTGAAACCTCATTGATTGCAATAGATCTCCTAGTTAGATTTGATTTAGTTTTAACAATCATTTCTAATGGAGAGATTGTTACAACCCTTAGTGATTTAGAAAGATTATTTAAAGTATGTTTAGTTGAAAATTTATTCATTAAGAAACCGTAATTTCCTGAATTAATTCCATAAAACTTTTTGTTGTATTTGTAATATTTTTTGAGTGATCCCAACATAAAACCGTCTCCACCAATGACTACTATCAAATCAGAATTTGCTATTGCGTAGTGACCTAATTTTTTTTTGACAAAATTTTTAATCTTAATTGAAGGATAGTTGTTATCAAAGAGAATGTGAGGTTTAATCACTTAGTGGTGCCCTCGGCCAGACTCGAACTGGCACTCCCAAAAGGGCAAGGATTTTAAGTCCTTTGTGTCTACCAATTTCACCACGAGGGCATGAGTTAATTTCATGAGTATTTATGCTAGTATTTATAATTGAACAAGAGGAATAAGTAAATTTTTTTAATTTATCACACTAAATCACATAATTTTTAATATATAAAAAATTTATTAATCTGATTTATTAATGCTAATAACTTTAAAAAAATTCTTTTAAACGTTTATTATTTACCGGTATAAATTTGTTTTGAGTTAGGCCTTGTCTTTTTGCGGGTTTTGTAAGACTTTTCCAAATTTTTCTAATATGCTGAAATATTAAACCTAAAATATTTGATCCAATAAAAGAAAATATTTTTTTTATATATTTCATAGATGAAATTAAAATTACTATTCTAATAATATCCTCAATTAATTTTCTTTTATTGGAGACAAAATTAGGCTTTAAATCATACAGTGGTACAGGCCCAAATTTTTTAAAATGTTTAATTCTTAAATAAGATCCAATTTTTTTAAACTCAATCATATGAGCATGCATTTTAACTGTGCTTTTTAAATCTATTAAATTTGAATTGATAATTTTTCTTTTATTTAAAGATTTAAGTATATTACTAAATGAGGCAGATCTTGATATAACAACAGAGTAACCGTACCCTTTATTTTCAAGAGTAGGATTCCATGCATCACCTATTGATATATCAGATAATTCTCCCGTAAAATCAGGAGTAATTAGACAGTTTTTTGAAATAAAAAAAGGTATTAAATAATTGTAATAAAATTTTTTTAAACTAAGTATTTTTTTATTTTTAGTAACAATTCTCAATTTTCCTGGCCATTCTCCATGTCTCCAATCTATTTTACTAATCTCTTGCAAACTATTAATTCCGTTGCCTTTAAGATAAAACTCTATAGCACCTGGATACATGTTTGTTCCACTGTAAATACTTATTAAATATTTAATATGTGCAAATTCTTTTGGGTATTTTATTTTTAAAACCCTTAAAGATGCTACATGCTCTGGTAGGCCTACAAAAACGTACGATTTATTTTTTTTTAGAAATTTCAGTTTATGCAACAACGGGGTCGTTTGGTATATGCTTTGAGATAGATTAGTTATTTTATTTAAATTTTTAGTAATTAAGACATCAAAATTTAAAATAGTTTTTTTTTTTTTATCTAATACACAAACATAATCAACTTTTTTCGATTTTATTAATTCAATCAATAACGTTCTTACTAATCCTCCTGAACTTGCTTTTTCACGAATTAGTTTTCTATTAGAGCTACTAATATATAAATCATTATAGTTTCCAATCAGTTTACTTTTTTTTCTATGTTTCATCTTTTTTGAAAGGTAGTTATAAGGGTAGCCTCTACCTGGACATGCCAGGATTATTTTTTTTAAATCAGGTATATCTTTTTCATTAGGTTTTCTTATTAATTTTGGTATAGGAATTTTATCAACCTCTTTCATTTTGAATAAATTATTTGACATGCCTTCACAAAGTCCACAATGAAAACAATTACCTGGTTTAATAACCTCTTGAAATATTTTTTTGACTAAAATTTTTTGTTCCATATTTCTATTTATACTATTAATCTGCTATCAAAAAATAATTTAAAGTTTTATTATTTTATTCTTTTAAATGAATAAATTAGAGCTTATTGCGGAAAATATCAAAAATAATAAACTTGATGAAGCATTAAAACTTTGTGAGAATTATGAAGAAGTTGAAGATAGAAAAATAATTAATAATTTTCTTGGTGTTATTCATTTTACTAAAAAAGATTTAACAAAAGCTGAGAAATTTTTTTTAAAAGCAATTGAAATAGACGATAAATTTCAAGATCCAATAAGAAATCTTTGTGTTATTTTTACTATTACTAAAAAATTTCAAAAATTACTAAATTATTCAGATAAATTATATAATTTAGATAACCGAAACCCACTAAATATTTTTCAAATTGGATCCGCCAATGAATTGAATAAAAATTATGATGATGCAATAAAATATTATGAAAAATATATTAATACAAATGGTAGTGATAAAAAAAGAGGATTTAATAATATTGGCAATATATTTTTAAGAAAAGGAAAACCAAAAACTTCAATTAAATATTTTTCTAAAGCTTTAGAATTAGATAGTAATAGTAAAATTTTAGTTAATAATATTTTACTGTGCTATTTATCTCTTAGGGATGAGAAGAATGCAGAAGAATTTTTTAAAATAGCAGAAACCATAGACAGTAATTATATTGAATTTTTATATAATAAAGCAGAATATTTAATTCTTAAAAATCAAATCGATAAGGCTGAAAAAATATTAGAAAAAAACAAAAGTATTACAAAATTTTTAATAACATTAATAAGGCTTTATTTTAATTCTGGTCAAAGCAATAAAGGAAATGAATTGTTAAATCAATCAAGGGAAATATTGAAAAATAATTCAGATTTTTACAACTATCTTGGTATAAGATATTTGTATGAGGGAAATTTTGATGAAGGATGGAAATATTATGAGTTTAGAAAATCAAAGTTATCTAATTTTTTTGAGGATACACATGAATGGGATGGTGCTAATATTAATGATAAATCAATAGTAGTTTACAATGAGCAAGGTCTAGGAGATTCAATCCAATTTTCAAAATATTTAATACCATTATCTAAGATTTCAAAAAATATAACTTTTGTTGTTCAAGAAAATATTAAAAATCTATTTAAAAATTTAAAAAATATTAATATTAAAACATACGACGAGTGTAAAAATCAAATATTTGATTTTAAAATATCTTTAGGTTCTCTCATTAAATTCTTTTATAAAGAAAAAATTAACTCTGAAGAAAGTCTTATAAAATTCAATCATGAAAACGTAATTGAAATAGAAAATAAAATTGATTTTTCAAAGAAAAATATTGGTTTAGTTTGGTCAGGTTCATTTCTAGGACCTAATGAGCCTTATAGATCAATACCACTCAATAATTTTAGAAAAATTATTAGTTTAAAAGCTAATTTTTACGCTTTACAAAACGAGATTTGGGAAAGAGATTTAGAATATTTTAAATCTTCAAACCTTATTGATTGTGGCAACTATAAGTTAGATGAACTTTCTTCTCTAATATCAAAGTTAGATCTTGTTATTACTTGTGATACATCTCTTCTTCATCTAGCATCATCTTTAAATATAGAAACTTGGGGAATTTTATGTTTGTACCCAGACTGGAGATGGGGAGAGTTTAATAAATTTAATCCTTACACTAAATTAAAACTTTTTAAGCAAAAAAAATTTTGTAATTGGGATTTTATAAATGACGAAGTTTATGAACTTTTAGAAAAAAAATTATATTAAATTATATTGATATTCCCTAGCCTCTATAACTTCTGTTGGTAAATCAAGATTAACATCAGCAAGTCTAATTAATTCATCTCTTTTAATATTTCTTTTAACAATTGCACTATCTGCTAAACCAAGTGGAAGAATTCTATCTTCTTTCGATTTTTGAGAACTAATCAATTTACCTCGTGCACAAAATCCACCTTCTCCATCAAGCTTTTCACCTATATTTAAATCTTTTTTAGCAATTGCCGCGACATCAGAATTATAATTTTTTGTAAATCCAGTTGGCTTTAAATCTAGAGATATAGAATAAATTGATTGAGCTAATTCAAGTCCTATATAATGATACGGTCTCCATATGGCTGAATAATTTCCTGATGAGTCTGTTATCATCCCGTAATCTTTAAAACAATTTTTAACATATTCATTTTGTGCCTTAATAACGATATAGACACCCCAACGTAAATCATTCTTAATTTCATTTTTGTCTAGGTCAATACTAGAAATAACTTCTACTTGACCGCTATGATCAATTAAACCACCTTCATCTTTTGGAATAAGTTTTTTTGCGATATCATAAACACCTAATGGTGGGAATGTTAAACCATCTTTTGGACATTTTAAGTCTGCAGCATTACTAACAGCACACATTTCAATGGCTGACTTATCTCCACACAAAAAACTGTTAAACATTTTAGGATTCATTCCAGATTCCTTTTCAGCTCTATCTTTTGTTAGTCCATAATGATCCCAGACTGTTTCAGGTGTAGAATATTCAAATGTGGGATGATATTTAGTCCCTTTGCCAGCACAAATGACTTGAAATCCATTAAGTCTAGCCCATTCTATTTGTTCCATAATTAAAGATGGTTGATCACCATAAGCCATTGAACATACAACATTATTTTTATTTGCTAAATCTGATAAGAATTTTCCACATGTAACATCTGCTTCAACATTAACCAAAATTATATGTTTTTTATTATTAATTATTTTTGTTGCATGCACAGTTCCAATTATTGGATTACCTGTTGCCTCAATGTAAATTTCAATATCTCTTTCAAAAGTATTGTCTAATGAATTTGTAAAATTTATATTACTTATTGTTTTTTCATTTAGACCACTATTAAGACAATTTTTTTTAGCTTTCACAATATTTACATCAACAATTGAATCGATTTGAATTTTTTCTAAGTGATTAAACTGAGCTAAAAACATTGAAACAAATTTACCACATCCTATAAATCCAATTCTAATAGGCTTAGATCTATTTTGAAGTTTTGAGTGTAAATACATATTTAAAATAAAAATATAACTATCCAATATGATATTAGTCCAGCTATAATTGTTGAAATAATATTTTTACTTATATACCCAATTACAATAGCAACAAAAAACCCAATAATTTTTGGATCGTTAATTTGCACAATTGTATTTGTTTCATTTAAAAAAACTGCTGGAAAGATTATTGCAGGGAATACTGCAGACGGCACATATCCTAATATTTTTTTTGCACTTTCGCTTAATCTTTCAGGTTTAATTAACAAAATAGATCCTAGTCTAGTTAAGTAATTTATAATCCCTGCTATCACTACAGATATCCAAATAGTCATATTTTTTTCTGAAATTTGTTAATTAAAAAAATGATAAATAATGAAATTACACAAGATAATATAATGTAAGATTTTAATGGAGCATTATAAAATAAAATAGAAGATAGTCCTGATAGAAAAATTACAATAAGATGATCTATTTTTCTAAAATAATTTATAAGTAAAGCTAAAAAAGTTAGAGGTATAGTAAAAGATAAACCTAATTCTTCTGGTACAATTGAACCAAGTAAAATTCCAATAACTGTTGTCAATTGCCATACTATCCACAGAGTTAATCCAGCACCAAGCAAATGATAATGTTTATATTCATCGTTTGAATTTTTTTTAAAAAATTCTTGTGAAACAGCAAACGCTTGATCGGTTAACAAATATGATAAAAATATCTTCCACATTAAAGACAATTTTGACAAATATTGCGCAACTACTGCTCCGTACAATAAATGTCTAGTACTCACAACTGAGGATGATGTTATTGCGATTATGGATGATGCGCCATTTGATAGAAGTTGAAAAAAAACTATCTGACTAGCCCCACTAAAAATTATTATTGATGTAGCGTATGTAATATATGGTCCAAAACCCAACTCAATTCCAATTGCTCCAAAAATAATGCCAAAAGGTACAACTGGTAACAGTAAAGGAGAAACATCATAAAAACCCTTTAATAGATTCTCCTTTTTTTTTGACATAATTTATTTTTGTGGATTTAGAGCTTTAACTAAAAAAGATTTGTCTAATTTACAGTCTTTATATCCTCGCTTTATAACATTTAGATATCTTTCTGTTGGATACCTGAATTCTGACTTTTTTGGCATGATGTATGTCATCACTTCTTTATTGTAATATTTAAAATACATTTTTTTATATAGAATAGGAAAATCCTCATAGAGATCTAATTTTTTTTCATCGCTTTTAGATATTTCAAACAAAGCACCTGGTACTAAAGAATTATTTTTTTTTTCTATATCGGCAGCTCGGTATTTGCTTCTAAAATTTAATCTAAATCCTTTAAGCTCATATTTTTTAAGAAAAATACTATCTTTACATCTTCTTTTCATTTGAAAATGGTTAAGATTACTTCCATAAGCAAAGTAAAGCATCAATCTTTCTCAACAATTTCAATTTTTTTTTCTTTAACAAAGTTTATTATTTGATCATAACATTGATTAATTTTATTTTGATCTGTACATCTTAATACAATTGAAACACCAAGTTTTCCTGCCTTAAAAAAAGGATAACTTCCAATATCAACATCTTTATTGTTATCTTGTACTTTGCTTAATGACTTTGCGATTTCACTTTCGACTGTTCTTAAATTAATAGTTGAACTTAATATTGGATCACCACCAATTAACACATTTTCTAATCCTCCTAACATGGATTGCATTATCGAAGGAACTCCTGGTAAACAAAATACATTCTCCATATAAAATCCAGGAGCACCACTTGATGGATTTAAAATTAATTTTGATGTTATTGGCATCTTGGCCATTTTCTGACGTCCTTCAGTAAATTCACCAGGTTTGTAATAATTTTCTAAAATTTTAAAAGCTTTTGGATGAAAATTGTATTCAACATTAAAAAGCTTAGATATCGATTCTGACGTTATGTCATCATGTGTGGGACCTATCCCACCAGTTGTAAATATATACGTATATTTTTTTCTTAGCTCATTTGCGGTATTTATTATTGTTTCTTGATCATCAGGAATAACTCTTACTTCATTTACCTTGATGCCTAAAGAATTTAACCATGTTGCAAGAGTGCTGGTATTAACATCTTTAGTACGGCCAGATAGAACCTCGTTCCCAATTATTAAAATACCAGCATTTATTTCTTTTTTATTAGTCATTTACAAATATAAATAAAATTAATGAATTTTACCAATACACTTATTAAAGGCAAATTAGTGAAAAGATATAAAAGATTTTTCGCTGATATAGAAGTAAATAATAAAATTGTAACAGCTCATTGTCCTAATACAGGTTATATGAAGGGTCTCTTGGACGAGGGAAATGAAGTATGGATTTCACCACAAAATGATCCTTCAAGAAAGCTAAAATTTACACTCGAGCTAATAAAAGTTGAAAAAAAATTAGTTGGTGTAAATACGCACAGAGCAAACAGAATTGTCCAACATGGTTTAGAAAATAAATTAATATCTGAATTTAAAAATACTAAAAATATAAAGCCAGAATTTAAATATTCATCGGATACCAGATTTGATTTTTTGTGTGATAAAAGTTTATTAGAGGTCAAAAATGTTACATTGATAACTGATGATGTTGTTGCTGAATTTCCTGATGCGATTACTGAAAGAGGTTTAAAACATTTAAAAATGTTAATTAATTCAATCAAAAAAGGTTATAAACCATACGTCTTATTTTTAACTCAAATTCAGGGTATAAATAATTTTAGAATAGCAAAAGAAATTGATCCTAAGTACTATGAGGGTTATATCGAAGCGAGAAATGCTGGTGTAAAATTTTTAGCATATAGATGCACCTTAGATTCTAAACAAATTAAAATTGAGAAAAAAATTAAAATAATTAATGCAAAATAATTATACAGAAAAATTTGAGAAAATGAGGATTGCAGGAAATCTTGCATCAAAAACTTTAGACATGCTAACAAACGAAATAAAGGAAGGTGTATCAACTGATAAAATTGATGCTTTAAGTTATGAATTCATAAAAGACAACGGTGGTTACTCTGCTCCACAATTTTATAGAGGTTTTAAAAAATCATTATGTACATCATTAAATCATATTGTTTGTCATGGGATACCTTCTGATAGAGTTTTAAGAGAAGGAGATGTATTAAATGTAGATGTAACAGCAATTATCAATGAATATTATGGTGATACTAGTAGAATGTTTGTTATTGGTAATATATCTGTAAAAGCAACTAATTTAATCAATACGACATACGAGTCTATGATGCGAGGAATTAAAATATTAAAACCTGGTAAGAGATTAGGTGACATAGGTAACGAAATACAGTCTTATGTTGAAGAAAAAGGTTATTCAGTTGTTAGAGATTTCTGCGGTCACGGAATCAGTAATGTTTTTCATGAACCACCTAACATTCTACATTATGGAAAAAAAAATACAGGGGTTGAACTCAGACCCGGAATGACTTTTACAATAGAACCAATGATTAATGATGGAAAATATGATGTTAAAGTTTTAAATGATGGTTGGACAGCTGTAACAAAAGATAAATCATTATCAGCACAATTTGAACATACTATAGGAATTACAGAGGATTCTTATGAAATTTTTACAGAATCTGTTAAAGGTTATAAAGGACCCCCATATAAAATTTAATGATATCTAGATATTCAAGAAAAGAATTAGTCAATATTTGGTCAGAGGAAAATAAATATAAAATTTGGCTTGATGTTGAAATTGCAGCTGCTGAAGCAATGGAAAAATACAAAATAATTCCAAGAGGTGTGGCCTCAATTGTTAAGAAAAAGGGTAAAATTAAAGTCAAAAGAATTCATGATATTGAATCAAAAGTAAAACATGATGTTATTGCTTTTTTAACATCAATTACTGAACAAACTGGAATTAAAGCACGATACCTTCATCAAGGGATGACTTCATCTGATGTTTTGGATACAAGTTTTAATATACAATTAGTTCAATCGGGAAATATTTTACTTAAAGATTTGGAAAAAATTCTAACTGTTTTAAAGAGACAGGCTAAAAAATATAAGATGACACCTTGTATTGGAAGAAGCCACGGTATTCATGCTGAACCAATTACATTTGGTCTTAAATTATTATCTTTTTATGAGGAGTTTAAACGTAATAAAAAAAGGCTTAAAAACGCAATTGAAGAAATATCAACTTGTGCAATTTCAGGTGCTGTTGGAACATTTGCAAATATAGATCCAAAAATAGAAGTTTATGTAGCAAAAAAATTAAAACTTAAACCTGAGCCTATATCAACCCAAATTATACCAAGAGATCGACATGCGCATTATTTTGCAATTTTAGGTATTATTGCAGGCTCGTTGGAAAGAGTAGCTACAGAAATACGCCACCTTCAAAGATCAGAGGTCTATGAATTACAGGAGTTTTTTTCTAAAGATCAGAAAGGTTCCTCCGCAATGCCTCATAAAAAAAATCCAATATTAAGCGAAAATTTAACTGGTCTTGCAAGAATGGTAAGAAGTTATGTTGTGCCCGCTTTAGAAAATATAGCTCTGTGGCATGAAAGAGACATTTCACACTCAAGTGTAGAAAGAAATATTGGACCTGATGCAAACATAACGCTAGATTTTGCGCTTGTCAGATTAGCGAGCATTTTAGACAAAATGATAGTTTATCCAAAAAAAATGTTAGAAAATTTAAACTTTACGAAGGGATTAGTATTTTCTCAAGAATTAATGTTAGAATTAACTAAATCGGGAATGCAAAGAGAGAAAGCTTATAGATTAGTTCAAGATCACGCTAAATCTAGTTTTTCAAAAAATATAAATTTAATAGATCTTGTAAAAAAAGACAAAAAAATTACAGAAAGAATTTCTGATAATAAAATTAAAAAAATATTTACTTATTCTAAACACTTTAAAAATATTAATTATATATTTAAGAGAGTGTTAAAATAATGAAAAAAGGAAAAAAAATATACGAAGGTAAAGCAAAAATAGTTTTTGCAACAACCGATAAAAATTTAGTCATACAACATTTTAAAGATGATGCTACAGCCTTTAACAACCAGAAAAAAGATGTCATTGATGGTAAAGGTATTTTAAATAATAGAATTTCAGAACATATTTTAACAAATTTAAATCAGGTAGGTATTAAAAATCATTTAATAAAACGTCTTAATATGAGAGAACAACTAGTTCAACATGTTGAGATTATACCAATAGAATTTATAGTAAGAAATATCGCAACAGGATCATTAACAAAAAGACTGGGTATAGAAGATGGGACAGTTCTTGAATATCCGCTAGTAGAGTATTGCTTAAAAAACGATGAACTCGGAGATCCACTTATAAGCAAAGAACATATATTAGCATTTAAATGGATGGATGATTTTGAAATAGATTTTGTGAACAATGAATTAGCAAGAATAAATGATTTTCTTCAAGGTATGTTCAGAGGTGTTGGAATTAAGTTAGTTGATTTCAAAGTTGAGTTCGGAAGATTAGAAAAAAATGGAAAAAAAGATATTATTTTAGCTGATGAAATTAGCCCTGACACCTGTAGATTGTGGGATGCAACCACTGATAAGAAATTAGATAAAGACAGATTTAGAAAAGACTTAGGAAATTTAGTTGAAGGTTATCAAGAAGTTGCTAGAAGATTAGATATACTCCATGAACAATCTAACATTAGACCATTAAAATATAGCAAACCTAAAGCAGTAAAATTTAAGAAAAGATAATGATAATAAAAGTTGTAGTAACTCTTAAAAATGGAGTGCTTGACCCTCAAGGTAAAGCTATACAACAAACTTTAAATGGTATGAATTTTAATAATGTTGATGATGTTCGTCAGGGCAAATTTTTTGAAATAAATGTAAATGAAAATGATGAAGCTAAAGCAAAGTTACAAGTTGAAGATATGTGTAAAAAACTTTTAGCTAATCTCGTTATTGAGGATTATAAAATACTTTAATTATAAATGAAGTCCTCAGTCATAATTTTCCCAGGATCAAATTGTGATAGAGACATGGATGTGGCTCTTAAAAAGTTTGGTTTTAAAAACCAAATGGTTTGGCATAATGATAATTCAATACCCAAAAGTGATTTAATTGTTTTACCTGGGGGTTTTTCTTACGGTGACTATTTAAGGTGTGGAAGTATAGCTTCAAAATCAAAAGTAATTAAATCTGTAATAGATTTTGTAAACTCTGGTGGTTTAGTTTTAGGTATATGCAATGGTTTTCAAATTTTAACTGAAACAGGTTTATTGCCTGGAATTCTGCAACAAAATAAATATCTGAATTTTATTTGTAAAAATGTGTTTGTAAAAGTTAAAGATAAGAAAAATAAATACTTTAAAGATATTAAAAAAGATATCCTCGAACTTCATATAGCTCATAATGAAGGTAATTATTTTTGCTCTAATGATGAAATGAAATCATTGGAAGATAATAATCAAATCGCTGTTACATATTGCAATAAAAATGGGGATGAAGGTGATGAAAATAACCCTAACGGTGCAATCAAAAATATTGCTGGAATATTTAATAATAAAAAGAATGTTTTAGGTATGATGCCCCACCCTGAGAGAATGATTGATAAATACTTATCTGGTGAAGATGGATCACTCTTTTTTGAAAATTTATTGCGAAATTTAAATTAATGGAAGTCACTGAAAAAATTGCAGTTGAGCATGGATTAAAAAAGGATGAGTATAAAAAAATATGTGATTTACTAAAAAGAGTTCCAAATATTACTGAGCTTGCAATATTTTCTGCAATGTGGAATGAGCATTGCTCATATAAATCATCGAGAAAGCATCTTAAAAAACTTCATACAAAAGGTAAACATGTAATACAGGGACCTGGTGAAAATGCAGGTGTTATAGATATTGGAGATGATGATGCAATTGTATTTAAAATAGAAAGTCATAATCATCCATCATTTATTGAGCCATATCAAGGTGCTGCAACAGGTGTTGGAGGTATAATGAGGGATGTTTTTACGATGGGAGCAAGACCTATTGCTAATTTAAATTCAATACATTTTGGATCGCCACAACATAAAAAAACTAAAAACTTATTAAGAGGAGTAGTTAAAGGAATTGGTGGATACGGAAATTGCATTGGTGTTCCAACAGTTGCTGGACAAACTTCTTTTGATGAGAGTTATAATGGTAATATTTTAGTAAATGCAATGACATTAGGACTAGTTAATAAAAACAAAATTTTTTATTCAAAAGCTGCTGGGGTAGATAAACCTGTAATTTATGTGGGATCAAAAACAGGTAGAGATGGAATACACGGAGCCAGTATGGCTTCAGCTACATTTGATGATGAAATAGAGGAAAAAAAACCAACAGTTCAAGTTGGTGATCCGTTTACTGAAAAACTATTATTAGAGGCTTGCCTTGAACTAATGGCTGGTAACTCAATTATAGCAATCCAAGATATGGGTGCTGCAGGTTTGACATCATCAAGTGTTGAAATGGCATCTAAAGGAAAATTAGGAATTGAGTTAAACCTAAACAAAGTTCCTTGCAGAGAAGAAAAAATGACACCATATGAAATCATGCTTTCAGAAAGTCAAGAAAGAATGTTGATAGTTTTAGAAAACGGAAAAGAGGAACATGCAAAAAAAATCTTTGATAAATGGAATTTAGATTTTGCTGTTATTGGAAAAACAACTAATACAAAAAAAATAGATTTATTGTTTGATAATAAAAATGTTGCATCTATACCAATTGATTTTCTTGCAGAAGATGCTCCAATATATGACAGAAAATGGAAAAAAACAAAATTACCTCAAAAATTAAAATTTGATAAACAACAATTTAAATCTTTAAATTTATCAGATTGTCTAAATAAAATTTTATCTAGTCCAAATGTTTCTGATAAAAAATGGATCTGGGATCAATATGATCATACAGTTATGGGTGATACTATTCAAAAACCAGGTGGAGATGCTGGTGTTGTAAGAGTACATGGCACTACAAAAGCGGTAGCAGCATCCGTAGATGCGTCAGCAACATACTGCTTTTCACATCCTCTAACTGGTGGAAAACAAATTGTGTGTGAAAGTTGGAGAAATCTGATTTCTGTTGGTGCAAAACCAATAGCAATTACAAATTGTTTGAACTTTGGAAACCCGGAAAAAGAAAAAAATATGGGCGAATTTGTTGAATGTGTTGAGGGTATAGCTGAAGCTTGTAAGTATTTAGATTTTCCTGTGGTATCTGGAAATGTCTCTTTTTATAATGAAACAAAAGATAAAGGTATAAAACCAACTCCAGCTATAGGTGGTGTAGGATTAATTAAAGATTATCAAAAGATGATTACAATGGATTTTAAAAAATCTGGAAATATTGTTTATGTTATTGGTAAAACTGAAGGACATTTGGATCAAAGTATATTTGCAAGAAATATTTTATTAGAAAAAAAAGGTCCTCCTCCTAGTATAAATTTATTTAATGAAAAAAATATTGGAGAAACAATATTAAATCTTATTGATAAAAATTTAATTCAAACCTGTCATGACGTTTCAACTGGTGGAATTTTAACAGCAGTTTCTAAAATGTGTATTAAGGGACAGAAAGGACTTAAAATTAACTCTTTTAAAGAGTTGGTGAATAAACATGAATATTTCTTTGGTGAAGATCAGGGTAGATACATAATAGAAATTGAAAACACAAATATCAAAAAGGTTAATGATTTATTAAAGAAAAATTCAGTTCATTTTGATAATTTAGGTGTAATTCAGGATAAAAACTTAAGTTTCAACGGAGAGATGAATTTACCTATTGAAGAATTAACAAAGACACATAAATATTGGTTAAAGAATTATATGGAAAATTAATATGGCGATGGATTTAAAAGAAATAGAAAGTTTAATCAAAGAAGCAATGCCAGATGCTAGTATTGAAATACAAGATTTAGCAGGTGACGGCAATCATTATTCAGCTACAGTTACATCCTCAGAATTTTCAGGAAAAAGTAAAATAGAGCAACATAAAATGGTTTATAACTCACTTAAAGGTAAAATGGGTAATGAACTTCACGCATTAGCAATTAAAACTAAGGAGAATTAAAATGGACCAACAAACTAATGATATGATTAAAAATGAGATTGAAAGTAACGAAGTATGTCTATTTATGAAAGGAACTCCAGATGCGCCTCAGTGCGGTTTTTCAATGGCAGTTACAAATATTTTAAAAATTTTAGAGGTAAATTTTAAGAGTGTTGATGTTTTAGCAAATCAAAATGTTAGAGAAGGAATTAAAGTATACAGTGATTGGCCAACCATACCACAACTTTACGTAAAAAACGAATTTGTTGGCGGTTGTGATATAATTAAAGAAATGTATGAGAGCGGCGAGTTAGTTAAGCTATTCGAGTCGAAGGGTATAAACTTTAAAACTAAGAATTAATTATCTAGAGTAATATTCAATAACAAGATTTGGTTCCATGACTACTGGATATGGAACTTCTTCAAAAGCTGGAACTCTTACAAATTTGACTTTTTTATTTTTTTCATCTAACTGAAGATACTCGGGAACTTCTCTCTCTTTGTTGGCAAGCGCAATGTCTATTAAGGCTAATGATTTTGATTTATCTCTAATTTCAATATTGTCTTCTTCTTTTACTTGATAGCTAGCAATATTAACTTTTTTTCCATTAACTCTAACGTGACCGTGGTTTATCAACTGCCGTGATGAAAAAATGGTATTTGATAATTTTGATCTATAGATAACTGCATCTAATCTTCTCTCTAATAAACCTATTAAATTTTCAGCTGTATCACCTTTTTTCATGATTGCTTTTTTGTACACATTTCTGAACTGTCTTTCGTTCATATTACCGTAATAAGATTTTAATTTTTGTTTTGCTTGAAGTTGAATTCCATAGTCAGACGGTTTTGCTGACTTTGTTTGTCCGTGTTGTCCTGGAGGATATGCTCTTGTATTAAATGGACTCTTTGGTCTTCCCCAAAGGTTTACTCTTAATCTTCTATCTATTTTATGTTTAGAGTTTAATCTTTTAGTCATTGAATAATGGGCTTTATAAGCAGATGTTAGGTTTTGTCAATCAACCTTTTTTTTGGTTAAACCAGCAAATACACTCGATAAAATGCGAGTTTCTTTTTCTGATAAGTTCATTTTATAAAAAATAGTTCTTAAATTTTCTAACATAATAGGTTTTTTTTCTGGTGGATTAAAAAAATTTCTTTGCTCTAAATTATTTATACACAGAGAAAGCATACTTTGAATATCTTTTTTTGATGCTGGTTTAATTTTTTTTGACTTCTCAAACTTATATTTTTTATTAGAGATTAGGCTGTTTATAATTTGTGCAACTATTATTAAGCTATGTGATAAATTTAATGATCTAAAATTTTTATTACTAGGAATTTGTAGAGTATAATCTGCATAACTTACTTCTTCATTTGATAAACCTGATGCCTCAGAACCAAATAAAAAACCAACTTTTTTAGAGTAATCTATTTTGTTTAAGTCAGAAATTGATATATGTTGAATATTTTTATTTCTAAATCTTGCAGAAGTTGCAACTAAAATATCAATTTTTTTAAGTGATTTTTCTATATGATTAAATACTTTTGCACTCTTTATAATATCCTTTGCTCCAACAGAAGTTGCAATAATTTTATCATTTGGAAAAATTGGTTTTGGATCAATTAATGATAATTTTTGAAAATTAAAGTTTTTAAGAGCTCTTGCGCATGCACCAATATTTTCAGATAATTGTGGCTTATGTAAAATAAACGAAATATTTTTAAATGACATTAAGTGCTTGCTGGAGCATTATCTTTAAATAACTTATAATCTAAACTATCAACTAAAGCCTTAAAAGAAGCATCAATAATGTTTGGGGAAACAC
>CACOCP010000005.1 GCA_902625715.1 uncultured Pelagibacteraceae bacterium | reverse complement strand
ATATATTGGTTGACGATGAAAATAGAGAGAACGAGGGAGATTTAGTTTTCTCTGCATCAGATGTTGATTACAAAAAAATAAATTTTATGGCTAAGTATGGAAGAGGATTAATTTGCTTAACATTAAATAATTTACATGCAAAAAAATTGGGACTTAGTTATATGGCACCTGTTAATCAATCTAGAAATAAAACTGCTTTTACAGTTTCTATTGAAGCAAAAAAAGGAATAACAACAGGTATATCAGCAAAAGATCGCGCTAAAACAATTAGAGTTGCTACTAAAAAAAATCCCAATAAAAAAGAAATAGTTTCCCCCGGACATGTATTTCCTATTATTGCTCGAGACGGAGGAGTTCTTGTAAGAGCAGGTCATACAGAGGCATCCGTAGATATAGCTAAACTGTCCAATAAACTTCCAGCTGCAGTTATATGTGAAATTATGAATGAGGATGGAACTATGGCAAAAGGTGAAGATTTATTTAAATTTGCAAGAAAGCATAAACTTGCAATTGCAAAAATCGATGATTTGATCTCTTTTAGATTAAAAAAAGAAAAGTTAATCAAATTAAAAAATACATCGAATATAGTTATACAAAATCAAAAATATATAATTAAAGTATTTGAAAGTGTTTTAGATGGTTCGGAACATTTTGCATTATTAAAAGGAAAAATTAATTCAAAATCTACGCCAAGAGTTAGGGTTATTTCATCCAACGTAGTTCAAAATTATTTAATTAATCAAAAATTACCTAATTCATTTAATAAAACATTATCTTACTTTAAAAAATATAATAATTGTGCGTTAGTTTTTATAAGAGATCCAAATTTAAAATCTGTCTCACAAACTCTTAAACAATATAAATCTAAGGAATTTTATAAAAAAGGGTTTGATAAACTCATAAAAAATTATGGTATAGGTGCACAAATAATTAAAAGTCTTAAAATTAAAAATATGATTTTAGTAACAAGATCAACAAAAAAGGTTATTGGTTTAGTGGGGTATGGAATTAGAATACAAAAACAAGAAATAATAAAATGAAAAAGAAAATATTAGTCATTATCGCAGATTATTATAAAGATATTTCAAATGATTTGTTGAAAAGCACTTTAAATAATTTAAACAAAAAACATTATTCTATTAAGATTCTTAAAGTGCCTGGAGTATTTGAGATACCAGTAACTATTTCAAGAAATATAAATAAATACAATGGTTTCATTGCTTTAGGTTGTGTAATTAAAGGACAAACGCCACACTTTGATTTTATTTCTCAATCTGCAACAGATGCGATAATGAAATTATCTATAAGTTCAAAAAAACCAATTGGAAACGGCATTATTACTTGCCTTAATAAAAAGCAAGCTATTGCTAGAGGGAAAAAAGGACTAGAAGCTTCTGAAGCTGTAAAAGTTGTGTTAACCAATAAATAAATGTCAATAATTTATAGTCCTAAAAATAACCCAAGGGTAATAATTATTCAAAAATTATATGGTCAATTTTTTAATAAAGAAGAAAAATTAGCTTTTCCAAAACACAGATTTAAAAAATTTATTAAAGACGTAGTGAATGGTACATTAGAAAGAGATGAAGTAATTACAGATGAGATTAATAATCATTTAAACACTGATCTTAATATGATTAGATTAGACAAAGTATTTCAAGTAATAATAAAAAGTGCAATTTTTGAATTTTTATATAAGCCAAGAACCTCAACTAAAATTATTATTAAGGAATACTTAAATGCTTCAAATTTTTTTATAGATATTTCTCAAACAAAATATCTTAACGCTTTGCTTGATAAGATTTCTAAAAAAGTGCGATCACCTAATGGATGATGATAAAATAATATCAAAATATTTAAAACATCTAGCCGCTAATAATCCTAGTTCTCTTAAGCTTAATGATGATGTTTTTTTTGATAAAAAGAGACGTCTTGTCGTATCAACAGATACATATAATGAAAAAATTCACTTTAAAAATACTAAAAAACCAGATTTAATAATAAAAAAAATTATTCGTTCCTCTATATCCGATTTAATTTGCAAAGGTGTTAAACCTAAATATATTTTTTTATCAGCTTCAATAAATAATAGGTTATCTAATCAACCTAATTTTTTATTAATTGTTAAATCTTTAAAAGAAGAATTAAAAAAATATAAACTATTACTTAGTGGTGGAGATACAACATATTCTAGTACCACATCATTCACAGTTACTGTAATTGGTTTTGCAACAAAAATTGTAAAAAGAAATAATTCAGATATTGGTGATGCGATTTTTGTTACTGGTAATTTAGGTGATGCCTATGCTGGATTAAAAATTTTAAATAAGAATATTAAATCTACCAAAAGTTTAGAAAATTATTTTATAAAAAGATATTATGTTCCTGATATTGCTTTCAAAATACACAAATATATAGCTTCAATTGCTTCTTCATCCATTGATATATCTGATGGCCTTGTCTTAGATCTTGAAAGAATGATTAATAATCAAAATTTAGGATATATTTTATCAATTAAAGATATTCCAATATCTAAAAATCTTCAAAAATTAATACAGTTAAATAATCTTCAAAAGAAAAATTTTGTTTCTAATGGTGATGATTACCAAGTACTTTTTACATCTCCTTTGAGGAAAGTTAAGCAAATAAAAAAATTATCTAAAAGAATCAATATAAAAATTACAAAAATAGGTAGCATTACGAATAAGCCTAATCAAATTATAAATACTAATGGAAATTATCTAAAAAGTATTAAAAATAAAGGTTATTTGCATAAGTTTAAATAAGTTAAATATTGCCTTTTAGCTTTATTTTTGTAATGTCCGCATTTTAAAAAACAAACCAAAAGAATTTTAAGGAATTTATGAACTCATCTATCGAAACAATATTACTGTATACAATTTTTGCTGGTTTACTATCTATAGTCTATGGATTTGTAACTGGTTCAAATATTTTAAAATCAAGTGCAGGTAATAGCAAAATGCAAGAAATTGCTTCTGCTATACAAATTGGGGCAAAAGCATATTTAAATAGACAATATAAAACTATAGCTATAGTTGGAGTAGTTGTTTTAGTAATAATTAGTTTCGCTTTTTCAATATTAGTGGGGATTGGTTACTTAATTGGTGCAGCTTTATCTGGAATAGCAGGATACGTAGGTATGCTTGTATCAGTACAAGCTAACGTCAGAACAGCTGAGGCCTCAAGAAAAGGCTTAGCAGAGGGTTTGTCGGTTGCGTTTAAGTCTGGTGCAATAACTGGCATGTTGGTTGCTGGTTTAGCTTTATTATCAATTGCAGTTTATTATTACATACTTCTAAAGTCTGGTGTTGATGAAAGAGAAATCGTTAATGCTTTAGTTGCTTTAGGATTTGGTGCTTCATTAATTTCTATTTTTGCAAGATTAGGTGGTGGAATATTTACAAAAGGAGCTGATGTTGGAGCCGATTTAGTTGGAAAAGTTGAAGCAGGTATTCCTGAGGATGATCCAAGAAATCCAGCAGTGATTGCTGACAATGTTGGCGATAATGTTGGTGATTGTGCCGGTATGGCTGCCGATTTATTTGAAACTTATGCCGTTACAATTGTAGCTACAATGGTTTTATCATCTATTTTTTTTCAATCAGATATTACTATGATGATATACCCTCTAACAATCGGTGGAGCATGTATAATTACTTCAATTATCGGAACATTCTTTGTTAAATTAGGAAATTCAAAAAATGTTATGAACGCTTTATATAAAGGTTTTATAGCAACAGCAATTTTATCTTTAGTCGTATTATATCCTGTTACAGATTATGTGATTGGTTTAGATGCTGATTATAGCTTTGGCGATACTACATTTACAGGAATGAGTTTATATTATTGTGGTGTTGTTGGTTTAATTATAACAGGACTACTCATATGGATCACTGAATATTACACAGGTACAGATTATCGTCCCGTTAAGACTGTGGCTGCATCTTCAACAACTGGTCATGGAACAAATGTTATTCAGGGTTTAGCTATTTCTATGGAAGCAACAGCTGTACCAGCATTAATAATTGTTGCTGGAATACTGATAACAAATGCAATTGCTGGTTTATTTGGTATTGCTATTGCTGTAACAACAATGCTTGCATTAGCAGGAATGGTTGTAGCACTTGATGCATATGGTCCAGTTACAGATAACGCTGGAGGAATTGCAGAAATGTCTAATCTTCCAAAAAATGTTAGAAAAACAACAGATGCATTAGATGCCGTAGGTAATACAACAAAAGCCGTAACTAAAGGATATGCTATAGGATCCGCTGGTTTAGGTGCTTTGGTTTTATTTGCTGCATACACAGAGGATATTAAGTATTTTTCTAAAGAGGCTGGTTCAAAACTAGAGGGAATAGTTGTCTCTTTTGATTTATCAAATCCATTTGTTGTTGTTGGTTTATTAATTGGCGGAATGCTTCCATATTTATTTGGTTCAATGGGAATGCAAGCAGTTGGTAGAGCAGGTGGTGCTGTTGTAATTGAGGTTAGAAGACAATTTAAAAAAATTCCTGGAATAATGAAACGTAAAGCTAAACCAGATTATGGTAAACTTGTTGATTTATTAACTAAAGCAGCAATTAAAGAAATGGTGATACCTTCATTGTTGCCAGTTTTATCTCCAATTGTTTTATATATAATAATTTTACCAATAGGTGGACAAGTCGCCGCTTTATCTTCAGTTGGAGCAATGTTGCTTGGAGTAATTATAACTGGATTATTTGTTGCTGTTTCCATGACAGCAGGTGGTGGAGCTTGGGATAATGCAAAGAAATACATAGAAGATGGGAAATTTGGTGGTAAAGGATCTGAAGCTCATAAAGCTGCAGTTACAGGTGACACAGTTGGAGACCCATACAAAGATACAGCTGGTCCAGCTGTAAATCCAATGATTAAAATTACAAATATTGTTGCTTTATTGCTACTAGCAGTTATCGCTGGTGGTCATTAGTCTTTATTAGTTCTATTTCTTGCGGGGGCATTAACTTTCTCCCGCAGGCTTGAAAATATATTATATATAGTATTATCTTGCTCAAATTCTTTTGTAGTAATTTTTTTAACATATTTTAATTCGTTCATATCATTGAGATTAACCAGTTTCTTGTTTTTTACTAAGCCTTTGTTATTAAATTCAATAACTAAAATATTATTTTTACTAATTTTTTTTATACCTAACTTGAACAATGACTGGTTTGTTTGTTTTCTCTCTATATAAAACCATTTATTTGTATTGAATTTACTAATTGAGGAGGGGTGTCCGAAAATTTCAATTATATCATTTTTATTAGATTTATTAATTACTATATTTTCTAATTTATTCTCTAGAGAAATAAAACCGTGGTTTTTTGATACTTTATTTGAAGAACAAGCGGTGATAAAAAAAACAATTAGTAATAATAAAAAACGCATATGAATTCTGAATATTTAAATATTTACAACAATTTAATTAAATTAACTAGAAATAAAAATCTATACTTAAACCTTGAGAGAAATGATGAATTCTCGGATCGACTATTGTTTCTTATGTTTCACTTTGCATTATTCTTAAAAAAATTTAAATCAGAAATTAATAAAAAAAAATCACAAGAATTATTCGATTTTTTTGTAAGACAAATTGAACTTTCTATTAGAGAAATAGGTTATGGCGATGTATCTGTTAATAAAAAAATGAAAGATTATGTCAATATATTTTATGCTATACTTGATAAAATTGAAGTCACTGATATGTCAATAGACGAGAATATTGCAAATTTTTTCAGAAAAATATTCAATTTAGATAAAAATATTAAGTTTTACGCGAATTATTATAAAAAATATAACGAATACCTTTCAAATAATACTTTAAATAACTTTACAAAAGATATAATAAACCATAATTTTTAAATATGGCTGTACCTAAACGTAAAACAACAAAATCTAGAGCTGGAATGAGAAGATCTCATATAAAAGTTTCATCTAAGAATATAATTGAGGATAAAAAATCTGGTGAATACAGATTATCTCACCACTTAGACTTAAAAACTGGATTTTATAAAGGAAGACAAGTTTTAGATCCTAAAGAATAGTTTTTTATGACAGATCATATTACCATTGCTATCGATGCAATGGGTGGTGAAAATTCACCTGATAAAACCATAGAAGGTATTTCACATCACCTTAAAAAATCAAACAATACATTTTATTTAATCTTTGGAAACGAAAAATTAATAAACCCGCTTATTAAAAAATATAAAATAAACTTGGATAAATATAAAATAATTCATACAGAAAAAATTATAGAGGATACAGATTCAGCTTTAGGCGCGGCTAAGAAAGGGAAAGATACAAGTCTTTGGCTCGCTATGGAAAGTTTAAAAAAAGGAGAATCTGATTGTGTAGTTTCAGCTGGTAACACTGGAGCACTTTTTGTTATAGCAAAACTTAATCTTGAAATGATAACAAACATTGATAAACCCGCGTTGTCAGCTTTATGGCCAAATAAAAATGGAATGAATGTGGTTCTTGATTTAGGAGCAAACATTGAATGTAATGAAAAGAATTTAATTGATTTTAGTGTAATGGGTTCAGCTTTACATAAATCATTATTTGAAAATGAAATCTCCAAAGTGGCATTACTTAATATTGGCTCAGAAGAAATAAAAGGAAATACAATTATTAAAAATACATACCAAGCCTTAAATGATAAAAAAAATAATTTATTTGAATTTTGTGGCTATATTGAAGGAAATCATATTATGGATGGAGATGTAAACGTAATAGTAACAGATGGTTTTACCGGTAATATTGCCTTGAAAACAGCAGAAGGTACAGCGAATTTTATAACATCTGAACTTAAAAAATCTATGTCATCAAATTTCATTGGAAAATTTTCATCTTTATTAAATTTAAAAAATTTAAAAAAATTCAAAAATAAACTAGATCCCAGATTATATAATGGTGCTATATTACTTGGATTGAACAAGCCAGTAATAAAAAGCCATGGCTCAACAGATGCAATTGGATTTGCAAATTCTCTTAAAGTTGGTGAAAAAGTTATAAAAGGAAGATTGATTGATAAAATTAAAGAAAATATAAATTAATCAATGAGAATAAACCTTACAAAAAAACAAATTGTTAATTCAATTTATATGCAAATCGGGTTTTCAAAAAAAATTTCAGAAAATTTACTTGAGGATGTTTTTCAAATAATATTAAAAAATCTTATTTCTAACAAAAAAGTGAAGATCGCAAAATTTGGTACGTTTTCATTAAGAAATAAAAATGAACGCATCGGGAGAAATCCAAAAACAAAAGAAGTTAAAATAATTTCATCACGAAAAGTTGTTTTATTCAAACCTTCAAAAGAATTAAAAAATTACATAAATAATGACTAAAAAAACCTTCGATGCATATAAAACAATTAGTGAAGTTGCTGAAATTCTGAATTTAGTTAACTCAAAAAATGGATCATTATCAACACATACATTGAGGTATTGGGAAAAAGAATTTAAACAAATTAAACCAAAAATTTTAGCAGGTAATAGGAGATATTATGATGTTAAAACTATAGAAATAATTAAAAATATAAAATTTCTATTAAAAGACAAGGGCATGACCATTGAAGGGGTTAAAAAGCAACTAGATAATAATGAAACAGATCTTGACGAAACAGTTAATATATCTATAAACACAAAAAATATTTTAAGAACTAAACTAAATAAAATTTCTAAACTGATAAAAGAAATAAAAAAATAAAATGGCTAAAAAAACACACGTAAAGGTTAGACTTGTTCCAGAAGCTAAACCAGATAGTCCATTTTTCTATTATGTAAAAAAACCTGCTGGTGGTGAAAAAGCGAAAGTAAAACTAAAGGCAAAGAAATATAATCCTGCTACTAGAAAACATGAAGTTTTTATTGAAAAAAAACTTCCACCACATAGTAAATAATTATTTTTTTTTAAAATTTCTTCTTTCATAATCGATATATGCAAATATCATATTTTTCCATATTCGATTGGTTATCTTAGGGTCAATCCTTTTTTTTAATGATTTTTTTTTTATATTATTAAGAATTTTTGAAATTCTTTTTTTATCAACTATTTCACTTTTGTGATTTTTAAGCTTAAGGACATCCTTGACTATATTGCTTCTTATACTTATTAGACTTAATAATTTATTATCTAAAATATCTAACCTTTTTCTAAGTGCATTCAGTTTTTTTCGATTTTCTGGCGACATTTCAACAATTGGAATTTGATATAAATATTATATTTAAATAAGTATGTACATTGAAATTAACAATAAATACAGACCGTATATTGCTCAATGGTTACTAGTAATGTTTTTATTAGTTTCTATAATGATAATTATTGGTGGTTTAACGAGGTTAACAGACTCAGGTTTATCAATCACAGAGTGGGAGTTTTTTAAAGGTTTCTTCCCTCCAGTGAGTAAGACTACTTGGATTGAATACTTTGAGGCGTATAAAAAAATTCCTGAATTTCAACTACAAAACTATAATATGTCTCTTAGTGAGTTCAAAATAATTTTTTGGTGGGAATGGTTTCATAGATTTTTTGGAAGATTAATTGGTTTATGTTTTTTACTTCCTTTAATATATTTTTCTTTTAAAATTAAATTAATAAATCTACTAAATTATTATTTGATATTCTTATTAATATGTTTTCAGGGTTTTATTGGATGGTATATGGTAAGCAGTGGATTAGTCGATAGAGTGGACGTAAGTCATTACAGGTTGTCTGTCCACTTATTGATTGCTTTTTTAATTTTATCATTAATCTTATGGAATTATTTAAAATTAATAAACATTAAAAGTACATTAAATAAGTTAAATCCTATAATTCCTCTTTTATTTGTTATTTTAATTTTTACTCAAATAGTAGTTGGTGCATTTGTATCGGGCATGGACGCAGGCAAAATTTATAATTCTTGGCCTTTAATGGGAAATTCATATTTTCCAGATGACAATAATATAATTAATTTGTTTAAATTATCTGCATTTAACGATCCATCATTAGTACAATTTATTCACAGAAACTTAGCTTACATTATAGTAATTTTTTATTTATTTATTGTTTATAAAATTTATAAAGCAAAGATGTATGATTTATATAAATCGGTAAATGTATTAGGTGTTTTAATTGTTTTTCAGATTATTTTAGGAATTGCAACAGTTATGCATGGTGCACAGATATATATTGCATCTGTACACCAAATAAGTTCAATTTTTTTAGTAAGTGCATGTATATATTTTTATTTTATAAATACAAAATCTAACTTACAGCTTTCAGACTAGGTTTTCCTGAGGCACCTAATGCTTGATCCAAATCAGCGATAATATCATCAGGATGTTCAATTCCTATTGAAAGTCTTACATATCCAGGTGTTACTCCTGCTGCTAGTAATTCTTCCTCTGTTAATTGACTATGTGTAGTTGTTGCGGGATGAATCGCTAAACTTCTTGCATCACCAATATTTGCTACATGATAAAACATTTTAAGAGCTTCGATGAATTTTTTACCAGCCTCAACTCCACCTTTTACTTCAATACCAACTAATGCTCCATTGCCTCCTTTTAAGTATTTCTTGGATCTCTCGGCAATTTCACCTTTATGAAGAGTAGGGTATATAACTCTTTCAACACTTTTATGTTTTGTTAAAAAATCAACAACCTTTTGAGCATTTGAACAGTGCTGTTTCATTCTTAAAGGTGCAGTTTCAAGTCCTTGAATAATTCCCCAAGCATTATCAGGAGCTAAAGGTGCGCCTAAATCTCTTAACAAACATACTCTGGCCCTTACTGCAAATGATACGTTTGCACCAGTTAACTGAGGCACAACCTCTCCCCATTTAGCTCCTCCATAACTTGCATCAGGTTCATTAAATAATGGCTGTCTTTTTGGATCAGCAGTCCAGTCGAAATTACCTCCATCTACCAAAGCACCACCAATAACTGTTCCATGTCCTCCTATAAATTTAGTAAGTGAGTGAACTACTACAGCCGCACCATGTTCTATAGGTTTACAAATAACTGGAGCTGCTGTGTTATCCATAATTAATGGTATATTATGTTTTCTGCCAATATCTGAAACTTCTTTGATCGGAAAAACTCTTAAATAAGGATTTGGTAATGTTTCAGCATAAAAACATCTAGTTTTTTCATCTATAAGTTTTTCAAAATTTTTTGGATCTGAAGGATCAGCGTATCTACACTCAATACCTAATTTTTTGAGAGTATGAGTAAATAAATTAACAGTTCCTCCATATAAATCAGTTGAACTAATGAAATTGTCTCCTGATTGGCAAACATTCATTATTGCAAATGTTGATGCTGCTTGACCTGATCCTACTGTTACGGAAGCCAAACCACCCTCTAATGCTGCAACTCTTTTTTCAAGAACATCGTTTGTTGGATTCATTATTCTTGTATAAATGTTACCAAATTCTTTTAGAGCAAATAAATTTGCTGCATGATTTGTATCATTAAATTGATATGAAGTGGTTCTGTAAACAGGAACTGCTACTGATGTTGTAGCTGGATCACTTCTATAATCTCCTCCATGAAGAGCAATTGTTTCTGGATTTTTTGATTTAGTCATAATTTCCCCCTTAATTTAACCATTTAACTGTAATGAGAATTTACAATCAAGATAAAATTTAGTCTTCGTCTGAATACCACTAAAAACAAGAGTATTGATTAAAAATACAAAAGATTTTGATTTTAAGATTCAATTAATAATAGAAACTATGATATTTATTTTTTCTCTATAACAAATAACTCGTTATTAAAATATATTCCCTGATATTTATTTACAATTTGTTGAACAATTTTTTGATAATTTTTTTGTCTTTCTGCTTTCATAATTTGTTCATCTGATATTTGATTAACATAAACTGCAGCATTCCAAGCAGAAAATATAAGCGAGGTTGCAATACCTCCTGATATTTCATTTGGTAGAGCTCTCAAGATATATTTAATTTTTTGTTTTTTATGAAATTTTAGGTCTCTTAAAAATTCTTTATCAGTATTATTTTTAATATATTTTACAATAGAATCGTGAAGTGATGGGAATGGCTTTTCTTTAGGCCATATTTTTTTAATTATCTGGTTTCCAGGATCTCTACCACATGCGTGAACAACAACTAATTTCCCTTTTTTATCTAAAGATTTTATCATTGGATCAATTACATATTTTACTTTTTTTTCAGCTGAAATTCTGGATCTGTAAGGTTGTGAGGCAATAATGAAATCATAATAAGTTTTTCCATTATTTTTTTTCGGGATAACATTTTTCAATGAAAATTCCTGATCTTTTCTATAAATAACAATTACAGATGGTTCTTTGTATGTTGGGTTCCCAGTTTTAGGATTTCTTTCAATTTGCCATTTTTTACTCAAAAATTCCTGATTAAGTTTTCTTAATTGTATATTAAAATCTAAAGATGAATTACCTTTTAATTTAACAACTTTCCAATTCATTTTTTTTTGTTTTTTTTCATCATTTGATTTAAGTGATGTTGACTCAACATAATTTAAATTTGAAATTACAAAGACAGTATTTTTATGTTCAACAAATCTATCTGGAAGTTTCTCAAGACCTAATCTTACATCTTCCATACTAATTTCTTTTGTGTTTACTAAAAGAGGTATGTTTGGCATTTTTTGATGACATTGTCTCATAACATTCATTAACAATGATCCATCTCCCATACCTGCATCAAATATTTTAAGGGCAGGAAATTTTGGTTTCAAATTTTGAACTATAGGTTTTAAAGCATCTGAAATTTTATTTTTTTCGTTAGTGGTTGTTACAAATAGCAGATATTTTTGCCTATTATCGAAGAATCTAAAATTTTTTTTCATTAATTTAATTTTTTTGCAGGATAATGTTCTAATATAAATTGTTTTAACACCTTAAGTACTCTGTCTGCCTCCTCAAGAAGCATCATGTGACCACAATTATCAATAATTTCTACTCTACTGTTATCTATTAAATCAGCTAATTTTTTTCCTTCTTTAACAGGGCACATTTTGTCTCCTGTTGCAAGAATAGATAGGGTTGGAATTTTAATTTTTTTTGCAGCTTCGAAACCATTTTTATAATTATCACATGCTCTAAAATCTACTCCAAGAGTATTTTTAATTGTTCTGGATTTTGCCAACATACCACCTGTATTAATATGATACAGTCCAGGAACAGGATGACCACCAAAGTGTCCTGCGGGGCCATGGGCCCAATCCATCATTAAATCAACTGCTTTGGGGTTATTGTTTTCAGCAAGTGACAATAATTCTGGATTCATAGGTATTGCTCCAGCACCACCCATTAAACTTAATGTTTTAATTTTTTCAGGATATCTTGAAGCACATTCCATTGTAACTAAACATCCCTGTGAATGACCCACCAATGATGCCTCATTATATCCAACTGAGTCTATCACATTACTTACCCAATCTGCCATATCCTCAATTGATTTTAAACTTTCTCCACCAGATAAGCCGTGACCAGGCATATCTAGTGCTAAAACACTGTATCCGTGAAAAGCAAAATACCTTGTTTGTAAAACCCATGTCATATGAGTTAAACCACTACCATGGACAAAAATTATTAGAGGCTTATTTTTGTCAAAAGGTCTTCCACCAGTAGAGGCAAAGACCTCTGAACCATTTACCTCAAATTTCATTGATTTGAAACTAATCTTGGTTTTCTTGCGGCTCTAAATCCTGCTTCAAAGTCATTTTTAATATCATCTATATCCTCAATACCTACAGATAATCTGATCATATCATGAGACAACCCAGCAAATTTTAAAGTAGCTTCATCCATTTGTGAATGTGTTGCAGAGGCAGGATGTATTACTAGTGTTCTTGTATCTCCTACATTTGCTAAATGTGAAGCAAGTTTTACGTTGTTAATAAATGCTTCACCAGCTTCTTTTCCACCTTTAATTCCAAATGCTATCATTGATCCTCTCCCATTAGGTAATAATTTTTTTGCTAATTCATGATCAGGATGATCAGGAACACTTGGATGTGAAACCCACGCAACACTTTCATGACCAGATAAATATTCAACCATTGTTTCTGCATTAGAACAATGTTTTTGCATTCTTACAGACAAAGTTTCAATTCCTTGTAAAACATTCCAAGCATTTTGAGGACTTAAACATGGACCAAAATCTCTCATTCCCTCTGCTCTCGCCTTCATTGTAAATGCAGTAGGTCCAAATTCTTCAGCAAAAGAAAGTCCATGATATCCCTCGTATGGTGTTGTCATTGTTGGAAATTTATCATTTTGCATCCAATCGAATTTACCACCTTCGACTAAGATACCAGCCATAGATGATCCATGCCCGGCCATCCATTTAGTTAATGAATGAACTACTATATCAGCTCCATGTTCAATTGGCTTACATAAGTAAGGTGTTTGATAAGTAGCATCAACCATTAAAGGTATTCCAGCCTCATGAGCAATTTTAGCAATCTCAGGCATATTCATCAATTCATTACCTGGATTACCAACTAATTCGCCAAATATGCCTTTAGTATTGTCTTGAATAGCTTTTTTAAATCCTTCTGTATCTCTTGGTTTTACAAATGTGCATTTTATTCCAAATTTAGGAAGAGTAAGTCTAAATAAATTTACAGTGCCTCCATATAATTGAGATGATACTACTAAATGGTCTCCAGCTTGGCACAAAGTCATTATTGTTAAAAATATTGCACTCATGCCGGATGAGGTTGCTAGCGCTGCAGTACCACCCTCTAACGCAGCAACTCTTTCCTCAAGAACTGCAACTGTTGGATTTGAAATTCTACTGTATATGTGTCCACCTCTTTCTAAGTTAAAAAGAGCAGCAGCATGATCAACATCATCGAATAAATATGAGGTAGTTTGATAAATTGGCACCTGCCTTGAACCAGCATTTTTATGTGGCTGATATCCAGCATGTAAGCTTAGAGTATCAAATTTATATGTTTTAGGCTCAGCACCTTTTTTTTTATCACTCATTTATTCTCCTATAATTTTTTAATTAGACTTTGAAACTCGGAAACTAGCATAAAATATCGATTATAATAGACTTTTTTGCCTTCTAATAAATTGACAACAAACGTTTTTGTAAGTATTAATCCCGCACATCATGACAAAATTTGTTAAAAAAGCTGATATTCAATCAAAATGGTTTGAGATAGATGCGACAGATGCGGTTGTTGGAAGAATTGCTACCGTAGTGTCAAAGATAATTAGAGGCAAAAATAAAACTACTTTCACACCACATATGGACCATGGTGACTTTGTAGTAGTAAAAAATGTAGATTTAATAAAATTTACTGGTAATAAATTTCAAGATAAAAAATACTTTAGACATACAGGGCATCCTGGTGGAATCAAAGAAACTACCCCTGAAAAATTACACGATACAAAACCAGGTGAGGTTTTAAAATTAGCTGTGAAAAGAATGTTACCAGGTGGAGCGCTAGCAAAAAAACAATTAGGTAAATTAAAAATTTATACAGGATCAAATCATCCTCATGAAGCTCAAAATCCAGAAAAAATTGAGTTATCAAAATTAAATAGTAAAAATGTAGTTAGAAATTGAAATGGAAAATACCAATCATACACCAAAAATTAAATTAGATTTTAAAGATAGCAAATATGCTACGGGAAGAAGAAAAACTTCTATTGCGAAAGTTTGGTTAAAGAAAGGTACTGGCAAGATTTATGTAAATGGAAAAACATTAGATGATTATTTCACAAGCTCATCACACAAGATGCAAATCATGAGACCGTTCGATATAATCAATCAATCTACAGAATACGATGTTAAATCAAAAGTTGTTGGCGGTGGTCATACTGGTCAGGCAGGGGCATTGGTTCATGGAATATCAAGAGCACTCCTTCAATTTGATGAAAATCTTAAACCTACATTAAGAAAAGAAAAACTTACGACAAGAGACTCTAGATCTGTGGAGAGAAAAAAACCTGGTAGAGCAAAAGCTAGAAGAAGTTTTCAATTTTCTAAAAGATAATATCATTTTACATTACAACTGTTATATTGTTTTATGTCTAAGCTAAATGTTTTGGTATGTGGATCTACAGGATATATTGGAATTGAGTTAGTTAAAATTTTAGCAAGACATAAAAAAGTCAATATCAAATACTTATGTGGTAATAGTTCTGTAGGTAAAAATATTTCATTTTATGATAAATCTTTATCTAAAAAAAAATTACCAATTATAAGAAAATTTCAAAAAAAATTATTGAAAGAGGTTGATGTTGTTTTTTCAGCATTACCAAATGGTGAAGCTCAAAAACTGTCTAAATTTTTATTAGACAAAAACTTACTCATTGATTTATCAGCAGATTTTAGATTAAAAAATAAAAATGAATATTTAAAATGGTATAAAATTAAACATAGCGCCCAAAAGTTAATTAAAAATTCAATATATTCATTGCCAGAATTAAAAAAAAGTCAGTTCAAAAATCAAAAAGTAATATCCTCACCTGGATGTTATCCTACTTCCATTTTATTGCCTTTGGCACCTTTAATTCAAAAAAATTTTATTTCGAATAGAAACATAGTGATAGATTCTAAATCCGGTTATTCAGGAGCTGGACGTAATGTTCATAAAAAATATAAAAATAAAAATCTTTATGAGTCTCTTAGCGCTTATGGAATTGCAAATCATAGACACAACTCAGAAATTCAACAAGAATTAGATTTATATACAAAAAAAAAAAATTATTTTGATTTTACCCCTCATCTATCACCAATGTTTAGAGGAATTATTACAACTATTAATGTTGATTTAAAAAAAAATATAGATGCAAAAAAAATACATCGATACCTAAGTAAATTTTATAAAAAAAGTAAATTTGTTAAAATTAAAAAAATTAATTCTTTGCTAAGCACAAATGAGGTTATAAATACTAATAATTGTTTGATATCTATTTGCAATAGTAAGAATAAAAATAAATTAATAATATTATCTGCAATAGATAATCTTATAAAAGGGGGCGGAGGTCAGGCCGTGCAGAGTATGAACATGTATTACGGATTTAAAGAAGATGAGGCTTTAAATGTTTAGACTATTAAAATTAATGGTAATTTTAATTTTTGTTACTAACTGCTCTATTGATACAAAAACAGGTATTTGGGAGAATAAAAAAGAGATATCAACTGATACAGAGCTATCTTCATTAAATTTTGATGAAAATTTAACATTTGATGAATTTAAAAATAATGTAATTATTTATGGTAAAAAAAGTGAATATCCAAAATTAATGGAATAAAGTTATGAGACAAATTAATATTGCAATTGTTGGTTTAGGGCAAATTGGTAATTATTTATACAATGAACTTATAACAAAGAAAAAAGACATAGAGATTAAAACAGGAAAAAAAATACAAATAGTTGCTATATCTGCTAAAAATAAAAATAAGAAACGAAAGTTCAAAATAAATAAAAAAATATTTTATAAAGATCCTTTAGATATAATAAAACAAAAAAAAGTTGATGTTTTAATAGAAGCAATAGGTTTTGCTGACGGATTGTCAAAAACAATTGTAGAAAATGCTTTAAAAAATAAAATACATGTCATAACACCTAACAAGGCACTAGTTTCCAAACATGGTGATTATTTATCATTTTTAGCTGAAAAAAATAAAGTTAATCTCGAATTTGAGGCTGCTGTTGCTGGTGGCATACCGATTGTCAGAACTATTAAAGAGGGATTAGCGACAAATAAAATTATAAAGGTTTATGGGATATTAAATGGTACATGTAATTACATACTTTCTCAAATGGAGAAAACAAAAGATAGTTTTAAAAATGTTTTAAAAAATGCTCAAAAATTAGGTTATGCTGAACCTGGAAATCCAAAACTTGACCTTAATGGTTACGACGCATTGGCAAAAGTAAAAATCTTATCTGCCTTAGCTTTTAACTGTAAAATTTCAAAATCACAAAGTTTGATGGAAGGAATTGAAAAAATTGAAGCTACTGATTTTGATATTGTAGAAAAATTAAATCTAAGAATTAAACTATTAGGTATTACAGAGATAATTAACAATAAAATTTTTGAACGTGTACACCCATGTTTAGTTTCAAAAGATTCTTATATTGGAAATGTAACTAATGTAATGAATGCAGTTATTTTAGAGGGTAAGCCTGTTGGTGAAAGTGTTATGCAAGGTGAGGGGGCAGGGCCTGGACCAACCACATCAGCATTAATGTCTGATTTATTATCGATCCTAAGAGGTAATATTAAGTTTCCATTTGGTATATCAAATAATAAAAGAAATATACCAAATAGTTATAATTATAATTCGTATGAAAATTCTTTATATCTTAGAGTTGAGGTAAAAGATAAACCAGGTGTACTTTCATCAATTACAAATATACTAGCTAAAAATAACATTTCTGTTCAAAGACTAATACAAATTCCAGATAATATGAAAAAAACTGCTTCTATAATTATTATCACTCATAAATGTAAAGAAATAAATTCAAGCAAATGTATAAAAATGTTAAAAAAAGATTCAAATATAATTAAAGAACCTAATTTAATAAGGATCTTTAATTAACCAATTTCTCTATACTATTTATTATTTTTTTTGATTTCGGACTTGTAAAAGACATAAAAGTGTCTTCGATTTTACCATTTGGATTTATTAGTATTTTATGAAAATTCCATTTTGGAATAGTTGATTTTCCATGATTTTTAAATGCCCATTTATAAATTTCATGCGCATTATCTCCTTTTACATCTGTTTTTGTGGTCATTGGAAAAGTTATATTAAAATTGATCTCACAAAATTCTTTAATTTCTTCATTACTCCCTGGTTCTTGTGAACCAAATTGATTTGAAGGCATTCCAATTACTACGAAACCTTTGTTTTTATAAGTATCCCAAATTTTTTGTAAACCATCATATTGTTTTGTAAAACCGCATCTGCTGGCCACATTTACTAAAAGAACAGTTTTGCCTTTATAATCAGATAAATTTATTTCATCACCCGAAATTGACTTTAATTTAAAGTCAAAAAATACTTTATCATATTTTGCAAATACACTTTTTAAATTAAACATACTTATTAATATTATTGTAAAAATTAGTTTAAAATTTACTTTTTTTTTCATTTATTTTTTGAAAATATAAGTAGTAACAAATATCCAAAAACAGTCGAAAGCAATGAACCTGATAGGACACCAATTTTTACACCATCCATATATTGCATACTGTCTACGAAAGCTAGATTCCCAACAAATAAACTCATAGTAAAACCAATACCTGTTAATACTCCAACTGCATAAAAATTAATCCAATTTGAATTAGTTGGCATTTGCGCAAATTTAAGTTTAATCGAGATGTAAGAAAATACAAAAACACCTAATTGTTTTCCTACAAATAAACCTAACAAGATACCAAGGGGCACTTTATTTAAAAGAGAACCTAAAGTTAAACCCTCAAGTGATACTCCTGCATTAGCAAATGCGAAAAGTGGCATAATACCAAACGCAACATATGGGCTAATTGCATGTTCTAATTTAATCAATAGTGAAAAATCTTTCTCTTTTTTTCTATGTGGTATTGTACAAGCTAACAAAACACCAGCTATAGTAGCATGGATTCCAGATTGATGAGTAAACTCCCACAGAAATAAACCTACAATTAAATATGGTAAGAATTTTTTAACATTAAATTTATTTAAAATTAGCAATATTATGAATGCTATAAGCATCAAAGATAAATATTTTATGCTTAAATCTCCAGAATAAAACAAGGCAATTATTACAATTGCACCTAAGTCATCAATTATAGCAAGAGCAGTTAAAAAAACTTTTAAAGAAATTGGTACCCTAGAGCCTAATAAAGATAAAACTCCAAGAGAAAATGCAATATCTGTTGCAGATGGTATTGCCCATCCAACAATCGTTTCTGAATTTCCATAATTTATAAATATATAAAAAAGTGCAGGTACCAACATTCCACCAATAGCTCCAATTATAGGAAGCATAGCTTGCTTAATGTTTGATAGTTCGCCTTGTAAAAATTCTCTTTTAATTTCTAAAGTTACAAAAAAGAAAAATATGGCCATCAAAGCATCATTTATCCAATGTAAGACAGATAACTTAATGCCAAAGTTGTTTATACCTATAAACAAATAATTTTCTAAAGTGTTAAAATATAGATTTGATAATTCCGAATTACTAATTACTAAAGCAATTATAGCACTAAATAAAAGTACTAAGCCACTTGCTGCTTCTAATTTAAAAAACCATCTAAATGGTTTAGTTATATTATTTATCATTATCTTATTAAATCTTTAATAAATGAGTTTATGTCAGCAATAATTGCATAAAAGCTATCAAGTATTGGGTTTAAAAAAGGTATATATTTAGATAATTCAATCCTAAAAGTATCTATAATAATTACTAATGCTGCCACAGAAATAATTATAACAATTATCATATTTAATAATTTTATTGGTTTGTTTTTTTTATTTCGTTTTTTATCTTTTTTTTTTACTTTATTTATTACTTTTTGTTCTCTTTTTAATTCTTTTTCAACACTTTCATCTTCAATAGGAATAAATTCTTGTGATGGATTTATTTTTTTTTCTTGATTTTTATTTTCTATAATTACTTCCTCTGATTTAATTGGTTCCTCAATTATTTCCTCATTTTTTTTAATTACGAAATGCCATTTGTGCATGCAATTACTACATTGTAATAATCTTCCATCTTCAGGAATAAGATTTTGATCAATATTAAATCTCTTACTGCATTCAGGACAACTTATAATCATAAAAGTTAGAATATATAATAAATAAATAGTTTTTTATTAATAATCGACATTAATATACTTTGAAATTTAATTATTCTACTGTATTAGTACTGCATTCGGAGTGTAGCGCAGCCTGGTAGCGCATCTGGTTTGGGACCAGAGGGTCGCAGGTTCGAATCCTGCCACTCCGACCATCTTTATGAAAAAAGCTAAAATATATAAACCCTCTAAAACGGCCATGCAATCAGGTGTGAAAAAATTCGATAAATGGATCATTGAGTTTATAACAGAAAAGCCTGGCATTAATCCTCTTATGGGTTGGGAAAGTTCAACAGATACAAGCTCAGAACTAAAGTTAGAATTTTCCTCAAAAGAGCTTGCAATTGAATATGCTAAAAAAAATAAGATTAGTTTCGAACTTATAGAACCAAAGATAAGAAAAATAGTCAAAAAATCTTATGCTGATAATTTTACTAAATAATTAAATGTTTAGATTCTTTACACAGAAAAATTGGTTTATTTGGTCGTGGATAGGTTCAGCTATTATTTTATCCTCACTTTGGGTTCAAGTAAAACTTGATGTAAAAATCAATGAATGGTTCGGTGAATTTTATGACATGATACAAAAGGCCTTGGCTGCTCCAAATTCAATCACAATGAGCGAATATTGGATGAGCCTATTGTCATTTATAAAATTGGCAGCAATGGCTGTATCTCTTGGTGTAATAATAAGTTTCTTTACAGCCCACTATTTGTTCAGATGGAGAACAGCTATGGTTGAATGGTATCACAGTGTATATGAAAAAGCACGGTTGATAGAGGGAGCATCCCAACGTGTCCAGGAAGACACTATTAAGTTTACAAGAATTATGGAATCTTTAGGTACTAGTCTTATTGAGGCAATTATGGTGTTGGTTCAATTCACACCTATATTGTTTGGCTTAAGTATAGGTATACCAATATTTTTTTTTGGAGACTGGGATTATGGTTTAATTGTAGGTGCATTCATTTGGTCTGTAGGAGGAACAATTTTTCTAATTTTACTTGGATTGATCTTAAGATTAGTTGGAGTTGAATATGATCTTCAAAAAAAGGAGGCGGCATATAGAAAAATACTTGTTATTGCAGAAGATGATGGAACAGTGAGACCAAAAACAATTGAAGAATTATTTGATGATGTAAGAAACATTCATTTTTTAAGCTATATTAGATATTTGTATTTTAATATCGGGAGAATAGCATATTTACAAGCAAACGTTTTATCAGCGTATGTTTTTTTAGCTCCTGCAATAGTAGCTGGCGTAGTAACTTTAGGAGTGATGCAGCAAATAATAAGAGCCTTTGGTAGAGTAGAGGGGTCAATGCAATACATCTTAAAAGCTTGGCCAACAATCATTGAACTTGCAAGTGTTTATAAAAGACTAAGAGAATTTGAAAAAAGAATTGAAAGAAGTGATAAAATTTTAATAAAATCCTAATGGCTTTAGAAAAAACACTAATAGAAAAAATGAGAAGAATTACATCTAAAGCCGCTTTAGCTGCATCAAAGTTCAAAGGTCTTAATGATAAAATAGGTGCTGATAAAGCTGCTGTTGATATTATGAGAGCTGAATTAAATAATCTTAATATTAATGGACGTGTTGTAATAGGGGAAGGTGAACTTGATGAAGCACCTATGCTTTATATAGGTGAAAAGTTAGGAACAAAAAATGGAGCAGAAATTGATATAGCTGTTGATCCAGTTGAGGGTACTAATTTTGTTGCAAAAAATCTACCTGGAGGAATATCTGTTCTAGCAATAGCAGAAAAAAATAATCTTTTTCACGCTCCAGAGACATACATGGAAAAAATAGCTGTTGGTAAAAATATTGAGAAAGGAACTGTAGATTTAGATTTTACTTTAGAAAAAAATTTAAAAAATTTAGCTGATGCTTCGAATAAACAATTGAGTGATTTGACTGTATGCCTATTGAATCGTGAGAGACATAATAAAATAATAAATACTTTAGATAATTTAAAAGTTAAAAAAAAGTTAATTACAGATGGAGATGTTTCTGGTGCTCTATATGTTACAGATAACAAGTTTAATGTGGATATGTTTATCGGAATAGGTGGTGGGCCAGAAGGTGTTTTGGCTGCTTCTGCACTTGATGCAAGCAATTGTTTTTTTCAAGGAAGATTCATTTTCAATGAAGATAAAGATATTAAAAGAGCTAAAGAAATGGGTATTAAAGATTTAAACAAAAAATATCAGCTAAATGAAATTATATCAGGTGACTCAATTTTTTCCGCCACAGGTATTACACATGGAGATTTGGTTAAAGGTATTGAAATTAAAGGACAAGAGTTTTTTTCTGAGACACTTATTACACACAAAAATAGCAATACTTTTGAGGTAATTAGTAAAAAAGAGGAAATAATATAGCCTTGATTATGTAAATATTTTCAACTAAAAGACCTTTTTTTGGTCCCTTCGTCTATCGGTTAGGACACATGGTTTTCATCCATGAAAGAGGGGTTCGATTCCCCTAGGGACCGCCATTTATTCTTTAAAAATGATAATATAATATCATAATATGAATTATTATGTCTATTTGATATTATCGAAATCTACAAAAACAAATATTTCGTACGTAGGTTATACAAATAATTTAATTAATAGATTAAAAAAGCATAATAGTTCGAGTGGTGCAAAGTTTACAAGAGGTAGAAAATGGAAGATTATTTATTCAAAAAAATATAATAACAAATCAATAGCGCTTAAAGAAGAATACAAATTAAAAAAAGACTATAAAAAAAGAAGAAAAATTAAAAATAAATATTTATTGAAATATGAAAAGGACACCTAAAATATTGCATATTTCAGATCTTCATTTTAGACACAATGGAAGATTGTATTATTCCACAACAAAAAAAATTAATAATGGTTTCATTCTTAATAATTACTCTGTATTACACATTAGCGATAGAGACATACAAAAAGAAAAGAAAAGTTTATTTGATATAGGATCAAGAAGATATCTCTTTAATAAAATTATTGAAAACATAAATAATTTTAAACCTGATATAATTTTTTTTGGGCACGTCGATAGATTGAACTATTTGGATTTGCTTAAAATAAAAGAAAAATATAGAGACATTAAGATTGCGCAATGGTTTATTGACCCCCTGGTTAAGAAAGGACCTGATTATGAAAAGAATAAAGAAAGATTTTATCTTAAGTATCAATTTACTGATGCAAATTTTATAACAACATCACCATCTAAGTTAAATTTTGCTGATAAGAATTGCTATTTTATACCAAACGCAATAGATCCATCAATTGATGTATATAAAAATTACATGAAAAATAATGAATATGATGTTTTTTTAGCAATTAGTCATGGAGTACATAGAGGTGTTTTAAAAAAGAATCATTATGATGATCGTGTTGAATTTATAAAGAAAATTACTGAAAAAACTAAAAATAACTTCTTTGGATATAAAAAAAATCCTGTTTGGGGTGCTGAATATTTTGAGGAAATTAGCAAGTGTAATATGGGTATTAATATCACCAGAGGTAAACCTATTAAATACTATTCGAGCGAAAGAATGGCAACTTTATTAGGTAATGGCATACTCACTTTTGAACATAAAGATTATCAATATCAAGATTTTTTCAATCAAAGTGAGATGATATTTTTTGATAGTGCCAGTGACCTTAATTCAAAAATTTTATTTTATAAAAAAAATAATGAATTAAGAAAAAAAATAGCCAGAAATGGATATAAAAAAGCACACAAAATATTTAATAATAAAATTATAGCTGAGTTTATGGTGAAAAAAACCTTAGGGGAAAAAATTACAAATATACAAGTCTGGCACGATGGCTAAATTCTTAATTTTTAGGACTGATAGAATAGGAGATTTTATCACATCTCAGTTAGTTACTAATTCAATATCAGAGGTATCAAAAAAAAATCAAGTTGATGTTGTGGCGTCAAGATATAATTCAAAATATATTAAAAATTTTAAATATATAAATCAAATTTTTATTTTTGATAAAACCCAAAATAAAATTTTAGATTTTTTCAATCTTTTTCTTCAAATCAAAAATAAAAATTATGATTATTTAATTGTTCTCGATGGAAAAAGGAGGTCTTTTCTAAGTGGTATTTTTATTAACTCAAAAATTAAAATTTGTTTCCTGAAAGATTTTTATCCAAAGTTTTTAATTTCCTTTTTTTATCATAAATATATAAAAAATACCGAGACAAATACTCAATATAAAAATTTTCAGATACTTATAAATTACCTAGATATTAAATCTCCAAAAAAAATAAATTATTACAAAAATTACAAATTCATTAAAAAGAAATTTAAATTGCCTAAACCTTATGTACATCTTCATTTAGATGAAAAATGGTTTAAAGATTATTATTTTCATGATTTTGATTACATGAATCTTAAACCCGATTCTATTTACTCTTTTTTAAAATCCTTAATTAAGAAATTTAAATGTAATATTGTTATTACTCAAGGTTTTAAAAAGGTTGGAATTATGAATGAATTTAAAACTAAATATTTTAAAAATATAAAAGATCCACACATTACGATTTCAAAAAAAAATGTTAAATTTATTGAACAAAGTTCTTTTAGAGATCTTGAAAACATAGTTCTTAATTCAAAAATTTTGATTTGTTGTGAAGGTGCAATTAGTCATGTGTCACATTCCTTAAATAAAAAAACTATTGCCCTTATTCAAAAAGATAGGTTAATTTCTACTAATTTTTGGATTGGTCATATGAGTAATATTACAACTGTGTTTAGAGATGATATAAAAAGGGTATCAAGGGATATTTTAAAACTTAACTTTACTTAGAGCATTATTTTTAAAAATATTTGCTTCTCTGATGTACCTCCTTACCATTTGGGTAGTTTTATGACCTGTCATAGCCATAATACTTCTTTCATCCGCTCCTGACTCAGCTGCAACTGTTGCAAAACCTGATCTCAAACTATGACCAGCAAAGTTTTTATTTTCGATACCGGCTAAACGTAAATATTCTTTAATCAATAAGACTACTGATTGGTCTGAAAGTCTTTTATCTGTTAGTGATAAACCTTTTGAAAATCTTCTAAAAATTGGTCCAGACTTGATCTTTGCTATTTCGAGCCATTTATTCAAGTTTTTAACAGGACAGTAATTTTCAGTGGCAAAGAAGGGCAGTCCTTTTATCATTCCCTCACCAAATTGATCAGTTTTTGATTTTTTAACAGTAATTTTAAGACCCTCAGATACAAATTCTAAATCCTCATGATCAATTGAAATTAGTTCTGTTCGTCTAAAACCACCTCCAAAGCCGATTAATATTAATGATTTGTCTCTAAATTTTTTTATTTCCTCAGTTTTTTGTTCATTTATTGTATCAATAAGTAATTTTAAATGATTGATTAGTATAGGTTTTTTTCCTCTCTGAATACTTCCTTTAACTCTTCTTATTCCCATTAAATTTTCAACTATAATTGGATGTTTGGTATCAAGATAATGCCCTTTCATTTTATGAACCATACTTATTGACACTAATCTCCTTCTTAAAGTGCTTATTTTTGAATTTTTTGAAAGGTGTGTAAGATATAGGGAAACTATTTTTGGTTCAGTTGGTAATGAATTTAATCCATTTTTTGCACAAAAAACTCCAAAATCTTTAAAATCAGATTTGTAAGCTCTTAAAGTATTATTAGCTTTTGAGTTTTTTAAGTTATTTAAAGTTGCTTCATGAAGCAATTTTAGGTCTGTAGTTAGTTCATTCATATAATTACTAATGATAACAATTAATTATCACTAGTAATATATTAAGTGATTTTAAATGTCAATAGTTTAAAATCTATAATCATGGTGTCTATAGACGGCTCAATTGAGCCAATATATTTTTTGATTATATCTTTTGGATTAACATTGCTTACTTATTTGGTGTTTAAGAAAAATGGCAAATCTATAGAGGTTTATTTCTTAGGTATCATGACTGTTCTGTTTTATGTTTCATATTTTATATTAATAATTGTGAAGCCAAGTTAGTTATTAACGCTATTCACAAGTGTTAAAAAACCGTTAAATTCAACGATAAAGTGATACCCTTAAAATTGCTAATATGTTATTTTAATAATGAATTAAGAGGCAACTCTTAACTGACCATCTAGGGAAAAATCGAGAGATTCAAGCCTAGAGGGCAGAAAACTTCGCTGAGTAGCGCTAAAATAGCGAAGTGGAAGGCATGGCGGTAGCGCATACAACGACGTGCCAAAAACTACTGTTCTTTGTGCCTGAAAAGGTACAAGGTAACAGGGTTTTTCTCTAAAATGATCCTAAAAGGTACCAAATTTCAGTTAAAAGTATGGAATTATCTTAAAACCATTCCTAAAGGCCAAGTTAGGTCCTATTTAGAGGTCGCAAAAGCTATAAATAAGCCAAAAGCTGCTAGAGCTGTAGCAAATGCGGTTGGAAAAAACCCAAATGCACCTAAAATACCTTGTCATAGAGTTATCAGATCTGACGGGTCCCTAGGTGGATATTCAGGTCCTGGAGGCATTAAAACCAAGAAAAAACTCTTAAAAAAAGAGGGAATTTTTGTTTAAAAGTAAGCAAAATCAACGTTTTTTTAATTTTTACCCATATATAGTTGTTATATTTATATTACACCTATAAGTTGCACTATATATCGATAAATCATTAAAATTGACCCCTCTATGGCTTATTAAATGCTATATTCGATAAATGCAATACTGATAGAAATTGCCTGTTTTCATCTATTATTTATTTAAATATTTAAGAAAAATTTAATTTTTTCAATTTTTGTACACTCACCTTTCTTAAATTAATACCATTAATTTATTAGATTATTGGATTACTTTGTTTAATTTATCCTTATTAGTTAGGTTTTTTAATTAAGTTTTATGATTTATTAGGATGAAATCTTTAAATATAAATGAAAATTATAATGATTAGATGGTAGGCTAGATATATTTCTATGCTATATTTTACTTTAAGTAATATAAAAAAATTAACAATTACAGTAATTTAACATTATATATTAATAATTTGCTTTATATAAAGGTATACTTTACATTTTATTAGATTGCTCTCTTCTAAACACATAAACACCTGAAAGAATGATAATTAAAAGTCCGATAAAAGTGTACTTATCGGGAATATCAGAAAACCAAATATAACCAATTAAAATGTTAGTAATTATCTCAAAATAACCCAAAGGTGCCAGTTTGCTTGCATCTGAATAATTGTAGGAAAAGATAATCATACCATGGGCTAAAGCCGCTATTAAACCCATATTTATTGCAAATAAATATTCAGAAAAAGTTGGTTTAACCCAAATAAAGGGTAAATATAAACTTAAAATTAGGGTTCCAACTATGCTTGTGATTAGTAATGTTAATAAACCATTATCTGTGTTTTTTAATTTTCTAGTTACAATTAAATATAAAGCGTAACAAAAACCAGTACCTAACGCTGCAAAACTAGCCCAATTAAATTCTACAATTCCTGGTCTAATTACAATCAAAACTCCTATAAAACCTATGATAACAGCTGTCCATCTTCTTGGCCCTACCCTCTCTTTTAAAAAATAAGGTGATAAAGCAGTGACCATTAATGGACAAATAAAAGCTATTGTTAATGCTTTAGCTAAAGAGATTATCGATATTGAATAAAAAAATAATGCACTTGAAGTTAATAGTAATAATCCTCTTATAATTTGAGACTTTAAATTTTTAGAAGAAACTAAAGAATTTCTTGAAAAAATAAAAATGAATAACAAAGTGATTAGAGTACTAAAAAAAAATCTAAACCAAGTCACTTGCAATACAGGTAAAGAATAAGAAAGATATTTTGCAATGGCATCCATAAACGGCAGAATTAGCCAAGCTGAAAGATTTATTATTGCACCCCTCATAGAGGAAAATATTTTAACGATATAAAAATAACAATAGGTAAAGTTATAAATGACATTATTGTTGAGACAACTATTGTACTTGCAACACTATCCGTTATGGTTTTTGGAGAATAAATAGCAGCTATAAGATAATTTAAAACAGCACTTGGCATTGATGCTTGAATTAGAAGTACACCAGCTGCAAAACCAGATAAATCAAAATAAATAATAATTAAAAAACCTATTAATGGACCTAAGATAACTCTTCCTATAGATGCAAATATTGCATTTTTTAAAAAAAAAACTTTTAATTTTGTCAAAGCAATTCCTAAGGACATAAGGATTAAAAAGATAGTTGCAAATGTTAATAACTCAGTCAAATTAATTACTACTTGTGGCATATTAATTTCAAAATATAAAAATAGGACTGATATAACAATTGCATAAAATGGTGGACTTTTAATCAAAACTGTAAAGTTAAATTTTCTATCAGCTAAAAAAATTCCAAGTGTAAAATGGAGTAATACAATTAAAGATGATATTGCAGCTGCAACCCCAAGTCCTTGTGCACCATACGCAAATAAACATATAGGAATACCCATATTGCCGGTGTTAGGTAGAATTAGAGGAGGAAGTTCTCTTATTATATCTTTAGTATTCAGCATAAATAAGATGATAATTCCAATTATAATAAAACCTATAATTGCAAGAAGATAAAAGAAAAAATAGTCTTTAAAAATCTGAAAATTTATTCCAGTTGAGGTAATAGCATATATTACCATCGCAGGAGTACCTATGTTAGATGCAAAATTTGTAATAAAAGTAGTATCGAATTTCTTGTCTTTTTTACCTAAATAGTAGCCAATACCTACAATAAAAAAGACGGGAAATACTACTTCAAAAAGTTTTAAGTATATTTCCATTATATTAAAAAGCTCATACCATCATATGCAGGAACAACAGATTTAGGCAGATGCTTCTGTATCTTAACATAATCAATTTCGTTATTCATATTAGTTAAAATTGTTTTTTTTGGTTTGATAATTTTAACTAAATTTAAAACTTGATCTAAATTAAAATGGGATGGATGTGGATCGTATCTTAAACAATCGACTATAAAGTAATTTAATTTTTTAAGTCTTGAGTAGTCTCTTTTATTTATTTTGCTTACATCACTAGCATAAGCGCATGAATTATTAATTTTGTACAATATACTATTAATTTTTCCATGTTTGACAGGAAAAGACTCGATTTGAACCTTCGATTTTTTTACCTTGAAAGTATGTTTTTTTTTTAACTTGTTAAGATTGAAAATTGCTGGATAACCATGATTATTTTTGAAACAATAATTAAAAGATTTTAATAAATAATCAGAAGTCATTTTATCGGCAAAGACATCTAATTTTTTTCTATTTTTTAAGAAAAAAACCCTTAATTCATTAATACCGTGAGTTTGATCACCATGTAGATGTGTGTAAAAAACTTTATCTATATTTTTAATTTTATTTTTTAATAATTGGGTTTTTAAATCAGGAGATGTATCAATTAATATATTGAAATTATCATGAGTTACTAAAGCAGAACATCTTGATCTAAAATTTTGCTTTATTTTTGGATTACATCTACCAAAAAATCCATCGATTCTTGGTATACCTAGGGAACTACCTGACCCTAATATTGTAAATCTAGTTTTCATTATTGAAAAATAGTGTTTCAAAATTTTGGGTAGTAATATGATCCATGCTAGATTTATCAATCTCCTTTAGTTTTGATAAGTGTTGAAGGGTATATTGAATAAAACTTGGCTCATTTTTTTTTCCTCTCATAGGAATAGGTGCTAAAAAAGGACTATCGGTTTCTATTAATATTTTATCATTTGGTAAAAACTTAAATGTATCTTGTAATTCAACACTATTTTTAAAGGTAATAATCCCACTTGCTGAAAAATATGCATTAAGATCAAGAAGTTTTTTTGCAAACTCTTTCGACCCAGTAAAACAATGCATAAGTATTTTAGGATTGCTATTTTTATAATCTTTTAAAATTGAAAAAGTTTCATTTTCTGCATCTCTAGAATGAACTATTAGTGGACAATTGCATTCAATTGAAGCCTCTATATGAATTTTAAAACTTTCTATTTGAGTTTCTTGTGGACTATTTTCATAATAATAATCTAATCCCGTCTCCCCTACTCCAATTATTTTTTGATATTTTTTAAACTCTTGAACAATATAATTTTTCTCAAAATTTGAGGTTTGAACTTCGTGTGGATGAATTCCTATTGATCCATAAATCATTGGATCTTGGTTTATTAAATTTAAGATATTTTTATAACTATTGATATTAGTTGAAATAGTTAAAAGTTTATCTATTCCAACTTCTTTTGATCTTTCTAAAACATCGTTTAGGTTATTTATTAAAGGCTCGTAATCTAAGTGACAATGTGAATCAATCATTTTCTATCTTTTTAAATAGTATATTCAATTTTCCAACTTTTTTTCCACTTTCTAGAAATTTATGATTATTAATATCTTCAAATTTTAGTTTGTCGTCATTAATGTCAAATATTTTTAGAACCTTTAAAGTTGTATCAGGTATAACTGGATTTAATAATATTGAAATTTTTCTAATAAGTTCTAAAGCAGTATAAACAATTGTATTCAATCTATTTTTATCATTTTTTTTCTTCCAAGGTTCTTGATCATTAAAATATTTATTTGATGAAAAAAGCATATCTATAATAAATTTCATATAATCATTGATGTTTTGATTGTCTATTAAATCTCTTAAATATGCTAAATTTTCGAAATTTTTCAAAATCTCCAAATCATCATTAATAAATTCACTAGTTGGGATTTTCGAACCACAATTTTTTTCACAAAAAGCCAAAACTCTTTGACATAAATTTCCATAATTATTTGCTAAATCGCTATTTATACAACTTTCAAGTTTTTCTTGAGAAATATTTCCATCATTGCCAAAGGAAACCTCTTTTAAAAGATAATACCTAAGTGTATCTAGCCCATATACATCTATAATTTCTAATGGATCAAGTATGTTACCCTTTGACTTAGACATTTTTTCATCACCAGATAAAATCCAACCATGACCATAAACTCTTTTAGGCAAAGGTAATTTAGCTGCCATTAAAAAAGCTGGCCAATAAATAGCATGAAATCTTAATATATCTTTTCCAATTATGTGAACATCGGCAGGCCAAAAATTTTTATATAATTCGTCTTTAGTATTTGGATAATTTAAAGCACTTAAATAATTGGTAAGTGCATCTAACCATACATAAATAATATGGTCATTATTTGAAGGAATTTTAATACCCCAGGAAAATGTTTTTCTACTAACAGACAGATCTTTTAAGCCATTTTTAACAAAACTAACAACTTCATTTCTTCTTCCTTCTGGTAAAATAAATTTTGGATTTTCATCATAAAACTTTAGTAATGGTTTTTCCCATTCAGATAATTTAAAAAAAAAGGACTCCTCTTCTACCCACTCAACTTGGGAACCAGAACTTATTACAAAATGTTTATTTTCTTTACTTTCTATTTCATCTGGTTGATAAAATGCTTCATCAGAAACGGAATACCAGCCTTCATATTTAGACATATAAATTTGATTTTGATCCTCTAGAATTTTCCATAAATGTTGAACTGATTTAATATGCCGTTGTTCAGTGGTTCTAATGAAATCAGTATTTGATAAATTTAGTGTCTTAGACAAATTTTCAAATGTTTTAGATATTTGATCACAAAAATCTTTTGGCTCCATATTGTTTTTTTCTGCAGATCTTTGAATTTTTAAACCATGTTCATCGGTACCGGTTAAAAATTGAACTGAATAACCATCATTTCTTTTAAATCTTGCAAAAAAATCAGAAACAATACTAGAATAAGCATGTCCCATATGTGGTTTTGCTGAAGGGTAATAAATGGGTGTAGTTATATAGAAATTGTTACTCATTTTAATAAATCCTTAAATTCTAGAAAAAAAGTCTCAATATCAAGATTATATTTTTTGACGTTTGATAATTTTTTTAGAAAATATTCTTTTGCTGTAAAAATATTTTTTTTTTGATCATTTATATTTTTATAAAAGTATAGTTCAATGAAAAGATTAAGATTTGACAATATAAATTCATCTTTTAAATGTGATGGATTAGTTGCAATTTCATATAGTAAATCTTCAATACCAAAATTTTGAATATCTAAGTTGTTTTCATTAAAATAATTTGACAAATTAATTAGAAAAACTGGATTATGATAATAATTTTTAAAATCTAAAGAAATTTGATCATACACATTTTCAGAAAAGTAAGAGTTAACAATATTTTCTACAAATTCATTTTTTAAATTTACTTTAAATTCTATGCATCTTGATTTTAATGTTTCTAAGACAGTTTTATTTGAATTATGTGTCAAAATAAAAGAAAAATTGTTATTTGGCTCTTCGAGAGATTTTAATAATGCATTTATAGAATTTACATTAAGCAGATCTGAATCCTCAATTAATACAAATCGTGTTTTATTATTAAATGATGAACTATTTTGAAATTTAATCATTTCTCTTATCTGACCTATATCAATATTTTTTTTATCCTTTTTTTTATGAATTTTAAAAACATTTGGATGTGCATTATTTTCAAATAATTTATAAGATTTATTACTAGGATTAATTTGAAGTTTTTTTAAATCATATTCAAATGGTTCGTTTTTAGACAGAATATAATTTAGCAAGTGTTTGGATAATAAGCCTTTTCCTATTCCTTGGGTTCCACTTAATAATAATTTATTTGGAAGTCTATTTGAATTATGTAAATTAATTAAATTAATTAAAACATCTCCCAAGCCTATTAGTGTATTTGACATTTATTTATTTTGCTATTTTTTTAAATTCTTTGACAATTCTATTTAAATTTTCAGCAGGTGTCGAATTATTCGAATCTAATAAGACATATTTTTTTTTATTTTTTGATATTTTAATAAAACCCTTTTGAACTTTATTATAAAAACTAATTTTAAAATTATCATATCTATTGTTATTTGATCTGATTTTTAATCTGTTATTCATATTCTTACTACTTACGGTACATAAAAAGGTAAGATCTGGTTTAAATTTACCAATAATAAAAGAATTTAAATTTTTTATTATATTCAAATTTAAACCCATACCATAATGTTGGTAAGCTAAGGTAGAATCTGAAAACCTATCTATTAAGATTATTTTTTTTTGGTAATTTTTTTTAATAATTTTTGAAATGTTTTCAGATCTAGAGGCTAATATTAATAGTAAATCAGTTTTTTTATCTAATTTATTGCTCTTTGATAATATTATTTTTCTCAATTTTTCTGATAATTTTGTACCACCGGGCTCTCTTATCTTAATAAATTGATATTTATTTTTTTTTAAAAACTTTGAAAAATTATTGATATTTGTCGATTTTCCTGAGGCTTCAATTCCTTCAAAAATAATTACAGGGTATTTTTTTTTATACATCACCCCATATTAAAAAATTTATTGAGCTTAGGAAACGGGAAATTATATTTTGTTTTTGAACACTTTCTGATGCAAATAAATCATAGTTACCAACTATCTCATCTTTATAAGTAATCTTCATTTTTCCAATGACTTCATTTTTTTCTATCGGTGCTTCCAGAGGTCCCTCATAATTAACTGTTACTTTTAGATATTTTTTTTTTGCCTTAGGAATTGTTTTATAGATGTCTGATGAAATATATGCCTTAACTTTTTTCTGTTTACCTTGCCATACATCTAATTCTGATATCACATCGTTTTTTTTGCCAATTAAAATTGTATCAAATTTTGTTAATCCCCAAGTCAACAACTTTGCAGATTGCCTAGATCTGTCATTTTTTGAATTAAAACCACTCCCAACAGCAATTAATCTTCTGTTCTTTTTTTTTATTGAGGATGCTAACGAATATTTTTCAACAGCAAGATACCCAGTTTTAATTCCATCTGCTCCCATATTTTTATACAATAAAGGATTTCTATTTCCTTGAGTAATAGGATCACCACCGGTTCTATCCCATGTAAATTCTTTTTCTTTGTAGTAATGATAATATTCTGGATAATTTTTGATTAAGTAGTTGGACATTATTAAGATGTCTCGAACTGTAGAGTAATTATTTGGGTCATTTATCCCGGATGAATTTGAAAAATTGGTATTTTCCATCCCTATTTCAAGCGCCTTTTCAGTCATTAATACAGCAAATTCTTCCTCTGTGCCTGCAATACCCTCAGCCAAAGCAATGCAGGCATCGTTGCCTGATGCAACTATTATACCTCTTAAAAGATTTTCAACTGATACTTCATCGCCAACCATTATAAACATAGACGAATATCCTGCTGTAGATAGTCTCCAAGCATTTTCAGATACTATAAATTTTTCATCCAATGTAAGTTCTCCTTTTTTGATTAAATCAAAAGCAATAATTGAAGTCATAATTTTTGTCATAGATGCAGGATATATAGAAAGGTCAGCATCCTTTTCATAAAGAATTTCACCAGATAAATAATCTTGTAGTATTGCGGTTTTTGCATTTACGCTAATTATTGCATTTGATTTTGATGAAAATAAAATTAATGAAAACAATATTAAAATAAGTTTTATAGAATTTTGCATTTTATAATTTAATTATATCTATATTATCAAAGTCCATTAGATTTATTTTATCGAACTCAATTTTAATAGACTTTATATTATTAAAGGGTCCTTTATAAACCCTATAAACATTATTATTTATCTTATCTATTGAAATATTACTTAAGTTGTACTCTTCTATTAATCTTTTTTTAAGGATTAACGCCGAATCTTCAAAATATAAGTCTGCAAATTTAATGATGTAATTAAACTCCTTCTTTTTTAATTTTAATTTATTTATTTTTTTTATTTTATTTGTTTCATCGCCCAAATTTTCAATAGTAATTCCATCTACAGGAGCTTTATCTGCTACATTTTTTTCTTCTTTAAATGTTTTAGCTTTCTTAGCAACAAATGCACCACTGGTATTTATTGTTTGAACGGCAATATAAGGCTCTAAAAGATCAATTTCTAATTCTTCCGCTATTCTTTTAGATATAACAGCATTATAAAAAAAAGGATATTTAGATTTTTTACCTATTTTAGCTAAAATATATTTTCCATTTAATAAATTTGTTACTTTTACTGGAGTATCATATTTTAATTTATTATTAAAAATTATAAGCGATCTTTCATCTATTTTTTTATTAACAATTTTATTTTTATAAAGTTGTTCGTCATAAATTAAGGCAAACCCTTTGTTTGAAAAGTTTTCAAAATTACTATTGTATTCTAAATTAGTATACCTTTGTTCGCACGCAAATAAAAAAGTTAAAAGAAATATAAGAGGAATTTTATAATTCATCTTTGAATTTATCTCTTAAGGTACAAACGGCTAATGCAAATCTTAATGACCTGTTCCATTTTAATATTAAATCATAATTATCAAAAACTATATAAGCAGGTGAAAACTTTTTTGCATTTTCAACAATGTCAACATCAGGTGTAATAATTGCTGAATTAAGATTATTAAATTGTTTTAAATAATCACTATTTTCTATGTACTTTGAAAAATATTTTACTTTTCTTTTATTGTTTAGTTTTTTTGCTGAAGTATTTAAAAATTCTAATGGGATATCATCTTTTAGATTTATTTTATAAAAACATGGAATATTATTATTCCATCCTAAATTTTTAATATAATTAGCGGCTGATGCAAATGAGTCTTCAATATTTTTTAAATCAATTTTTTTATCATTGTTATAATCAATTGCATGATTAGTGATTGTTGATGGCATAAATTGAAAATTTCCAAAAGCTCCAGCCCAAGACCCAAATAAAGTGTCAGGATCAATTATATTTGCATCAACTAATTTTAATAAAGTTATGAGTTCAGATGTAAAAAATTTGCTACGTCTTTTATCAAAACTTAGTGTAGCTAATGATGAAACAATGTCCATTTTTCCAAGATATGTGCCAAAATTAGTTTCTATACCCATCAATGCTAATAAAAGATTTTTATCAACTAAAAACTCGCTAGACACAACTTCAATTAATTTTTGATTTGAATTATAAAGATTTCGGCCCTTAGCTACTTTTTTTTGAGATGTTCGCTTTGATATGTAAGTATAAGTATCCTCGTAAAATTCAGGTTGATATCTGTCATATTTAATTACATCAGGAAGGTATTTAGAATTATTTATTACTCTATTTAGTGTTTCTATACTAATTCCTTCATCTAGAGCCTTTTTTTTAAAGTTAATTTTCCAATTTTCAAAATCTGAGGCAGATAAAAATTTAAAGCTAAATAAAAAAAAGAGTATATTTATTATAAATATTTTAGTTATTTTCATACAAATCTCTAAGATAAATAAATACAGCAATCCATATTAAAATAAAACTAACTAACTGGTTAAAATTGAAAGGCTCATTGAACAAAAAATACCCTAAAATAAATTGCAATGTGGGTGTAATATAAAAAATCATACCCGTTGGTCCAAGACCACACAATTCAACACCTCTTACATATAAAAATAATGGAATCACTGTCATTGGGCCTGCCATCATAAGAATTAACATCAAAATAGGGTTTGATAGTGAAAAGTCATTAACGTTATTTTGAGTAATAAAATAAAAAACTATTAGTATAAAAGGTAGAATAAATAAACTCTCTATAAATAAACCGATATCTGTAGACACTGATATTTTTTTTCTGAGTAAATTGTAAAAACCCCAACTTAAAGCAACAGATATTCCAACCCATGGAATAGATTTAAAGTCGATCAGAAAGATATAAGCTATAGAAACTAAAACTAAAGAAATAGAGACGAGTCTTTTCTTATTTATTTTTTCCTTAAAAAAAAAATATCCCAAAAAAACACTTAATATCGGCATGATAAAATATCCAAAACTTGCGTTTATAACTTGATTGGATGAAACTGCATAAATCCAGACTGCCCAATTTAAAAATATTAATATCCCAGATAAAAATAGAACAAATAATTGTTTTTTGTTAAATATGATTTCTTTAAAAACCTTCCATTTTGAAAAAATAATTGTTGTTACTAAAAGTGTAACTGCTGTCCATAAACTTCTATGCACAACAACTTCTATATGACCTGCAAAAGAAATATACTTAAAATATAAAACACCAAAAAAACCCCACCAGAAAGATCCAACTGCACTCAAAAACAAACCTTGGTTAAAACTTTTTTTATCCATAATGAAATTATTATTTAAAAGATTTTGATTAATACCTTATCTATTTTCTTGTTGAAATATATATTAATACTTATAAAACCTAGCTCACGGAGAGATGGCTGAGCGGTTGAAAGCACCGGTCTTGAAAACCGGCAAAGGGGCAACTCTTTCCTGGGTTCGAATCCCAGTCTCTCCGCCATTAATATTTTTCTTTAAATTCTCGCAATTTTATTATGACTTTGGATAAATTTTGGTTATCTTTTGACTCAGAAATTTCAATTAATTCTTCATCACCAAGGTTAATTAATTTATTCAAATCTTCTAATTCTTCTAAATTTAAATTTTCAACAATTTCATTTACGAACTTATAAACAAATAAGTCCATTTCTTTAGTGCCTCTATACTGAGCTCTATATTTTATTTTATTAATAAGATTTTGCCTGTTAGAATCCATATAATATAGATTTATATATACTTTATGCAGGATTATGAATATTTTTTATCAAAAATTAGTAGCATTAAAGGAATAGGTAAAAAAACTACACAATTATTTTTAAAAAAAAAAATATTAAATATTTTTGATCTATTATGGCACGCACCTATTTCAAAAATAGAAACTTCAAAAACAGTAAACATTGATCAATTACAAATAGGCAAAACCCAATCAATACAACTAGTCCCGAAAAAGTATAATTTTCCTAGAATTAGAAATTTGCCCAATAGGGTTAACTGTTTATCTTCTGAAAAGAAAATAGATTGTATTTTCTTTAATAGTTTTGAAGGCTATATAAAAAAAATACTTCCTCTGGAGCAAGAAATAATTATTTATGGAAAAGTAGGTTTTTATAAGGGCAAATATCAAATAACTAATCCAAAATTAGTGTCAGAGACAGAGGATGGAAATATAAAAGATATAAATAATTATAGTCTGACGGAAGGACTCACAGCTTCAAAATATAATAAAACTATTGAAATCATATTTAAAAATATGCCTGTACTTAAAGAATGGCATAACGCAGAAATTTTAAACCATTTCAATAATGTAAGTTGGGATCAATCCATTAGAAAGATTCATAGTGAGGAAATTGAAAATCTTCAGAATTCAGATTACCTAAGAAGATTAATTTTTGATGAAATTATCTCAAACTTTTTAATCTCATCTGAAATAAGAAAAAAAATTAAGAAGATTAAAAAAAAAGAAAAGATTTTTGATCCAAATATTTATCAGAAATATTTAAAAAAATTCAAATTTATACTTACAAATGATCAAATAAAGGCAATGAAAGAAATAAATAATGACCTCAAATCAAAACAAAGAATGTTTAGGTTACTTCAAGGTGATGTAGGATCAGGAAAAACAATAATTGCATTAATTGCTGCATTGAATGTTATAAAATCAGGTTTTCAAGTAGCTTTGATGGTTCCTACTGAAATACTAGCTAAACAACACTATAATTTTGCATCAGATTTATTTGGAAAAGATATATCAATAGAACTGTTAACAGGAAAAACGGAATATAAACAAAAAGGAAGTACATTAGAAAATATAAAACAAAATAAAATAAAATTGATCATTGGCACACATGCCCTTTTTCAAAAAAAGGTAGATTATAAAAATCTTGGTTTAATTATTATCGATGAACAACATAAATTTGGTGTAAGACAAAGAAAAGAATTGTCCGACAAAGGTGGCAATAATTGCGATGTACTTGTCATGTCTGCAACCCCAATACCTCGTACTATGATAATGACAATCTATGGAGATATGGATGTTACTTTAATTAAAGAAAAACCAAAAAATAGAAAAGTAATAACCACTTATAGTAAATTAGAAACAAAAGTAGATGAAATTATAAAATTTTGTAAAAAGGAAATTTTCTCTGGTAATCAGATATTTTGGGTTTGCCCACTTATTGAAAAATCACAGAAACTTGATCATCAGTCTGCTGTTGAAAAGAGTAAATTTTTAGAAAAATATTTTAAAAACAAAATTGGCCTAATTCATGGATCAATGGAAAAAAATGAAAAAAATAAAGTTCTTGATGATTTTTTAAATAAAAAAATTGATGTGTTGGTGTCAACAACTGTTATTGAAGTAGGAATTGATTTTCCAAATGCAAATGTAATCATCATTGAAAATGCAAATAAATATGGATTATCACAATTGCATCAACTTAGAGGCAGAGTTGGAAGAAGTGACAAACAAAGTACATGTATTTTAATGTTTAAGTCAAATTTAAGTGAAAATGCAAAAAAAAGAATAAATATTTTAAAAAGCTCAAATGATGGTTTTGAAATTTCAGAACAAGATATGGTTTTAAGAGGTTATGGAGATGTATTAGGATTTAAACAAAGTGGTTTAAAAAAATTTAAATTGGCAGATCCTATTTTACATAAAGATCTTTTTATATTAGCAGAAGAAGAGGTTAAAAAAATTGAGCTAAAAGATAAACAGATTGGTGAGTATTATAAATTACTTAAACTGTATGATCGTGCTTCAATCTTAAATGATATTATTTAGCTTGAGGGTTTGAGGTACCTGCAGATACAATAAATTTAGACGCCTCCTCAAAACTCATATCTAAATATAGAACCTCTTCTTTTGGAAACATTAGTAAAAATCCACTGGTTGGATTTGGTGTTGTTGGAACAAATACATTAACAAGTTTTTTATTTGTTTTTTTTGAGATTTCTCCTTCGTTGTCTTTAGTTGCAAATCCAACAGCCCAGCTTCCTTTTCTAGGATACTCAATTAAAACTACACTTTTTCTATCACCCTTTTTAGGAGCTAACGATTCTGTCATCTGGCCTATTGCTGAATAAATAGTTCGAAGAATAGGAATTCTTTTAAATAAATCGTTTACAAATTGTAAAATTTTCTTTCCTATAAATGATAAAGATAAACTTCCAACTAAGGTTATAAAAATAATTGCAAGAAGTATTTCAAGACCTGGGATAGCAAATGGCAAATATGTATTTGGATTTAGCTCATAAGGTATTAGTTTAGAAGAAACTGAAATAAAAAATTTTGTTAAATAAAGTGTAATACCAATTGGAATTAATACGACTATTCCTGTGATAAAATAATTTCTTAATTTAGCAAATAAAGATATGCTTTTTCTTTTAAATTTTGCCATATTTTAATTATAACTTGAGTAAATTACAAATGATACTGCAAGAACAAATAAGAAAACTAAAATTTTGTTATTTAAAATCATATAGTTGTTTATTAAATACATGTAATATAATTGTGGGTAAAAGTGAATAGAAGAAATTTCATATATTTAATGGGCTGTGGATGTGCATCTTTCGGTCTTCAAGCATGTTCAAGTGTTCCAATAACAGAAAGAAAACAGCTAAGACTTATACCTGAGGCAAAACTTAATGCTCAGGCAGAACAATTATACGAAAAAGTGAAGGAAAAAGAAAAGCTTAGTAAAGATATTGCAACTTTAAATAAAATAAAAAACATTGGCGCAAAAATTGAAAATTCAATATCTGAATATTTTGCAATGAGTAAACAACCAGATCCAACGACTAATTTTAGATGGGAGTATATTTTAATTGAAAATAAAAAAGTAAAAAATGCATGGTGTATGCCTGGTGGAAAAATTGCAGTTTACACAGGTATGCTTGATATTACAAAAAATGATAACGGATTAGCTGCTGTAATGGGTCATGAAATAGCTCATGCTGTAGCAAAACACTCAGTTGAAAGAGCAAGTAGAGGAACGTTACTAAACGTGGGCACAAAAATTTTAGATATTGCAACTAAAGGTGCTGTATCTAATGTAAATAGAACAACTGGGATGGATACAGTTGGTTTGTTATCTCAAATTGGAATTATGAATCCTTTTAATAGAAAACAAGAAAGTGAAGCTGATTATTTAGGTTTAATATTTTCATCATTATCTGGCTATGACATAAGAGAGACAGTAAAAATTTGGGAGAGAATGCGAGAAGCTAATAAAGGTAAGGAACCACCGGAATTCATGAGTACGCATCCTTCCTCAACCAATAGAATAAACAACATTACCTCTTGGATAAATGAGGTAACTTTAGAATATCCACCAATTTCTTAAAATTGGTGAGCCGTGATGGACTCGAACCATCGACCCATTCCTTAAAAGGGAATTGCTCTACCAACTGAGCTAACGGCCCAACGGAGGTCGTTATATTGATTTTTATCCATTTATCAATGGATAATTTTTACAGAATGTAAATATACTTATCGTGAAATTCTTCAAAAGTTCCATTTTTAATATTTTTTCTTATCTCGCTCATCAACTCCTGATAAAAGTTAATATTATTTAAAGTTAACAGCATAGATGCTAACATTTCATTAGTATTAAATAAGTGATTCAAATAATTTTTTGAGTATTTATTTAAGTCAAATTTAGAAACATTTAAATCTAGAGGCGAATTATCGTTTTGATATTTTGCATTTCTTATTTGCACTCTCCCATTCCATGTGAATGCCAAACCAGTTCTGCCAGATCGTGTTGGTAAAACACAATCAAACATATCAATACCTCTTTTAACTGCGCCAATAATGTCTGAGGGAGTGCCAACGCCCATAAGATATCTAGGTTTATCTTTTGGTAAATAATCTTTAACTCCATCCAATACATCAAACATTTCTTTCTGGGTTTCTCCGACCGCCAAACCACCCATCGCATAACCATCAAAATCAATATCTATAAGTTGCTCTAGTGATTTTAATCTTAAGTCATTAAATAAACCGCCTTGAACTATTCCAAATAAACCTTTGTGAGGATTCTCGCCAAATGCATTTTTTGATCTTTTTGCCCAATACATTGATAAATCCATTGATTTTTTAATTTTCTCAAAATCATCAGTTTTTTTTGGACATTCATCCATTACCATTACAATGTCTGAGTTGAGGCCCTTTTGAACTCTAATACTCTCCTCAGGACTTAAAATAAACTTATTACCATCAATATGAGATTGAAAAATAGCACCCTTCTCTCTGTCAATTTTATTAAATTTTGATAATGACATTACTTGAAATCCACCAGAGTCGGTTAGTATAGGAAGGTTACAATTCATAAATTCATGCAAACCTCCAACACTTGAAATTCTATCAACACCTGGTCTTAACATCAGGTGATAAGTGTTTCCCAATATTATTTCGCTTCCCGTTTGAACTACATCTTTTATGAATGCGCCTTTTACAGTCGCCTGTGTACCAACGGGCATAAAAGCAGGTGTATTAATATTACCTCTATGGGTTTCAATAACTCCTACTCGTGAATGGTTTTCTGTAAAATTAACATTAAAATTAAATTTTTTTAATGCCATTCATTTTTATTCAGACTTAAAACTAATTATTTTATCTGGTTCAGAAACTGATCCATTAGGACCATCACCTTTTTTAATTTTATCTACAAACTCCATTCCTTCAATAACTTTACCAAAGACTGTATAATTTCTATCTAAATAAGACGCTGAATCAAAACAAATAAAAAATTGACTATTAGCGCTGTTTGGATCAGAAGATCTTGCCATAGATACAGTGCCACGTTCATGGGGCAAATCATTAAATTCTTGTTTTAAATCAGGTAAGTCAGATCCACCCATTCCTGCTCTTTGCAGATTAAAATCGGATGATGAGGAATTTCCAAATTTTACATCCCCTGTTTGAGCCATAAAACCATCAATAACTCTATGAAATACTACATTATCGTATTTACCTCTGTTTGCTAACTCAGTAATTCTTTTTACATGATTAGGGGCAACATCTGGAAACATTTCTATTTTAACATCACCATCTTTTAATTTTAAAATCATTATATTCTCCTTTGCATTTAGTTTTGAAGTTAAAGTTAATAAAATAAAAAATAATATATTTATATATTTAAGCATATCTCTCCTTTAAAGATTTGATTGTACTCTTAGTTGTAAATTTTTTTAAATCTCCATTATGTTGAGCAATTTCTTTTACAAATCTTGAGGAAATAATTTGATTTTCAACATCAGACATTAAAAATATTGTTTCTATTTTATTGTAAAGTTTTCTATTCATTCCAGCCAATTGAAACTCATATTCAAAATCAGAAACAGCTCTAAGACCTCTTAAAATAATATTTGATTTATATTTTTTGCATAAATCTGTTGTTAATGAATTAAATGTAATAACATCGATATTTTTTTTGGTAAATTTAAGATCAGAGAACAAAGCTTTCTTAACGATATCTACTCTTTCATCGATTGGAAACAAAAAATTTTTTTGGTTTCCATCTGAAATTGCTACAACCACTTTGTCTACAAATTTTAAAGCTTTTTTAATTACATCTATATGGCCAAAGGTTATAGGATCAAAAGTACCCGGATATATTGCAATATTTTTCATTAAATTAAATTATCATCTAATTTAATAGCCGAAACTACTTTTTCATCACCAGAAAGTTTAATAATTCTAACTCCTTGAGTGTTCCTTCCTGCTACTCTTATCTCTTTAACAGTAGTTCTGATAACTCTACCTTTGTCAGTTGATATTAATATCTGATCACCCTCAAAAACTGGGAAAGATGATGACACATTTCCATTTCTTGATGAGTTGACAATGCCAATTATACCTTTTCCACCTCTATTAGTCACTCGAAAATCATAATGAGAAGTTCTTTTTCCATAACCATTCTCTGTAATTGAAAGTATAAATTTTTCTTTAGCCTTTACCTCTGATGATCCTTCTTTTGAAGATTTTTTTGGAATTTTTTGATCGTGATCAATTATAGATAATGATACGATTGCATCTTTGTCAGATAAATTTATACCTTTAATGCCTTTAGATGATCTACCTTTAAATACTCTTAATTTTTTAGACTCAAATCTAATGCATTTTCCAAACTTTGTACTTAAAATAATATCTTGATCATCTTTACAAATTTTTACACCAATAATTTTGTCATCACTATCTAATTTCATAGCAATTTTACCTGATTGATTAATAGAACTAAAATCCTCTAAATTATTTTTTCTAATTTTTCCCTTCGCTGTAGCAAAAATAATATGCATTCCTTTTGTATCAACATTTTCATCAGGAAAAGGCATAATTGAGCTAATAGATTGGTGATTTTTAAGTGGTAGAATATTGAATAAAGATTTACCTTTTGATGATGCAGATCCTTCGGGTATCTTCCAAGCTTTAATTTTGTATGCCAATCCCTCTGTGGAAAAAAATAGAACAGAGGTATGTGTATTGACTGATAAGGTTTGTACAACTGAGTCTTCATCTCTAGTTTTAATACCTGTTTTTCCTTTTCCACCTCTTTTTTGCTGTTTTACATTACTTAATGCACCGCGTTTAATATATCCTTGTAACGTAATTGTTATGATAACAGCCTCTTTTTGAATAGTTTCCTCAATATCATAATTTAATACAGCATCAATTATTTGTGTTCTTCTTGGTTCAGAAAATTTATCTTTGATGTGTTGTAAGTCAGCACTTATGACTTTTAGTAACTCTGCTTTAGAATTAATAATTTTTTTATATTGAGTTATTAATTCAGCTAATTTTTTTATTTCTACTTCAATTTCGTTTATTCCTAAAGCAGTAAGTTTCTGTAATCTTAACTCAAGAATAGATACAACTTGCTCATTAGATAAACTATAAGTTCCTTTATAATTTTTATTATCAACTAATTTAATCAATTTTGCTGACTTGTTTATCTTCCACTTTGTTTTTAATAGAGAATTCTTAGCCTCTTCAGGATTTTTGGATTGTCTTATAATTTTTATTACTTTATCTATATTTTCAACACTGACAGATAATCCAATTAAAATATGAACACGATCTTCTGCTTTTTTAAGATCGTATTTAGTTTTTTTTATTACTACATCTTCTCTAAATTTTAAAAAATTTTCTAAAAAATCTTTTAAATTACAAGTCTTTGGTTTGTTATCTACAATAGCTAAAGTATTGAAACCAAATGAACTTTCAATGGATGTATATTTATACAATTGTCTTTTAATTGTTTCAGGTTCAACACTTGATCTTAAATCAATTGCAACTCTAATTCCTTCTCTATTAGACTCATCTCTTATATCTCTAATTCCTTCAATTTTTTTTTCTCTTACTAATTCAGCTATTCTCTCATTTAAAACAGATTTGTTTACTTGATAAGGAATGGAAGTTATTACTAATCTTTCTCTACCCCCTTTAGCTTGCTCAATCTTAATATCGCCTCTGATTTTAAAAGAACCTCGGCCAGATTTATAACCTTGTTTAATAATATCTTTGCCAATTATAATACCACCAGTTGGAAAATCTGGACCAGGAACATGTTTCATCAATTCACTTAATTTTATGTCCTTATTTTTGATTAAAGCCAAAGTAGCATCTACAACCTCACCTAAATTATGAGGAGGTATACTTGTTGCCATACCAACGGCAATTCCTCCTGCTCCATTAACTAATAAATTTGGATACTGTGCAGGAAGGACATCTGGTTCTTGTTCAGTTTCATCGTAATTACTTTTGAATGAAACTGTATCCTTTTCAATATCGTCTAATAAAAATTGAGCTATTTTTGCTAATCTTGTTTCTGTATATCTCATAGCGGCTGGTGGATCACCATCAATAGAACCAAAGTTCCCTTGGCCATCAATTAATGGAAGGCTCATTGAAAAATCTTGAACCATTCTAACTAGAGCATCATATACAGCTTGATCGCCATGTGGATGATATTTACCAATTACATCTCCTACTATTCTTGCAGATTTTCTAAATTGTTTTGACCAATCAAAACCTCCCTTATGCATTGCATACAAGATTCTTCTATGTACTGGTTTTAAACCATCTCTTACATCAGGTAGAGCTCTACTTATTATAACGCTCATTGCGTAAGACAAGTATGACGAACTCATTTCATCATACATTGAAATTGGTTTGATATTTAAATCTTTAGGAGCCTCGTTTTTTTGCATAAAAACTAGAATGGAATATCATCGTCCATATCATTTTGAGCAATGCTATTGTCGTCAAAATTTTGTTTATTATCTTGAGAAGGAATTGAATTTTGATTTCCACCACCTAACATTGTCAAGGAAGAGTTATAACCTTGTATTAAAATTTCTGTCGAATACTTGTCTTGGCCAGACTGTTCATCTTTCCATTTTCGTGTTGAAAGTTGTCCTTCAACGTATACTTGTGCGCCTTTTTTAAGATACTGCTGAACGACATTAACTAGTCCCTCGTTAAATACAACCACTCTATGCCATTCTGTTTTCTCTTTTTTTTCTCCTGTATTTTTGTCTTTCCAGGATTGACTAGTTGCTAAGCTTAATCTTGCAACACTTTTGCCATTTACCATTTGTTTCACTTCTGGATCTGCGCCTAATCGACCGATTAAAAGTACTTTATTTAAACTACCTGCCATAATATTTTATATCTGATATGTTTATTTATATCACTTATTAAGTTGAATATTAATTTTATTAATCTAAAGCAACTAAAATTATGCTTAAAAAGATAGTTATTAAGGGTGCAAAAGAGCACAATTTAAAGAACATCTCACTAGAGATTCCAAAAGATAAATTTATTGTTATTACTGGTTTGTCTGGTTCTGGAAAATCATCCCTAGCATTCGATACTATATATGCTGAAGGTCAAAGAAGATATGTAGAAAGTTTATCTGCATATGCAAGACAGTTTTTAGATAAAATGAAAAAACCGAATGTTGACTTAATAGAAGGATTAAGTCCAGCCATTTCAATTGAACAAAAAAATACATCAAAAAATCCACGATCAACCGTTGCAACTGTAACTGAGATTTATGATTATATGAGAGTGCTTTATGCAAGAGCTGGTGTACCCTATTCACCATTTACTGGTAAACCAATTACATCTCAAACTATAAGCCAAATTGTTGATAAAATTAAAGAACTGCCAAAAAAATCTACAATCTTCTTATATGCGCCGGTAGTTAGAGGTCGTAAGGGTGAGTATAAAAAAGATATTTTAAACTATAAAAAAAGAGGTTTTAGAAAAATTAAAATAGACGACCAGCTTTATGAAATTGATAACGTGCCAGAATTAAATAAAAAAGTTAAACATGATATATCAATATTAGTAGATAGAATTGTTATTAATTCATCACTTGGAAATAGATTAGCTGAAAGTGTAGAAACTGCAGTTAATTTAGCTAATGGTTTACTGTTTGTTGAATATGAAAACGAAACATTACCAAAAAAATACCGAAAAGTAGAAAAACTAATTTTTTCTACAAAATTCGCTTGTCCAGAAAGTGGATTTACCATTGAGGAAATTGAGCCTAGACTTTTTTCATTTAATAGTCCCTACGGTGCTTGTGAAGAGTGTGAAGGTATTGGTGTAAAACTTAATGTAGATCCAAAATTAGTGGTTCCTAATGAAAAAAAGAGTATTGCAGATGGAGCAATTGAACCTTGGTCAAAATCTTCATCTATGTATTACGCACAAACTTTAGCATCTTTAGCAAAACATTATGGATTTTCACTTGATGAAAAATGGTCAAAACTTTCAAAAAAAATAAAAGATGTAATTCTTTTTGGATCTGATGATGAGGAGATAAAATTTACTTATGATGATGGTTATGAAAAATATTCTCACAAGAAAACTTTTGAAGGTGTTGTTAATAATTTAGAGAGAAGGTATTTAGAGACTGATAGTGATTGGAAAAGAGAAGAAATTGCACAATATCAATCTGATACAAAATGTGAAAGATGTAACGGTCAGCGGTTAAAAGATGAGGCTTTATGTGTCAAAATTAACGAACTTAACATTAGCGAAGTAACAGAAAAATCAATTTATGATGCAAAAGAATGGTTTAGATCTTTAAATAACAATCTAGATAAAAGACAATTAAAAATCGCACAGCACATATTAAAAGAAATCAATGAAAGGTTAGATTTTTTATTAAATGTTGGTCTGGATTATTTAACACTTTCAAGGGAGTCTGGAACTTTATCAGGTGGTGAGGCTCAAAGAATTAGGCTAGCATCTCAAATTGGTTCAGGACTTACAGGAGTTTTATATGTTTTGGATGAACCATCAATTGGATTGCACCAAAAAGACAATGTTAAATTAATTGATGCTTTAAAAAGATTAAGAGATCTTGGTAACACTGTTATTGTTGTTGAACACGACACTGAAACAATGGAAAACGCAGATCATATAATTGATCTTGGACCAGAAGCCGGGAATAAAGGCGGTCAGGTAGTTGCACAAGGTTGTTATGAAGAAATTTTAAAAAATAATGATAGTATTACTGGAAGATATTTATCAAACAAAAGCTTCATACCAATTCCAAAAAATAGAAGACTTGCAAAAAATGGAAGATTTTTAGAAATCAATGGTGCAAGTGGTAATAACTTAAATAATGTTAATCTTAAAATTCCATTAGGTAGTTTTACCTGCGTTACAGGAGTGTCAGGAAGTGGCAAGTCAACTTTGGTTCTTCAAACCCTTTACAACGCTTTAAACCTTACACTAAATAATAATAAGTCTAGAAAAATTCCTCAACCTTTTAGAGGTTTTAAAGGTATTGAGTTAATTGATAAAGTTATCGATATTGATCAATCTCCAATTGGACGAACACCAAGGTCAAATCCCGCAACATATACTGGTGCATTTGGGCCAATAAGAGACTGGTTCACAAATTTACCTGAGTCCAAAAGTCGTGGCTACAAACCAGGCCGTTTTTCTTTTAACGTTAAAGGTGGAAGGTGTGAGGCTTGTGAGGGCGATGGAGTAATCACATATGAGATGCATTTTTTACCTGACGTATATATTACTTGTGATGATTGTAAGGGAACAAGATATAATAGAGAAACTTTAGAAATTAAATTTAAAGATAAGAGTATAGCTGATGTATTGAATATGACAGTTGATGAAGGTTGTGAGTATTTTGAGAATATATCAAATATTAAAACAAAACTTCTAACACTTAAAAAAGTTGGACTTGGTTATATAAAAATTGGACAACAAGCAACTACTCTATCGGGTGGTGAAGCACAAAGAATTAAATTAGCAAAAGAACTATCAAAAAGATCTACCGGAAGAACGATGTATATTTTGGATGAGCCTACAACAGGTTTACATCAACATGATATTAAGAAATTATTAGAGATACTTCACACTTTTGTTGCCACTGGTAATAGTGTTGTTGTTATAGAGCATAATTTGGATGTAATAAAAACTGCGGATTATGTTATAGATATGGGTCCAGAGGGTGGAGTAAAAGGTGGAAACATTATAGCAGAAGGCAAACCTGAGGAAATTATTAAGATTAGCGGAAGTCATACTGGTAAATTTCTTAAACCACTACTGGATACAAAATATAAAAAAACTGCTTAAAATATGGAAAATAATATTACACAAGAGGAAAACAAGTTTAAAATTTTTGGTACAAGCATTGAAAATTTATCAGTAGTATATGGAATTTTTTTAATCATATGGGGTTTAATAATAAGTCTCATATCAAATAGTAATTCAATTACATCATTTATTCCCTCTATATTGGGAATTCCAATATTTATTTTCTCGATACTAGCGAAGAAAATACAACAAAGGAAAAAGCTCTTTATGCATTTAGTTGTAATATTTGGATTAATTGTTTTTTTAGGTGGATGTGATTTTATACGACAATTAATAAATCAAAATTTATTTGTAAATTTTTGGGCTGATATTTCAAAAATTATGATGTCATTAAGTGGTTTTATTTTTCTTTATGGATGTATTAGATCATTTATATTTGAACGAAATAAAAGAATTTAATCTAAGAGTGAGTCAACGAATTCCCAATTTATGAGATTATCAACAAATTTATCTAAATACTCAGGTCTTCGATTTCTATAATCTATATAATATGAATGTTCCCATACATCACATCCAAGTATAGGTTTCATATTTTCTACAAGTGGATTGTCAGCATTGGCAGTTTTAGTTACAACTAATTTGCCATTACTTATTGATAACCAGCACCACCCTGATCCAAATTGAGTAATACCAGCTTGTTTAAATTTGTTTTTAAATTCATCTACACTTCCAAAATCTGAAATTATTCTTTTTTCTAGTTTTGAAGGCATATTACCACCACCATTTGGCTTCATACATTGCCAAAATAAATTGTGATTCCAATGTTGACTTGCATTATTATAAATACCGGCCATAGATTTATCTTTATGACTTTTTGTTATTATTTCCTCAAGGGAGTTGTTGAACAAATCTGTATTTTGAATAAAATTATTTAAATTTGTAATATAAGTTTGATGATGTTTACCATGATGAAGGTCTAGCGTTTCCTCAGACATTATAGGTGATAAAGCATTATTTGAATAATTAAGTTTTGGTAAATGAAAAGTCATAATTTTTAATTTTCGAATTAATATATTTTTTTCTAATTTGTAAATGGTTTAAATTATCTGATATATCAGAGATTAAAAAAATATACTAAAAAATGGAGCAATTTTCTCAAAATATGGTATAAGATCTTTAAATGAGCGGAATACTACAATCACTATCAAAAACTATTCATTTATCGCTTGCTATATCAGTAGTTTTATTTCTTGGTTTATATTTTAGTAATGGTGGGTTTGATTTTGATTTATACTTTTGGAGTTGGCTATTTAGATATATTCATGTCATTGTTGCAATCATGTGGATTGGATTACTATGGTATTTTAATTTTGTTCAAATTCCTAGCATGTCTAAAATACCAGATGAACAAAAGCCAGCAATTGGAAAGGTAATTGCTCCTACAGCATTGTTTTGGTTTAGGTGGGCTGCCTTATTAACTATTATAACAGGGTTTATTTTAGCATATATAAATGGATACGTTCATCAAGCTATGACTTTAGGTATTGGTTCTGGTGGTGGTAAAAATACTGCAATAGGTATTGGTATGTGGTTAGGATTGATAATGGCATTTAATGTTTGGTTTGTTATTTGGCCTAATCAGAAAAGAGCTTTGGGTATAGTTGAATGTGAAACTGAGCTGAAAGCAAAATCTGCAAAAACCGCAATGTTATTTTCTAGAGCAAACACTCTTCTTTCATTGCCGATGCTTCTTTCAATGGTAGCTGCTCAAAATTTATATTAATCTTTATCTTCTTTTACTATAGTTCGTTGAGATACTTTGAGTATTACTAAAATTGGATTTGCAATATAAATTGAAGAATAAGTTCCAAATATAACACCCAAGATCATCGCCAATGAAAATCCTTTAAGAATTTCACCTCCAAAAATAAAAATTGATAAAAGTGCTAAAAGAGTAGTAGCAGATGTAATAATTGTTCTAGATAGTGTTTGATTAATTGAAATATTTGTTAATTCAAAAATTTTAATATCAGAAAATTTTCTTAAATTTTCTCTAACCCTGTCAAATATTACAACTGTATCGTTCATTGAGTATCCAACTATGGTAAGCACAGCTGCTACAATTGATAAATTTATTTCTAATGAAAAAAGGGAGAAAACTCCAAGTGTAATTATTACATCATGAAAAAGTGCAACAATTGCTCCTAAACTAAATTGCCACTCAAATCTTATCCAAATATATAAAAGCATAGCTGCTAAAGATAAAACAATAGCTATAATGCCTGATTGCAAAAGTTCAGCGCTTACCTTTGGACCAACATTTTCAACTCTTCTAAAGTCTACCGTTCCAATTGAGCCTGAAAGTTTAGTTTTAATATTATCTATAAATTTTGGATCATTTGAATTTTGTTTTTCAAATTTGATAATAAAGTCAGTGTCATTACCAAAGTTTTTGACTGACACATCTCCAAGATTTAATTGATTAAAACTGTCTCTAATTTTTTTAATATTTGCAGAATTTAAATCAGTTCTTAATTCAATTAATGTACCTCCTTTAAAATCAACACCATAATTTAAACCTTTAAATGCCAATAGAATTAGCGATGTAATAATAAGAATAATTGAGAGAATATTGAATGATTTGTAAAACTTATTAAAGGATATTTCTCTCATTAAATTAAACTCTCCTTTTCCTTATTTTTAATCACATAAAATGCAGTAAATAGTCTTGCTATGAAGTATACAGAGAATAGCGTAGTTAGAATTCCAACACCTAATGTTATTGAAAATCCTTTGATTGGACCAGATCCCATAAAAAATAATATTACAGCTGCTATTAATGTAGTAATATTTGCATCTAAAATTGTAGTTCTTGATTTTGTATAACCAGAATCGAAAGCAATAATTGGATTTCGCTCAGATTTAATTTCTTCTTTTATTCTCTCAAAAATTAAAACATTTGCATCAACTGCCATTCCAACCGTTAAGATTATTCCTGCTATACCAGGCAATGTTAGAGTAGCTTCGAATAACGTCAATACACCAACTAGTAAAAACAAATTTGAAATTAATGCTAAATTCGCAATGACACCAAAAACTCTATATTTATAAATCATAAATAGTACGACTAATATAAAACCAATTATTAATGACATTATCCCAGCATCAATTGAGTCTTGTCCAAGGTCAGGTCCTACTGTTCTCTCCTCAATAATGTTAAGAGGTGCGGGTAAAGCTCCAGATCTTAATAATAAAGCTAAATCTGTTGCTGATTGAAATGTAAAATTTCCTGATATTTGACCTGATCCACCAATTATAGGTTCTCTTACTGATGGAGCGCTAATAATTTTACCATCAAGTATAATTGCCAGTCTTTTTCCAACTCCTGTACTAGTAGCTTTTCCAAATTTTTTTGCACCTACTCTATCCAAAGTAAAAGATACAACTGTTTCATTAGTTTGTGAATTCATAGATGGTTTTGCATCTACCAAGTTGTCACCACTTAAAATAATTCTCTTACTTACAATTGCATTCTCAGAGCCATCTTCAAATTCTAATTTTTCAGTTCCAAAAGACTCCTCGGTATTTTGAGTAATAAATTGAAAGGTCAAATTAGCAGTTTTTCCTAATAAAGATTTTATTCTTCCAGGATCACCTAAACCTGGCAATTCTACTAAAATTCTATCATTCCCTCTTTTTAGAATGTTTGGTTCATTGGTTCCAACCTCATCAACTCTTCTTCTTACAATTTCAATTGCTTGATCTAAAGAAGCATTCTTTAATAGAACAAGTCCATATTTAGAGAGAGTTAATTTGAAAGAGTCTTGATCTTTTACGAAGTCAAATTCATGTGACTTGTACTGTTGATAGTACGGATTAATTTCACTTTCATCGTCATCTAAAATATTGTTTAATTCATCTGATTTGTCTGGGGTAGTATCAAAAATAATTGAATTATCATCTACAGTATAATTTCTTGTAATAATATTTTTATCCTTAAAAAAATTTTTCAACTCCATAACTTTGTTTTGGAGTTTTTGAGTAATTACAGGTTTATTATCAATTTCGAGTAGTAAGTATGAGCCACCTTGTAAATCTAATCCAAGTTTTATATTTTTTGAAAAAAAATTATCATCTATCTTAAAAAAGTTTGAGATGGAAAAATAAGATAAAATTAAGGTAAATATAATTACACTAAATATTCTTAATTTTGAAAAGTATAACATTTAAATTAATGTTATTTTTTTGGCTCTGCAGTATTTATTAAACCTTGAATTCCAGTAGCTCTAACTACCTCAACATTAATATTTTCGGCGATTTGTACTTCAACTTTGTCATTATCAATTATTCTTTCAACAGTGCCAACAATTCCACCTGAAGTTACAACTTTGTCCCCTCTTTTTAAATTTTCAACCATTGCCTTATGTTCTTTAACTTTCTTTTGCTGTGGTCTTATTAAAAAGAAATAAAAAATAACAAATATTAAAATTAACGGTATAAATTGTCCAATTCCACTGTCCATATGATCCTCTAAAGTTTAAGATTATTTATACTATCTAATTTTTAATGACAACTCCTAATTGTTCGAAATCTTATCAATATTTCCCATATAGGGTTTCAAGACTTCTGGAATTATAATTGAGCCGTCTTCTAATTGATAGTTTTCAAGAATGGCTATAAGGGTTCTACCTACTGCTAAACCACTACCATTAAGAGTACCTACAAATTCGATATTATTATCATTATTTTTATATCTAGCTTTCATTCGTCTGGCTTGGAAAGATCCACATGAAGAACAGCTTGAAATTTCTCTGTATTTGTTTTCTGAAGGAAGCCAAACTTCTAAATCATATGTTTTCTCTGCTCCAAAACCCATGTCACCAGTGCATAAAATAATTTTTCTATAAGGTAATTTTAGATCATCTAATATTTTAGTTGCACATTCCGTCATTCTCTCAAGTTCCTGCATGCATTGATTGTTTTCGACAATACTTACAAGTTCAACTTTATAAAATTGATGTTGTCTAATCATTCCTTTTGTATCTTTTCCATAACTGCCAGCTTCTTTTCTAAAACAAGGTGTTGATGCAACTAACCTCATAGGAAGTTTTTTTTTATCAATAATTTGGTTTTTAACCATATTTGTTAATATTACTTCGGCTGTTGGTATCAAAAATTTTCTATCATTTTTATCATCAAATTTAATTTCAAATTGGTCATTTTCAAATTTTGGTAATTGTCCTGTTCCAAACATAGTTTCATCGGTTGCCATCAAAGGAGGTGATATCTCTGTATATCCATTTTTTTGAATATGTGTATCGATCATAAAATTAGAAATTGCTCTTTCAAGAGCAGCTAACTTATCTTTAACAAATACAAATCTAGAACCAGTAGTTTTTGTAGCTAAATCAAAATCTAGCATATTTAGTTTTTCACCTATTTCATAATGACTTAAAGGTTTAAATTTGAAATCTTTGATTTCACCCGATTTAGTAACTTCAATATTATCATTTTCATCTTTACCAACAGGAACTTCATCCAATGGTAAATTAGGTATTGAACTTAGTAAATTATCAAGTTCATTTTTAATAATTTTTTGTTTTTTTGATAAATTTTCAATTTGCTTGGATATTTCTTTAGATTTTTCAAATAACGATTCATCTTTTGATTTAGAGATATTTTTTTTCTCCATTTCAAATTTTTCTTTTTCTTGAATTAACTGTCGATTTTTTTTATCAAGATCTAAAATTTGATCATAATCAACTTCAGAATTTCTATGACTGAGAGATTTTTTAAAATATTCTAAATTTTCTCTTATTTGTTTTAAATTATGCATTTTTTTCTTCTGCTTTTCTCTCAATTATATTTACGGAAAAGATTGATAATTCATATAAAATAAGCAGCGGAACAGCTAAACCAATTTGTGTAATTGGATCTGGTGGAGTTAAAATTGCTGCAGCTGCAAATATCATTACTACAACATATTTTCTTCTCTCTTTTAAAAAAGTTGAATTAATAACTCCAATTCTTGCTAATAAACTTAAAACTACAGGTAATTGAAAACTCAAACCAAATGCAAATATTAATTTCATTACTAATGATAGGTATTCATTAACTTTTGCTTCAAGTTGAATAGGTAAATTTGTACTTGCTCCTAAACTTTCAAATGATAAAAAAAACTTTATCGCAAGTGGCATTATTAAATAATAGACAAGCATTCCTCCTAAAAGGAATAAAATTGGTGTAATAATTAAATAAGGCATAATTGCTTTCTTTTCATGGGTATAAAGTCCAGGTGCAATAAACTTCCAAATCTGTATTAAAATAAATGGACTAGTGATAAAAAAAGCTGCAAAAAAAGATACCTTTAAATAAGTTAAAAAAGTTTCTTGTAAAGCTGTAAATATTAATCTTCTTTCAATACCATCATCTCTTACTGCTTCAGCATATGGGTTAACTAAAAACCCATATATGTACTCTGAAAAAAAATAACAAATTACAAACAATACAGATAAAAATATTAATGAATGTATTAATCTTTTTCTAAGTTCAACTAAGTGGCTAATGAATCCTGTTTCTTTATCCATTTATATCTTTTATTTTTTCATTTTTTTCAGATGATTTTTTTATACTATTTTCATCTTCTATTGAGTTGTCTGTAATTTCTGATACTTGAGTTTGCACATCACTTACATATCTTTTAATTGATCCAATCCAAGATCCCATTTTTTTTAACATTAAAGGAAAGTCTTTGGGTCCTACAACAATGATTGCTATAGAAACTATTATTAAAATTTCTAACCAGCCAATTTGTGGCATTTATTACTCTTTATTATTGGAGTCTTGATTATTTGAGTCTTCGTTTTCTGTGATATTTTTTGGTTGTGTATCTTCTGTAGGGTCAGTTGCCATACCTTTTTTAAAACTTTTAATCCCTTTAGCGACATCGCCCATCAAACTAGAGATTTTACCTCTCCCAAACAGTAAAACTACTAATATAACTACAATTGCTATCTGCCAAAATCCTATACTCATACTTTATTTATACCCTTAATAGTTGTTTTTTTAAAGAAACTTTTTCACTCCTCACTTTCAGGTTTGAGAGTGCTATTTAACATTTCATCGATATCAGAATATATGTTTTCCTTTTTGTCTTCTTGTTTTTCCTTATAAAACTTTCCAGTACCAAAGATCGATGCATCAACAGAAGATGTATCAATAAGTCCAGCTGTCCCTAGTTCATCCACTGTTGGAAGATCAGATAATTTTTGAAGATTAAAATGGCTTAAAAAGTCATCTGTAGTTCCATACTGGATAGGTTTACCTGGAATATCTTTTCTGCCTTGTGGCTTAACCCAATTTAATTCCATTAGGATTTCTAAAGTATTAGTGCCAAAGGCAACACCCCGTATCTCCTCTATCTCCGCTCGTGTAACCGGCTGATGATATACAATGATTGCTAATGTTTCTATAGCCGCTTTTGATAGCTTTTTTTCAACAGTTTTTTGTTGAGACATTAATGATGATAAATTTTGTGCCGTTCTAAAAGACCACTTATTTGAAATACAAACTAAATTAATGCCTCTGTTTGTGTAGAATGTTTGTAGTTTTTGTAATATTTTTAAAACATCTGTATTTTTTGAAATTTTAGTTTCTATTGTTTCTATACTTAGTGGTTCTGCAGCCGCAAAAACAATAGCTTCAACTTCTCTTTCTATTTCAGTCATTTTTGAAGGAAAATTTAAAACGTTATCTTTTTTTAACTTATTCATATTTTCTCTTTAATATAAATATTATCAAATAATTCTTTTTGCTTTATAGAAATATTACCCTCTTTAGCTAACTCTAAAGAGCCAGCAAAAATTCCTGCTTTTCCAGTTCGTTTTAAATTTTTTGTTGATTTAAAATTATTTGGAATTAATTCAGATATATCTTTCCAATCAGATAATTTGCCAAAAAATTCTTTTATTCTTTTAATGCCCTCTTCTGTTGTAAGAACTGGCAGTCTTGGAATATTCATTCTTTGAAAATCTTTGGTCATAACTATATTTGCATAAGTTTTTAAAACCTCAAATAATGTTAAAGTATATTTAGAGTCGTAAATAGGTTTAATACCACTTTTTGAACCTCGCATAAAAACATCTCTTCCAAGTCTTTTTCTGCTTAACATCTGTGAAGAGAGAAGTCTTATTAACTCCAGTTTTTTTAATTGTAATTTTAATTTTTCAGCAACTTCTAAAGCTTTAAATTCCTCTTCTTCACTTTCAGGTAACAGTAACTTTGATTTTAAATATGTAAGCCAAGTTGCCATCAATAAATATTCAGAAGCAATTTCTAGATTAAGATTCTTTGAGTTTGTAATGAACTCATGAAATTGATCAGCAAGTTTAGTAATAGATATTTGTTCTAAATCAACTTTTTGTGATTTAGCTAGATCTAACAATACTTCTAGAGAACCATTGTATGCATTTAACTCAACATTAAATTCTAAAGAATCATTCATTAAATAAATTTAGCTTATAATATTAGTTATTTGTGATGTTTTTTTAATTACAAAGTTATTAATTTTAGGTGAATTTTTGGCTACCTTAAGCATTTCACTCATTTTTCCATTACAATGTAAAACTAAATTACAACCTGCACTGAACGATTTTATAACATTATCTTCAATATTGTTATTTAATGCTTTCATCGAAATGTCGTCTGTTATAATCAATGCATTAAATCTTATTTTGTTTCTAATTATCTTAATTATCTTTTTGGAGTGTGTTACTGGATATTGGCTATCCAATTTTTTAAACATTAAATGACCTGTCATGGTTATTTTAGATTTCTTTTTAGAAAACACACTAAAATCATTTTTAAGCAAATAAGCTTGATTTTTATCAATAATTGGCAGCTTCAAATGACTATCTACCTTAGCTAGACCGTGTCCAGGTATATGCTTTGTTATTGTTGCAATTTTGTTTTTATGAAATTTATCAATACAAATATCACCAATTTTTGAAACAATTTTTTTATTTGAAGAAAAAGATCTATCACCCACAATTTGATGTAAATTTTTTCTTAATATATCTAAAACTGGAACTGTATTAACATTAATACCAAGAAGTCTTAATAAATATGAAATTTGTTTAACGTAGACATCAAAATACAAATTAAATTTTTTTTTATCTTTTTTATAAAGATCTCCAAAATATTTATTTGTAAATACAGAATTATCTATAAATTTTCGTAATCGCGAAACTCTACCACCCTCTTCATCAATTAAAATTGGGAGTGTAGGATTTTGTAAAATATTTTTTAATGATTTTGTTAATAATTGAGTTTGTTTTATAGTTTTTATATTTCTCGAAAAAAGAATTATGCCCCAGGGTTTATATTTACGTAAAAATTTTATTTCAGATTTAGATAGCTTGTAACTTTTAATGCCACATATAAATGATCTAGTATTCTTATTAGTCATTATAAAGAAGTTCCCAAAATGAATATTTTTCTGTTTTTTTATTGTTTTTATATTCTACAAAATCGATAATGTTCTCAGTATCGCTATTTAATATAATTAAATCTTTTGTAGAAATTTCTAATTTTTTATCAATTTGATTGAACGATCTATATGACCTTTTTTTATTTTCATCTGAAAAGTAATATCTTACAGTAAAAAAAATAAAGAAAAAGATAACAATTAGAAATAAAAGATACTTAAATTCCTTAAACATTACATTTTTTGTGGAGTATCAACTCCTAGAATATTCATTCCAGTTTTAATTACATTTGCAATAGATTTTAAAAACACTAATTTTTCAATTTTTATAGTACCATCTTCTTCAATGAATCTTTTATCTTTATCATCTCTTCCCATATTCCAATATGAGTGAAATTCAGATGATAATTCATAAAGATAGACTGGTAGTCTATGTGGTTCCAATTTATTGCTTGCAATTTCAATACATTTCGGCCACTCGGATATTTTTCTAAAAATCTTAATTTCATCTTTAGAGTATTTAAGTTCATTTTTAATTAAAATTTCATCTTCTAAATTTTTACTTATATTTCTAAATACTGATGAAATTCGAGCATAACAATATTGAACATAATAAAGTGGATTGTCTTTAGATTTTTCTTTTACTTTGGTAAAATCGAAATCTAGTTCTGCATCACTGCTTCTATTAAGCATAATAAATCTAGTAGCATCTTTTCCAACTTCGCTTATTAAATCATCGACAGTTATATAATCACCTTTACGTTTTGACATTTTAAAAGGTTTGCCATCTTTAATTAATTTTACTAATTGGCTGACTTTGCAAATTAATTTATTTTTATCTCCTGATAATGCCTCCACAACTGAGGTAATTCTTTTTATATAACCTGCATGATCAGCTCCAAGAATATTGACTAAAATATCATAATTTCTGTTTAGTTTGTTATAGTGGTATGCAACATCACCTGCAAAGTACGTCCAAGTGTTGTCAGATTTTTGTAAAGCACGATCTTTGTCATCACCAAATTCTGTTGATTTAAACAATAATTGCTCCCTTTCTACCCAATTTTTTGTATCTTCCCCCTCTGGCGCTTTAATTTTTCCAGTATAAACAAATTTTTTTGATTTTAGTTTTTCAATAACTTTTTCTACTTCTTTTTCTTTAACTAAATTTCTTTCACTAGCGAAGTTATCATGGTCAATTCCAAGTTTTTTAAGATTTTGCTTAATTAACTTTAAAGACTCATCAACAGATAAAATTGTTAATTCGCTTTTTATATTTTCATAGTTTTCAAAATTGATATCTTTTTTTTGATTTAAAATATTTGTTGCTATATCTATTAGATATTCCCCTGGATAAAGATCAGGATTATCAGATGGGAAATTTTCTTTATATAAAATCTCACGAATTCTAAAATAAACAGACTTTGTAAAATATAATATTTGGTTTCCATGATCATTTACGTAATATTCCTTTGTAACAGTGTTATTATTAAATATTAATAAATTTGAAATAACGTCACCTAGAATTGCTCCTCTGCAGTGACCTACATGTAAAGGTCCAGTTGGGTTGGCAGATACAAATTCAATTAAATATTTTTTATTTTCTTCGCTTGTAGATCCATAATTTTTTTGATTAATTATATTGTTTAAAAACTCACCCCAAAAAATGTGATTAAATTTTATATTGATAAATCCTGGCTTAATTATTTCTACAGACTCAATATTATCGTCATTTTCTTTAAGTAGTTTACTAATTGTTTTAGCAATTTCCATGGGAGGGGCATTGTTGGGTTTTGATAATACCATTGCAACATTTGTTGATAAATCTCCATCAAATTTATTTGGTGGTATATCAACATTTATACTAGATAATTTCTCTGGAAGTTTAAATTGATTATCATTAGATGCTTTTTTAATTAATTTTAATATTTTTATTAGATAATCTGAAAAAATGTTCATTTTAATGATTTATGAAGTTGAATAGCATATCGATCAGTCATTCCTGATATATAGTCAGAAATAGATCTAAATTGATCTTTATTTTGATAATTATTTATATATTTTTTCGGTTTTTTTGAAATCTCTGAAAATAATTTCGTAATTATTTTTTTTCCATTATTATTTTTTTTTAATACACTTCTATTGTTGTACATTTTTAACCTTAAAAATGATTTAATTTCCTGCTCAATTGATTTAAATTTATTTGAAAATGATACTATTTGTTTTTTATTGTTAATAATATCAATATACTTTTTAATTTTATTATCTTTTATATTTAATAAAGTATTATTGATTACATCCTCAACCATAAGATTAATAGAATCTCTAATAATTTGATAAATTATTATGTTTTTCTCCTTTTTTTTTATATTTGATTTATAGGATTTGTAAATTTCTTTAAAAAATTCGATTTCAATTAAATCTTCTAATTTGAATAGGTTAGCTTTAATTCCATCTTGTATATCATGATTATTATAAGCTATATCATCTGATATTGCCGATATCTGTGCCTCTATCGATGTATTTTTGTTAAAATTAAGCTTTCCTTTAAAATTTTTTTTACCAATAATTTTATTAAGTTTGGATATTTCACTATAAGGGCCATTATGTTTAATTAATCCATCCAGTGTCTCAATAGATAAATTTAATCCTTTAAACTTTAAATACTTATGCTCTAAAAACATAACAATTCTCAAAGTTTGTAAATTATGATCAAATCCACCGTATTTTGACATACATTCGTTTAATGCGATTTCGCCAGCATGTCCAAATGGCGTATGTCCCAAATCATGAGCAAGACTTAATGTTTCTGCTAAATCGTCATTTACATTTAGGTACTTAGCAATGGATCGAGCAATTTGTGCAACTTCTATAGAATGTGTAATTCTTGTTCTATAATGATCCCCTTCTGTATTAACAAATACCTGGGTCTTGTGCTTTAACCTTCTAAATGAAGCTGAATGAATAATTCTATCTCTATCTCTTTGAAATGGTGATCTGTATTTATTCTTAGGCTCAAAAATCAATCTACCTTTAGATTTAAACAGTCCTAAATTTGAATAATTTTTCATTCTTTAAATTTGGTAAAATGACATTATATTAGTATTATCAGTGTTAAATCATGATTAAAGAAATTAAATTTACAGAAAATGCTTTAAAACAAATAAAGCACCTTCTATCATCAAAAGATAACGGTTCTTTTTTTAGAATCGCAATTAAAGGTGGTGGTTGCTCAGGTTTTCAGTACGATTTTTCTTTTGATAAATCACAAAACGAAGATGATTTAAGACATGAAAATATACTCATAGATAAAACTTCAGCTGACCTACTAAAAGGTTCTGAGGTAGATTTTGTTAAAGAATTAATCGGAGATTCATTTAAAATTAACAACCCACAAAGCAAATCGTCGTGCGGTTGTGGCGTCTCATTCTCACTTTAATGATAATTAGCTCATGGAATGTGAATTCTGTAAGAGCACGTATTATTAATATTCAAGAATACCTGAAGAAATTCTCACCTGATATATTAATGATGCAAGAAATAAAGACACAAGAGGAAACATATCCTTTTGATGATATATCAAAGCTGAAATATGAAAGTCATGTATTCGGTCAAAAAAGTTATAATGGAGTTGCTATAATTTCAAAAAAAAAGATTGAAAAAATTGAGAAGGATATTTTTAAAGATAAAAATAAGCAATCAAGAATAATTACTGCAAATATAAAATATAAATCTAAAACTATAAAGCTAATAAATATTTACACTCCAAATGGTAATCCAGTTGATACAGATAAATATTCTTATAAGATTTATTGGTTAGATAGTTTAATCAAAAAACTTAAATCTTATTTAAATAAAAACGAAAATATAATTATTGGTGGAGATTTTAATATAATACCAGCAGCAGAAGATGTTCATAATCCAAAAAGTTATGAAAACGACGCCTTATTCAGATTAGAAATTAGAAAAAGATTAAGAGAAATGATTAATTTAGGCTTCCATGATGCATATAGATACAAATATCCTGATAAAGAAGGTTATACATTTTGGGATTATACAAGTGGTGCTTGGCAAAAAAATAATGGAATGAGAATTGATCATTTCTTAGTTTCTAATTCAATTATCAATTTAGTTAAAAATGTAAAAATTAATAAATATCCTCGTGGAAGAGAAAAGCCTTCCGATCACACTCCTATAGAAATTGAATTAGCTTAAAGATCTAATTTTATTAACAAGTTCCTCGTTTATATGTCTTGGTCCTTTATCCAATCTATTTTTGTGTCTTCTCTCACCAGGTAATCTGACCTCCCCCATTGATTTCATTTTTTCAAAAAATTCATTCGCATGTTTATCCCAATCAGTGTCTGAGAGTTTATCTGGAGATATTGCTAATATGAATTCTCCACCACTTGGAGGTCCGCCATCATTATTATCTTTAGCTGCTGTTTCGTAACTAAAATTATCTCCAACCAAAGCTCCTGCTAATAACTCAACCATCATTGCAATTCCTGAACCCTTATAACCTCCAAAAGGTAATAAAACTCCGCCATCAGCAATTTCTGCTGGATCAGTTGTATCTTTGCCACCTTTTGTAAGTCCAGTACCTAATGGAACTTTGTGTCCCTCTCGCTTTGCAACTTGCACTTCTCCCATAGCCATTGAAGCTGTGGCCATATCATAAACAACCGGTGTATTATTTTTTCTTGGCCAAGCGAAAGAAATTGGGTTTGTTCCAAATAATGGTTTAATAGCCCCTGCAGGAGCAACTGCGGGTTTATACGATGTGCATGCAAATGCCACCAAACCTTCTTCAGCTATTTTTTCAGTTTCAGGCCACATAGCGGCCATGTGGTGTGAATTAATTATAGCAAGAACTGCTACACCATTTTCTTTAGCAGCTTTTACTAACTCTGGTATCGATTTATTTAACACAACTGGTGCTAAGCAATTTTTGCCATCAGCTTTAATTACTGAGGGTGTTAATTTTTTTATATCTGGTTTTTGTTTCCCATTAATTTTTCCACTTTTTAAACCTGAAACATATGCAGGTAAACGAAATAAGCCATGTGAGAATGAACCATCCCTTTCAGCATTGGTAATTAGTTCTGATAAAATATCAGCTGTTTCTTGATCACATCCATTAGCTAACAGAGTCTTATTTGCTAATTTATAAATTTCATCAAGTGAAAGAGATACAGTTGCCATAAATAATAGTAGATATTATTTATGGCAAAAATTCAATTTTTATCTAACAACCTTTGAATGAGCTGGACATATTCTTGATTAAATCAAAATATAAGCCTTTTCCTGGATTTAATGTTGCTCCTAAAGGATCTAGAACACCGGTTTTAATATTCATATCCTTAGCTACAGCATTTATAATATCAGGATTGAACTGAGGTTCTGAGAATACACAGCTTACATTATCATGCTCAATAATTTCTCTTATTTCTTTTAATTGCTCAGCACCAGGCATCACATCTGTATTTACAGTAAAAGCTCCTAATACATTAACATTAAATCTTTCCTCAAAATATTGATATGCATCATGAAATACAATTGATGCTGTGCTTTTATTTAAATCAGTCATTACATTCATTGTAAGCTTATCTAATTCATTTAAAGCTTTATCTAAATTTTTCTTATAAATTGAAGCATTTGCTGCATCATTTTCAATTAGATGCTCAACCATTTCATTTAAAATAGCTTTTGCATTTATAGGATCTAGCCATATGTGAGGATCGAATTCTCCATGATAGTGTCCATCATGATCATCGTGATCATCATGTCCATCTTCCTTTTTTGCATGGCTATCATGATCGTGATCGTGGTCATGATCATCATCTTTTTTTGCTTTTTTATCATGATCGTGATCATCATGATCATCTTTTTTCTTTGCATGATCGTCGTGACCATGATCATCGTGATCATGTTTGTCAAAAATATTTCTTTCTCTAAATTTTAATACATTTAAATTTTTAGTTGCCATTAATTCAATTTTTTCAGCTTTTTTTGCAATAGATTTTAAAGGCTTTTCAAGAAATGCTTCTAAGTCTTCACCGACCCAAAAAATTAAATCAGCTTCTTGTAGCATTTTTGCGTGAGAAGGTTTCATAGCAAATCCATGTGGAGATTCGTATCCATCTACAATTAAATCGGGTTTTCCTACTCCATCCATTAAATAACTAGCTAGAGAATGTATAGGCTTTATAGATGCAACTACTTTAACATCCGCATTAACTGATGTTATAAATGTAATAAATGATAAAAAAGATATTATTAAAGGTGTTATTTTAAGATATTTCATGTTTTATGGTTTTTAGTTATTGTTATATTATAACATTATGTAATAATATAACATTTTGAAGTCAAGTGAAAATATATGAACGATAATATTTTAGTTAAATTAAAAAATGCAGGTTTTCGAATAAAGAATAAGTGGCTTGTACAAAGTGTGTCCTTTCAAGTTGAAAAAGGTAAAATTGTTACACTTATAGGTCCTAATGGATCTGGAAAGAGTACAACCGCTAAAATAGCATTGGGAATTTTCAAAAAAATTGAAGGTGAGGTTGAAAAATATACTAATAAAGTTGGCTATGTACCGCAAAAAATCTCAATTGATTGGACCCTACCTCTAAGAGTAAGTGATTTTATGGTGTTAACTGAAAATATTAAAAGTGAAGATATAGATGAAGCATTAACATTAACTGGTGTTATCCATCTCAAAAATAAAAATTTAGGAAGCCTATCAGGAGGAGAATTTCAAAGAGTTTTACTTGCAAGAGCTATCTCAAAGAAACCTGAATTGTTGGTTTTAGATGAACCTGTTCAAGGAGTAGATTTTACAGGTGAAATTGCTCTTTACGAATTAATTAAAAAAATTTCTGATGAATTAAATTGTGGTATCTTACTTATATCCCATGATCTTCACACAGTTATGAGTGCTACTGATCATGTAGTTTGTCTAAATGGTCATGTGTGTTGTTCAGGTTCTCCAATTGATGTTGCAAGAAACAATGAATATAAAGCACTGTTTGGTGAACAGGCCTCTAAAACTTTAGCTATTTATGAACATAAACATGATCATATCCACTCCAACGATGGAGAAATAAAAAAAAATTAAAATGTTTGATGATTTTTTTATAAGAGCTTTAGTTGCGGGATTAGGTGTTGCTATCGTTACTGGGCCACTTGGTTGTTTTGTAGTTTGGAGAAGATTATCTTATTTCGGAGATACACTTGCGCACTCTGCTCTACTAGGTGTTACAATAGCTTATTCATTTCAATTTAATATCGCTTTATCAGTATTTATTATCTCCTCTATAATTGCTTTAATTTTAATTCAACTTCAAAAAAAAACTAATTTACCTGGAGATGCATTGTTAGGATTGTTAGCGCACTCATCATTAGCTGTTGGGTTAGTTGTAATTGGATTTTTAACATTTATTAGATTTGATATAATGGGATTACTTTTTGGTGATATATTAGCAGTAACATTAAATGATATAATTATAATATGGTTTGGTGGAGCTCTTATTTTACTAATGTTGAAGTTAATTTGGAGACCATTATTTGCATCTACAGTAAATTATGAACTTGCAGAAGCTGAAGGACTTAATCCTGACAGAGCAAAAGCAATATTTACAATTTTAATGGCTGCAATTATTGCTATCTCAATAAAAATGGTTGGGTTATTATTAATTACAGGAATGTTAATTATCCCGGCTGCTATGGCAAGAAATATTTCAGACAGTCCAATTAAAATGGTAATATTTTCAATTATTGGAGGAGTGCTGTCAGTAATAATTGGATTATTTACCTCTTTAGAATTTAATACTTCTTCTGGTCCTTCAATAATAGCTGCAGCTTTATTTTTATTTATACTGTCATTATTTAAAATTAAACAATCTGTTCAATTGAAAAACTGATCAACTATGGATAAAATGCAAAATATGGACAAACAGCAAATTCTATCAAAAAATCAGCAAATCATTTTTGATTTAATTGATAAATCTTCAGAGCCATTAAAAGCCTACACAATACTTTTTAATGTCCAAAAAAAAGGTATTAAGGCTCCATTACAAGTTTATCGGGCATTAGATAAATTGGTTGAAATGGGAAAAATTCATAAAATTGAAAGTCGAAACGCCTTTATTGCATGTCATAATTCAAGTTGCCAGGTCTCAAAAGCTACTGCATTTTCAATCTGTGAAATATGCGAAAAAGTAACAGAAATAAGCAGTGTAAGTCTTTCTAAATACTTAACTAATTTCAAAGATAAAGACGGTATGAAATATAGCAAATACAATCTTGAGTTTTTTGGATTATGTAAAAAGTGTAGATAATCCTTTATTTAAATAAATTCTTAACATAACTGAACTAATAATAACGAAAGGAAATTTTATGTTTATAAAAAGATATCTAAAGTGGATTAGTACCTTCTTAGTTTTAGTAGGAATTCTTCTTACAAATTTAAATATATATCCATTAAATATATATTTTCATGGATTAGGAGTTATTGGATGGACTATAGCTGGATTTATTAGCAAAGACAAAGCGATACTTACTAACTTTGGACTACAAATTCCATTGTTTGTAATTGGTATTTACAAGATTATTTTTTAAATGAAAAATATATTATTTGTATGCACAGGTAACTCAGCAAGAAGTATCATTGCTGAGTCTATAGTTAATAATAAATATAACGATAAATTTAAAGCCTACAGTGCTGGTAGTAACCCTTCCGGCGAAATTAATAAAGATATAAAACGTTATTTAAACAATAAAGGATTTAATCTTCAAGAGTACTCATCTAAAAGTTTTAGTATGTTTATTAATGGAGAAATAAAAATTGATCATGTTATTACTGTATGTAATAATGCAAACAATGAGCTGTGCCCTATTTGGCCTAAGGAAAATCAAATCATTCATTGGAATATTGAAGACCCAGTAACAAAACTTAATAACATAAATGAGGATGAAAAAATTCAGATAATTACTGATACTTTTAATAATATTGATAAAAGAATTAAAAATTGGATGCTAAATGAAAAATAATAACAGGATATTTCTAGGTGAATTTATTGGAAGTTGCTTTTTAGTAATGGTTATTGTTGGATCTGGAATAATGGCTGAAAATCTCACAAATGATAATGCTTTAAGATTAACAGCAAATACACTTGCAACTGGAGCTGGTCTATTCGTTTTAATAACTGCTTTTGCAAATATTTCAGGTGCACATTTCAATCCTTTTGTAAGTTTAGCGATGTTTTTAAGAAAAAAAATCAATGGAAAACTTCTGATCATATATATTCCTGCCCAAATACTTGGTTGTTTGCTAGGTGTTATGTTGGCAAATTTTTTTTTTGAACACGATATTCTTGAGTTATCGACAAAAAATAGAGATGGCTTTCATATTTTTTTATCTGAAATAATTGCTACTTTTGGTTTGATTTTTATTATTTTTGCTACTTTAAAAGATGGCAAAATAACAATAGCTGCAAGTGTAGCAACATATATCATGGCTGGTTATTGGTTCACATCATCAACATCTTTTGCAAATCCAGCTGTTGCAATAGCTAGAACTTTTACTGACTCTTTTACAGGAATTAATTATTTGAATACGCCTACATATATTTTGGCTGAATTTTTGGGAGCTCTAATAGCGGTATTTTTATTTAAAAAATTAATTAAATAGACACAACTTTATTTAGAAATAAAAAATATTATAAACTAGACATCAGTATTTAATAGTTTATTAGTGAGCGAATCCCCTCTATTAATTCTAAAATTAATTTATTCTTTTATAGAATTTTTTTTACTCTCACATTACATAGATTTTAAGTCATGAATCGATAGGAACCGAAAACAATAATATAAAGGAGATAAAAATGAATATGACTTTAATTTACACGGTTATAGGGTTTGCCCTTGCCGGTTATAGCGTTATAGCTAACGACTCAATTCAAACACTGGGTACATTCATAGCTTCAAAAAAGAAGTGGTTTAAATGGTATACTCTTGCAGGATCTGCATCAGCTATTATGATTATAGCGTTAGCATGGGGATGGTATTCGTATGATGGTGATATTTCTTATGGTAGATTAACAAGAATACCTTATCAAGAAATTCAATGGTATCACGCAGTAGCGCCAGCAATACTATTATTATTAACAAGAATTGGAATACCTGTTTCAACTACCTTTTTAGTTCTTTCAGCATTTGCCTCAACGGTTGTGCTTGAAAAAATGCTAATGAAAAGCGTCGTTGGTTATGGTTTAGCAGCAATGGTTGCTTATATTGCATGGATAGCTGTCTCTAAATTCATTAATGAAAAATTTGACGAGGTAAACGAAAAATGGGTAGGCTTCTGGAGAAATAGTGTTTGGATTTCTTCTGGTTGGTTATGGTGGGTGTGGTTGTCTCACGATGTGGCTAATATTGCTGTATATCTTCCTAGACAATTAGATTTAACATTACTTTTAATAGTAATGGGTTACTTTACAGCACTGTTATTCTATATTTTCTATATTCAAGGTGGACCAATTCAAAAAGTTGTTCTTGAAAAAACAGGAACTAGATACGCAAGATCAGCAACTATTATAAACGTAATATATGCTGGTGTCTTATTCTACTTTAAAGAACTAAACGATTTACCTATGTCTACTACATGGGTTTTTGTTGGTTTATTATGTGGAAGAGAACTTGCTATATCTACCATGAACAAAGAATATAAGTTAGGTTACGTCTTTCCATTAATTGGAAAAGATTTCCTAAAAATGGTATTCGGCTTAACTGTTTCAGTAGGTATAGTACTTTCAATACATTATATAATAATACCAAATAACTGGTTTTAAATATATTTATTTAGTCGTGTATAATTATACAAGACTAAATAACTGGTTTAAAATAATTTTATTCCAATTACTCCTATTAAAATAATTACTATAGAGGAAATTTTTAATAAATTCATTTTTTCTTTTAAAAGAAAGTATCCAATGAAAATTGATAATAAAATACTAGTTTCTCTTAATGATGTAACAACTGGTATTGGTGCTTTTGTAAAGGCCCATACTACTAAAGCATAACTTGCATAAGAAAGTGTTAATCCATAAATAAAGATTTTTTTACCTTCTGTATAAACACGTTGTAAAACTTTTTTTTCCCCTACTATTCCAAGTACAAATGGAAAACTCAAAGCATTGATAAGAAATGACCAGCTCATAAAAGATATTGCTGACTCGCTAATCCTTGCTCCGTAACCATCAATTAAAGAATACGACCCAATAAATATTCCTGTAATCAATGGATATTTAATTTCATTTAAATTACTTTGTTTATAATTATTTGCTCCTAGTAAAAAAATTCCAAAACATAAAAGTAATATTGAAAAAATTAAAAATTTATCAAGAACAACTCCTAAAAATAGAATGGATATAAAAGTTGTAATTAGCGGTCCAGTTCCCCTAGCTATTGGATAAACTTTAGTTAGATCTCCGACTTGATAAGATCTTAATAAAAACCATTGATAACCTTGGTGAATTAAAATGCTTATGATTATAAAAATGTAACTATCTGAGCTGGGTGCTGGAAGAAATATTATTGCTATTATAGATAATGGTGCATGACCTAACACAATTCCAGTAACCGCAACAGTTTTATCTTTATGTTTTTTAACAAAACCATTCCACGTTGCATGAAAAAATGCTGCTACTAAAACAACCTCAAATACAATACCATCCATGTTATAAAATTTATTTTACTCTTCCGTAAACGTCCTGATATCTAACAATATCGCTTTCTTTAAGAATTGATCCAACTTGTGCTTCAAAAATTTTAACAGGTTTTTTACCAGGATTTTGAACTCTATGAATTGCTTCAAGTGGAATAAATATATGTTCACCAGGCTTTTTGATTATAATATCTTTATTAAGCGTAATTTTAGCATTTCCTTGTGTTACTAACCAATGCTCCGCTCGGTGATGATGTTTTTGTAAACTCAAAATCCCTTTTGGTTTTACGTACAATTCTTTGATTAAAAATTCATTACCTTCAAATAAATTTGTGTATTTTCCCCATGGTCGATAATAAATATTCTTCCTTTTAATGTATTTGCGTTTATTTTTTTCATACATTTTTTAATATTTCTTTCCAACTACCAAGGTCTGACCAAGGAATATCTAATTTAATTGCATTTATTTGTTTAGTTTTTTCTAAAATGGCATAATCAAATGATTTAGCTGTAGCTTTTAGAAATGAGGATTTATTTAAATAATAAGTGTTAGATTTATATTTAGCTGTGTTAACTGCATCTAAGCAGTTTTTATATGTTTTTAACTGATATTTTTTAAAGTTATTAATTATGGAGTCTTTTCTAAGAAAAAACATACCTGAATTCCAATAACCATTTTTTTTAATTACTTGCTTTGCTTTTACTTCTTTAGGTTTTTCAATAAATTTTGTTACTTTATTAATATTTCCCTTAATTTTTTTTGTAAGAAAGTAGCCATATTCACTTGAAGGAGATTTAGGTTTTATACCAAAGATAAATATATTTTGATCAGTCAAATTAGATTTATTTTTATAAATAGCATTGTTAAAAATATTTACTTTTTCTATTAAATGATCTGATGAAAAGAACATTAATGGTTGATTGTCTGGAATATCCTTTATTAAGGCAGTGCTTAAAATAGCAGGAGCTGTATTTCTTTTAGCTGGTTCTAAAACAATTTTATAATTCTTGATTTTATATTTTTTTAAATGCTGTTTTACTTGTTTAAGGTATTTCGCATTTGTGCTTATAACTGGATTATCAAAAATTGAGCCTTTTACTCTTTCTAATGTTTCACCTAATAAAGTCCAATTACCAAAATTAATAAACTGTTTTGCTTGGTGATTTTTTTGATTAGGCCAAAGTCTTGTCCCTGCTCCTCCACAAAGAATTACAGGTCTAATTTTCATATTTAAATATCCGCGTAAACTTTAACCTCGTTTTTTCCTCCTGGGTGTGTAGGCGCTCCTAAGTATGCTGGTCCGACTGTTTGTGCATATTTCCACAAAGTACCATTTCCAAAATTAATCTTTTTTGGTTTCCATTTTTTACGTCTGCTAGCTAATTGTTTTTTAGTAAGTCTAACATTGATAGTTCCTTTTTTTGCATCTATATCGATGATATCTCCATTTCTTAAAAGAGCTATTGGGCCACCTACCGAAGCTTCAGGACCAACATGACCAATGCAAAATCCTCTAGTAGCTCCAGAAAATCGTCCATCAGTTATAAGTGCAACAGTCTCCCCTTTTCCTTGACCATAAATTGCTGCTGTTGTTTGAAGCATTTCTCTCATGCCTGGACCCCCTTTTGGTCCCTCGTATCGAATAATAATTATATCACCATCTTTATATTTTCTATTTTTTACAGCTTTATAAGCTGTCTCTTCATTATCAAAACATCTTGCTCTTCCGGTAAATTGTAATTTTTTTAATCCTGCGATTTTAACTATCCCACCTTCAGGTGCTAAATTACCTTTTAAACCTACAACACCACCAGTTTTAGTAATTGGATTTTTGTAACTTCTCATTACTTTTTGGTTTGGTTTAAATTTAACATTTTTTAAATTTTCTTTCATTGTTTTGCCAGTAACAGTCATACAGTCACCATGTATAAAACCACCATCGTATAAAGTTTTTAATAGCATTGGTACTCCACCAGCTAACCACATGTCTTTTGCAACATATTTTCCTCCAGGTTTTAAATCTGCAAGATATGGAGTTTTTTTAAAAATTTTTGCAACATCCATTAAATCAAATTTAATTCCAATTTCGTTTGCTATTGCTGGTAAATGTAATCCAGCATTAGTAGATCCACCAGTTGCAGCAACAATTGTTGCAGCATTTTCTAAAGACTTTCTTGTTACAATATCTCGTGGTCTAATATTTTTTGCTAATAAATTCATCACAGCCTTACCACTATCTATAGCGTATTTATCTCTTTCTTTGTAAGGCGCAGGTGTTCCAGCTGAATATGGTAATGCAAGTCCAATGGCTTCAGATACACATGCCATTGTGTTTGCTGTAAATTGTCTTCCGCATGCGCCTGCAGATGGACAAGCTTTTAATTCTAATTTTCTTAATGCGTGCGCAGTCATCTTTTTTGAAGTGTATTTACCAACACCTTCAAAAACATCTACAACAGTTACATCTTTTCCATTAAATCTTCCTGGAAGAATTGATCCACCGTAAATAAATACACTTGGAATATTTAATCTAACCATAGACATCATCAATCCAGGTAGTGACTTATCGCACCCTGCTAAACCAACTAAAGCATCATAGCAGTGACCTCTTACAGTTAATTCAGTTGAGTCTGCTATAACATCCCTAGAAATTAAAGAAGATTTCATACCCTCGTGACCCATTGCAATTCCATCAGTAACTGTAATTGTACAGAATTCTCTTGGTGTTCCGCCAGATTTACTTACACCTTTTTTAACCGATTGAGCTTGCTTCATTAAATTAATGTTACATGGAGCTGCCTCATTCCATGTTGAAACAACGCCAACAAATGGCTTTGCAACATCTTTCTCGGTTAAATCCATTGCATAATAAAATGATCTTTGGGGTGCTTTGTCAGGCCCTATAGTTGTGTGTCTACTGGGTAATTTTTTTTTATTAAATTTTTTCATTATAAATTTTCTAAGGTTAGTTGTATTTTTTTAGCATCTTTTTCTAAGTTGTTAAAGTTAGATTTTTCTTGTTCAACAATATCTTTTGGAGCTCTATCTATAAAACTTTTATTTGAAAGTCTGGTATTAATTTTATTCATTTCGTCTTTAATTTTTGAGTGTTTTTTTAATAATGTATCTTTGATTGTTTTAATATCTACATCCTGCTCAAAGTAAATTTTATGGAGTTCACCTTTAATAATTAGGCTTGCAGATGATTTTTTTTGATCTTCTAACAATATATTTGATATTCTTCCTAGCTTTTTTAACACAATTTCATTTTTATTGAAAAAATCTTGTGTTTTTGAATTTGTATTTGCTAAAGAGATATCAATTAAAGATCCTGGGCTAACTCCTATTTCGTTTTTAAAGGATCTAATTGATGTAATAATTTCAATTATATTACTTACATCATTATATTCGTTGCTTTCTTGAGGTTTTTCATTACTCCAATTGGCGAACATTAAATAGTCACTACTATCTTTATCTAATTTATTATTCAACCAAATCTCCTCTGTAACAAATGGAATAAATGGATGTAGTATGATCAGGATCTCTCTAAAAATATATGCAGAGACTTTTTTAACTTCCTCTATAGAGGATTTATCATCTGAATATAATATTGTTTTTGATAGTTCCAAATACCAATCACAAAAGGAATGCCAAACAAATTGATAGGCATTTCTAGCGGCTTCATCAAATCTATAATCTTTTATGTTTTGCTTAATCTGATTATTAATTGAATAATATTCAGAAATTATCCATTTATTTATATTTACCTTTAATTCTTTGGGCTTTTCAATTTCATCAAAATTACAATCATTTTGTTTGAGTAAATTATTCGCATTCCATATTTTATTTAAAAAGTTTCTATATCCTTTTACTCGATCTTCTGAGAGTTTTACGTCTCTTCCAGGAGATGCCATTGATAATAAAGTAAATCTTAGTGCATCCGCTGAATATTTCTCTATTAAATCTAACGGATCAATTACGTTTCCTTTCGACTTAGACATTTTCTGTCCTTTTTCATCTCTAACTAAAGCATGAACATAAATGTCTTTAAATGGCTCTTTTTCTAAAAAGGCCATTCCCATCATCATCATTCTGGCTACCCAAAAGAAAATAATATCAAAACCAGTTACCAAAACTGTTGTTGGATAAAATTTTTTTAAATAGTCAGTTTGATTAGGCCAGCCTAAAGTTGCAAATGGCCATAAACCTGATGAAAACCAAGTATCAAGCACGTCTTCATCTCTTTTTAACTCAACATCTTTTTTATAATAATTTTTAGCCTCTTTGATTGCTTCTTCTTCAGTATACTCTACAAATACTTTTCCATCTGGACCATACCAAGCAGGTATTTGATGACCCCACCAAAGTTGTCTTGATACGCACCAGGGTTCAATATTGTCCATCCATTGAAAATAAGTCTTAGACCAATTTTCAGGAAAAAAATTTGTTGATTTATTATTTACAATTTCTTTAGCTTTAATAGATAACTTTTTTGCATCAGCAAACCATTGCTCTGTTAAATAAGGTTCTATAATTGAATTAGATCTATCTCCATATGGAACTTTATTTTTAATATTTTCTTCTTCTACAAAAAAATTATTTTCTTTTAATTTTTTTAATAATTCTTTTCTTGCTTCAAATCTATCTAATCCAATAAATTCTTTTGGTGCATTTTCATTTATTTTTCCATCTTCAGTAAAAACATTTATAATTTCTAAATTATTTCTTTCACCTACTTCATAGTCATTAAAATCATGAGCAGGAGTAATTTTAACAGCTCCTGTTCCTTGTTCTGGATCGGCATATTCATCTTCTATAATTTTTATTTTTCTTCCAACAAGAGGAATTATTACAAATTTACCAACTACTTTTTTATATCTTTCATCGCTAGGATTTACTGCAATAGCAGTATCACCCAGCATAGTTTCAGGTCTTGTTGTTGCAATAGTTATAAAATCTTCACTATTTTCGATGGGATATCTTATATGATAAAGTTTTGAATTTACTTCTCTTTGATCTACTTCAAGATCAGAAATGGCAGTTTTTAATACAGTGTCCCAATTAACTAACTTCTTTGACTTAAAAATTAAATTTTTTTTATATAAATCTACAAAAACTTTTAAAACAGATTTAGATAGATTTTCGTCCATAGTGAAAGCATTTCTTGACCAATCACATGAACATCCCAACTTTTTTAATTGGTTAATAATTATATCTCCGTACTCTTTTTTCCATTCCCAAACCTTTTTAATAAATTTATCTCTTCCTAAATCATTTTTTTTAATACCATCTTTTTCTAACTTTCTTTCAACAAGAGCTTGCGTTGCTATTCCTGCATGATCAGTACCAGGTTGCCATAAGGTTTCAAAATTATTCATTCTATGAAATCTTACTAATAAATCCTGAATGGAATTATTTAAGGCATGGCCCATATGTAAACTTCCGGTTACATTTGGTGGAGGAATAACTATTGAAAATTTACTGGTATTTTCTTTAGGTTCAAAAAGTTTATTTTTTTCCCAGTAAGAATAAATCTTATTTTCTACATCTGTATGGATATATTTATCAGCACTCATTAGATAAATATTTTATAAATTAATCATTTCAATAAACAATAATGAAATTAAGATTAAAATTTATAGACTAATCTAAAAAATCAATTATATAAGGTCATCTATCAAATATTGGATATTTGCTGGCAACGTGGCGGAATGGTTACGCAGAGGATTGCAAATCCTTGTATCCCGGTTCGATTCCGGGCGTTGCCTCCAAAAAAAACTATTGTGATAAACAAAAAAAAAAGTAAGTTGCAATTTGTTATTCCTCGGTAGCTCAGTTGGTAGAGCAGTTGACTGTTAATCAATTGGTCGCAGGTTCGAGTCCTGCCCGAGGAGCCAAAAATTCTTTATCCTAGCTTTGCAATACTTGGCTGAGAAAGTTGAATATTTTTACTAAATTTAATTTTTTGATCTTGTGTTAACTCTGAATAAACTTTTACCAAAAAATTATAATTTACGTTCATATGACCTTCTTTAGATTTCTCTAAATTTAAAAGATATTCAGAAAAATCCTCAAAAAAATAATTAATTGGCACTTTTAGATAATTAGATAATTGAAGTAATCTAATTGAACTTACACCATTTGTACCTTTCTCATACTTTTGAATTTGTTGAAATGTTACGTTAATAGCTTTTGCAACCTTAGTTTGTGTTAAACCTAAGGCTAATCTTCTAAGCTTCAGCTTGTTGCCTAAATGTTTATTGAAATTATCTTCCATCAAAGACCCCTCTTTAATTAAAATATAAGTATGAGTTAATATAAATAGAAGATGTATTTCAAGAGAAAATTTTTTTAAAAATTATCTTTTTTTTTAAAATTTAATATCCTGTCAAGAACCTTTTTAGCAAAATAGATGATTATTTTTAGAGTATCTGGCTTAAAAAAAGCTTAGTTCTATCACTCTTTGGATTAGCAAAAAAATCATTTGTTGGAGCTTTTTCAACTATCATTCCTTCATCCATAAAGATAACTTCATCTGCAACTTCTTTTGCAAAGCCCATTTCGTGTGTAACAACTATCATTGTCATCCCTGCTTTAGCTAAATTTACCATAGCATCTAAAACTTCTTTGATCATTTCTGGATCCAAAGCCGATGTGGGTTCGTCAAAAAGCATTATTTTTGGCTCCATACATAAAGCTCTTGCAATCGCACATCTTTGTTGTTGTCCACCTGATAATTGACCAGGAAATTTATGTGCTTGATCAGCAATTTGAACCTTTTCTAAGTGTTTCATTGCCAAATCTTCAGCATCTTTTTTTGGCATTTTTTTAACCCATACAGGTGCAAGAGTACAATTATCTAATATAGATAAATGTGGAAACAAATTAAACTGTTGGAAAACCATTCCAACCTCAGCTCTTATCTGTTCAATATTTTTAGTATCTTCTGTAAGTTCGTTTCCATCTACGACAATGGATCCTTGTTGATGCTCCTCTAATCTATTTATACATCTAATTAAAGTAGATTTCCCAGAACCTGATGGTCCACAAACAACAATCTTTTTATTTTTTTCAACATTCAAATTAATATTTTTTAAAACCTGGAAATCGCCAAACCACTTGTTTACGTCTTTAATTTGAATAATTGTATCTGACATTATCTCTCTGTTTTATATTTTTCTTCCAAGTTATAACTATATTTACTCATTGCATAGCAAATTATCCAAAATACTACAGCTGCAAAAACATAACCTTCCATTGAATATCCTAGCCACTTAGGATTTGTTTTTGCCATTTGAAGCATTCCTGCAATTTCTAGCAAACCAACTACTAAAATTAATGGAGTATCTTTTACTAAAGCTAAAAAGGTGTTAGCTATACCAGGAATTACTAATTTTAGTGCCTGAGGTAAAATTACAAATATATGCATCTTCCAATAACCCATTCCTAAAGATTTTGCTGCATCGTATTGACCTCTAGGAAGTGCTTGCAACCCTCCTCTTATAACCTCAGCTACATAGGCTGCTTCAAATAAAGAGATTGCAATAATAACTCTTACTAATTTATCTAAGAAGAAATCTTCAGGTAGAAACATTGGGAACATAACTGATGACATGAATAAAACGGTTATCAATGGAACCCCTCTCCAAAATTCAATAAAAACAACTGAGATATATTTTATAAATGGTAGTTCAGATCTTCTTCCTAAAGCTAAAGCCATTCCTACAGGAAAGCAAAAAATTAAGCAGAAAAACGAAACTATGAAAGTTAAAGCTAAACCGCCCCATGCCCCGGTTTCAACCCAATTCAAACCTTCTAATTTACCTAGTTCAACATATTCCTCGGGTAATATAAAAAGATTTAGAGATAAATAAACAGCTAATGGTACAAAACAAAAATAATATAATTTAAATTTATTTGGTACAAAAAATCCAATAATGATTGCAGCGACACTAGCAATAATTCCATAAGAAAAATCAAAAAATACAGGACCACCTGAAATAAAAAAGAATATGAATAAGAAAGCAATAATTGGATAAATAACTACATAATACAAAGTCAAATATTTCTTAAATTTTTCTGTTGCAAAGTAACCTACTGACCCAAGAGCCAATAAAGATATAAAGGACAAATTAATTCTCCACTGCTCTTCGTTAGGATACAATCCATATATAAATCTTCTCAACCAAACTTTAATATAAGTCCAGCATGCACCATCACCTGTGCAAGCTTCTTTTGAATTACCCGAAATATTTGCATCAATAACAGTCCAACTAAGAACTGGCGGAATCGATTTTATAATAATAAAGACAATTAATAATGAGAGAACTGCATTAAAATTATTATTGTTAAAGTTTTTATTAATTTCATCTAATCTTCTGATTCCAGAGTACTCAATCCTAATAAAATGTAGTCCAATAAAACCAATTATTAATGGTAATAAAAAACTTATAGATGTAGGCAAAAAACCTGTAGCATTTATTTTGAAGAAAGATGATAAAAATACATCAAAAATACTTATAAATACTAAAGACAATCCTAATATTAAAAATAAATTTAAGTTTGATTTATCTGGTTTTAAAAAATTAATATTATTCATTTATTTTTCTTTAATCGCAATTTTTTTGTTATACCAATTCATTAAAACCGAAATGGATAAGCTTAAAGATAAATAAGTAAGCATTGTTATTGAAACTATTTCTATCGCTTTACCTGTTTGCATTAATGCAGTTCCAGCAAAAACTAGAACTAAATCTGGATATGCAATTGCAGCAGCTAAAGAAGAATTTTTTGTTAAATTTAAATATTGGTTAGTTGTTGGTGGAATAATTATTCTTAAAGCTTGAGGCATAACAACTAACTTTAAAATTTGATTAGGATTTAAACCAATAGAAGCTGCAGCTTCTTTTTGACCTTTGCCAACACCTTGAATTCCAGCTCTTACACATTCAGCGATAAAAGTTGCTGTATATAATGATAAAGCTAATGTAAGGGCAATTAACTCTGGGGGTATTCCAACACCTCCCTCGTAAATGTATGACGTTTTTGCTAACTTTTTAAGAACAGGTATTTCAAAACTTAGTGACACACCTCCAATTAAAAAACTTAAGAATGGTAGAATAAATAGTAAACCAATTGATATTAAAAATACTGGTATTTGTTTTCCCTCATTTTCACGTTTTCTTTTTGCATAATTTTTAATTACTACAATTGATACTACCGCTGCTACTATAGAATATAAAAAGATATTAAAATTTTCCCATATAAACGCTGGAATGAATAAACCTTTTATTGTTAAATAAAATACACCCATAATGCTCTCAGTATCTTGAGGCAATGGTAATGCTCTTAAGGCTGCAAAATACCAAAAGAATATTTGTAATAAAAGTGGGATATTTCTAAAAAATTCTACATAAAAGGCAGCTGTGTTTTTAATCAAATAATTTGAAGATAATCTTGCAATACCAACAATCACTCCAATTATAGTTGCAAGAATTATACCAATTACTGAAACTAAAATTGTATTTAAAAGTCCTACTAAATAAGCTCTAAAATATGAGTGTGATCCGTCATATTCTATTAAAGAAAATTGAACATCAAATGAAGACTCTTGGCTTAAAAAACCATAACCAAAATCAATACCTCGATTTTCCATATTAAGTTGAGCATTGTAAGAAAAGAAGCCAAACACCAATATTACAAATAAAAGTGTTAATAACTGAGGTGCGATTTTTTTGATATTAAACTTCACGAAGATTTTATAAAAAAAAGGGCTAGAAAAATCTAGCCCTTTTTCGTTAATTTATTAGCAATTATCTTGCTGGTGGTACGTAAAGAATTCCACCTTTTGTCCATAATTGGTTTGGACCTCTGTCTGGTAAAATTCCAGGAGCAGCAATATTTCTCTCGTAGCTTTCTCCATAGTTACCAACTTGCTTAATGATTCTTAAGCTCCACTCATTATCTAAACCAAAAGCAGCACCTAATTCACCTTCTGCTCCAACTAATCTTTTGATAGCTGGGTTTTCAGATGTTTTCATCATGTCAGCGTTAGCAGACGTAATGCCATATTCTTCAGCTTCGATCATTGTGTTTAGTGACCATCTTACGATGTCTTCCCAAACAGCATCACCTTGTCTGACAACTGGGCCTAAAGGCTCCTTTGATATAGTTTCAGGTAATACCATGTGATCATCTGGATTTGACATTTTTGTTCTTTGTGCAGCAAGACCTGATTTATCTGTAGTGTAAGTATCACATCTTCCAGCATCATAAGCAGCAACAACTTCGTCAGCTTTTTCAAAAGCTACTGGCTCATATGAAATTCCTTTAGAATTAAAGAAGTCTCTCATATTAAGCTCTGTGGTTGTACCAATATTTGTACATGCAGAAATACCATCTTTGAAATCATTCACTGAATTAATTCCAGAGTTTTTTCTTACCATGAAACCTTGACCATCGTAAAAGTTTACACCAACAAATGTTAAACCAATGTCAGCATCTCTAGACAACGTCCAAGTTGTGTTTCTTGATAACACATCGATCTCTCCAGATGTAAGTGCAGTAAATCTTTCTTTAGCACTTAGTGGAGTAAATTTAACTTTACTTGCATCACCTAGTACTGCAGCAGCTACCGCTCTACATACATCAACGTCAACACCAGTCCAGTTTCCTGCAGCATCAGCATTAGAAAATCCTGGAAGACCTTGTGAAACACCACATCTCACAAAACCTTTTTTCTGAGTATTTTTAAGAGTTTTAGATTTCTTAGCAGCCATAGTTTCAGTTGTAAAAGCAAACAGAACTGCAAATACAGCAACTAAAGAAGTCAATTGTTTTACTATTTTAAACATTATTTCTTCCTCTTGTTATTAATTTATTTGTTAACAAATAATTCAAAAGTTAATTTGAATTATCATAAGTAAAGCAGAAACAGAGATCTTCATCAATGATAATTTAAGCCCATCATTTCTTATTTATCTGAAATATGAAATTGTAAAGCCTAATCTTGTTTAATATTGAATGCCAGAGGTATGTAAATATGGCGCGCCCTGAAGGATTCGAACCTCCGACCCACGGTTTAGAAAACCGTTGCTCTATCCAGCTGAGCTAAGGGCGCTTAAGATATGAACGTATAATACAAAATTAATTTTTGAAAAGGAATTTTTTTATCAAAATTAATATTGTCAATAATTCAATTCTACCGATAATCATAAATAAGATTAATGTAAATTTTGACATAATATTTATGCTATAAAAATTAAAATCAGCCAATCCATACATAGATGAATTCACAGTATTCATAATCGTTAAAATTCCTAACTTAAATGAGTTTTCAAATTTTATACCTG
>CACOCP010000004.1 GCA_902625715.1 uncultured Pelagibacteraceae bacterium | reverse complement strand
ATTCAACTTCAACAAATGTTCCAGGAGTTTATGCAGCAGGAGATGTAAAAGATAAAACATTTAGACAAGCAGTAACGGCTGCGGGTATGGGATGTATGGCTGCATTAGAAGCTGAAAAGCATTTGTCGCATAGTTAGAAAATATTTAACTTAAGCTTTCACAAAATTCTTTAATTCTAATCATTGCTTTTTCTAAATTTTTCATCGAAGTTGCGTAAGAAATTCTAAAAAAACCATCTAGTCCAAAGGCTGAACCCTGTACTACAGCAACATTATTATTTTCTAACAAAGACTGAACAAAATCAGTATCATTTTCTAATTTTTTTCCATCTTTATCTTTTTTTCCAATAAGTTCTTTGCAGCTTGGAAAAACGTAAAAAGCACCGTCAGGTTTAAGACAGCTGATCCCATCTATATCATTAAGTGAATTGACTACGAAATCTCTTCTTTCTTGAAAAGCTTTTGATCTGACTGATATAAAATCTTGATTGCCACTTAAGGCTTCAACAGCTGCGGCTTGACTTATAGAAGATGGATTTGTAGTAGATTGAGATTGAATTTTTGCTATAGCTTTTATAATTTCTTTTGAACCTCCAGCAAAGCCAATTCTCCATCCTGTCATTGCGTAGGATTTGCTTACACCATTCATTGTAACTACTTTATTTTTTAGTTCTGGAACTTGTGCTATTGTAAAAAATTTGAAATTTTCATAAACCACATGCTCATAAATATCATCGCTTAGAATATTTACATGAGGATTTCTTTTTAAAACCATTGCTAAGTTTTTAATCTCTTGCTCAGTGTAACATGCGCCAGTTGGGTTAGATGGAGAATTTAAAATTAACCATTTAGTGTTATTTGTTATTACACCCTCCAAGTCTTTTGCTGTAAGTTTAAATCCTTGATCTTCAGAACATTCAATTACAACTGGATTTGCTCCAGCGAGTAAAACTATGTCAGGATATGAAACCCAGTAAGGTGCTGGAATTATTACTTCGTCACCTTTGTTCAGCGTTGCCATCATCAAATTATAAATTACATGCTTTCCACCAGCTCCTACTGTAATTTCATCAGTGCTATAATTTATATTATTTTCTCTTTTAAATTTTTCTGATATTGCTTTTTTTAGAGCAGGCGTTCCATCAACCGCAGTGTATTTTGTATCGCCATCATTTATTGCTTTTATTGCTGCATTTTTAATATTTTCTGGAGTATCAAAGTCAGGTTCTCCAGCACCTAGAGCAATTACATCTTTACCAGCGGCTTTTAACTCTCTCGCTTTTTGAGTCACAGCAAGTGTTGGTGATGGTTTAATTCTATTTAAGCTGTCTGATATAATGCTCATTGAAATATTATATTATTTTAATACGTTCTTTAATATATGCAAAATACTTATCAAGATTTAATTACTGATATACAGAGTAAAAATCCTGAAATAGGTGGAAAACTTGAAGGTGGAAAAAAGTTTAAAATTAAGTCAGACTTTAAGCCTGCAGGGGATCAACCTGAGGCAATAAAAAAATTAGTTAAAGGAGCAAAAAAAAATGAGTTTAACCAAGTTTTACTTGGTGTTACTGGCTCAGGTAAGACTTTTACTATGGCTAAAGTTATTGAAGAAACTAATAGACCTGCATTAATTCTAGCTCCAAACAAAACATTAGCAGCTCAACTTTATGGAGAAATGAAAACTTTTTTTCCAGATAATGCAGTTGAATATTTTGTTTCTTACTACGATTATTATACTCCAGAAGCATATGTTCCAAGATCAGATACATATATCGAGAAAGAAGCATCCATTAATGAACAAATAGATAGGATGAGGCACTCTGCTACAAGATCACTTTTAGAGAGAGACGATGTATTAATTGTTGCAAGTGTTTCGTGTATTTATGGACTTGGGTCAGTAGAAGCATACAGCAAAATGACACTAACTCTTCAGAAAAATTATGAATACAACCGGGAGCAAATCATAAAATCTCTTGTAGCCTTACAATATAAAAGAAATGATCAAAATTTTTTTAGAGGAACTTTTAGGGCTCGAGGAGAAAATTTAGAGATATTTCCATCACATCTTGAAGATAGAGCTTGGAGGTTGAGTTTATTTGGTGAAAAATTAGAACATATAGAAGAATTTGATCCTTTAACTGGTGATACCGTAAGAGATTTAAACTTAGTTAAAGTATACGCCAATAGTCATTACATAACTCCTAAGCCAACAGTAGAACAAGCGATAATTAAAATTAGAAAAGAGTTGGAAATAACTTTAAAAAAACATAAAGCTGAAAATAAACTTCTTGAAGCACAGAGACTGGAAGAGAGAACGAAATTTGATCTTGAAATGATTGAGGCCACAGGATCATGCGCGGGGATTGAAAACTATTCAAGGTTTTTATCTGGTAGAAAACCTGGTGAACCGCCGCCTACTCTTTTTGAATATTTTCCAGATAATACATTAATATTTGTAGATGAATGCCATGTAACTGTTCCTCAACTAAATGGGATGTATAAAGGGGATAGATCAAGAAAAAGTACTTTGGCAGAGTATGGGTTCAGATTGCCATCATGTATGGATAATAGACCTCTAAAGTTTGAGGAATGGGATCTTATGAGGACACAAACAGTATTTGTATCAGCAACTCCTGGACCATGGGAGTTAGAACAAACAAAAGGTCAATTTATTGATCAAGTTATAAGACCAACTGGATTAATAGATCCTGTAGTAGAAATAAGACCTGCTAAAAATCAAGTGGATGACTTAATGCATGAATGTAAAAGAGTTGTTGAAAATAATCACAGGGTATTAGTTACAACTTTAACAAAAAAAATGGCAGAAGATTTAACGGAGTATCTTCATGAAAATGGTGTAAAGGTAAGATATCTACACTCAGATATAGATACCTTAGAAAGAATTGAAATTATGCGAGATTTAAGAATGGGTGTATTTGACGTATTAGTTGGAATAAATCTATTAAGAGAGGGGCTTGATATTCCAGAATGTGCGCTGGTAGGTATTTTAGATGCAGATAAAGAAGGTTTTTTGAGATCTGAAACTTCATTGATCCAAACTATTGGAAGAGCTGCTAGAAATGTGGATGGCAAAGTTATTTTATATGCAGACAAAGAAACAAGGAGTATCAAAAAAGCAATTGCTGAAACTGATAGGAGAAGAAATATCCAGCTTGCGTACAATAAGAAACACAAAATAGATGCAAAGTCTGTTAAAAAAGAAATAAGTGATATTTTAGAGAGTGTTTATGAAAAAGATTATGTAAAAATTAGTGAGGGATCAAATATTGGTGGAAATTTAAAAAAACATCTCAAAGGTCTAGACAAGAAAATGAAAGAAGCTGCATCAAACCTAGAATTTGAGGAAGCAGCTAAAATCAGAGACGAAATTAGAAAACTAGAAAGCACAGAATTAGAAATTACATTAAACCCAAAAATAAGGCAGTATGACGTTAAAAATAAACTTTATCCAAAAGGTAGATCAACAATGGGGATGCCAGGCACTAAAGTTACAAAAAAAAGAGATAAAAAATGGAAGCACGGAAGATCATAATTACTGGTGGCGCAACCAGAATAGGTGCTGCAATTGCAAAAAAATTATCTGGTCCTAATAAAGAAATTTTAATTCATTTTAATAGGTCAAAGTCTAAAGCAGAGAAACTAAAAAAAGATTTGTCTAAAAATGGAACTAAAGTTTATTTAGTGAAGGGAGATTTAAGCAAAGAAACAGATGTAAATAAAATTGTAAAATTTGCAAAATCAAAATTAAAATATTTTGATTGTCTAATAAATAATGCTTCACTATTTGAAAACGACAAATTAGAAAACTTTACAACAGATAGCTGGGGACACCACTTGAGAACAAATCTTAGAACACCAGCATTATTATCAAAGGAATTTGCAAAAAATATCAAAGGTAAAAATAATAATATTATCAATCTCATAGACCAAAGGGTATTTAAACTTACTCCTTACTTCTTTTCTTACACAATTAGCAAAACTGGTCTTTATACTTTAACAAAAACTAGTGCAATGAGCCTGGCACCAAATATAAGAGTGAATGGAATTGCTCCAGGTCCAACAATAAAGAACAGCAGACAATCTGAGAAACATTTTAAAAAGCAATACATGGCTACTCCACTTAAAAGGAAAGTAGATGTTGAGCAAATATGTAGTGCTGTTGACTTTTTTATTAAAAATAGATCTATTACAGGACAAGTTATTTCTATTGATAGTGGTCAAAGTTTAAACTGGCAAACACCAGATATAATGGGAGGAAAAGAATGAAAAAATATTTAGGTATAGTTTTAGTTAGTTTGTTATTATGTACTAATCTTTATGCATCAAAGGAGAGTATTAAAAAAGATGGTTTTATAATACCGACAAATAAATGGAAAGATAAAATTAAAATTGAAGAAAAATTTGAAGTAAAGAGTCCTAAAGATAAAATAATAATAATTTACAATCATGGTTCCAGTGTAAATGATGTTAAATCAAAAGATTGTTTTTGGATTCGAGAGCTTAGAAATTGGACTCAATTAGCAGGACAAAAAATTAATGATAAAGAAATTATGATTTATATTCATTGTCAGGGTCAACTTGAGGGTGATTTGGGTGCTGAATTAGGAAAAAGAGGAATGTGGATGAAAAAATGGGAAGGACCTTATCCAGGAACCTCAAAAATGGATCGAAGAGTTGAAGGCAACTTGGAAGTTGTTAAAAAATTTGTAAACTTGGGTGTACCAAAAAAACAAATTTTTATATCTGGTCACTCTTGTGGTGGATGGGCAACATTAAGATTTACAGCAAAATATATGAACGAAGTGGGTGGAGGCATATCACTACTGCCTGCATGTTTTTGGAATTTATCAAAAAGATATAAAGTAAAAAAAGTTGGCTATGAAAAAGCTATGGAAAAATTTCATAAAAAGCATCCTGGTATGGCTAAATGGAGGCAAGATCAGATTGATATAATTAAAAAGGGAAATGCACCTATTTTAATTTTCACTCATCCAATGGATCATTATGAGGGATTAACATCTGACTGGATGGATAATGTTCCTAACTTTCAAAGAATTGTGATTTCTGAAAATAAAAAAATAAACGGAAAAAAATGTAATGTAGCTGGATCAGATTGGCAAGCACCATTAGATGAAGGTCATATTATCAATAAAGCAGATTGTTTTATGTATTATCACCAATTAATTAAAGAATATATTGCCTCAAGAATTAAATAGTATGAGAAAAAATAATTTTAAACTTATTAAGATAAATAAAACTAAAAGCTTATTTAATTACGAAAAGAAGGTATTAATCAAAGAATTAGTGTTAGATTTAAAACTTGGTTATTTTGATTTTGAAAAAGAAAAAGCACAAAAAGTAAAATTTAATTTAGAAGTAAATTATCAAGATAAACAACCCTCAAATGATAAGGATATTAAATCAATTGTGAATTATGCCAAAATTGTAAAATTAATAAAAAAATTAGTAAAAAATAAACATTACAATTTTTTAGAAACTTTAGCAGAAGACGTCTTTGATGAACTTTTTAAAGATAAGAGAATAGATAAAATCGCTCTTCAAATTGAAAAGTTAGAAATAATGAAGGATTGCAGCTCAGTTGGGATCCAAATTTCTAAAAAAAGAAGCCATGATCAGCTCTGACATAGGCAAAGAAGTAATAAAAAAAGAATTACCTTTAATTCCCAAATTACCTGGAGTTTACAGAATGCTGAATTCTGATAATGAGATTTTATATGTAGGTAAGGCAAAGAATCTTCCTAATAGATTAAAAAGTTATGTATCTGAAAAAAATCATATAATCCGAACAGAAAGAATGTTGTCTCAAACAAAAAAACTTGAGATAACCACTACTACAAATGAGAGTGAAGCTCTACTTCTTGAGGCAAATCTAATCAAAAAACATAAGCCAAAATTTAATATTCTATTAAAGGACGACAAATCTTTCCCATATATTTTTATTTCTGATCATGAATTTCCAAGAATAGAAAGGCATAGAGGTGCTAAAAATAGACCAGGTAAATATTATGGACCTTTTGCGAGTTCATTAGCAGTTAATATGGCAATTAAAACCATTCAAAGAATATTTCTTTTAAGATCTTGCACGGACAAACAAGTAGAGGCTGGTGACAAAACTTGCTTCAATTATTTTTTAAAAAGATGTGCAGGACCATGTGGTGGAAAAATAAATAAAAACGATTATGCAAAGTTAGTCGAGGCTGCAGACGAATTCTTAAGTAAAGGAAAATCAAGAAAAATACAAAAAACACTTTCTAAACAAATGGAAGAAGCTAGTGAAGAGCTAGATTTTGAAAAAGCTGCAATTATGAGAGATAAAATAAAATCTCTAAATATTATTCAATCTTCATTAACAATAAGCGAGGCAAATCTCATAGAGGCTGATGTGATAGCGGGATACAAAGAGTCTGGAAAAACCTGTATTCAAGTATTTTTTTATAGGTCGAAACAAAATTGGGGTAATCAGGCTTTTTTTCCAAAACATGATCCAGATGAAACTTTAAGCGATATAATCAATTCTTTTGTTGCACAATTTTATGAAAATAAGGCTGTTCCTAGCTCAGTAATTTTAAGTGAGGATATAAAAGAAAGAAAATTGTTAGAAAAAACTTTAACAAAAAAAGAAAATAAAAACGTCACCTTATCAACAGCTAAGAAAGGCTCGAAACTGCGAGTGATAAATCTTGCAATAAAAAATGCTAAAGATAGTTTAAATAGAAAATTATATGAAAGTCAAAATAATAGAAATTTATTAGATGAAATTTCAAAAAAGTTTAAATTAGATAATACAATAAGTATCATCGAAGTTTATGATAATAGTCATATTCAAGGTACAAATAGTGTCGGGGCATTAATCACATATGGTGAGGAAGGATTTATCAAAAAAAGATATAGGAAATTTAATATAAAAACAGAAAAATTTAAACAAGATGATTACGGAATGATTAAAGAGGTTTTAGAGAGAAGATTTAAAAGAGCAATCCAAGAAAAAGGTAATTTCTTAACATTCCCAGACTTAGTTTTGATTGATGGTGGAAAAGGACAGTATTCATCAGCAAGAGAGACAATGAATGATCTAGGATTGAACGAAATACCAGTAATTGCTATTGCAAAAGGTAAGTACAGAAATAGCGGTAATGAAACTTTTTTTCACAATGGAAAAGAATTTAAATTCGCTAAAAACGATCCATCTTTATTTTTTTTACAAAGGATTAGAGATGAAGCACATCGATTTGCCATAAGTGCCCATAGAGCAAAAAGAAAAAAAGGTATTAGTAAATCACTTTTAGATCAAATACAGGGTATTGGATCTGTTCGAAAAAGAGCTCTTTTAAATCATTTTGGATCCGCTCGATCGGTCGAATCAGCTAGTTTAGATGAAATTAAATCTGTAGAGGGAGTTGAGGAAAAAGTGGCAAAAAAAATATATAACTTTTTTCACGAATGAGATTTAAATTTCCTAATTATCTAACAATTGGACGAATAATAATTGTTCCTATATTTGTATTTACTTTTTATTTGCCTGGTTTTTATGGAGATATTTTACCTTTTACACTTTTTGTAATTGCTTCATTTACAGATTTTTTAGATGGTTTATTGGCTAGGATGTATAAGGAGGAGTCTAAGCTTGGAGAACTTCTTGATCCTATTGCAGATAAAATAATAGTAGTTACTGCCTTATTACTTTTAGTCATGGATCAGACTTTAAAAAATTATGAAGTAATCGCAGCAATTATAATACTAACAAGAGAAATACTAATATCTGGATTAAGAGAATTTTTAGCTAAAGGCAAAATTAAATTACCGGTTTCAAACTTAGCAAAACTAAAAACTTTTTTACAAATGTTTTCAATATCTTTGCTTTTGCTAGGTGATACTGGAAATAAAATTTTAAACTTTCAAGATTATAATGCGCAGACAATCGGGATTATTCTTTTATGGCTCTCAGCTTTTCTAACTTTATATACTGGTTACGATTATCTTAGAAAAGGTATAGATCATGCCATCTCTGAGGATAGCAAAGATTAAGCAGCTTTCTTTTTTCTTACTACTTTTTGATAGCTATCAGAAAGATCTAAAATTGTGTCACAAACTTTAAAGTTATACTGTGCTATTTGAGACACAGGTGTAATTTCTGCAGCAGTTCCAGTTAGAAAACAACCTACGAAATTTGACATCTCATCAGGTTTAATTTTTCTCTCATTTACTTTTAAATTTTTAGATTTTGCGATCTCAATGACAGTCCTTCTTGTAATTCCATCCAAAAATGAGTCTGGAGTTGGAGTATGTAACACATTATTTTTATCTTTAAAAAAAACGTTTGCTCCTGTGGCCTCTGCAATGTTTCCCTCATGATCTAACATAAGAGAATCTGTGTAACCTTGTGCTTCCGCTTCATGCTTTGATAAAGTACAAATCATATATAAGCCTGATGCTTTTGTATCCCATGGTATTGTGTTTGGCGCAGGTCTTCTCCAATTAGATATGTTTAATTTAATTCCCTTTATTTTTAAATTTGGATCAAAGTAGGAACCCCACTCCCATGTGGCTATAGCAACATGAATTTTGGTTTGTTGCGCGGAGATTGCCATCATTTCACTTCCTCTCCAAGCAACAGGTCTTACATAACCATTTTGAACGTTTTGAGCTGTAATTATTTTATTGCTTGCTAAATTAATTTCTTCTTTAGAATATGGAATTTTGAAACCCAATCTTTCTGCTGAATAAAAAAATCTATCAGTATGTTCCTTTAATTTAAAAATACTTCCATCATAAACTCTCTCTCCCTCGAATACACAGCTACCATAATGCAGTCCATGACTTAAAACATGAACCTTTACATCTTGCCAATCTACAAGTTCATTATTATACCAGATTTTTCCTGAGCGTTTATCGTAAGGTATCATTAAAAAAAATATTTTTTAAAAATATATTTGTATATATGATATGTCAATATAACTTACCAATATGAAAAAACTTTTATATCTTAAAGATCATGAGCTCAAACAATACATTGAAAAAATATTTATGGGATATAGAGAGACTGTATCGGACGCCAAAAAAGTATTGGATAAATACTCAATTGGAGTTGCACATAATAAAGTTATTCATCTAATTTCATTATACGAAGGTATAACTATTTCAGAACTTTTAAAAAAATTAAAAGTAACAAAACAAAGCTTAAATAGAGTTTTAAAAGACCTAATTAAACTAAAGGCTATTAATTACAAAAAGGACGAGAAAGATACTAGAATAAAACACGTATATTTAACCGAAAATGGAATAAAATTATTTGATGAGATTTTTAGCATACAAAAAAGACGATTATACAAAGCTTTTCTCAATTCTGCATCAAATGAAGTAGTAAGTTTCGATAATGTTTTAAAGAAAATTATTAATGAAAAATTTTAATGCACATATATTAGTTGTGGATGATGACGATGGTATCAGAGATCTGGTCAAACAATATTTGGATCAAAATAATTTTTTAGTTTCAACAGCTAAGAGTGCTGAAGATGCTTTAGAAAAAGTCAAAATAATTAAATTTGATTTAATAGTGTTAGACATAATGATGCCAGGTAAAAGTGGCTTAGAGTTTACTAATGAAAATAAAGCAAAATTAAATACACCTATACTACTTTTAACCGCAAAAGGAGAGGCATCTGAAAGAGTAGAGGGTCTTGAAGTTGGTGCTGATGATTATTTACCAAAACCATTTGAACCAAAAGAACTGGTTTTAAGAATTAATAACATCTTAAGCAAGACTAAAAAAGATAATCACAAAAGAGTGATAGAATTTGGAAGTATTAAAATAGATCTAAATAAGTTGTTCATCTATAGAGGAAGTCAAAATCTAAAAATTAACAGCACTGAAAAAATTATATTAGAAAAAATGATAAACTCACCTGGTAAAATATTTAAAAGAGAAGAAATAGGAAAGATGATAGATTTAGATAAAGAAAGATCAATTGATGTTATTATTACAAGATTGAGAAAAAAGGTCGAGGAAAACCCAAAAAGCCCGAAATATCTTCAAACAATCAGAGGAGAAGGATATGTTTTATGGATTGAGTAATTATATAAAAAATTTGCTTCCAAAAAGATTATTTTATAGAGGTTTATTAATTGTAGCTGTGCCCATAGTGGTATTACAAGTTACAATATCTTTAGTTTTTTTTGACAGCTTATGGATCAAAACGAACGTAGGAATGACAAGAGGTCTTATTGCAGAAATAAAAACGTTTATAGATGCTTATGATAATGACCAGCAAGATAAAGATTACATAATTAATTTATTTAAAAATAATCTTGAAATTGAAATCCAACACAAAGAGGGAAAGGTAATACCTGGCGATATACCTGAACGATGGTTCAGTCCTCTTGATAGATCACTAAGAAGAGAGTTAAAAAGTAAACATTTTGTTTATTGGTTTAACACAACTAATTATAAAGATTTAGTGGATATAAAAATTCAACACATAAATGGATATTTTCAATTTTTTGTTCCAAGAAGTAGATTGACAACAAGTTCAGCGAGATTGTTTGGATTATGGATAACACTTCCTGCATTTTTAATGATTGCTATCGCTATTATATTTTTAAAAAATCAAACTAGACCAATAATCAAATTAGCAGAAGCCTCGGAGAAATTTGGTAGAGGAGAAGATCTAGATGAATTTAGACCTTCTGGTGCTTTAGAAATCAGAAAAGCTGGCCAAGAATTTGACAAAATGAGAAAAAGGATTATTCGTCATTTAAATCAAAGATCTGAAATGCTTTCAGGTATAAGTCACGATTTAAGAACTCCTTTAACAAGAATAAAACTTCAACTCGCAATGATAAAAGATAAAAATTTATCAAAAAAATTATCATCAGATGTAGATGATATGGAAAAAATGCTTAATGAGTATTTACAGTTTGCAAGTACTGGGGCGAAGGATAAAACCGAGACTTTTGATGTCTCAGAACTTATTTTAAAATTAGTAAATAATTATAACAATCCAAATATAATTCAAAATTTTAGAGAAGAAATTTACTTTAATGGGAGAAAAAATCTTATTGCAAGATGTATAAATAATTTAATAGAAAATTCGCTAAAATATGCAAAAAAAGTTGAGATACATATGGAGAAACAAAAGGACAATCTAATGATAATGGTATCAGATGATGGTCCAGGTATACCAGAAAAAGAGTATGAAAATATAATCAAACCATTTTACAAGATTGATAAAAGCAGATCTGAAAGCAAATCAAGTGTTGGACTAGGTTTGTCAATAGCATCTGATATTAGTAGATCTCATGGGGGAGACATAAAATTTGCTAAGTCTAAATTTGGTGGTTTAGAAGTTACTATTTCTTTACCTTTTTAGCACTTTTTGGTTTTTTAACTTTTTTTGTTTGTTCAATTTTTTTTTCAAGCATAGCAATTCTCTTATTTAAAATTTCTATCTCCTCCTTGCTTGCAAGCTTCATTCTAAATATTATTTCATCTCTTTTTGATTTTAAAACATTTATTACCTCATCACTTAAGTCTTTGTAACTTACTAGCCCTTGTTCTAATAACTTTGCAAATTTGTCGAATACAAATCTTGATTTTGACATAATAATTAAATACTTAAATTATATTATTTATAATTAATAATGTTTATCAATAATTTTGATCCAGTTGCTTTTCAAGTATTTTCTTTTGAGATTAGATGGTACTCATTATCATATATATTTGGGATTATTTTCGGATGGATTTATTGTAACAAAATTTTAATTAAAGACCCTAAGATTAAAGATTTATTCAGTGACTATATTAGTTATTTAATTATTGGTATCCTAATTGGTGGTAGGTTGGGATACATATTTTTTTATAATTTTAATTATTATATCAATAATCCTGTTGAAATAATCATGATATGGAGTGGTGGAATGTCTTTCCATGGAGCATTAATTGGAATTATAATCGCAACAATAATTTTTTCTAAAAATAAAAATATCAATCCATTTTATTTTTTAGATTTAGTAGCTGTTACAGCGCCAGTAGGTATTTTTTTGGGCAGAGTTTCAAATTTTATAAATTCAGAACTTTATGGGAGAGAAACTGAGTTATTTTGGTCAGTAAAATTTATCAAAATAGATGACTTAAATCGACATCCATCTCAAATCTATGAGGCAATATTTGAAGGTTTAGTTTTATTTATTGTGTTAAATTATCTATACAAAAAGCTTTCTTCGCAAAATGGTTTGCTTTCGGCCGTATTTTTAATTCTCTACTCAATATTTAGATTCATTATTGAATTTTTAAGAGAACCTGATGCTCAATTAGGTTTTGTAATGATGAACTTAACTATGGGTCAATTAATAAGTGTATTCACTTTATTGGCTGGGATATATTTATATTATCTTACTTATGGAAAAAGCAATTCCTCTAGATAAATTTATTGAACATTCTTTATACGATAAAAAAAAAGGATATTACATAAATAAAAATCCTATTGGTGAAAACGGTGATTTCATTACTTCTCCTCAAATATCTGTTCATTTTTCAGAAATGATTGCGATTTGGCTAGTTGGATTTTGGGAAAAATTAGGAAAACCCGAAAACTTAAACATAATTGAGTTAGGCGCAGGTACAGGTGAAATGATGTATCAAATAAATAAATCAATTAGCAACTTTAAGCAGTTCAAACAATGCTGCAATTTTTATATTTTGGAAATTAGCCCAGAATTGATTAAAATCCAAAAAAAAAGGAATAGTTTAAATAAAATTAAATGGATTGATAATCTTAATGAGATTAAAAAAAAACCATCAATTTTTTTAGCTAATGAATTTTTTGATTCTCTTCCAGTAAAACATTTTATAAGAGAAAATAATGAATGGTATGAAAAATATATTACAAAAAAAAAAAATAAATTTTTTTTTAAAAATAAAAAAAAGGAAGCAGCTCAAATTGAAAAGATTTTAGGTGAGAAGATAAAAAAAAATCAAAATTTTATAGAGGTTTCACCAAAATCAATTGAAAAAATAAGTAAAATATCATCAATAGTTAAAAAAAATAATGGAGGTATATTAATAATAGATTATGGATACCTTGAAAAAAAAATGTCAGACACGATCCAATGTGTTAAAAATCATAAAAAAGTAGATTTTTTAAGTAACATTTATGACTCTGATATTACTCACTTATTAAACTTTAATTTTTATTTAAAAAAATTTAAAAAAAAATTAGATAAAGTAAGAATTACAACTCAGGGTGAATTCTTAACTAACATGGGGATATTTGAGAGAGCGGAGGTGATTAGTGAAAGTTTAAGTTTTAGTAAAAAAACAGATTTATATTTTAGGCTACAAAGATTAGTCGATGATAAACAAATGGGAAAATTATTTAAAGTTATGTTTGCTACTAACAAAAAGAATAATTTTAGTATGGGATTTAAATGATTAAATCAAAATTGCTGTCAAATTTTAACAATATATCTCACGGATTTTTTAATTCTGAGGGAGGTTACTCGAATGGTATTTATAAAAGTTTAAATTGCGGTATTGGATCAAAAGATAAAAAAAGAAGAGTGTTGCTAAATTTAAAGAAAGTTTCAAAAAAAATAAAAGTAGATAATAATAATTTAATTTTATTAAATCAAATTCACAGTAATAGAGTAAAGTTTGTAAATAAAAATACAATAAATAGATTTGTCGGTGATGGCTTAGTTACAAATAAGAAAAATTTAGCCCTTGGAATTTTAACAGCAGATTGTGCGCCAGTTTTAATTTTTGACCCTAAAGAACAAAATATAGCCGCATTGCATGCAGGTTGGAAAGGTGCTTATAAAAATATTATCAAAAATACTTTAAACAAATTGAGAGAAAAAGGATCAAAAATGAGAGATTTGATAGCCGTTATTGGTCCATGTATATCTATAGAAAATTATGAGGTAAAAAACGATTTCTTAAATAAATTTGTGAAAAAATCTATTCAAAATAAAAAGCACTTTAAATTTTATAATGATAAAATTTTTTTTAATCTTAACTCATATATAAGATCACAATTAACAAAATGTAACGTCAAAAAAATTGAAATAATTAATAAAGACACTTATCCCAAAAAAAATAAGTTTTTCAGTTCTAGAAGATCAATTAATGAGAAATTTAATGATTATGGTAGAAATATATCAGTAATTATGATTAAATAGTTATATCTTCAAGATGAAACTTCTCACAGGTAACAGTAATAAAAATCTTAGTCAAAAAATATCGAAATTTTTAAAAAACAGATTAGTTAATTCAAGTATAAGAAAATTTTCAGATGGTGAAATATATATTGAAATAAATGAAAATATTAGAGGAAATAGTATCTTTGTAATTCAGTCAGTATCGTCACCCGCTAATGATAACCTTATGGAGTTATTACTATGCATAGATGCATTAAAAAGATCTTCAGCTAAAAATATAACTGCTGTAATTCCATACTTTGGATACGCCAGACAAGATAGGAAGGTCGTACCTCGTACATCTATTTCTGCAAAGTTAGTATCTAATTTAATTGCCAAAGCGGGTGCAGATAGAGTTGTAACTGTAGATTTGCATGCGGGTCAAATTCAAGGTTTCTTTGATATTCCAGTTGATAACTTATTTGCAACACCTATTTTTGCAAGACATGTAAAAAAAAAGATAAAAACTAAAAATTTAATTTGTATAGCTCCAGATGTTGGTGGCACAGAGAGAGCTAGAGCTCTTGGAAAACTTCTTAATGTGGGGCTTGCAATTGTTGATAAAAGAAGACCAAAGGCTGGTCAATCACAAGTTATGAATATTATCGGAGATGTAAGGGCAAAAACTTGTATAATTGTAGATGACATCATTGACTCAGGTGGCACAATAGTAAATGCAGCTGCCGCTTTAAAAAAAAGAGGAGCAAAAGATGTTCATGTTTATGTTACTCATGGCGTCTTAAGTGGTGGGGCTGAAAATAAAATAAAAAAATCAAATATTAAAAATTTAGTAATAACTGATACCATTGATAACGCAGCAAAAGTAAAAAATATTAAGAATATTGAAGTATTAACTATCTCAAATTTAGTAGGGGAAGCTATTAAAAGAATATCAAATTCCACTTCTGTATCAGATTTATTCAAATAATTTACTTGTAAATCTATATTTCATAAGTTAAAACGCCTCAATTTTATGAGTACAATTCAAGCAACAATAAGAAATACAAAGACTAAAGGTCAAGTTAATCTTCTAAGGCAGAATGGACAAGTGCCTGGTATAATTTATGGTGGAGAAAATCCAAATGAAAAAATTTCTCTTTCTAAAAAGGAAGTGACTAGTTTAATTAATAAGGAAAACTTTTTATCAAATGTAATTTCAATGAATATAGATGGTAAAGAACAAAAAGTTTTACCAAGAGAGATTACCTTTGATACCGTCACAGATGAACCTATACATGTTGATTTTTTAAGAATTGTAAAAGGTGCTAAAATTATTTTAGAAATACCAGTAAGGTTCATTAACCATGAACTTTCACCAGGATTAAAAAGAGGTGGTGTTTTAAACATTGTCAGAAGAAAAGTTGAACTAAAATGTCCAACTGAAAACATTCCAACCGAATTAGTAGTAAATCTTGAAGGACTAGAAATTGGTGCTAGTATTAAAATTTCTTTTATCAAGTTACCAGAAAATGTAACTCCAACAATACAAGGAAGAGATTTTGTAATTGCAACTGTTGCTGCTCCAACGGTAGTTAAAGAACCTGAAAAACCTGCCGAAGCTACTGAGGAAGCTAGTGCAGAAGGTGAAGCTAAAGCTGAGGGTGATAAACCAGCCGAAGGAGAAGATAAAGCAAAAGAAGAAGCTAAACCAGCTGCTGAGAAAAAATAATCTTAATAGTGAAATATATCTAAAAAATTATGCTGTTACTAGTCGGCCTAGGTAACCCTACCCCAAATTCAAATAACAATAGACACAACATTGGTTTTAAAGTCGTTGATGCAATAAATCAAAAATTTGGTCTTTCAAAACAAAAGCCAAAATTTAAAGGTTTACTTACAACTGGCAACATTGGTGAAAAAAAAGTTTATGCTATAAAACCTTTAACTTTTATGAATAATTCAGGAATTTGCATACGAGAATTATTGGAGTACTTCAAGATGGATGCAGAAGACGTAATTGTTTTTCATGATGATTTAGATGTTGAGTTTGGAAAAATAAAAGCAAAATTTGGTGGTTCAAGCGCGGGTCACAATGGAATAGCATCAATCGACAAATTTATAGGTAAAGATTACTCTAGAGTAAGAATTGGAATTGGAAAACCAGATAAAAAAATTTCAGTATCTGACTTTGTCTTAAATGACTTTACCGATGATGAACAAGAACACTTAGAGAAAATTACATCAAATATAATTGAATCTTTATCAATTTTAATTGATAAAAAATTGGATTTATTTTCTAGCACTGTAAACAATAATTAATTTAATGGGTTTTAAATGTGGTATAGTTGGATTACCTAATGTAGGTAAGTCTACTCTATTTAATGCTCTAACAAACTCAAGCAAAGCTCAAGCAGCTAACTTTCCTTTTTGTACAATTGACCCTAATATTGGTTTAGTTCCAGTTCCTGATGAGAGATTAGATAATTTAGTGAATATTTCAAAATCAAAAAAAAAAATTTACACAACTATATCATTTGTTGACATTGCAGGTTTAGTTAAGGGTGCATCGAAAGGAGAAGGTTTAGGTAATAAATTTCTATCGCATATAAGAGAAGTAGACGCAATAATCCACATGATTAGATGTTTTGATTCAGATGACATTCAAAATGTCAACCCTAATGTAAATCCAGTAAGAGATTTGGAAATTATAGAAACAGAAATGAAGCTTGCAGATTTAGAGTCTATTCGAAAGAGATTAGATAAAAAAAATAGAAAAAACATTGAAGAAGATCACATTAAAATTTTAGAAAGAGCAATGTTATTAATAAATAACGATGAGAAATTGGAACAGCTTGATAATGAATTTGAAAAAAAAGATATTAAAATATGTGGATTATTATCAACTAAACCAAAGCTTTATGTATGTAATGTTGACGAAGATAGTATTGCAAAAGGAAATAATTATACAAAGGAATTTATAGACAAATTTGGAGAAGATAACACTTTAATAATATCTGCTGATATAGAAAATCAAATTAATGATTTAGGTGATAAAAATGAAAAGAAAAATTTTATGGAAATGCTTAATATTAGAGAAACTGGTCTTAATAATTTAATTAAGAAAGGTTTTAATTTACTATCCTTAGAGACATTTTTTACATCTGGTCCTGAAGAATCACGAGCATGGACTATAACAAAAAATTGTACAGCACCTAAGGCAGCAGGAGAAATTCACACTGATTTTGAGAAAGGATTTATAAGAGCTGAAACTATATCGTATGATGATTTCATCAAAAATGAAGGTTGGGTAAAATCTAAGGAAAATGGAAAAATGCGATTAGAAGGTAAAGATTATATTGTAAAAGATGGCGATGTACTAAACTTTAGATTCAACACGTGACCATATTTTTTTCATAGTAAAATAAACCAAAACAGTAAGTATAATTAAATAAGATATAACTCTAAATCCAGTTTTATGTCTTGTTTCTAAGTGAGGCTCAGCTGACCACATTAAGAAATTTACTACATCTTTAGCCATTTGCTCTTGCGTAGCTTTTGTACCGTCAGAATACTCTACTAAATCATCTGATAATGGAGCAGGCATTTTTATTTTGTTCCCATACATGTACTTATTGTAATAAACACCATCATCTAACTTTATCCCAGAAGGCGGGTCCTCGTACCCAAGCAATAAAGAATAAACATAATCTGCTCCACCCTTTCTTGCTTTAACGAGCACAGACATATCAGGTGGATAAGCTCCGCCATTGGCAGATTTTGCTTCCTCATCATTTGCATATGGCATTACAAATTTATCTGAAAGTTTTGCTGGTCTTGTAAACATTTCACCAGTGCTATCAGGACCGTCGGTTACCTCAAAATTTGCTGCTATGGCTTTTGCTTGAGCTTCAGAAAACTCTGGTCCACCCTTCTCAGCCAAATTTCTATAGCTCAAATATTTCATTGAATGGCATGAAGCACAAACTTCAGTGTAAACTTGATATCCTCTCTGTAAAGATGCTCTATCAAATTTTCCAAATAAACCTTTAAAAGTCCAGTCTGTTTCTAAAAATTTAGCGTTATTTTCAGCAGCAAAAGATTTTGGGACAAATATCAGAAATATAATTGTTAAATATTTAATTATATTTTTCACTTAACTTATTTTCTCTGTTTTGTCTCTAGCGGCTGCAAAATTTGGGGAACCACCTAATACGGGTTCTGTAATACTTAATGGCAACGGTATTGTTTTCTCTTTTAAACCTAAAACTGGAAGAATGATTAGAAAGTGTGCAAAATAGTAAATAGTTCCTATTCTAGCTATTAGTAAATAAAGACCTTCTGCAGGCATTGCTCCTACGTAACCGAGTATTAAAACGTCAGCAACTAAAATCCAATAAAATTGTTTGTACAAAGGTCTGAAAACTGCAGATCTTATTTTGGATGTATCTAGCCATGGTAAAGCTGCTAGAATTAAAATTGCTGAAAGCATTGCTATTACTCCCATTAATTTATCAGGTACAGATCTTAAAATTGCATAAAAAGGTAATAGGTACCACTCTGGAACAATATGTGCAGGAGTAACCAAAGGATTTGCTTCAATATAATTATCAGCGTGTCCCAAAACATTAGGTGAATAGAAAACAAACATGGCAAATAAAATACAAAACATCAGAAGAGCAAATGCATCTTTTATTACTATATAAGGATGAAATGGAACGGTATCTTTTGATGGTTTTTTAATATCAATTCCAACAGGATTGTTGTTCCCTGGTACATGCAGTGCCCAAATGTGTAATACCACCAAACCTAAAATTAAAAATGGGATTAGATAGTGAAGTGTAAAAAATCTGGTTAAAGTTGGATTATCAACTGAATATCCACCCCATAACCATGTTGTTATACTCTCACCAACAAGCGGAATTGCGCTAAATAAATTTGTAATTACAGTTGCTCCCCAAAAACTCATCTGTCCCCAAGGTAGCACATAGCCCATAAATGCTGCAGCCATCATTAATAAATAAATAATTATTCCAATAATCCAAATAATTTCTCTTGGAGCTTTATATGATCCATAAAATAATGCTCTAAATATGTGAATGTAAACTGCTAAGAAAAACATCGATGCGCCATTTGCATGAACGTATCTTATAAGCCAACCATAGTTCACATCTCGCATAATGTGTTCCACACTACTGAATGCATGGTCTATATGGGCGATGTAGTGCATAGCTAAAACTAAACCAGTAACTATTTGGGTAATTAAACAAAAAGTTAATATTCCACCAAATGTCCACCAGTAATTTAAATTTTTTGGTGTAGGATAATCTGTTAAATGATTTACGAGAGATAGTAGTGGCAATCTATCATTAAACCATTTTCCAAATTTTGAATTAGGTGTATATTCGTGATCACTCATATATTTTTTTTATCCAATCTTAATTGTATTATTGTTGACGAATTGATATTTTGGAACTTCCATATTAGTTGGTGCTGGACCTTTTCTAATTCTTCCTGAAGTATCATAATGAGAACCATGACAAGGACAAAACCATCCATTATAATCACCTTTGTCAGTAAGAGGTACACATCCAAGATGAGTGCATACACCTAACATAACAAGCCACTCTGGTTTTTGAACTCTATCTTCATCTTTTTCTGGGTGTTTTAAATCATTTAAACTTACTTCTCTTGCTTTCTGAATTTCTTGATCTGTTCTTCTTTTTATAAAAACCGGTTTTCCTCTCCAAAGAACTGTTAAAGATTGTCCAGGCTGAACAGAACTAATGTCAACCTCCGTACTTGCTAATGCTTTTACTGAGGCATCTGGATTCATCTGGTCTATTATTGGCCAAACTGCTGCACCTACTCCCACTGCTCCTGCTGCTGCAGTTGCAGTAAATAGGAAATCTCTTCTTTCAGTCTTTTTTTTATCGTTTTTGTCTGACATCTTTAATTATTTATAACTTTGGTAATATATGATTTCTTATAAGAAAAAAGATATTTTTCTATGGTAACAATGACACATAAACGTTTGATTTCTGTACCTAAAATTGCTCTATACGAGCCAGATATACCTCAAAATACAGCATCAATAATTAGAACTTGCTCCTGTCTTGGAGCTCATCTTGAAATAATTGAACCTTGTGGTTTTCTTTTCAACGATAAAAGATTTAAGAGAGTAGTTATGGATTACTTGGATGAAAAAATGATTACTTTTTATAAAGACTCTGAAGATTTTTTTGCAAAAAAGAAAGGTGAAAGAGTTATTCTCATGACAACCAAAGCTAAAACAGGTCTTGATGTTTTCAAATTTAAAAAAAATGATACAGTGCTTTTTGGTAGAGAAAGTGCTGGAGTACCAGATTCAATCCACAAAAAAATCAAGAATAAAATTAAAATACCAATGATAGAGGAAAAAAGGTCTTTAAATCTGGCTGTATCGGTTGCTATAACTCTTTCTGAAAATTTAAGACAAACAAAATGGATAATGAAATAAAAAAAAAATTAGCCCGAAACTGGTTCAAAACTATTCAAGAGGTTTTGTGTAAAGATATTGAAGAATTAGAGGGTAAAAAAAATATATTTAAAATAACAAACTGGGAAAGAGGAAAAAAATCAAATGAGGGAGGAGGTCAATTTAGAATATTTGAAAATGGAAAAATTTTTGAAAAAGTTGGTGTAAATTTTTCTGAGGTTTATGGGAAATTCTCAAAAGAATTTAGAAATAAAGTTCCTGGAACAAGTAAAAAACCAAATTTTTGGGCATCTGGTATTTCTGTTGTAATGCACATGAAAAATCCAAATGTTCCTGCAATGCATTTTAATACAAGATACATATTTACTTCTCATGGTTGGTTTGGCGGTGGTATGGATGTAACGCCATGTCTAAAAGATAAAAATTTAGAAAAGTGGTTTCACTCTGAACTAAAAAAAGCATGCAATAAGTATAATAAAAATTATTATTCAAAATATAAAAAATGGTGTGATAGATACTTTTATCTACCACACAGAAATGAACCAAGAGGTATTGGTGGAATATTTTTTGATTATAAAAATGAAAATTGGGAGAAAGATTTTGCTTTTGTAAGAGAAGTAGGATTATGTTTTAAAAATATTTTTAGAGAAATAATATTAAAAAAATCAAAAAAAAAGTGGACTGATAAAGAAAAAGAAATTCAATATTTGAAGAGAGGTAGATATGTTGAGTTCAATTTATTATATGATAGAGGAACAAAATTTGGACTACAAACAGGTGGAAATGTTGAAGGTATTTTAATGTCTCTACCACCAATAGCTAAATGGAAATAAAATGGAAAAAGAACCTATTACTGTTAATGGTTTAGAAAAACTAAAAGAGGAATTAATATTTCTTAAAGAAAAAAAGAGACCAGAAATAGTTGCTTCAATCGCAGAAGCAAGGTCTCATGGAGATTTAAAAGAAAATGCAGAATATCATGCTGCAAAAGAACAGCAGTCTCATAATGAGGGAAGAATTCAAGAAGTTGAGGATATTATAGCAAGAGCTAATGTAATTGATGTAACCAAGATTTCTAATGATGGAAAAGTTATTTTTGGTTCATCTGTTTTTCTACAAAATTTAGATACAAATGAAAAAATAAATTACAAAATTGTTGGTAAAGATGAGGCCGATTTAAAACAAAAGTTACTTTATTTCAAATCTCCTATAGGAAAAGGTTTAATTGGTAAAAACAAAGGAGATCTTGTGGAGGTAAATACACCAGCAGGAGTAAAAAATTTTGAAATAATTGATGTAAAATATATTTAATTAGAAAAAGTATTTTCAATATCTTTATCTGAAATACTAAATGAGTTGTTTACCCAAATATTTTCTAAATTTTTGAGTTTTTGTCCTAACTCACGACCCTCTTTTAGATTAAATTTCTCCATAATACTTTTTGCTTTTATAGGAAAAACTGGTTTTTCTTTTTTCTCAAAATAATTTTTAAGCTCAATTAATTTATTTTTTTTTGTATTTGTTTTAATTAACTCAAAGTCAATTAAATCAATTACACTCGATTTATTGTTATAATAAAAGATTTTCTCAAGGTTTTTTTTTGAAAAAAAATCTTTTTCTTTTAAATTTTTGAAATTAGACTTTAGGAATTTTATTTTGTTTTTAGCGTCATTAGATAGATTGAATTTGTAAAGAAAGTAATCTGCATTATCTGTCTCATCTAAAATTAATAGAGCTAATAAAAAATTGAAACTTTTATTTATTAGTATTTCTTCTTTTTTCTTTTCTAATTTTTTTAATATTTTGAGATTAATCAATTGAGGAAAAATAAGTGAAATAATCTCATATGAAAAATTATCCTTAACTAATTTAAATAAAGCCCTTGATTTAAATATTTTATTTAATTCATCTAATAATCTTTCCTTGGATAGATTGGCAACACCGCTAATATTTTGTTTTATAGTTTTTTTGATTTCATTGCTGTGATCTTTCTTACTATACAAAAGAAAAAATCTTATATATCTCAAGATTCTAAGATAATCCTCTTGAATTCTTTCATAAGAATTTCCAATAAATTTTACTGTTCCATTTTGTAAATCTTCCACTCCATTATTTGGGTCAAAGATATTTCCATCAATATCTGCATATATTGAATTTATAGTGAAGTCCCTTCTGATAGAATCCTCTTTCCAATCTTTTGTAAAAGTTACTTCAGCATGTCGTCCGTCTGTTTTAACATCCATCCTTAAAGAGGTAATCTCAAAATTTTGATTACCTATTCTTGCGGTTATTGTTCCATGTTTTATTCCAGTTTCAAAAAAACCAATTTTATTTGATGTCAAACATTCTTTTACTTGATCAGGATTAAGATTTGTCGCTAAATCTATATCATCATAATTTTCGTTATTTAGAATTTTTCTTACACATCCACCAACATATCTTACATCACTCCATTCATTATGATTAGAAATTGCACTAAAAATAGATTTTACATCTGATGTATTTTTAATATTTTCAAATAAGATTTCCTTTTGATTTGATCTTTTTTTAAAATTGAAAAATTTAGTAAATATATTGTTCATATTTGGCTGGGGTGCTAGGATTCGAACCTAGGAATGGCGGTACCAAAAACCGCTGCCTTACCACTTGGCTACACCCCAAAATTATTTTCGTATAACACAAAAAAAAAGCTTTATATAGTTTTAGATAAAATACACCAATAGTTTTTATATTTTTTTTTTAATATTTTTTGAGCTTTTTTTGCATTGTTTTTTGTAGCTAAGTATAAGACGATTGAAGATCCAGACCCTGACATTCTAGAAAATAAAATATTATCTAATTTTTCAACAAATAATTTTATTTTTTTTAGTTTTGGATACTTTTGAAATGCTGGATTTTCTAGATCGTTTGTTAATTTTGATAAGAATTTGAGTGACAAAAACTTATTACTCTTTAATTTTAACTTAGTTCTGGAGAAATTTTTAACCTTTGAATATATATCTTTTGTAGAGCACCCAAAATCTGGTTTAATTAATATTAAATGAAGTGGCGATTTAAGTTTAGCGTATTTTATTCTCATTTCTTTTGAAATAATTGAACTCTTGTTTAAGCCTAAAATGGTATCTGAGCTTATCTTTGAGCTGATTTTAAAAATATCATTGCGGTTAAGTTTTATATTATTTTTTTTTATGAAATATTTTAGGAGACTTGCTGCATTCATTGAACCACCTCCTAGGCCAGATTTTAGAGGTATATTTTTTCTAATTTTAATTAAATACTTTTCATTATTTAAAAGTCTTTTTTGATCTAATATTTGAATAAGATTTGAAACAGTATTTTTTTTATTTATTCCATTAGAAAATTCTCCATCAAATAATATTTTGTGGCTTCTACTTTTAATTTTTTTCACATAAATTTGATCATATAAATCAATTAAGCTTACTAAACTTTCAATTTTATGATGTTTGTTTTTTAATTTTTTTAATACACCTAAAGAAATATTTATTTTTGCGTATGATCGGATTTTGTCAAATGTCATCGATTATATTTTGCGAGGACCATCAATAAGTTTACTCTCAATATCTTTTCTCATTTCTTCCTCTGTATCTTCAAGCTCTAATACTTGTTCCCAAAAATATTTCGCTTGTAATTTTCTATCTAGTTGCCATAGAACATCTCCATAATGATCATTAACAATTGGGTCATCTGGCATTAGTTCAACAGCTTTTCTTAAGTATTTTTCTGCGTTTACAAAATCACCAATCAAATAATATCCCCATCCAACAGAATCGGTTATATATGGGTCGTTCTCTCTTAACTCGTAGGCCCTCATTAACATTTTCATAGCTTGTTCTATTTTAATGTTTCTTTCAAGCCAACTATACGAAAGATAATTAAGAGTGTAGGCATGATCGGGTCGAATTTTTAAAGACATCAACAAATCTTTATCTGCTTTTGAATAATTTTTTAATCTCTCATAAGTTCCACCTCTTCTATATAAGATATCTGCATACATATTTGAGTTTTTATCAATCTGATTTAGAACTTGTGTATAGTAATCTATAGCTATTTTATAATTTTCAAAATTTTTATATATATTTGCTAAGTCAAAAAGAATTTTAGGTGATTTCTGTTTTAAATCAGAAATATTATCTTCAATATAATTTAAAGACTTGTCATCATTTTCCTGTTCGGAAATTATCTGAGCAATTTTTTTTATTTTATACCAAAAATAAATTTCATCTTCTGAACTAAATTTTTCCAATATTTTTCTCGAAATCTCAAAATTATCATTATCATAATAATTTTCTGCCAATAAAGATAAATTAAAATAAAATTTTGGGTTTAGGTAATTAGATACACTTAAATAAAAGTTTGATGTTTCAATAATATTTTGTGACGAATATAAATTAGATATAAGAAAAAAAAATTCTGATAGAAGATCATTTTCATTTTGACACGAAAAATGTTTATTAAATTTTTTATAATTTTTATTATCTATCCATTTTTTTGATTGCGATATTAATAACGTACTCGAAAAAGGTTCAATTGTTTTGGATATTTGTTGTGCTGTTTTATAATTTTTATTTTCAATTACATTTGATAAATAAAAAAATAAATATCTTGAGTAATCTCCTTCAGCAGAATTAATTAAATTTAAAAAATGACTATCTGTTTTGTTAGAATTCAAATAGCAATTTTGAAAAGCATTCACTATCAAACTGAATTTTCCAAAATCGCTTGTTGAATATTGTAATTTTTTATTTTTAAATAAATTATTGAAGCTTTCTAAAGTTTTAATAATTATAAACTCGTAGGTATTTTCGTTTGATACATTAAAATTCTTAATAATTTTTGAAGCTTGTATATATTTTTTCTTATTCATTAAATCTAAAACTATTAAAAGCTTACCTTCAAAAAAATTTGAATTCTTTGAGTTGCGCGATGATTTTATTTGATTTACAGCCTTTTTTATTTGGCCATCTAGAACCAGAGAATATACGTATTCTTTTAAATAATTATCATGCCTTTTTTTGAGATATTTTGAAGATTCAAAAAATTCTAGGGCTTTATTATTTTTTTGATTATCAAATGAAATTAGCGCAGAAAAATAGCTTGAAAGGTACTTATAATTAAAATCATTTTTATCGCTTGTTTTAGTATAACCTACAGTTTGGTATAAAAGAGCAAAAATAATATAAAAAATTTTTAAGAACATAATTTAATTTATGACTTTAGAGGAAAAAAATCAAAATGACATTTTAAATGAATTCAATGATCCCAACGACATAGAATTCATCTTTAGCGACAAACCGATAAATAGATTTAAAACTAAACCAGAACTAGAAGATAAGATTTCTCTCCTAACAAAACTAAAAAATGATTTACAAAATATCAAAAATTGTAAGCTAAAGGAAAGTGCTAAAAACTTGGTATTCAGTGATGGAAATTCCAATAGCAAAATAATGATTGTTGGAGAAGGACCTGGTCAAAAAGAAGACGAAATTGGCAAACCTTTTGTAGGAGATGCAGGCTTATTATTAAATAAAATGCTAAAAGCAATAAATATAAATAGACAAAATATTTATATTACAAATGTTGTAAATTATAGACCTCCTAATAATAGAAAACCAGAGCCTGCTGAAATAACACGATACTCAGAATATTTAAGAAAACATATATCAATAATAAATCCAAAGATTTTAATTTTAATGGGTAGCACTGCAATGGAGTCGTTATTTGGATCAAAAATTAAAATTTCAAAAGAAAGAGGAAATTGGAAAGGAGTGATTATAAATAATAAAAGCTACTTAACAATGATAACATTTCATCCAGCGTATCTTTTAAGGCAACCAGAGCAAAAAAAATATTCTTGGGCAGATCTTAAAGAAATAAGAAAAAAAATTGATGAATTAAAAATAAATTTATAAATTTATGATAGAATTGCATAAAAAATACTTAAATTTTTGCAAAAAAAAATTTAATCTTTCAGATTATAGGTTAGTTTTGATATCATTCTTCAAGGGTTTATTTATTGGATTAATTATTTATCATTTTTTTTTTAAATAATGAAAAAGGTAGCTGGAGTTGATGAGGTTGGAAGAGGAAGTTTAGTTGGCCCAGTATATGCTGCTGCAGTAATATTTAAAAAAAATATAGATAAAAGTAAGATCAAAGATTCTAAAAAACTTTCAAAAGAAAAAAGGAATATTTTAGAAAAATATATTAAAAAAAACTCTATCTGGAGCATTGGATCTGCATCTTTAAAAGAGATTGAGAAATTGAATATTTTAAATGCATCTTTACTAGCTATGAAAAGATCGATTAAAAAACTTAAAATTAAGCCTACATCAACATTGATTGATGGAAATAAATTACCAGAAATTAAAGGTTATAAAGTTAAGTGTGTAATTAAGGGAGATCAAAAAATATCTGAAATATCGGCAGCTTCAATAATTGCTAAAGTTGCAAGGGATCGGCTAATTACAAATATGTCAAAAAAATTTAGAGAATATGCTTGGGAAAAAAATGCAGGATATGGAACTAAAGAACATCTAAAGGCCATTAAGAAATTTGGTATAACGAAGCATCATCGAAAAAACTTTAGGCCTATACACAACATATTGAGTCCCAACTAAAAATTACAACAAGTAGAGTCTATTTTTTTCAATCTCTGGTTGACGCAGAATCTGCCCTGGAGTCTAATTACTTTTTTAAAAATGGTAATTAAAAATTTACATAATAAAATTATTAATGGGGACAGTCTAAAAGAATTAAAAAAAATTCCTGATGAAACATTTGATCTAATTTTTGCAGATCCACCTTATAATTTACAATTACAAAACAGTTTAATTAGACCAGACAGATCTAGAGTAAATGCCGTGGATGATAAATGGGATCAATTTGAGAGTTTCAAATCATATGACGCTTTTACATACGAATGGCTTGAGCAATCAAATAGAATATTAAAAAAAGATGGGTCTATTTGGGTCATAGGCAGTTATCATAATATTTTTAGAGTAGGAAAAATAATTCAGGATCTTGGTTTCTGGATTTTAAATGATGTAATCTGGAATAAAAATAACCCTATGCCAAACTTCCGAGGTACCAGGTTTACTAATGCTCACGAAACATTGATTTGGGCATCTAAAAGTAAAAAGTCAAAATACACTTTTAATTATCAATCAATGAAGTCATTTAACGATGATTTACAAATGAGATCCACATGGAATTTACCAATATGTAACGGTAAAGAAAGATTAAAAGATAATGGGACGAAAGTACATTCTACTCAAAAACCAGAAGCTTTACTACATAGGGTAGTATTAGCCTCTACAAATAAAAATGATTTTATTTTAGATCCTTTTTTAGGATCAGGTACGACAGCTGTGGTTTCAAAAAAACTAGGAAGATATTATTTTGGAATAGAAAAAGAAAAAAAATATTTTGAAGCTGCAAACAAACGGATAAAAAATACTAAAATTATCAAGGACGAATATTTAGATACACTTCAGAATAATAAATCAAAGCCGAGGGTACCCTTTGGTTCGTTAATTGAATTAGGTGTTATTAAGCCTGGTACGGAAATTTACGACCAAAAAAAGAAAGTATTTGCAAAAGTTATGATTGATGGAAGCATTAAGCATAAAGAGAACGAGGGATCTATTCACAAAGTTGCTGCTCAGATATTAGGCGCAGAAAGCTGTAATGGTTGGACCTATTGGCATTATCAAGTAGGAAATAGTTTAAAGCCTATTGATGAACTTAGGCAACGTCTACGGTCAAAAGCTTAATTCTTATAAATTTTACCCAAATAATTTTCTAAAAAACTTTTATTTTTAGAGAGATATTTAAGAAAAATATTTCTAAAAAAAACGCTTACAGGATTTGAAATATGGAACGCATAGTGATTAATAGAAGATCTAGAATTAATCTGTTTCGTCTTTAAAGCTCTTTTTTTATAATAATTTGATAAATTATTATTTAAATCATTGAAAAGATCATTTGCAGACTCAATTGATTGTGATGCTCCCTGAGCAAAAGAGGGTGGAAATGAAAAGAAAGCATCTCCCATTAAAAAAATATTTTTATTACTAGGTATTTTAATTTTTTTACTCACAAAAATCGGAAAGCATTTAACTTCATTTACTAACTCAGTTAAATTTAAATCCGATTTTGAAGAAATCTGGCTCATTAAATTATTTATAAAACTTTTGTCTTTAAATAGATCTCTATTTGTAATCTCAGATTCAATGAGTTTTTTCCTTACTATAGATATAAAATTAAATTCGTTATTTTGATTGATAGGATAAATTACAAAGTGAAAATTTGGCCCTAGATATAGGGAAATATCTAAATTTTCGAAGTTCTGAATATTCCCTCTTAGCGCAATTGAATTAAAATACTTTGGTGTACCCTCTTTTTTAAATAAAATTTCTTTTGTTCTAGAATAAACTCCATCAGCTGCAACTATATAATCAAATTCCTCTTTGCGATTATCGCTGAAAGATAATTTCAATTTCTCATATTCCTCAACATCGATGAGATCCGAGTTAAAAATGATTTTATTTTTTGAAATATTACTTAATAAAAATTCTATTAATTTTGATCTTTTTAATGTTGTGTATCTGTTATTCTCGAAGTTAAATTGAGATAAATCAATATCACATATCTTTTCTAACACTTTTGCATCAAAGAAATTAACTTTTTTTGGAAAAAATACTTCGCTCGCATTAATTGTTTTAAAACCAATTTTATTTAGAAGATTAATGCTGTTAACTGATAACTGTATCCCATAACCATCACTTAAATCTAATGAGGCTTTTTTTTCAAAAATTTTATAAGAAAAAGAGGTATTGTTTTCTAAAAGATTTGCGAGAAAAAGACCAGAAATCCCAGATCCAATTATTGCAATACTTTTCATTTTATTGTGATACTGAATTTAATATTTTTTTTGTAAATGAAGGTAAAATATAGTTTTTAATACTTTCTTTATCCAAAATTATACTGTTATTTGTTTTTTTAACTTTTGTATTTTTGTTAATAATAATTTTCATATCCATGTTTGACATTTTTACATTTATTTTTTTTTGAGTTGAATTTTCAAATTTATTCTCATCTATTTCTATCATCGGAAAAATGATCAAATTTTTTAAAAAATTGAATTTTTTATTTTTTATTAATAAATAATTATTTTTATATTTATTAACATTTGCTTCAAAGTATTTTATTTTGTTAAATTTATTTTTAGATTTGATTAAAAAATCTTTTTTTTTGTAAGCCTTACAATTTTGTGTAAGTGGACAGTGAATGCAATATGGTAATGGAGGTTTACAAATTAATGCTCCTATCTCCATGATTGCTTGTGCATAATCACTTGATCTTTTTGAAAATCCAAAAAAAGATTTTTTTTTATTTAAGTTTTCTTTTGATATTTCATAATCTGTTTTAAGTAAAAAAACTCTTTTTAGTATTCTTTCAACGTTTCCATCCATTGGAATATAAGGCTTATTATGTGCAATTGCTAAAATTGATCTAGAAGTATACTCACCGATTCCTGGAAGAGATTTAAGTGTTTCAATATCTTCTGGCAACTCACCTTTAAAATCCTTTAATAGTTTTATAGCAGTTTTTTTCAAATTTCTTGCTCTAGAATAATACCCAAGTCCTTCCCAGTTTTTTAAAATTTTGTGATCACTTGACTCAGCTAATAATTTTAAATTTGGAAATTCTTTAATGAACTTTTCAAAATAAGGAATAACAGTTTTAACCTGTGTTTGTTGAAGCATAAATTCACTTACAAGAGTAAAATAGTTTTGTTTTTTTTTCGAAACTTTTTTTCTCCAAGGTAAGGTTCTTTTATTATTATCATACCAATATAGAATTTTTTTTGGTATGTTTTGATTTATCATATGAATATTAAATATAATACTAAGCAGAGATATAAATTCATTCAAGGTTTAAGATCTTTTAAGGATACTTTACCCACAGAGGCAAAAAGAATTCTTAATAAAAAAGGGGATGTTTATAATAAAACTCTTGATAATTGGAAATATATAGTTGGTAAAGAATTATTTAAAGAATGTTATCCAAAATCATTTAAGGGATCTAATAAGGTAAAAAATAGTTGTTTGACTATAATGGTTAAAAGAGGGTCTGAAGTGAATTTAGAATATTCTAAAAATGAAATCATAAAAAAAATGAATGCATTCTTTGGATATGAAGTTGTTCAAACTATAAAACTAAATACATTTGAGGGATTTTTGGAAAAAAAGCTCAAAAAAAGCACTGATTATGCGACAAAAAACAAACACATAAAAGACATAAGTAATATTAAAAATGAAAAAATTAGAAACTCTTTGATTGAGTTAAGCAATTTATACAAAAAAAAATGAAAAAAATTTTATTAACCTTTTTATTATCATTCTTTTTATTCCCTAATATCTCTAGTTCTGATGTAAAACCAATAATTGATGGAAATGTTGATGCAAAAGTCAAGTTAGTAGTATTTGAATCTTTAACCTGCGGTTTTTGTGCAAACTTCCATAAGAAAATTTATCCAGAATTAAAGAAAGAGTTTATTGATAAAGGTTTTGTTTCAATTGAATATAAAAATTTTCCTTTAGATATCGCAGCATTTAATGCAGCAAAAATTGCTCATTGCAAAAAAGACGGGAATTCTGAAGTCTTGCACTTTCTCTATGAGAAACAAGGTGAATGGGTAAGAGGTGGTTCAATTGATGATGCAAACAAAAACATTAAAGAGCTTGTAGAGAATTCAAGTTTCAAAATAGATATTGAGAGTTGTTTAGCTGATAAATCTGTAGAAGATCATATACTTGAAGACCGAATCAATGGTGTAAAAAAATATAAAGTTAAAGCAACTCCTACTCTAATAATTAACGGTAAAAAGTTTGATAATCCAACAGACTATAAAAAATTAAAAAAATACATAGAAAAACTGATATAAGTTAGCGAATGGAATTTAAAAAAATCCAGCTTACTGGATTTAAATCATTCGCTGAAAAAACTAACTTTCTTATTGAAGAAGGTTTGACAGGTATCGTTGGTCCAAATGGTTGTGGAAAATCAAATATTGTTGAATCTTTAAGATGGTGTATGGGAGAAACATCAGCAAAAAGTATGAGAGGCTCTGGGATGGAAGATGTTATATTTTCTGGAACATCTAATAAACCATCAAAAAATATTGCAGAAGTATCTATTGCGTTGAGCAATGAAAATAAAGACGGACCAATACAATACAATGAGCTTGATGAAATAGAAATCAGAAGAAAAATTGAAAAAGATAAAGGATCGAAATTTTACATAAATAATAAAGAAGTTAGAGCAAAAGATGCGCAAATGTTTTTTGCAGATTTATCTACTGGAGCACATTCACCATCTTTAATTAGCCAAGGTAGAATTGGAGCTTTGGTAACAGCAAAACCTGCTGACAGAAGAGCAATACTAGAGGAAGCAGCAGGAATTGCAGGTTTACACGTTAGAAGGCACGAGGCAGAACTTAGATTAAGTGCAGCAGAGAATAACTTGAAAAGAGCGGACGAATTGAGAAGACAACAAGAAAGACAGCTTGCAAATTTGCAAAAGCAAGCAGAAGAGGCAGCAAAATATAAATCAGTATCTGAGGAAATTAAAAAAGTTGAGGCAGGTCTATATTATTTAAAACTTAAAGAGATTGATCATGAAATAAAACTAGAAAATGAAATAAATACTGAGGCGGAAGATCAAGTTAAAGAGTTTAATTCACAGTTAGAAAATTTAGAAAAAAGAATTACAGATGAAACTAACAAGGTAACACCAATCAAAGAAAGAAACATTGAAAATCTATCGAAAATTCAGAGGCTTAATTTAGAATTGAAAAGTCTTGATGAAGAAAATGAGAGAATTGAAGAAGAAATAAAGTCTATAAAAAATTCACTAAGAATGATCGATGAAGATATTGATAGGGAAAAAAGTATTATAATTGATGCAAACTCAAATGAAAAAAGACTTAAAGAAGAAAAAGGCGAGTTAATAGAAATAGATTCCAAGTATTACGAAACTGAAAAATTATCTAATCAAGATCTAGATGTTGCAAAAGAAAATTTGAAAAGAGAACAAGATAAAGTAGATAGAATTTTAGATACATTTAGCTCAGAAAATTTAAAGAAGAATATTGAACAAATTAATAATATTATTGATCAGATAGTAGCTGCAAAAAATTTAATAAATGAACAAAATAATTCTGCTGCCTTAAAAGTTTTGGATGAATGTAAAGAGAACTTATCTTATTTAAATATAAAGATTAAAGAAGCAGAGGGTGGTGATAAAATCACAGTATTGAACGCAACAAATGAAATAATTAAAGAACTTCAAGAAAAATATGCAGATATTTATAGCAATAACCAAAATATTAAAAAAGAGTCTCTTAAAAGAAATGAAAGAATTCAAAAGATAGATCTAGAAATTGGAAGTTGGAAAAATCTATTAACTAATTCTGAAAAAATGGTGAAGGAATTAAATGATAGAAAAAATAAACAAACATTAAAATTGAATGATCTTGAAAAACAGCCCCAACTGCAAGCAGAGAAAAAAGGACAGATTTCTGAAAGTTTAAGAATTTCAGAAAAGGAACAAAATGAAAATGAGACTATCATTGAAGAAATTGATGATAAAATATTAAAATTAAGTAATGAATTAAAAGATACCAAAGAAAATTCTATTGAGATCAGAGAGAGAAAAGCTAGTTCAGGTGCTACTATAGATGGTTTGAGTAAGAGAAGAAGTGATTTACTAGAAAGAGTAAATGCAGAATTAAATCTAGGTGAAGAAAAATTGTTAGAATTTTCAAATTTAGAAAAAGAAGTTGAATTTCCTGATGTAGTTACACAAGAAGAGTTGCTTGATGAGAAAAAAAGGCAAAGGGAGAAATTAGGATCGGTAAATTTAAGAGCTGACGAAGAAACTTCAAAGTATGAAGTAGAAATAAAAAAAATGGAAAAAGACAGACAAGATCTTGTGACCGCTATAATCAAACTAAAGGAAAGTATTTCTGAGCTTAATCAGAAAGGAAGAGAGAGATTACTTGAGGCTTTTGAAAAAGTTAATAGAAAGTTTAATGAAGTTTATACTAAATTATTTAATGGTGGAAATGCAAAACTTGAGCTTGTTGATTCTGATGATCCGTTAGATGCTGGGCTAGAAATGTTAGTTAGTCCTCCTGGTAAAAGACTTCAATCAATTACTTTGTTATCAGGAGGGGAACAAGCTTTAACAGCTCTGTCTTTAATTTTTGCAGTATTCTTAACTAACCCCTCGCCAATATGTGTCCTGGATGAAGTTGATGCGCCTCTTGATGATGCTAACGTTACAAGATTTTGTAATTTGTTAACTGAGTTAACTAAAATAACATCAACAAGATTTATAATTGTTACCCATCATGCTTTAACAATGTCAAAGATGGACAGACTTTACGGAGTTACAATGCCAGAAAAAGGGATTAGCCAGCTAGTTGCTGTTGATCTTCAAAAAGCCGAGAGCATGGTTGCTTAAATCAAATGCCAGATGATGAAATCAAATCTCGCTTAAAAATTGCAAAAAATAAAGCAGAAGTTCATAAAGATCAAAAAGACCAAAAATCTAGCTCTAGTATGGGAACAGCGTTCAAAATGAGCACAGAATTAGTATCTGCTGTAGCTGTTGGGACAATAATTGGGTTTATTTTAGACAATTGGTTTGGTACTAAGCCCTGGTTAATTTTAATATTTTTTTTTGTAGGGGTGGCTGCAGGAATTATGAACGTGGTTAAAACCGCAAAAAAAATGCAAAAGTAGATTACTAATGGCAGCAAACCCAATGAACCAATTCAATGTATACCGAATTGGTCCAGAAATAAAATTAGGTAGCGTTGATATTTCATTTACTAATGCAAGTTTATTTATGGTTATTAGCACAATAGCTATTTTAATAGTTTTGAACTTAGGTGCTAAAAAAAAATCACTAATACCTGATAAATTACAATTGCTTGCAGAGTTAACCTATTCGTTTGTGTCAAAAATGATAAGCGACACAGCTGGAACAAAAGCAAAACCATATTTTTCATTTATATTTTCACTTTTTATGTTCGTCCTATTTTGCAATATGTTTGGGATGATCCCTTATTCATTTACGGTTACAAGTCACATAATTGTTACTTTTGTGCTTGCAGCTTTTATATTTATTGGAGTTACAATTATTGGATTTATTAAACACGGCCTTGGTTACTTAAAATTATTTGTGCCAAGTGGAGTTCCAATGGTTCTCTTGCCATTAATTGTTGTAATAGAAATAATTTCTTATCTAAGTAGACCAATTAGTTTGTCAGTAAGATTATTTGCAAACATGATGGCTGGTCATACAATGATGAAAGTATTTGGAGGATTTGTTGTTAGTCTTGGGATTGTGGGAGGATGGCTACCATTAAGTTTTTCAGTTGCTCTAACAGGTTTGGAGATATTAGTTGCTTTTCTTCAAGCTTATGTTTTTGCAATATTAACCTGCATCTATTTAAATGATGCATTAAATTTACACCATTAACAACTTACAAGGAGGATATAATGGAATTAGAAGCAGCAAAAATGATTGGAGCTGGACTAGCAGCAATAGCTCTTGCAGGTGCCGGAGTTGGAATAGGGATAATTTTTGGAAATTACCTTTCAGGCGCTATGAGAAATCCATCTGCAGCCCAAAAGCAATTTCCAAATTTACTTTTAGGATTTGCATTAGCAGAGGCAACAGGATTATTTGGTCTAGTAGTTGCACTAATTATTTTATTCGCATTTTAATTAATGCTAAAAAAAATAATTGTTAAAATTCTTTTTAGCTTTGTACTAATAACTCAAGTACAAAGTGCTGAGAGTGGAGGCATGCCACAACTAAATCCAGAATTTTGGATATCTCAAATTGTTTGGCTTGTCATAACGTTCGGTGCCTTATATGTTATTTTGTCAAAAGTCATATTGCCTAAAATAAGTAATAACTTAGAGAGTAGACGATCACAGATTTTAGAAAATATAGAGATTGCAGAAAAACAAAGAGAGGAAAGCGAAGAAAAACTAAAAGAATTTGATAAAATTATTTTAAACAGCAAATTAGAGGCAAAAAATTTATTTAATGAAGCTCGTCAAAAAGTTCTTAATGAAATAGACAAAAAAAGATCTGAAATGGAAAAGAATTTAGAAGAGGAAATAAGTTCTGCAGAAAAAGAAATTCAATCATTAAATAATAATTCAACAGAGAATATTAAGAAGATAGCTACTGAAACATCATTAAGTTTAATTCAACAATTAATTGGGGAGGAAATTAATAAAGAAAGTATTTCTTCAGTTGTGAATGGATTAACCAATAAGTCTAAGGAGAATAGAAAAAATGTTTGATGCAACTTTCTGGGTGGCTGTTTCATTCGTAATTTTTTTCGCAGCCTTAGTTTATCTAAAAGTCCCACAAAATGTTAATAGTTTGCTGAGTAAGATGATTATTGACATAAAAAATGAAATTGATGAAAGCGAGAAATTAAGATCTGAGTCAAAAAAACTCTTAGATGATGCACAAAATAAATTGAATTCTGCAGAGCAAGAAAAGAAAAAAATTATTGATCAAGCAAATATTGAAACTGAAAAACTTATTAAAGATATGTCTGAAAAATTCTCAAAATCAGCGGAAATTAAGAAAAATTTAGCTAATATAAAAATATCTCAAATGAAGGATGCTGCAATTAAAAATATCAAAGATACATCCATTAGCATTGCAATTGACGCAGTTAAAGAAACATTATCAACTTCTATGGATAAATCAAAGTTAGACACATTATTTGAAAAAAATCTTGAGGAAGCTAAAGTTGAATTAAAAAAGGTTAATTCATAACCCATATTCTAAGGTTCGTTTTTTTTTCAAAAATAAGATAAAATTTTAAAAATGAATTCTATAGTAATTGGCTCAGGTTTTGGTGGTATAGCATCAGCTTTGAGACTTAGAGCAAAGAAACATGATGTAACCATAATTGAAAAACACAATGATTTGGGTGGACGAGCGCGTGTTTTCAAAAAAAATGGATTTACTTTTGACGCAGGTCCAACTGTTATAACTGCACCTTATTTAATAGAAGAACTTTTTAAACTGTTCAATAAAAATTCAAAGGATTATATAGATTTGAAACCTTTGGATATTTGGTACAGATTTGTTTTTGAAGATGGTAGTAAATTTGATTATTCAGGTAATGAGGAAAAAATGAAGGATCAAATTGAAAAACTTAGTAAGGAAGATTTTATTGGGTACAAAAAATTAGTAAATTTTACAAAAAAGATATTTGATAAAGGATTTACTGAATTATCGGATGTCCCATTTAATAAGCCTTTGTTTATGTTTAAACAAATACCTTCCTTGCTTAAGCTTAAAAGTTATAAATCAGTGTATAGTTTAGTTTCTTCTTACATTAAAAATGAAAAATTAAGAAGACTTCTAAGCATGCATCCATTATTAGTCGGAGGAAATCCTTTTACTACAACATCAATTTACGGACTAATTTTGTATTTAGAAAAAAAATGGGGAATTCATTACTCAATGGGAGGAACTGGTCAAATAGTGAATGGTCTAGAAAAACTTATGATTGAGGAAAATATTAAAATTATTAAGGGAAAAGAAGTAGTTGAATTAATTACTAAAAATAAAAAAATTTCATCAGTAAAGTTAGATGATGGAAGTGAAATAAGTACTAATAATGTTATATGTAATGCAGATCCTCCTGCGGTTTATTCAAGTTTAATAAATGAGAATTTAAACAAAGTTTTTAATTGGAAAATGAAACGTATGCAATATTCAATGGGATTGTTTGTATATTATTTTGGCACTAATAAAAAATATGAAAATATTGAGCATCACACAATAAAATTTGGTGAAAAATATGAAGAACACTTGAAAGATATATTTGATAACAAAATAATAAACAAAGATATCAGTTATTATCTTCATAGACCAACAGCTACTGATGAATCAATGGCACCAAAAGGTAATGATTGTTTTTATGTTTTAGTACCCGTACCTAATAATCAATCTGGAATTAATTGGAAAGATAAAGGTGAAGAAATGAAAAACTTAGTTATTGATAAAATGGAAATTTTAATGCCTGATCTCCGAAATAATATCGTCGAGGATTTTTATTTAACACCTGATTATTTTGAAAATGAGTTAAATACAAAATTTGGTTCTGGTTTTTCAATACAGCCAAAATTTACACAATCAGCATATTTTAGATTTCACAATAAGTCTGAAATTTTTGATGGTCTATATTTTGTTGGGGCAGGAACGCATCCTGGCGCTGGTGTTCCAGGAGTTCTTTCTTCTGCAAAAGTTTTAGACAAATTAATCTAATGGATAGTCAAAACTATTTGTCAATTTACGCTAAATCCTTTAGCTGGGCTGGTTTTTTTTTAACTAAAGAAACTTATAAAAAGTGCTCTGATTTATACAATTTCTGTAGATTTTTAGACAATATTGCAGACGAGCCAGGGGAATTAGAAGCTCGAAAATTAAAATTTAAAGAATTTAAAAATAATTTTAAATCTAAAAACTTCTCAAATCCAATAATTGGAAACATGTGGAGATTAATAGAAGATACAAATATCTCTACTAATATAATTTATGATCTATTTGATGGTGTTGAAAGTGATTTAAAAGAAAGAGTGGAATTTAAAACTGAGAAAGAGTTACTGATATATTCATACAGAGTAGCTGGGACAGTAGGATTAATGATGGCAAAAATTCTTAAAGTAAAAAAAGAGATTGCATTTAAGGCTGCAATAGATCTAGGAATAGCAATGCAGCTAACAAACATTTCAAGAGATGTAATTGAAGATCAGAATCTAAATAGACATTATATTAATCCTGAAATTGAAAATATATTGAAAACTTTAGATCTTGCAGAGAGTTTTTACAAAAGTTGCTTTTATTCAATTAAAGAAATTCCATTTCGTTTAAGATTTTCAATCTGTGTCGCAAGAAGGGTGTATAGAAAAATAGGACATAAAATTAAAAACAAAAAAGATTTTAATGAGTATGAAAAATCAGGAAAAATATTTGTCAGTAATTTTGGTAAAATAGCGCAAACTTTTATATCTCTATTAGATATGATTAAGCTGAGTTTTACAAAGGAACCAAAAATACATGAAACAGAAAATAAACATAAAATTATTATGGAAGAAATAAATTTAAATGAGAGATTTTGATATCATAATTATTGGTGGAGGTTGTAGTGGATTATCCTTAGCCTACCAATTAGAAATAAAATCGAAACTGCAAAATAAATCTTTAGCAATAATTGACTATAGAGATAAATACTATAGGGATAAAACCTGGTCTTTTTGGAAAGTAAATGAACATGATTTTGAAGACTGTGTAATAAAAAGTTGGGACCAATTTTCAATAAATTCAAAAAAAGGTACTCTTTATAAAAACTGCAAAAAATTTCCTTATCAATCTATAGATAGCGGCTTATTCTACAATAAAATCATAAACAAGCTAAAACAAAATAAAAATGTACATTTTTTAAAAAGTAAAAATGAAGTTAATTTAAATTCATCTGTTATTTTTAATAGTGTTCCAGAAATTGATAATGCTAGCGGTGAACTTTGGCAACACTTTTGTGGATATGAAATTGAAGCTAAAAAAGAAATTTTTGATGACAAAATTTTAAATCTTATGGATTTCAATTGTGATCAAAAAAAAAGTGTCCATTTTTTTTACACTCTTCCTTTTACAAAAAAAAAGGCATTAGTTGAAACAACATGGCTGTCAACTATGAGCAACCATGAAGAGGAGGAATACGACCAGCAGCTTAAAGATTATATTGAAAATCATTTAAATGTGAAAAATTACAATTTAATTTATAAGGAAGTTGGAAAAATTCCTTTATTTAGAACCTCAAATATAAATAATAAAAATATAATTAATATAGGGACCGCAGGTGGTATGACTAGATTAAGCACGGGCTATACTTTTCTGAACATTCAAGATCAATCAAATTACTTAGCAAACAATCTAGAAAACTTGGCATCTCGAAAAACATTTAAATTACCGTCAAAATATGAGTTTTTAGACAAAATTTTCTTAAGGGTATTAAAAAAGAACCCTAGGATTATGCCGGATATATTTTATAAAATGTTTAAATCTAAATCAGATAAAATTATTAATTTCTTGTCTAACAAAAGTAATTGGGGTGAAGATATATCGATAATATCGAAAATGCCAAAGATAATTTTTTTAAAAGCTCTATTTGAAAAATAAAAAATGGTTAGAATCAATTACAATCATTCTTTAGTTTTTTTTATATCATGTATCTTTATTTCATCATTTGATTACCTGAGATCTAATTCTTTTTATTTCATATGTTTTTTTTTAATTTTAATTTTAGGTGTTTCTCATGGTGCTCTGGATAATATAAAAGGAAAAAAATTAATTAAGATTTATAGAATTAAAAATATTGCTTATTTCTATTTAATTTATGTTTTATTTGGCCTAGGCATAATTACTTTATGGATATTATTTCCAAGTGGTTTGCTATTATTATTTCTAGCTATTGCATCATATCATTTTGGCAAAGAAGATTCGGAATTTATTTATAAGAAAAACGAAGAAAGTTTTTTTTTAAAAACTTTTAAGGGGTCAATTATAATAATATCTCCCCTACTATTTAATAAAGAAAAAACATTAGAAATATTTAGTACAATTAATTTTAATTTATCAAACAGCATGTTTATTAAAGACGAAATATTAGTTGCATTCCTAATTGTTTCATTTTTTTCGAACTTAATTTTATCTTTCAAGAAAAATTATGACGAAAAATCAATTTTATTTATGGATTTTTTTTCAATAGTAACTTTAAATATTTTCTTTGACCCATTATTAGCATTTACGATTTATTTTTGTTTTCTTCATTCATTTAGACACTCAATTAAATTAATATTTGAACTAAACAAAAATTTTAAAAAGGGCGCCTTGCTTTTTATCAAAAAAGCACTTCCACTTACTATTATTACAGGAATTATTTTTTTGGTTGCTTTATATTTTTTACAATATGAATTTAAGCTAAATGAAAGTATAAATATGGTAATATTTATTGGATTGGCGTCTTTAACATTTCCACATATATTACTTGAATATTTAATTGAAAAAAATGAAAAGTAATAGAATTAAAGTTTTTTTAGCAGCACCAAGAGGCTTCTGCGCTGGTGTTGACAGAGCAATTGAGATTGTAAAAAAAAGTCTAAAGAAATACGGCTCCCCTGTTTATGTTAGGCATGAAATAGTTCATAACAAACACGTTGTTGAAAGTCTAAAAAAAATTGGAGCTGTATTTGTTGAGGAGCTTGATGAAATTGAAGATAAAACAAGACCAGTTATTTTTTCTGCACATGGTGTCCCAAAATCAGTTTCAGAAAATGCATCAAATTTGAAAATGATTTATGTTGATGCTACATGTCCCTTGGTTTCGAAAGTACATAGAGAAGCTGAAAACATTTATAAGCAAGGAAAGCATATTCTTCTAATAGGTCACAAAAATCATCCAGAAGTTGTTGGTACTATGGGACAATTACCTAAAGGTTCGATAGATTTAATTGAGGATTCAGAAGATGCGAGAAATTATAATAATAATTCGAATAAAGGACTTGCTTACATCACGCAAACAACTCTATCTGTAGATGACACAAGAGACATTATTAAAGTCCTTAAATCCAAATTTCCAAGTATTTATGAACCTAAAAAAGAGGATATCTGCTACGCAACTACTAATAGACAGGATGCTGTAAAGAAAATTGCCCCGAAATGTGAAATGTTTTTCGTGATCGGTAGTCGTAACTCATCCAACTCTGTAAGATTGGTTGAAGTAGCAAAAAAGAATGGTTCAAATTCAGCGGAACTTATACATTCTGAAAGCGAAATTCCTTTTAGTAAAATTAAAAATTGTAAAACGATTGGAATTTCATCAGGTGCATCAGCGCCTGAAGTTTTGGTTACCGATTTTATTGAAGGCTTAAAAAAGCAGTTCACCATTGATATTGAGGAAGTAGAAATCACAAAGGAAAATATTACTTTTAAAGTACCTGGAAAATTAAACTAATGGCAGTCTACACAAAGATAGGTTTAGATGAGATTAGTTTAATTGAAAAAACATTTAATATTGGGAAAATTATAAATTTTAAAGGAATTAAAAAAGGTATTGAAAATACTAATTACTTAATCAGATCAAAGAATAGAAAATTTATACTAACAATTTTTGAAAAAAGGGTGAATTCAAAAGACCTGCCTTTTTTTATGAAGCTGATGTCAGGACTTGCAAAATCTAAAATAAAGTGTCCAGAGCCAATCAAAAACAAAAAAAATAAATATCTATTTAATCTTAAAGGAAAAAGGGCCTGCTTAGTTACATTTTTAGATGGCAAAGATAAACATGATCTAAATTCTAAGGAATGCTTCGTTATAGGAAAAAATATTGCTAAATTACACGAAGCATCCAAACGATTAAAAATATACAGAAAAAATTCACTTTCTGTAAATTCATGGGGGCCTCTTTTAAAAAAGGTGAACAAAAATATTAACAAAAAATTTAATAATCTTACTTTCCAAATGAAAACAGATTACGCAAAAATAAAAAAAGTTTGGCCAAAAAAACTTCCAATGGGAATTATTCATTGCGACCTATTTTTAGATAATATATTTTTTTACAAAGGTCGCTTTCATGGTTTTATTGATTTTTATTTTTCCTCCAATGATTATTACGCATATGATCTAGCTATATGTGTGAATGCATTATGTTTTAATAAAAAAAGCAGTAAGTTTGTAATGAACAGTAAAAAATCATCAAGTTTGCTGAAAGGCTATCAAACTGTAAGAAAATTGAACAAATTAGAGAAAAATAGTTTTAATACACTGTGTAAAGGATCGGCATTAAGGTATTTGCTTACGAGATCTTACGATTATCTAAATACTCCTAAAACCGCCATTATTAAAATAAAAGATCCAAAAGAATATATTCAAAAACTTGAATTTCATAAAAAATTGAGTTCTTTTAAAGACTATTGTTAATGATTAAAATTTATACAGATGGATCTTGTATTGGAAATCCAGGAGATGGTGGATGGGCTGCAATAATTATTGAAAACGGAAAAAAAACTCAAATCAAAGGACACAAAAAAGAGACAACAAATAATCAAATGGAATTACTTGCTCCAATCAAAGCGTTAAAAAAAATTCCAAAAGGCAGTAAAGTTCAAATATTTACAGATTCTAAATATGTTAAAACTGGAATAACCGAATGGATACATAACTGGAAAAAAAATGGCTGGAAAACAGCGAGTAAAAAAGAGGTCAAAAATAAAGAACTTTGGACAGAATTAGATAATCTTACAAATTCATACGAAATTAAGTGGAGTTGGGTGAAAGCTCATTCTACTGATAAATTGAATAATGAAGTAGATTTGTTGGCAAGAGAAACTGCAGCTAGTTAAGAAATATTAGTAAAATAATAGCCATACAATAAAATTATAGATTAGATGATTAATTTAGAACTAAGCAAAAATTTAATTGATAGTTTCAATGATGATGGGTTTATAATTTTGGATAAATTTATAGATCTTAAATACCTAGATAAACTAAGAAGTAAATTTGAACCTCTTTTTAGAGGTGAATTTGAAACTGGTATAGAGCCAGATGAGTGGAACTGGAAATTTGATAAAGATAATGCATATGCTACTCGTCAGATTTGCAATGCATGGAAATCTGATAATTTAATAAGAGAATTTGTTTGCCATAAATTAATTGGAAAATGTTGTTCTATTTTAATGAACTGGAAAGGAGCAAGGCTTGTTCAAGATAATATTTTGTGGAAACCACCGAGTGGTGAGACTTTGGGTTTTCATCAGGATGCCGCCTATGATGATTGGCTAATACCTCAGACTATGATCACTTGCTGGATGTCTTTAGACAATACATCAAGAGAGATGGGAACTTTAGAATATATTAAAGGCTCACATAGATGGGGACTTCAACCTCCAAAAGGAGAATTTCATTCACCAGAAGACTATAAAAAAGAGTTAAATATTTTTGCTGAAAGAAATAATAAAAAAATTGATGTAACTTATGTAGAAGTACCAGCTGGAGGAGTATCGTTTCATCATGGTAATACTTGGCATGGTTCGGGCATTAATACTTCTAAAGATAATAGAAGAGCAATCGTTTCTCATTGTGTTCCTAGTGATGCTAGATTTCACCCCACCAACGAAGGTGGAACCGCAAAAATATATAAAAAATACAAAAAACAAAACAGTGATATTTTAGATGATAATTATTTCCCATTAATGTGGGAAAAAAAATAATATTATAACAGGCTTATTGGGGCAACTGACAACAGAACTGCCATCCTATTTATAGTATATCTAGAATGCTTTCCGCTGCAGATAGACCACATTCTTTTGTTTCTTTTTCAACTTGGATATTTGTTACTTCCAAATTCTCAATCACCATAGAATATCGATTTGATCTAATTCCCATGCCTCTAGAATTCCTGTCAACTTCAGCACCGATTGCCTTTGTAAATGATAAATAAGGATCAGATAACATTGTTATTTTATTTTCGATGTTATGAGCTTGTCCCCAAGCATCCATTACATATGGATCATTTACGGATAGACAAAATATATTTTCTATACCTTTTTCTCTAAATTTATCTGCATGCGCAACATATCCAGGTAGATGGAGTTTTGAGCAGGTTGATGTAAATGCACCAGGCAATCCAAACAAAACAACTTTACCATGACCTAAGACTTCTCTGATTTTGCTAGTTTGTGGTTCTCCATCTACTAAATGAAAAATTTCCTTATCAGGTATTTGGTCTTTTATATTTAATTTCATATTGAATTTGTTACATAATCTTTGACTTTATTTATATCATTAGAAAGAACTTTAAATTTTTCCTCTTTATCATAAACATATTTAAGACTGTCTGGTAATTTTTCAGTTTTTGAGATTGCTTCTTCTATTGCTTTTGGAAATTTACATGGATGTGCTGTAGATAAAACAACACAGTTTTGTTCTAGTCCAAGTTTTCTTGCAGCCCCAATACCAACAGCAGTATGAGGATCGACTACTACTTTATTTTTTTCATATATATCTTTAATTATTGAGATGGTTTCATTTTCGTTTAACATCTCTGATGTAAAATTCTTTTTAATTTTATCTAAGTCAATATTATCGATTTGATAGGTATTATTTTTTATTTTGCTCATTACATTTTTTGTAGCTTCTGAATTACAGTCTTTTACATCGTATAAAAGTCTCTCAAAGTTACTTGCAATTTGTATATCCATGCTTGGAGTATTTGTCTCTTCAACTTTCTTTTGAGTATAATCTCCACCAGAAATTGCTCTATGAAGTATGTCATTTTTGTTTGTGGCGACTATTAGTTTATCAATTGGAAGACCAAGCTTTTTTGCCAAATAACCAGCATAAATATCTCCAAAATTTCCAGTTGGAACAGAAAAAGATAATGACTGTCCATTTCCTATTCTAAAATATGCATAAAAATAATAAACGGCTTGAGCAATAATTCTTGCCCAATTAATTGAGTTTACTCCCGACATATTAATCTTATTTGAAAAATTTTGATCATTAAACATTGCTTTTACTAAATTTTGACAATCGTCAAAGTTTCCCTCAATTGCTATATTGTATACATTGCTCTCTTCATGAATTGTCATCAATCGTCTCTGTACTGGTGAAATTTTATTGTGAGGATGAAGTACGAAAACATTTAGATTACTTTTTCCTTTTAATGCATCAATAGCTGCAGCACCTGTATCTCCTGAAGTTGCAACAATAATATTAATTTTTTTCTCTGCTTTTTCTAAATGAAATTGGTAAAAATTACCTATTAATTGCATCGCCACATCTTTGAAAGCTAGTGTAGGGCCATGAAAAAGTTCCAAAACTTTTAAATTTCCTATGTCAGAGATTTTTACAACATCTTCAGATCTAAAATTCGAGTAAGACTTGGATATTAAGGAAGATAGTTTTTCTTTAGTCATAAAATCCCCAATAAATGGGAAAATTATTTCAGCTGCCAACTCATTGTACTTAAGACTACTAAGTTTGCTTAGTTCTTCCTTGCTAAATGGCTTATTTGATTTTGGTACAAATAAGCCTCCATCATCTGCTAGACCTTTAAGAAAAACGTTTTTAAATGAGAAATGATCTGAGCTATTTCTGGTACTAATATATTCCATCAGTAATTCTTTTTTCTGAAATATAAATATATTAAAAATATTGAAACAGCTAATGAAAACCAAGTAAGTGCATACTTAAAGTGATTATTTGAAATATTTACTCCGATTTGTTTTGGCTTAGGATAGCTATTATCTTTTTTATTTATATGATTTATTATAAATGGCGAAAATTTTTTACCTGTATATGTTAACAAATCCTCATCTTTTAAAGTAAACCAATAGTTTTTATTTACATCATTGTCTGGTTTAAAATAATTAAATTTACTCTTTGACTTTAAAACTCCCTCAAATTTATTATCATTTAAAAGAAATTTTTTAACTTTAAAATTCCTTGGAACCCAACCACGATTTATTAAATAACTTTTATTGTTTATGCTGATTGGATTTACAATATCAAATCCTGGTTCTCCTTTTTCATTTAAACTATATAGATAAATAATTTTAGAATTATCTATTTTTCCTTCAAATTTAATTTTCTTAAAATTAACTGGATTACTTCCATTAAATTCAATTGGTTCGCTTTTAAGTGATACTTCAATAGAATTTATCAATTCAAGTTTCCAGTTTAACCTTATAATTTGCCAAGTACCTAAGGCTAAAAAAACTAAAATAAAAAAATAGACAAATATTGAAAAAGATAACTTATTTTTCAAAAGATTTTAACTTCCCCAAATGTATATAGCTGCAAATAAAAACAACCATACTACATCGACAAAGTGCCAATACCAAGCTGCTGCTTCAAAACCAAAGTGATGCTCTTTTGTAAAATGACCCAATTTCCCTCTCCATAGACAAACTGCTAAGAAGATTGTTCCAACAACAACATGAAAACCATGAAACCCTGTAGCCATGTAAAATGTTGCTCCATAAATATGACCTGAGAAACTAAATGTAGCATGTTGATATTCATATATCTGTAAGACTGTAAAGAAGGCTCCAAGAGCAACTGTACAAATTAAACCATTGATGAAACCTTTTCTATCTTCCTCAAGTAAAGAATGGTGTGCCCAAGTTACTGTTGTTCCAGATAACAGGAGAACAAGAGTATTTATTAGAGGAATGTCCCACGGATCGAAGGTTTCAATATCTTTTGGGGGCCAAACATTTCCTGAAAATTCGTTTGGAAATAAACTTGCATCGAAGTATGCCCAAAACCAAGCAACAAAAAACATTACCTCTGAGGCAATGAATAAAGTCATTCCATATCTATGATGGAGTTGTACTACTGGGGTGTGATGACCTTGATGTTCGGCCTCAATAACAACATCACGGAACCACATAAATGCACAATAAATTAATAGAGCAAATCCAAGCAACATTGCCCACATTGCTTGTGCATGCAAATAATAAACTGTTCCTAATGCAGTAATTAATGTAGCGAAAGAAGTAGCAATCGGCCACGGACTAGGGTCAACTAAGTGGTAATCATGCTTTGGAGCTGAGGACATTTTTAACTCTCGTTTTTCTCAACTTTATAATAGTCAGAAGAGAAAAAAGTATAGGACATAGTAACATCCTCTATATTTTTAGTTTTTGGGTCGTTTACCAATTCAGGGTCTAGATAAAATACTAAATCATAAGATGCTTTTTCTCCTGGTTTAAGGGTCTGTTTTTCAAAACAAAAACAGCCTAATTTATTAAAATACTGACCAAAGGACGAAGGGGAAACATTGTAGCTTGCAACTGCGGATGAAGGTTGGTCGCCTAAATTTTCAACATTAAATTTAATTTTATAAACTTTGCCTGGTTTTACATCCAAAGTTTTCTCATTAACCGCGAAATCCCAATCTAACTGAGAATTCACGTTTGTATCAAGCCTCACATTTACTATTTTATCTAATACTATCTTTGGCGCCTCTTTAGAGATTTGGGTAGTACCTCCAAATCCAGTTACTCTACAAAACAAATCATAAAGTGGTACTGCCGCAAATGATAATCCCAACATAAAAACGAATATTCCAGCTAACAAAAGAGGAGTTAATGTATTTTTTTTAATCATATTGATCTCTCAAAGACACCTACATTATATAAGGTAAAAACAAACAATATCACGATAAAAATCACAAGACCAAGTGCGGTCCATAAATTTTTCTTTTTCGTTTTTTCGTCTCTTATCATTAAATAATTTTGTCTATTAAAAATAATAAAAAAATTAAAAATAAATAAAATATTGAGTAAGCAAAAATTTGTTTTGCAATTTTAATCTCAAATTTATTTTTTTTATAATTATAAAGCTTAAAACAAATATAATTATAATAAATAGTTAAGGTAAATCCAAGTATGAGAAATAATTCTGATGTAAATCCAATCGCATATGGAAAGGCCACTGTTGGCAACATTAATAATGAATATATAAATATATTTTTTTTTGTATTTTCAATTCCATTAGTAATCGGCAGCATCGGAATTTTCGCTTTTCTGTAGTCTTTAGCCTTATAAAGGCTTAGGGCCCAAAAATGAGATGGTGTCCAAACAAAAATTATTAGAAAAAAAACTAGAGGTTCAATTGATAAAGAGTTTGTTGCTATAGTCCAACCAATAACAGGTGGTAACGCACCTGCTGCGCCTCCAATTACTATGTTTTGAGGAGTTCTTCTCTTCAACCAAATTGTATAAACAAACAAATAAAAGAAAATTGTGAAAAATAACAAGAAAGCTGAAATAGCATTAGTAAAATAATATAAGCTTAAGACTGAAACTATAGATAATGTTGTTCCAAAATAAAAAGCCTGTGTTCTGTTAAGTTTACCTCTTGGGATTGGTCTTAAACATGTTCTGGTCATCAATTTATCAAGATCAGCCTCATACCACATGTTTAATGCACCTGCTGCACCTGCTCCAATAGCGACTATGAGAATACCAATTGCTGCTTGAGTGAAAGGTATAGAATTTGGTGCTGTTAGCAAACCAACTGCACAAGTAAATATAACTAAAGACATTACTCTTGGCTTCATAAGCTTTATCAGCTCTGAGATAATTCCAAGATCTGTATTTGATCTTTTTTCTCTTAGGATAGTAGACTGCATTTTAATATTATATATTTTTACTAAAATCTAACTACTAGATTTTTCTGCACCCTCAACGTTTTCGAATTTAGGAAGTTCTTCAAAAGTATGAAAATTAGGTGGTGATGGAACTGTCCACTCTAAAGTGGTTGCCCCCTCGCCCCATGGATTTTGAGCTGCTTTTTTCTTTTTAGCAAATGCATAAATTAAGTTTGCAAAAAATACTGCCAATCCTACGATCGATATATATGACCCTATGGACGAAATATAGTTCCAGTCAGCAAATGCATCAGGATAATCTGCATATCTTCTTGGCATACCTGCTAAACCTAAAAAATGTTGTGGGAAAAATACTATATTTACACCAATGAATGTAAGCCAAAAATGAAGTTGTCCCATCCATTCTGAATACTCATAACCTGACATTTTTCCAAACCAATAATAAAAACCGGCAAATATCGCAAAGACAGCTCCAAGCGATAGAACATAGTGGAAGTGAGCAACAACATAATATGTATCATGTAATGCTGTATCAACTCCAGCGTTTGCTAAGACAACTCCTGTTACACCACCAACTGTAAATAAAAATATAAAACCAAGCGCCCAAACCATTGGGGTTTTAAATGATATTGATCCACCCCACATAGTTGCAATCCATGAAAAAATTTTTATTCCGGTTGGGACAGCTATTATCATAGTTGCAGCTAAAAAGTATGCTTTGGTATCAGTATCAAGACCTACTGTGTACATATGATGAGCCCATACTACAAATCCAACAATTCCTATTGCAACCATTGCATATGCCATACCTAAGTATCCAAAAACAGGTTTTTTAGAAAAAGTGGAAACAATATGGCTTATCATTCCAAAGCCTGGTAAAATTAAAATATAGACTTCTGGATGTCCAAAAAACCAAAATAAGTGTTGAAACAAAGTTGGGTCACCACCTGATTGAGCTTCAAAGAATGCTGTTCCAAAATTTCTATCTGTTAATAACATTGTTATTGCTCCAGCTAAAACTGGTAAAGATAACAAAAGTAAAAAGGCAGTAACAAGAATAGACCAAGCAAATAATGGCATTTTATGCAACGTCATTCCCGGCGTTCTCATATTTAAAATTGTAGTTATAAAATTTACTGCTCCTAAAATAGATGATGCTCCAGCAACATGTAAACTTAATATCGCTAAGTCCATTGCTGGACCTGGTTGACCAGCTTTTGATGATAATGGTGGGTAAATAGTCCAACCTCCTCCAACACCTTGTGCTCCTGGAGGTCCATCAACAAATATTGAGGACAAAAGCAAAATAAAAGCCACAGGTAGCAACCAAAAAGAAATATTATTCATTCTAGGGAATGCCATATCAGGTGCACCAATCATTATTGGCACAAACCAATTACCAAAACCACCAATCATTGCTGGCATAACCATAAAGAAAATCATAATCAAACCATGTCCTGTAACTAGGACATTATATAAGTGATAGTTACCTCCTAAAATTCCATCACCTGGATGCATTAACTCTATCCTCATTAAAACTGAAAATGCAGTTCCAATAACCCCTGCAATAATTGCAAAGATTAAATACATTGTTCCTATATCTTTATGATTTGTAGAATATGCCCATCTTTTCCATCCTGTAGGTGTATGGTCGTGACCGTGTAATGTTGTAGTGCTCATTATTTAATTACTCGCTACTAAATTTTTATTAATTAAACTTTCATCTTTTGCAAATTTTATTTTCGCATCAGACAACCACTCTTGATACTCCTCATCAGAAACTACTTTTACTTCAATTGGCATAAATGCATGCTTTATTCCACATAATTCTGAGCATTGGCCATAGTATGTTCCAACTTTTTCTGCTTTAAACCATGTTTCATTAATTCTTCCTGGCATTGCATCTCTTTTAACTCCAAATGAAGGTAATGCCCATGCATGCAGTACATCATTTGCTGTTATTAATACTTTTACAACTTTATTTACAGGAACCACTACAACGTTATCAACTGCTAGTAATCTTGGTTGACCTTCTTTTAAGTCCTCTTCTTCAATCATATATGAGTCAAAAATTATATTCTCATCTGGGTACTCGTATCCCCAGTACCATTGATATCCAATAGCTTTAATAGTTACATCTGCTTTTGGAATTGTATCTTGAGAATACAAAACCTTAAATGATGGAACAGCCATTACAATAAGAATTAAACATGGCACCAATGTCCAAATTATTTCCACTGCAACATTATGAGTTCTTTTTGACGGATTAGGATTTCTAGACTCTCTAAATCTTACCATCACATACAACATTAAAAATAACACGAAAGCACTTATTGCAACAATAATTGGAAGCAACATATAGTCGTGGAACCACACAATATCTCTCATTGTCTGAGATGCAGGCTCTTGAAAACTCAATTGCCACTTCTCTGGTTGATTGGCAAGAGCAGGAAATGAAATTAATATAGTTAATAATGTTATTAAGTATTTTTTCATTTTCAAAAGTTTATAAAGCCAAAAATATAAAAAAACACTAGAGATTTCGCGACAATTTATCAATTCTTTAGAAAATTGATCACAGATAAAGCGGATATAACTGCAGTTTCAGTTCGAAGAATATTATTACCCAATTTAATTGATTGTGTTCCACTATATTTAAGAATCTTTTCTCGCTCGACCTCAGTGTAATCACCTTCGGGGCCAATTAAGATACATAAAGGTTTTTTGTTATTTATTTTTAATTTTTTATTATCTGAATTTAAATCTCCAAATATAAGATTTAAATCTTTATTATTTTTAAAGAAGTCATCTAATTTTTGTATGTTGTCTATTTTAGGAATACTTAATCTATTACTTTGTTCTGAAGCTTCTATAACAATTTTTATTAATCTTTCATAATTTATTTTTCTTACAACAGTTCTTTCTGTGAGTACTGGAATGAATTTTGTTACACCTAATTCTGTTGCTTTTTGAATCATGAAATTAAAAAAATTTGATCTTATAGGAGAAAAAGCTAACCAAAGATCAGTTTCATTTTCTTCATGTCTAAGTTGCTTAGTAACTTTAAAAGTTAAATCATTTTTTGAAATTTTTTTAATTATTGTTTGCCATTCACCAAATTTATTAAATAAAGAAAAATTACCACCAATAGAAACTCTCATCACTTTAGTTAAATAATGAGATTGTGCTTTATCTAATTTTCCTTCTAAATTAATTGATAAACTTTCTGGATAAAATAACCTAATATTACTCATTATATTTAAATTAAATTATGAAAAATATTAAAGCAATAATATTTGATGTTTATGGAACTTTATTTGACGTCAATTCTGCTGCGGAAAAATGTAAAGGGAAAATTGGAGATAAATGGGAAAATTTTGCAAATTATTGGAGAACAACACAACTAGAATATACTTGGCTAAGGAGTTTAATGAATAGACACAAAGATTTTTGGAAAATTACTGAAGACAGTTTAGATAAGTCAATGAAATTTTTCAAAATTGATAACTCCATGAGAAATGATTTATTAGATTTGTACAAAGTGCTCTCCCCTTTTTCTGAAGTGAAAGAAACTTTAAAAAAATTGAAAAATAGAGATTTAAAGTTAGCAATTCTTTCTAATGGTACTCCTAGTTTGTTGGAAAATCTGGTCAAAAATAATAATTTAGAAAATATTTTTGATGATATTTTTTCAATTGAAGAAGTGGGAATTTTTAAACCAGATTCAAAAGTTTATGACCTACCTGTAAATAAATATAAAATTAAAAAGGATGAAGTTTTATTTTTAAGTGCAAATACATGGGATGTTTCTGGGGGTGGAAATTATGGGTATAATTCTGTTTGGGTAAACAGGAATAAAAATATATTTGATAATCTTGATTATCAACCATTAAATGAAATTCATGATTTAAGTGAGTTACTTGAAATTATATAGTTAACGTATATATCAATTGAATGAAACCAATAGAAGTTGAAAAAGTTATTGAACCTATATCGGCATCAGATGGTGCTGGAGTAAAATTAAAAAGAAGTATCGGAGTTGAACCAAATTATTTTGATCCATTTTTAATGTTGGATGAGTTTGGATCAGAAAATAGTGAAGATTATATTGCAGGCTTTCCACCCCATCCTCATAGAGGTATTGAAACAGTAACTTACATGTTAGCGGGAGATTTTGAACATAAAGATAGTACTGGTGGGCAGGGAAGAATGACAGCGGGAGATGTTCAGTGGATGAAAACAGGAAGTGGCATTATTCATTCAGAAATGCCAGCAATGAAAGAGGGGAAACTTCATGGTTTTCAATTATGGATAAACATGCCAGCGAGTATGAAAATGGATAAACCTGAATATCATTATATTGATGCTGACAAAATGAGCGTGCATAAAGATAATGATAAGCAAATAAAAGTTATTGCCGGAAAATTTCAAAAAGCAGAGGGACCAATTAAAAAGCATAATGTAGAACCTGTTTATTTTGATGTTGAACTCAAAAAAGATAAGGAATTTAATTTTGAAATACCCTCCTCACACAATAGCTTTATTTATTTAATTGAGGGTGAAATAAAAATTGGAGAAAAAAAACATGATGAAGTCAAAGACTCTACCTTAATTCTTTTAACTAATGGTGAAAAACTAAAAGTAACTTCTTTGACTGAGGCTAAATTTTTATTAATATCTGGAAAACCAATTGGTGAACAAATTGCAAGAGGTGGACCGTTTGTAATGAATACAAAACAGGAAATACTTCAAGCTATTGACGATTATCATAATGGAAATTTTGTAAAACAATGAAAAAAATTGAAATAAAAGAATTTGGTGGACCCGAAGTATTGGAAGTAAAGAATTCTGATATTGGAAAACCTGGCCAGAATGAAGTGTTAGTTAAAAATTTATCGATTGGTATAAATTATATTGATACATACCACCGTTCAGGTCTTTATCCCATCCCGTTGCCAAGTGGTATTGGACTTGAAGCTTGTAGTATTATCGAAGAAGTAGGATCTGAAGTTAAATTATTTAAAGTTGGGGATAGAGTAACTCGTGCTTCCATGCCAATTGGAACTTATTCTGAAAAACAAATAATACCTGAAGACAAGTTAGTAAAGGTTCCAGATAATATATCTGATGAAGTTGCATCGTGTATTACTTTAAAAGGTATAACAGCCGAATATTTATTGCACAGAACTTATCAAGTTAAAAAAGGAGATAAAATTTTATATCATGCAGCTGCAGGGGCACTTGGTCAAATTTTCTGCCCATGGGCCAATGCGCTTGGTGCTGAAATAATAGGGACGGTCGGTTCAGATGAAAAAATAGAAATAGCGAAAAAGAACGGATGCCACCATGTTATAAACTATAATGAAAAAAACTTTGTTGAGGAAATTGAAAAAATTGTAGGAAAAAACGGACTTGATGTAGTTTATGATGGAGTAGGAGCAAAAACATTTGAAGGTTCAATAGAAGTTTTAAAAGTAAGAGGGATGATGGTGGCTTTTGGAAATGCATCTGGTTACGTTAATACATTAGATATAAAAAAACATATAAATGCAAAAGGTCTTTTTTTTACTAGACCCTCAATCGCTCATTACACGATCATAAGAAAAGAACTTGAAGAAGCAGCTAAAAAAGTTTTTGAAGCAATATCTAAAGGTAAATTTAAAGTTGAAATTTCGAAAAAGTATTCTTTAGATGAAGTTAGAAAAGCTCATGAAGATCTTGAGGGAAGAAAATTACTTGGTCCTGCAATAATTTTACCAAATTAATCTATTTTTACATCCATGTCAGACATGTGCAAATTGAGTGCATTTGTAGATATTTGAATTTCTCTTATAAAGAAAATAATAGATATAATCATTGATAAACAGCACGAACCAAAAATTACTCTCGCTAAAAATAATTCATTTAAGTAAAGAGCAAAAACTGTAAGCATATTAAATAAAAATCCAAAGGCAGCAAACATTATAGTCCACCTTAAAATTGAAATTCTTCTACTCAAGTTAATAAATTGTTTTTTCCATTCTGCGGGAATATGTTTTTCATATACATGTTCGTCATGAAGTTCTCTAATCAACCTGCTTAAAGTATGAAATCTGTTACTGTAAACCCCCATTAAAAGGGGAATTGCAGGAAACATTAAAGCTGTAACTGTATAATCTATATTCATTCGAATCGAATTGATTATGAAACTAGCCTTTGTTATTTACAAGTAAATTAATGTTAAACCTTAAATTATTTATTGAACTTACAAGATTGAATAAGCCTATAGGCTACATGCTTCTTTTTTGGCCTTGTATTTGGGGTCTTACAATTGCCTATGAATTTACTAGTGAACTTGAAACATATTTTTTTTATATCCTGCTTTTCTTTCTTGGAGCTGTGTTAATGAGATCGGCTGGCTGTATAGTAAATGATATAACGGATAAAAATTTTGATAAACTTGTTGAAAGAACAAAAAATAGACCCATTGCTTCAGGTAAAGTATCTGTAAAACTAGCAAGTTTTTATTCATTTATACTATGTGGGATTGCTTTTTTAGTTTTAATTAATTTTAATTTTTTTACAATTTGGATGGCACTATTATCGATGCCACTTGCATTCTCTTATCCTCTAATGAAAAGATTTACATATTGGCCACAATTGTTTCTTGGAATTACTTTCAATTATGGTCTTGTATTGGCATGGATTTCTGTCACTAACGAAATCTCAATACTTCCAATTATTTTCTATTTTGGAGCCATATTTTGGACACTGGGATACGACACTATTTATGGATACCAAGATATAAAAGATGATGAAATTATAGGAGTTAAATCTACTTCAATTAAATTTAAAAATGATCCAAAGAAATTTATTTCTTTTTGTTATTTGATCTTTATTGGAGCTCTAATCTTAGTAGGCCTTTTAATGAATTTTAATTATTTTTATTTTTTATTTTTATTTTTGCCTATTGGGCATTTGATTTTTTTTCAAATATACAAACTTAATGTAAGAGAACCATTAGACTGTTTGTTTAAATTTAAAAGTAATAATTTTTTAGGTTTGTTAATATTTATCAATATTTTAATTGGGAAACTTTTATAATTCATGACTAACTTAGAGATCTTAAAAAGATTATACAACGACTATACGAAAATTTTTATTATTAAAATTTTGTTAGCTGTATTTTTCTCTATCTTGGTTGCAGGAAGTACATCTGCAACTGCTTGGCTTTTAGATCCTGCAATAGAGAAAATTTTTATTAATCAGGATCAAACTTTAATATTTGTAATTCCTATTTTAATTGTTTTAGCTTTTTCTACTAAAGGAATTTCATTGTATATGGCAAAAGTAATAATGATAAATGTTGCTGAAGAAGTTAAGAAAAAAATTCAAATTGATATGCTTTCATCCTTTATTAAAGCAGATACTCAACAAATTGAGAATAAACATTCTGGAAAATATATTTCAAATTTAAATTTTGATGTAAATCAAATTACTGGAATGTTGAGCAATTCATTTTTGAGTTTTTTTAAAGATGGTTTAACTCTTATTGGTCTATTAACAGTAATGTTTCTACAGAACTGGAGATTGTCACTAATAGCTATAATAATGATCCCAATTGCTTCGATTACAGCAAAAAAACTTGGGAGACGAATGGGAAAAGTTGCAACAGAAGCACAAGAAAAATCAGGTGACTTAAATAAATACTTAATTGACTTATTTAAAAATCATAAAGTTATAAAAATTTTTCAAAGAGAAAATTTTGAAAATAAGAGGTCTGAAAAATTTGTTGATGATCTTAAGAAGAAATCTATCAAGATAGCAACTGTATTTATAAGAGCTACTCCAATAATGGAAATACTAACTGGTATAATGATAGCAATTTTAATCTTCTGCTCTGGAAAACTTATTATGAGTGGACAACTCAATATTAATAATTTTTTTTCTTTTCTCGCGGCAATGATGTTAGCTTACCAACCTGTAAAATCTTTAGCGACTATTAATGTAGGAATTTTTCAAGGTTTATCTGCTGGTAAAAGAATTATACCAATAATAGATACTAAAAATAATATTTCATCTAATGAAAGTTTAGGAGAACTGAAATTAAATGAGGGCTCAATTAATTTTATTAACGTAAATTTTAATTATGAAAGTAATTTAGATAACCGTGTACTGAAAGATATAAATATAAATATTGCTGGAAATAAGATGACAGCGCTTGTTGGTCATAGTGGTTCTGGAAAGTCTACTTTATTAAGCCTTATACCGAGAATATATGATCCTATTTCTGGAAAAGTTGAGGTAGATGGTCAAAACATACAAGAGGTAAAACTCTCCTCTCTTAGAAAAGAAATTTCAATCGTCGATCAAAACACCACTTTATTTGACGATACAGTTTTAAATAATATCAAATACGCAAAACCTAATGCTTCAAATGATGAAATATTTAAAGCTGCTGATATGGCAATGTGCACTGACTTTATAAACAAACTTGAAAATAAATTTGAGACTAAAATTGGTGAAAATGGAATTAAATTATCCGGTGGTGAAAAACAAAGACTCTCAATTGCGAGAGCTTTTTTAAAAAATAGCAAAATTATTCTTTTAGATGAAGCAACATCTTCATTAGATTCTGAAACTGAAGAAAAAATTCAAAAGGCATTAGAAAAATTAGTTTCAAATAAGACAACTATTGTAATTGCCCATAGGCTTTCAACAATTCTAAATTCAAATATTATTTATGTTCTTGATAAAGGAAAAGTTATAGATCAAGGTAAACATAATGATTTACTTAAACATTCTGAGATTTATCAAAATTTTTATAATCGACAAATTAAAGAAAACTAATGTTTTTTTTTTACGAAATTTTAGCAATAACTTTTTTATTATTTTCACCAATAATATTTGCTGTAAGAATTATAATCGGAAAAGAGGATTTTAATAGATTTCTTGAAAAATTTTGTATCTATAAAAAATATAATAAAAACCAAACAATTTGGTTTCATGGAGCAAGTGTTGGGGAAATTATGAGTATTCTCCCTATAATTAAAATTTTAGAAAAAAACAATAAAGTCCAAAAAATTTTACTCACATCTACCACTACAAGTTCTGCATCAGTTATTAAAAAAATAAAATTTAGAAAAACTGAACACGTATATTTTCCAATAGATGAAAATTATTTGACAAATAAATTTTTGGAATTTTGGAGGCCAAAAGTGGCGATTTTTATAGATTCAGAAATATGGCCAAACATGATTGAAAATCTAAAAAGAAAAAATATACCCATAGTTTTAATTAATGGAAGAATTACACCAAAAAGTTATAAAAGATGGTTAAGATTTCCAAATTTTGCAAAAAAAATCTTTAGTAGTATTACTTTGGCACTTCCACAGAATAAAGAGTCAAAAATTTATTTGAGTAAGCTTGGAGTAAAAAATATAAAAATTGCAGGAAACCTAAAATACTTTGGAGAAAAAAAAACAAAGGCAAATTCTGATGTTAAGAAGATAATTAGAGATAGAAAAATTTTTTGTTGCGCTAGTACTCATGACAATGAAGAGGATTTAATTTCTGAGGCTCATAAAAAAGTTAAAAAAAGTATTAATAATTTGCTTACAGTAATAATTCCAAGATATGTCTATAGAACTGATAGAATAGTTAGACTTTTAGAAAGCAAACAATTAAATGTAATTACAAGATCATCTAGAAATAAAATAAGTAAATCCACAGATATATATATTGCTGATACATATGGAGAAGCTCGTAAATTTTATGAAATATCTAATTTATGTTTTGTTGGAGGATCTTTAATTAATCATGGAGGTCAAAATCCTTTAGAGCCTGTAAGGGGAAAAAATTATATTATTTTTGGGCCATTTGTTCATAATTTTAAAGAGGTATATGATTTGTTATTAAATCTTAAAATTGCAAGCAAAGTAAAAAGTTTAAATAATGTTTGCGAATTAATTAAAAAAAAAATTAATTACAATCATTCAAAAAAAATATTAAAAAAAATAGACGAAATGGGTAAAAGAGTTCTTAAAAATAATATTTATGAAATAGATAAATTTATATAATGAAAATTAAGAGACCAATTTATCTTGATACTGTTAATTTAATTTCACTTATTCTTCTTCCATTAACCTTCTTTACGTTTTTATTTAATAATTTGAAAAAATTATCACCAAAGGTGAAATTTAAAGTTAAAACTATATGTGTTGGTAATATATATTTAGGTGGGACAGGCAAAACACCATTGGTTATTAAAATTAATAATATTTTAAAAAAAAAATATAAAACCACAATTATAAAAAAAAACTATCTCGATCAAAAAGACGAACAAAAAATTTTAAAAAAAAATGGAAATTTACTATGTTTTAAAAATAGAGATATAGCTATTAAAACTGCCGAAAATAAAAATTTCGATATCGCAATTTGTGATGATGGCTTGCAAGAAAAGAAGATAAATTACGATTTATCAATTGCTTGTTTTAATAGTACTCATACCATTGGAAATGGTTTTTTAATACCTGCGGGACCTTTACGAGAGAGCTTATTTGAGATTAGAAACTATGATGCTGTATTTTTGAATGGAGAGAAAAAAAATATTAAATTTCAAAATAAAATTAAAAAAATTAATAAAAATATTAAAATTTTTTATGCAAAGTATAAACCAACAAATTTAAAATCTTTTAATTTAAAAAAAAATTACCTAATTTTTTGTGGTCTAGGTAATCCTGAAGAATTTGAAAAAACTTTAATTAAGTACAAATTTAAAATTAAAGAAAAAAGATTTTTCGCTGATCATTATAATTTTTCTAATAAAGACATTAATGAAATTAAAAGTATTGCAAAAGAAAAAAGATTGGAAATAGTTACTTCTGAAAAAGATTATTTAAGACTAGATAATTCTAAAAAAAAAAATATAAAATTTATTAAAGTTGATCTAAAAATCTTAAATCAAAAAAAGTTTGAGATTTTTTTAAACAAAAATTTATGAAAACCGTAATTTATTTTTTTGAATTTGTTTTAGTTTCTTTATTGTTAATCATATTTAAAATCTTGGGATACAAATTGGCTTCAAACTTTGGATTTTTTATTGGAAAAACATTTGGACCATTATTTAGATCTAAAAGTTTAGTTATAGATAATTTAAAAAAATCTAATATCTCATTAAAAAAAACTCATGAACAATCTACGGATGAAATATTTGGAAATTATGGAAGAATTTTTGCTGAATATCCTTTCATTAAAAACTTTAGAAATGGTAAACTTGAAAAGTATATCCAAGTAGATGGAAAACAGTACCTCGATGAAATTAAATTAAAAAACAAAAAAGTTGTTTTCATATCTGGACATTTTAATAATTTTGAATTGATGGCAATGATTATTGAAAAATATGGGATTGATTTATCTGCTATTTATCGACCGTTAAATAATATTTTCCTTAATAAAACTATGGAAAAAATTCGAATTAAATATATTTGTAAAAAACAAATTAAAAAAGGACGTTCAGGAACAAGGGAAATAATTGAAAATCTAAAGAAAGGGTCGTCTATTGCATTGATGATTGACCAAAGAGTTCGAGAAGGATCTAAAGTAAATTTTTTTGGTAGTTTAGCAACTACAACTACTATCCCAGCGCAATTGGTTAAAAAATATAAATGTGATCTAGTTCCAATCTATATAGAAAGAAGAAGCAAATTTCATTTTAAAATGTACGTTTCCAAACCCATTAAAGTAGGTGAAAGTAAAACTATTGAGGAAATTACTCAGTTTTTAAACACTGTGCTCGAGCAAATGATAGTAAAAAATCCACTCCAATGGATTTGGACCCACGACAGATGGAAAAAGTAAATTAAGATTTTTTTAAAGTATTTCTTTTAGCTGCAGCCTCTTTATAAGAAAAATATGCTTCTTGCTCTTCAACATTCCAATAAGTCAAATTTTCTAAAAGAATTTTCTTTCCAGATATAGAACATATTACATGGTCGCCTTCCTCAATAATCTCAAAATTATTTGGAAGGTATTTTAATTTAGCTAACTTATTTTGCATTATTGAGATATATAAATATCTATATGAAAATTGCAATTCTTGGAAGTGGTGGAAGAGAACACGCGTTGGTAAATCAAATATCATTATCAAAAAAAACCACTAAAATTTATTGTATTCCAGGAAATGCTGGTACATGTCATTTGGCTGAAAATGTTAATTTAAATTTAGAAAACTTTGAAAGCATTTATGATTTTATTTTGAAAAATAAAATTGAATTAGTAGTTGTTGGTCCTGAAAAACCTTTAGTAGATGGTATAGCTGACTTTTTGCAAGGAAAAAAAATAAAAGTTTTTGGACCAAATAAAGTGCTATCTCAATTTGAAGGATCAAAAACGTTTACTAAAAATGTTTGTAAAAAATATAATATACCTACAGCAAAATTTAACATTTTAAAAAATTTGAAAGAATCTATTGAATATTTAAACCAAGTTAAATTTCCAATAGTCATTAAAGCAGATGGCCTTGCAGCAGGAAAAGGAGTTTATATTTGTGAAAATCTTGAAAAATCTAATGAAGCAGTGAAAGAAATATTTAATGGAAAATTTGGACAAGCTGATCAAATTGTGATTGAAGAATTTCTTGAAGGTGAAGAAATGAGTTTTTTTGTGATTTCAGATGGAAAAAGTTTCAAACAATTTAACACTGCACAAGATCATAAAAGAGTTGGTGAAGATGATACAGGAAAAAATACTGGAGGTATGGGCGCTTATTCTCCATCAGCTTTGATAAATAAAGATTTAGAAAAAAAAATTATTGATAAAATTATTGAACCTACTTTTAGAGCTATAAAAGATTTTGGAGAGGAATATATTGGATTTCTTTACGCAGGTTTAATGATTAAAAATAATGAGCCATTTTTAATTGAGTATAATGTGCGTATGGGTGATCCAGAGTGTCAAACTATTCTTCCATTACTAAAATCAGATTTTTTTGATATAATTAATGCTTGTTGTGAACAAAAATTAAATCAATCTAATGTAGATTGGTCAGATAAAAAAAGTTTATCTATTGTTTTATGTTCAAAGGGTTATCCAGAAAGTTACGAAAAAAACATTGAAATACAAAATCTTAATAAAATTAAGAATGACAAAAATAATTTCATGTTCCATGCAGGAACAATTTCTAAAAATGACAAAATATTTGCTAATGGTGGGAGGGTATTAAATTTTGTGAGTATTTCAGATAGTTATTTAGAGGCTAGAAAATCAGCAATTGATAAAATTAAGTATTTAAATTGGGGTGGTGGATTTTTTAGAAAAGATATTGGTTTCAAGGCTATTGATTAGATGCGTGTAATTGGAGGCTATCTTAAGGGACAGAAAATTTTAGCGCCTACCGATAAATCTACTAGACCTTTAAAAGATAGAGTTAGAGAGTCTATTTTTAACATAATTGAACACTCAAATAATGAAACTATAAATTTAAAAGGAGCCAAAATATTAGATTTATTTGCTGGAACTGGATCCTTTGGTATTGAATGTTTGTCAAGAGGTGCTGAAAAAGTTGTATTTTTTGAAAACTATCATCAGTCAAATATGCTTTTAAAAAAGAACTTAGAAAAATTTAAATTATTAAAAAAAGCAAGTGTATATCAAAGTGACTCTTATAAATTTAGTGAGAAAAATATATTTGATAATAAATTTGACATAATTTTTTTGGACCCACCATTCAAGGATAAAAATATTGAAACTATAATTGATAAAATTAAAAAGAAAAAATTAGCCAATAAACGAACTCTATTAATATTACACAGAAATAAAAAAACCATTGATAAATTTTCTGAAAACTTTTTGGTTCAAAGAGAAAAGAACTATGGTATTTCTAAAATAATCTTTGGAAAATTATCTTAATATTTTTACAGTTTCTTTTTTGATTAATTCAACAGAGGGTTGATCAAAAGGGTTTACTTTCATCAACTGGCTTAAAAGAATAGTTTCTAAAATAAAAAAACTAAAAAGCTCACCCATTGTTTCTTCATTTCTATTATTAACATTAAATGATCTGAAAGGAATTTTTTTTTTATTGAAAACATTTTCGGTTGCCTTTTTTTGTGATATTAAAATTTTGTACAAGTTTTTTTTTTTAAGATAATTAAAATTACTGTTCAAATTTGTATTATTAATTTTAGGAGAATTTTTTCCACTTACACTAAAAAAAGTAAAAAAATTATTTTTTGGTCCATCTAAATAAAGTTGAAGAAGACTATGATTATCTTTTGGCATTGTTGAAATTAATGGTAAAATACCTTTTCCCTTTTTTCCTAAGCTTTCTGCTGTCAATTGTTGATACCATCTAAAAAAACTATCTGATTTTTCATCATAATTTAAAATAATAGAGTTAGTTTTTTTGTTAAAAACAAAATGGTTTATTGCTAAAACATTTTCTATTAATGAATTAACAAAATTTTTATTTTTAATTAATTGGTTAAAGTTTTTAAATTTTTTTTCATTTAGCCCCATTAATTCTGCGGGCAACATTCCAACCTCGGAAAGCACAGAATATCTTCCCCCAATAAAATTTTTATGCTCAATAACTTCAATTTTTAATTTCTTTGCAAGCGTGGTTAAAAAACTTATTTTTTTTTCAGTGATAAAAATATTTTTATTTTTTTTCTCCTTTTGTCTCAAAATATTAAAATTTGAGATTGTCTCTAGTGTATTACCTGATTTAGAGACTAAAATATTAATTTTTTTCTCATTTGAAGAAACAAATTTTTTTGCTTGAAGATTATCGAAAAAATTAAAATTTTTTTTTATTCTATGCTTAAAGAAATCATAAATTGCCTGGGTACCTAAAATTGAACCTCCCATACCAATTAAATTTATTTTTTGATAATTTTTTAGTGATTTTATTAAACCCTTTTCATATCCCATTTGATATTCTTTAGTTAGAGATTTCAATAAAGGGAATTCTAGAAAAATATTTTTATTATTTATCTTTTTAAGTAAATATTTTTTTTTACGAAGGTTTGATTTCAATTTAAAATTTGAAAAATTTATATTTTTTGTAAACATTATTATTGAATTTTCTCTAAAATAGAGCTTTCAATATCTGTAGAATTCTGATCTTTTTCATCAATTTGGTTTTTATTCTCATCTATATTTAATAAATCTTTAACTTCATTGTTATCGCTAAACATTTCAGTGGACACTTCTTGATTGCCTGGTGTTGGAAGTTTATCAAAATCAGGTGGCATTGCTAAAGGATTCTTTTTTTCAACTAAAAATTCATCACTTTGATCGGATCTTTTTTTGCCTTGTAATGCCTCCGTTGCAGTTTGGCATGAATATAAAAATAGACCAAAAAAAATTAATATAACCGATAGAATTTTATTTTTTTTCATTTGATGATTTATAATTTAACAATTCAGCCAAAATAAGACAAATGATTCCTAGCGTAATAAAGATATCCGCAACATTAAAGATGAACCAATGATAACCGTTGTAGTTTATATCAATAAAATCGGGTACCGCTTTATAGTATAATCTATCAGCGAAATTGCCTAATGATCCACCTAATATAGTAAGTAAAAAATAAACCTTCACACCTTCTTCTACAAAAATTAGATAAACTATAATTACGTTAATGAATAATATTATTAAAGTAATTAAATTATATGCTGTTGTATTATCAAATGAAAATAAACCAAATCCAATTCCTTTATTCCAGACTAAATAAAAGCTTAAAAAAGAATTTACATAAATATCAACCTTGTCTTGGCTCTCTAAAATACCTAATACTTGAAATTTTGTAACTCTATCGATTGCAAATAAAATAAAAATATATGACACATAAATAAAAAATAATTTTATTTTTTCATTCATTTTGAAATTTGTATTTTGCCATGTTTCTTGCATGGATCTAAGCTAACTTTCCAACAAACTGGGCATTTTTCACCCTCCGCTTTACTTGTGGTTACCTCGATTTTGTCATTAATAGTATTATCATTTTCTACTGAGGCCTTTGACGTTATACATATTTCAGAAAAATCATAATTATCGGCAATTTTAAATAATTCGTCGTGCAATTTTATAGATATATTTGTCTCTAAACTAGATCCAATTAATTTATTGGCTCTCATATTTTCAATGCTAACGTTAACTGTATCTCTTATAAATTTTATTTTTTCCCAATTTTTACTCAATTCGTCATTTCTCCATCTTGAGGGAATTTTTGCAAAATTCTCAAGATGTATGCTTGAATCATCTTTATCATTAAAGATTAATGAAAAAATTTCCTCAGTTGTAAATGATAAAATTGGAGCAAACCATTTTAACAAACACTGCAGAATAACATTTAAAACTAATATACAATCCGATCTATTTTTAGACTGTATAGGATCACAATATAAAAGATCTTTTCTTATATCAAAATAAAATGCAGATAAATCAACGGTACAAAAATTCAGTAGCTCTTTGTAAAGATTATGAAAATTATATGATTTGAAGTTTAAATAAAACTTTTCATTTATTTCCGATAGCTTATGTAGCATAAGCTGCTCAAGTTCAGGCAAATTATTTGTATCTATTTTATCAAAATCATAATTCTCATATTTATCTCTAATGTTGCCAAGCAAAAATCTAAAGGTATTTCTTATTTTACGATAAGCTTCAGCATGTTGGTCTAATATTGAATAATCTATTCTTAAATCTTCAGCATAATTAGATGAAGCAACCCAAATTCTTAAAATATCAGCTCCATATTTTTTTAGAATATCTTCAGGCGCTATAACATTTCCTTGCGATTTAGACATTTTTAGGCCTTTTCCGTCCACTACAAAACCATGGGATAAAATACTTTCAAATGGAGCTTTACCTCTCGTGCCACAGGATTCTAATAGTGATGAATGGAACCATCCTCGATGTTGATCAGATCCTTCTAGATACATAGATGCTGGCCATTTAAGATCAGCTCTTTTCTCAAGGACAAAAGAGTGAGTAGATCCACTGTCAAACCACACTTCAACAATATCGCTTAGTTTATTAAAATCTTCAGCTTTATACTTGTTTCCCAGTAATTTTTGATAATCATCTGAAAACCAACAATCTGAACCTTCCTTCTCGTAAATCTGTGCAATATTTTCAAAAACATCATCATCAATTAAGACCTTGCCATCTTTTTTTGATGTAAAAATTGGTAAAGGCACTCCCCAAACTCTTTGTCTTGAAACACACCAGTCAGGTCTAGTTTCTATCATTGACTTAATTCTTTCTTTTCCTTTACTTGGATAAAAAGTTGTTTCATCCAACGCTTTCAATGCTTTTGATCTTAATTCATGACTTTCCATTGATATAAACCATTGTGGGGTAGCACGATGAACTAATGGAGCTTTTGATCTCCATGAATGTGGATACGAGTGATTTAATTTACCATTTGCAATAAGTTTTTTATGTTCTTTTAATTTGTCTATAATGACACTATTAGCTTTAAAAATGTGTAGCCCTTCAAAATGCAAAATATTTTTAGTATATCTCCCGTCATCATCAACTGTTTCAACAGCTTTAATATTATTATTTAGGCATAAATTAAAATCATCTGGACCATGACTTGGTGCACAATGTACAATTCCAGTTCCTTGTTCAGTCGTTACAAATCTCGCCTCTAACATGGGAATTTCATAATCATACCCAATCGAATAAAATGGATGACTACAAAATGTCCCTTTGAATTCCTTTCCAGAAAATTCTTTAATAATTTTTGTGTTTTCAATATTAGTGTCTTTTTTGAAGGACTCTAAAAGATCTTTTGCAATTATAATTTTTTTTTCGTTATCAATCTCCAGCAACAGATATGTTAAACTTTGATTGTAAGCTAAAGCTTTATTTGCAGGTATAGTCCAAGGTGTAGTTGTCCATATGACAACATTTGAATTTTCTATCTCTTTAAAATTTGTTTTAACAACTGGAAATTCTACATAAATTGTATCGGATACATGGTCCATATATTCAACTTCAGCGTCTGCAAGAGCAGTTTTTTCTACTGTCGACCAAAGAACTGGTTTGTATCCCCTATATAAGCTCCCTTCTTTTAGAAATTTTCCAAGTTCTCTTACTATTTGAGCTTCGGCATCAAAGCTCATGGTAGAATAATAGTTTTCCCAATCGCCAATTACACCAAGCCTTTGAAATTGGTCTTTATGAATTCCTATCCATTTGGTTGCAAAATCTCTACACTCTTTTCTAAACTCAATAATTGGAACATCGTTCTTATTTTTTTTATTTTTTTTATATTGTTCCTCAATTTTCCATTCTATTGGCAATCCGTGACAATCCCAACCAGGGACATATACCGAGTCTTTACCATCCATCTGATGAAACTTTGTAATTATATCTTTTAGTATTTTATTCAAAGCTGTTCCCATATGAATATTTCCGTTTGCGTAAGGAGGTCCATCGTGAAGAACGAACTTCTTTTTACCTTTGCTCTTTTGTCTTAATTTTTTGTACAGGCCAATCTTTTGCCAGTAATCTAAAATACCAGGTTCTCTAACTGGCAAATTAGCCTTCATTGAAAAAGCTGTTTTTGGGAGATTTATATGTTCTTTACTCATAGGATATTATTTTTTTGCATATAAAATATCTTTATTAATCTGTTTTTTTAGTTGGTCTATATTTTTAAATTTTTTTTCACCTCTTATAAATTTTTTAAAATCTACTGATAGTTTTTTATTATAAAGATTTCCAGAAAAATTAAATAAATTTACTTCCAACAATATTTTTTTTTGATTAAAAGTTGGTCGAAAGCCAAGATTTGCAATCCCTTTAAAAATTTTTTTATCTTTTTCTATTTTCACATTTACAGAATAAACACCAGGTTTAGCAATCACGTAATTTTTGATATCAATGTTGCACGTAGGAAAACCTATTTTTCTTCCCAGCATTCTGCCTTTTTCAACTTTTCCCTCTATAGACCATTTTCTTGATAAAAATTTGTTAGCTATTTCTATTTTCCCACCTTCTAAATAATTTCTAATCAATGTTGATGAAACAATTCTATTTTTTTTAATTAAAGGTTTTGGTTTTATAAGAATGTAATTAAACTTTTTTTGAAGTTTTTTTAAAAGAATAACATCGCCCTTACGTTTATATCCAAATTTAAAATTATTGCTTACAAAAAGAAACTTTGATTTTAACTTTTTGTGTAAATATTTTTTTATAAAAGAATTACATTCTATTTTTGAAAATGTTTTATCAAATTTTTTGTTTATTATAAAGTCAACTTTATATTTATCAAAGTATTTTGTCTTTTGGTTAAAATTTGAAATCCTATAATTTTTTATTTCTTTATTGAAAAACATCTTTGGAATAGGATCAAAAGTAACTACCCCAAGATTTAGTTTAAATTTTTTTTTATATCTCAGAGCTTCATCAAATAATTTTTGATGACCTAAGTGCAGTCCATCAAAGTTACCAATTAATATAATTGAGTTATAATGTTGTTTTTTAATATTAAAATTTTTATATATTTTAACTCTCACCATTTTAGTTCTGTTTGAATATAATTAATTTTAACATTGTAAGATTTAGTTAAATTTTCTATTTTTTTATCAGAAATTTCATTTCTGTGAATGCCTCCTGTAATTAGTAAAGCATCAAAATTTTGAACATTGGCACCTTTAATATCTGTGTTAAGATTATCACCTATACATAAAACTTTTTTATTTCTAGTTTCAGCAGATAACTCATAAACAGGGGGATATGGTTTACCAAAATAGATAACCTCTCCTTTTAAATTTTCAAAAACTTTTGCTACCGATCCTGCGCAATATTCTCTAATATTTCCTCTATCAACTATTAAATCTGGGTTTGTGCATATCATCTTTTTTGTTAAATGTTTTTTGAGAAGTGTTTTATAATAATCTAAATTTTTATCATAATTATCAAACAACCCTGTGCAAAGAATATAATCTGCTAAATCAATATTTGTTTCTTTAAAATTTTTAAAAGATGAAAATAAATCAAAATCTCGTGGAGGACCTATATGGAAAAATTTCTTATTGTTTAAATCACTTTTTAGATATCTCAGAGCTGCTTCTCCTGAAGTGAAAACTTTATCATAATAATCTTTTAGGCCCATTTTTTTTAAAAACTCTATTACAGACACGTTCGGCCTTGGAGCGTTTGTTAATAGAACAAACTTTTTTTTATTTTGTTCTAATTTTTTTAAAGTTTCTATAGCTGAAAGATTAAGCTCCAAACCATTGTGTATCACTCCCCATATATCGATATAAAAAAGATCGTAATCAAATGCGATTTTACTAAGCCCTTCAGTATCAAGGTTTGTTATCATGATTGAGATATAGCCTAAAAATCTAATTAATTCTTTGCTTTTTTGGTTCCATAAATTTCTAGAGGGATCTTGAAATACTCATTATTGACCTTTATATGAATGCTAATTTAAAGGAGTTTATATGAAGTTCAAACCGTTACACGATAGAGTGTTAATTGAAGTATTAGATAGCAGCGAAAAAACCGCTGGTGGAATAATTATCCCTGATACAGCACAAGAAAAACCGCAAGAAGGTAAAGTAGTTGCAGTTGGTGGTGGTGCAAAAACAGAGGATGGAAAAATAATCCCTATGGATGTTAAAGTTGGCGACAAAGTTCTTTTTGGAAAATGGTCTGGAACTGAAGTCAAAATAGATGGCAAGGAATACAGTATAATGAAAGAATCTGACATTATGGGTATTTCATCTGGAAAATAATAATTAATTAAGGAGACTTATAATGGCAAAAATAGTTAAATTTGACTCAGAAGCAAGAACAGCAATGCTTAGAGGAGTTGATATACTTGCAAATACTGTGAAAGTTACTCTTGGACCAAAAGGAAGAAATGTTGTTATAGACAAATCTTATGGTGCTCCAAGAACTACTAAAGATGGTGTATCAGTTGCAAAAGAAATTGAGCTTGAAGACAAGTTTGAGAACATGGGTGCTCAAATGGTTAAAGAGGTTGCAAGCAAAACAAATGATGAAGCAGGAGATGGTACAACGACTGCAACAATTCTAGCACAGGCGATTGTTAAAGAAGGTTGTAAATACGTAACTGCGGGCATGAACCCGATGGACGTAAAAAGAGGAATTGATGCAGCAGTGGATGCTGTAAAAGAAAAACTCATCTCGTCTGCTAAAAAAGTAAAAGATAGTGATGAGATTGCACAGGTTGGAACAATTTCTGCTAATGGTGATAAAGAAATTGGAAATATGATTTCAAAAGCAATGCAGAAAGTTGGTAATGAAGGTGTAATCACTGTTGAGGAAGCAAAAGGCATAGACACTGAATTAGATGTTGTAGAAGGTATGCAGTTTGACAGAGGATATCTATCACCTTATTTTATTACGAATGGTGATAAGATGACAACAGAATTGGAAAACCCTTTAATTCTTTTGCATGAAAAAAAATTAACCAACTTACAACCAATGGTTCCACTTTTAGAAGCCGTAGTTCAAGCTGGAAGACCACTTATGATAATTTCTGAAGATGTTGAAGGTGAAGCTTTAGCAACATTAGTTGTAAACAAATTGAGAGGTGGTTTAAAAGTTGTTGCTGTTAAAGCTCCAGGTTTTGGAGATAGAAGAAAAGCAATGCTTGAAGATATTGCTATTTTAACAGGTGGACAAGTTATTTCTGAGGATCTTGGAATTAAACTTGAAAACGTAAAATTAAATGATCTTGGATCTGCTAAAAGGGTAAAAGTGGATAAAGAGAATAGTACCATTGTTAGTGGAGCGGGTAAAAAATCTGATATCGAAGCAAGATGTGCTCAAATCAAACAACAAGTTGAGGAAACGACTTCTGACTATGATAGAGAAAAACTTCAAGAAAGATTAGCTAAGTTAGCGGGTGGAGTTGCAGTAATCAAAGTTGGTGGTGCAACTGAAGTTGAAGTTAAAGAAAGAAAAGACAGAGTGGAAGATGCACTTAATGCAACAAGAGCTGCCGTAGAAGAAGGTATAGTAGTTGGTGGTGGATGTGCATTACTTTATGCATCTCATGATCTAGATAAAGTTAAAGTCAAAGGTGATGACCAGAAAGCTGGTGTTGAAATTGTAAAAAGTGCTTTACAAGCTCCAATCAGACAAATCACTAAAAATGCTGGTGTTGATGGCTCGGTAGTGGTTGGAAAACTGCTTGAGACTAACAAATCTTCAAATGGTTATGATGCTCAATCTGAAACATATGTGGATATGTTTAAAGAGGGAATAATTGATCCTGTTAAAGTTGTAAGAACAGCTTTACAAGACGCAGCTTCTATATCTGGATTATTGGTTACGACTGAAGCAATGGTTGCTGATAAACCAGAGGAAAAAGATGCATCTGCTGCTGGTATGCCTCCTGGAGGAATGGGCGGTATGGGCGGTATGGGTGGAATGGGAATGTAAGACTCATTTCGGTCATCGAAAAATTCAAAAAGGGCAGTTTTTACTGCCCTTTTTTTTTGTCTGAGTAAAAATCATTAGTGAGGAAAGAGTGAGGAAAGAGTGAGGAAGAACAGTATTAAAAAAATTTACATGGATGTTAAAGTTTAAAAATGAAAAAATTTATATCAACTTTATTAATTATATTTTGGACAAATATTTCTTTTGCACAAGTTGTTGATTTAACCTGCAAGTTTAAAGGTGATGACGGTAGTAAATTTTATGTGGGACTAGATTACAAAAATTCCAAATGGTTGAAAGAAGGTGGTGGAGGGACTTATATGTGGCACGGTAAAGACGTAGATATAATTTTAACTGTTAAACGTATGAAAAAAAATATGATGAACTTAACTCATGGAATTTGGTTGCTTTCAAGAATAACAGGTGAAGGTGAATTGGCAGGATATGAGTTGACAGAAGAAGATTTAAAAAATGTAACAGATCAACAACTTATTAATATTAAAAAAAATAAAATTGCTGATTTGAATAATAAAAGTTTAGAACCTGCTAGAAATAATCTAAGAGCAAGAACCTTTATTGAATATATAATGAATAAACCAAATAAAAAAGTTGCAGGTGTAGAAGTTCCACCTATCAAAACTAAATTTGAATGTGAAAAACTAGAAAAAAAATATAAGTTTTAATGGACTTTGTAGATAATCTTTTTTTCATTTTATCTTAAAAATATAATCATCTCTCAATGTTTTATAAAAACAACTTACGTATGTAAAAAACATTATAAGTGAAGCAAAACATAAACATGATCCAAAAAAAACAATTACCATCCACAAACCTTGATTGCCTGAAACCACAACTGGCATTAATGAATTTGATCTCGTCTCAGTTACAATCTCAGGTAAAATAGCAGCAAAAATTTCACCTATGGGTCTTAAGTCAGAACCAATTGCATAAAAAAACAATTCTTGTGCAGAAAAAAAACCAACAATGACTAATGCATAAGAAAATATTTTTAAGATAGAATATATCTCTAACTTTTTAAATCTTTGATGAACATCTTTTAAAATCATAGTGCTGAACCTTGCAATAAACCTGCTGATCTAAATATATTATTAATACCTGTAACTGCTAATCCCCAAACTTTAAATGTTCCAAGCGGTGTCCAATTTTTTTCATCATAATCTTGTTGATAAACAGCATAATGTATTTTCTTTCCCCAAAGCATACCTTTTCCCCCATAAACTTTTACATATAAAAGTCTAATTCCAAGTTGTGGTGCATCAAGGGTTAAGTATCCTTCCAACATAAGTTTTGCCAAATATTTTCCCTTATCTTTAAACAATGATTTGCTTATGTCTGCTGACCATACTAATTCACATCCATTTTTTCTTAATCTCTTCATGTTGCCAAAAAGAGTTTGAAACTCATTATCATTAATGGGTTCTCTCATATGAACTTTTAATATTTCTTTTAGAGTAGATTTCGCTTTTTGTAATTGTTCTAGTTCTTTTATTGTTGGCATTATTTAACTTTCAAGCAGTTTCCAATTATTATGATATTTTTTCCATTTTCTTCTCCAACCACACCAGTAATGATCTTTGCTCTCTTGTAAAAACAATGCTCTGTGAGAGGTAATTTTTCTTTTTGTACCATCTCGCTTTTTTCCTTGATGATATATCTTGTTAGATAGTTTTAATTCTTTGCTTACTATTTGTGTTGGAATTATAAAATACTCTTGTACATTACGATCTCTTACTCCGCAAAGGACAACAAAATCGTCCTTATTCTTTTCATCCAAGTCTAAAAATATCTCGCCATTTTTTTTTGCTGTATATTGAATTGTACCAAAATCGTTGTCCCACAAACTATATGATTTAACTCTTAATAATCTTTTGGTATTTTTTTTAACTGCAAACAAATCATAAACTGCAGCATTTTTAATATTTGAATTGAAGTTTCCAACTAACCAATTTCTGCTTGTAAGTTCCAACTCTACTGAAAGTTCTCCGATACGACCAACTGATTGAGACTTAGACATCTAAAGTATTTTAACTTTCTTTTTCGAAACGAAGATCTTCAAGTTTTTTTCCATTAAACGACCACCATAATGGACCTCTTACTCCTTGCCAATCATAACCCATTTCTCTTAATATTGTATCGGCAGCATTTGATAATGAAGTTATATTGTCTCTAAACTTAACTTTAGTATTATCTACCACTTCACAAGTAATAGTATTGTCCTTAACAAAGTTTAAAACTGTACCTGGTTTTATGTCTATCATATCAAAATTAAATCTTTTTCTATTTTTTCTTGCATTTTCTAATGCTTGTTTATCTTGAGGCGTTTCAACAATATCATCTTTTGGAGTTACGTTTTTTCCACCCATTACTTCAGCAATTTCTAAAATTGCTTTTGCTTGTTCGGGAGTTGAATTAAAAAATTCTCTGCTTTGTCTTATTCTTTTATCATCTAAACCTTCATGAATTTTTTTTTCAATAACTTTTGCATCTTGAACTTCAACAGCGTAGTAACACTCAAATGGAAGAGGAGTTGAAGTATTATCTAACTCTTTCATTCTTCTTTCTAAATTATCTGTAATTCCAATCTTGATAGTATCTGGCATAGATTGATTGGTTAATATGTAAACTATTTTTGTCATTGTCTTTTTTTAGGGTCATAACAGGTATACCTCTGAACCCATTTATTTTGAATTATATTTGTAATAATCTCTAATTGGAAAGGATTTCTGTTACGATAATCCGTTGAAAACCAAATCTCCAAATAATCATCCTTTACCTCTTCCCAATAGTATTCCCTTGGTTTTTTGATAATTTCCTTTTCCTCACTAGTAAGTTTTTTTTGTTTAAATTTTTTTGTTTTATAACTGCTTTTGCTTTTTTTAAAGAAACTAAGTCTTTCTAATTGGATTCCATCGTGTTTAAGAGAAGGATATGGTTTTAATGGATAGAAAGTTATTTTTTTAAAAAAATGGTTTATTTCTACTTTTGAAAAAGGAAATAAATCTGTCTTAAACATACCATTCTCATCTTTAAAAGGACCATAATGACATTCATAATCCTTTGCTAAAGATTTAGATCCACAAAAAGCAAAAAATAATAAACAGATTAGTCCTATTCTTTGAATTGTCTTAGTATTCATTTGAGGCATCATACCATTGATTATTAAATTTCTATTTCTGAATTCTTTCCGAATCCAAGTCAATTTGTGAGGAAAGTGAGGAAGACTTTTAGAAAAGTGGTTATATTTCGAGGGGTATTTTTAATGCTGTGGGAATGTAATACGGTTCCCCGACCAGAACACTCTAAATACAAAAATTAAACAAATTAAAAACCCTCAGAAAGAAATTTCTGGGGGTTTTTGTTAATAATATCTATAATATTACTAATTATAAACTAATTAAAATTTACATTTTTAGTAATTATATAATTACCTACTACTTCATGCCCCTTGGGCAAATACTTAATCTTATCAAATAAATCTTCAATATTTACTTCATAAAATTCTGAATTAAAAATTTTAAGATTATTTTCTTTAAGAAATTTTGTAAATGAAATTAATAAATTATCGTGATTTAAAACCAATTTTTTTGAAAATTCAAAAAAAATAAATATATCATACTTTTTTATTGTTTTTATCAATCCTTGAAGTGCTAAAAATTCATAACCCTCTATGTCCATTTTTATCACAATTTTTTTTTTTGGAATTATTTTACCATCATCAATTAAGTTATCTATTGAATTAATTAATATTTTCTTACCTGAATATTTATTACTAATTTCGTATGAACCTGAATTATTATAATTTTTTATTTCATCATTAAAAAATGCAGTTTTATTTTTTTCACCTACTCCAACGTTAAAATATTTAATATTTTTTATATCGTTTAATACAATATTATCTTGCAACTGATTTAACGCTTTTTCTGAAGGATCAAAGCAATAAACGTTTATTTTATTTTTAATTTTTGCGATAGGTATAGAATATGCCCCATAGTTACTTCCGATATCAATAAATGTAGTATTATCATTTTTTATTTGGTTTATTATCATTTCAACACTACTCTCATCCCATATTTTAAGATTTTTAATCATCCATCTACTTAATTCCTTTTTTTGAGGATAAGCATAAAATTTATATCTCAAAAAATTCAAAACTATTTTTTTTTTTAAAAAAAATTTAAAAACTTTAAATAAGATTTTATTTAAACCTTGAAAATTACTTCTTATTAGAAAATTTAATATTGTTTCATACATAAATTTTTTAAATCTATTTATTTTTTTTAATTAGTTGTCGCTAAACTTCTATTTTAAATATTGATTGTTTAAATAAGCAATTTTTGTCATTATTCTAAAAGGTAACTATAATCTAAGAATATAAAACCTAACAGACAAGATATCTCCTGAATTGCTTCCGAATCCTTTCTCAATATTGAGGAAAGTGAGGAAGACATCTTAAAAAGGTATTATAAATCGAGGGATATTTTTAATGCTGTGGGAATGTAATATCCTGTCTGCTTAAAACAAAATTTAAAAAGGCCGTCCCTGTGATGGCCTTTTTTTTATCCACTTCATGGTGGATGAAAACTTAATCTAACAAATTTATGTAGTCTTTTTCTAATTAACCACATATTGCGAATCTATATTTATACTCAAGTTGTATCCATCACTTAGTAATTGAGAAAAAATGCTTTGTAATATTGTGTTTTTAGATGTTTTAAAAAAATATTTTTTATATATAACGGCGCTCAAATGACAACTGAAATTAGAAACATAACCATTATCGCTCACGTTGATCACGGTAAAACAACCTTAATCGACAATCTGATGAAACAAAGCGGATCTTTTAGAGAAAATGAAGTTGTAGATGAAAGATTAATGGATTCCGGTGAACTTGAAAAAGAGAGAGGAATTACAATTTTAGCTAAACCAGCATCCATTAATTGGAATGATTCAAGAATAAACATAATAGACACTCCTGGACACAGAGATTTTGCTGCAGAAGTAGAGAGAGTTTTAAGTATGGCGGATGGAGCTTTGCTATTAATTGACTCAGCTGAAGGAGTGATGCCTCAAACTAAATTTGTTTTAGCAAAAGCACTTAAACAAGGGCTAAAACCAATAGTGGTAATAAATAAATTAGATAAGCCAGATCAAAGGGCAAATGAAGTTTTAGATGAAACTTTTGACTTATTTGTAAGTTTAGATGCAAATGAAGAGCAATTAGATTTTCCAGTTATATATGCTAGTGGTAGATCGGGTTGGGCTAGTAAAGAAATTGATGGTCCTAGGGAAAACTTGCATCCATTATTAGATTTAGTAATTGAACATGTGCAACCAGCAAAATTTGATAAGACAAAACCTTTCGCGATGCTGTCTACCTTACTTTATGCTGATAGTTTCTTAGGTAGAAGTTTAGTTGGAAGAATATCTCAAGGTACAGCAAAAGCAAATCAACAAATTAAAGCGATAAACTTAGATGGTGAAAAAGTTGACGAGGGACGATTGACCAAAATATTTAGATATGAAGGTACAAAAAAAGTTCCAATAGAAATAGGTGAAGCCGGGGATATTGTCGTAGTAGCTGGTCTAGAAAAAGCAAATGTTGCCGATACTATTTGTGATCTAGATGTAGATAATCCAATCCAAGCTACTCCTATTGATCCACCAACAATGTCAATAAAGATTACAGTAAATAGTTCACCATTAGCAGGCACTGAGGGTAAAAAGTTAACAAGCACACAGATCAGAGAAAGATTGATGGTAGAGGCACAAAATAATGTTGGAATTACATTTTCCGAAAACGAAAATAAAGACGCATTTGAAATAAGTGGACGTGGCGAATTGATGTTAGAAATACTTCTTACACAAATGCGAAGAGAAGGATTTGAACTAACCGTAAGTCCACCGAGAGTTTTATTCAAAAAAGATGATGATGGAAATAAATTAGAACCTTTCGAGGAAATAACTGTAGATTTAGATGAGGAATATTCATCAAAAATCATTGACTCTATGAATAGAAGAAAAGGCAAGTTGATAGATCTTAAAGATACAGGCAAAAATAAAAAAAGGTTAATTTTCCATGCACCTACTCGAGGTTTGATGGGCTATACAAGTAGATTTTTAACCCTTACAAAAGGAACAGGTGTAATAAATAGAATTTTTCACTCATATAGTAAATTTGAAGGAGAGATGGAAGGTAGAAGAAATGGAGCTTTAATCTCTATGGAACAAGGTAAAGCTGTTGCATTTGCAATATTTAATCTACAGGCAAGGGGTGAGATGTTCGTAACTCATAATGACCCTGTTTACTCAGGTATGATAGTCGGTTTAGCACCAAAACCTGGTGATATGATAATTAATGTGATGAAGGGAAAAAAGTTAACAAATATGAGAACGCAAGGAACAGATGAAAATGTTGTTCTTACTCCAGTGAGAAAAATGTCAATTGCTGAGCAGTTAAGCATGCTGAACACTGATGAGGCTTTAGAGATAACTCCTAAATCATGTAGATTGAGGAAATCAATCTTAGATCCTCATGAGAGAAAAAGAATTGAAAAAGCAGCTTCTTTAGCTAACTAATTTTATTTACAAAGAATAATCCAAAAGCAACTGCAGGGCCTATCCCAAATGCAAATATTAATGTTCCAACACCAACAGTTCCACCTAAATACCATCCAATTAAAACAACTGAAATTTCTAAACAAGCTCTAACAAAAGCAATTGGTAAATTTGTAATTTTTGTCAATCCAGTCATTAAACCGTCTCTTGGTCCTGGTCCTAAGTTAGCAACCAAATATATTCCACTACCTAATCCAACTAACAATACTGATACAACTGATAATAAATATTTAGAAAAAAAATTTGTTGGTGGATCAAACAAATATAAAGTTACATCAATCATTCCAGCAATAATGATAATATTCATAACTGTTCCTATTCCTGGCTTTTGTTTTAGAAAAATCCATAAAAATAAAACACTCACACTAACAATAAATGTAGCTACACCAATCGATATGCCAGTTTTTTTTGAAATACCTTCCGCAAATACGGACCAAGGTGAATTACCAGTTGTAGATAAAACTAAAAGACCTTCTCCTAAACCAAACAAAACTAATCCCAAACAAAGAAAAAAAAAGGTTGAAAATTTAGGTTTGAAATTTAAAGGTTTTTCAGAGCTCCAGGTTTTTATTGGAATTTTTTTAATAGTTAAAAACATTATCAATCAAAGATCATATTGCATAACAGAATTTATGTATAAACAACAGAAAATAAGTTTAACTATATTCTCTTCTAATATCTTCTCACTTTAGTTAAATATTAATTTCTATTAAAATAATTAAATAAATTTTATGAATAAAATCATTTTAATCTTTTTCCTTACTTTAGGAACTTTGCTTAAAATAAATGCATACGCTCACACTGATCATTATAAAAATATAAAATCCATTGAAATGGAAATCTTTAAAAACAATAAATATATAGGCTTTAGTAAATTTTTTTTTAATAAAACTCAAAAAAAATTTGAAGTAACAAATACCACAAATTTTAAAGTTAAACTAATGGGTGTAACAGTTTTCTCAGTTATTAGTGAAGGTTTAGAAATTTACGAAAATGATCAATTAATTTATTTTAAATCAGATACAGTACAAAATGATAAAAAAAAATTTGTGGAAGTGTTGTTTGATGAAGAAAATAAAAGTTTTAAAATTAATGGATCTTCGTATAAAGGAACTGGTAGTTTAGAAAATATAATTGGTAATTGGTGGAACCATAGATTATTACAATCAGATACTCAAATTAGTCCACTTTCTGGAAGTATCAAAAAACAGTCAGTAGAATTTCTCAAGAAGGAGAAAATTACACTTTATGAAAAAGAAATTAATGTTGAAAAATTTAGACTTAAATCTACTGATGAAAATCTCCCAAAAGATAAGAGATTAGATTTTGAAATTTGGTATGATAAAAAAAGAGCAATGATAGTTAAAATTCGATATAAAAGATTAGGTACATGGGAGTACAGACTAAAAAAAGTTAATTAGTAATTTTTTTATATAAGTCACTGGCGCTTATCCATCCATTTTCATAACGAGGGCCACCGAACCAATCACCACAAATTCCAATATTTAAAGAATTACTCCAGAAAGATTGAATATTTAAGTTTTTTTTGTTTGCAGAATATTTCCAACCATGAATATTTGAAAAATATATTTTATTAATATTTATCTTGGATAGTTTTTTAAATCTATTAATTAAAAAAACTTGTAAATTTCTTTTTATTATTTCTATAATTTAAAATATTTCTATTAGCCCATTTAAATGTACTTTGAATTGTCCAAAGATCGTATTTATATTTAAACCTATTTTTACTATTTTCTTTAGCCGCCCACCCTACTATTTCATCATTAAATAAAAAACTTGAATAATTATTTTTAATTTTATTTGTTACAGTCATAACTGTGATATTTGACTCCATTTTTACGTTTTTATTCTTAAAGAAAGTAGGAAGGAATTTTATTAATAATTTTTTTGATTGTGCAAAAGGAATTGATATTATTAATATTTCATAATATTTAACATCACCATTTAAAAAACTTAATTTCCAATTTTTTTTTATCCTCTCAATTTTAAAGAGCTCATATCCAAAAATACAATTAATATTTTTTAATAAATATTTTGATATTGCATTATTTCCTTTTACTCCAATAAGTTTAGTATGTTTTTTATTCTCTAAAACTTTACTATGATCAAACTTATGTGGACCCTGCCATTTTTTTAAAACTCTCTTTTTTTGTAATCCAGAACAAAATTTTTTAAATTTACTCGTTTTTGGAGAGATATATTGTAGCCCGTGATCAAAACCTAGATTGTTTAAGTACCTTCTATGAGAGCTTCTGCCGCCAATTCCTTTTGCTTTTTCATAAACATCGACTTTATATTTTTTAGATAACAAATTGGCAATTGTTGAACCAGAAATCCCACTTCCAATTATGCAGATATTTTTCACCTTCCAGCTACAATCATACCCTCAACTAAAAGAGTTGGCGCATTAGTAGAGTATTTAAATTCTAGATCATTAGCCAAAGTAATATTTTTAAATATTTCCTTAAAATTTCCTGCAATTGTAATTTCACTTACAGGATATATAAATTCACCATTTTCAACCATGAAACCATTTGCACCAACAGAATAATCCCCTGTTACAAGGTTTGTGCCATGCCCAATTGTTTCTGTAATGTATAAATTTTTTTTACTAGATTTAAGTAGTGTTTCAAGAGGCATACTTCCATTTTCAAAATATAAGTTGGTTGTTCCCCCGCTTCTTCCATTTGATTTCAAATTTAATTTTTTCCCGTAATACGTATCTACTAAATAGCTTTTTAATACACCGTTTTCTATTAATTTAAGATTGTTAGTTTCTACTCCTTCGCTATCAAAATTTTTAGAGCCAAGTCCTTTTTTTATTTTTGGATCATCAATAACATTTAGCGATTTAGAAAAAATTTCTTCACCAATTTTATTCTTTAAAAATGAGGTTCCTCTTGAAATAGCTCCTGCAGATATTGCACTAGATAAAACACTCAAAATACCTTTCGAAATTTTTTTATCAAATATAATACCTATTTTTTCACTTTTTATTTTCTTAGGATCTAATTTTTTTACAGTATTTTCTGCAGCACTTTTGCCTATATTTGTTGGGTTAGTTAAATCAGAAAAATGTCTTTTACTAGTAAAGTCATAATCTCTCTCCATTTGACTATCTTTTTTAGCAACCGCTACACAGCTAATATTAAAGTTTGAAGTTTTATATCCATTTATAAAACCATTGCTATTGGCTAAAACAAAATTTGATTTATTTTCAGTAAAGTCTGTTTCTGTATTGATAATCTTAGCTTCTTTTGATGCAGCTTCCTCAGCTTCTTTTAAAATGTCTATTTTTTTATTATTAGGAACATGAAATTCATCATAAAGATCTAAACTGTCAAAATTTTTTGCCATTAAATCCTTGTCAGGTAATGAATTAAATTCGTCATCAGGAGTAATTTTTGCTGTCTCGATACATCTTTCTGTAAGTATTTTAATATTATCTTTTGATAAATTTGAGGATGAGATTGTTGATTTTTTTTTATTTATATAAGTCGTAATGCCTATAGCAAAACTATCAGATCTGTTTGATTCATCTAATTGTTTATTTCTTAAATTTACTGTTTCTGAAATGGAATGAATAACCTCAACATTTACATCTGTGGCACCAAGTTTTTTCGAATACTCTATTGTTTGACTTGCTATACTATTTAAATACTCTTGATCTTTGACCATTTGTTAAAGTTGTGTTCCACCAACTGTCATTTTATTTATTAAAATAGATGGTTGAGCAACTCCTACAGGAACACCTTGTCCAGCTTTTCCACATGTGCCAATTCCAGGATCTAGTTTCATATCATTCCCAACCATTGAAACTTCTTTTAAAATTGACGGACCGTCACCAATTAGTGTAGCACCTTTGATTGGAGAGCCTATTTTTCCGTTATTAATTTCATAAGCTTCAGTGCAATTAAAAACAAATTTTCCTGAAGTAATATCGACTTGACCTCCTCCAAAACTCACTGCGAAGATACCTTTATGAACTGATCTTATCATTTCATCTTGTGAATATTTTCCACTTAACATCATTGTATTTCTCATTCTTGGTAATACGACATGTTTATAACTTTCTCTTCGACCACTACCTGTAGATTTCGTATTCATAAGCCTTGCATTTAGCCTATCTTGCATAAAGTTTTTAAGTATTCCGTTTTCAATTAATACAGTATTCTCTGTTGGTGTACCTTCATCATCAATGGTAAGACTTCCTCTTCGAAGATTTAAAGTACCATCATCTACTATTGTTACTCCTTCGCTTGCAACTCTTTGGCCCATCAAATTATGAAATGCTGAAGTTTTTTTTCTGTTAAAATCTCCCTCTAAACCATGTCCAATTGCTTCATGAATTAGTATCGCTGGCCAACCTGGTCCTAAAACGACTTTCATTTCTCCAGCAGGAGCTGGTTTGCTTTTAAGATTTACATCAGCGATTCTAAAAGCTTCGTCGCAAACATGTTTCCAGTTTTCATTTTTTAAATATTCATCATAGGACTGTCTTCCACCAATACCATAAACACCAGTTTCTTTTTTTCCATTTTTTTCTAATACTACTGAAACATTAAATCTAACCAGCGGCCTTACATCTTTTAAAATCTCAGAATTTGATCGTATAATTTCAATTTCTTTATGCTCACCTAAGAAACTGGCTGTTACCTGGCTAACCATATCTCCTTTAGACCTAATGTAATTATTTACCTCATTTAAAATTTTTATTTTTGAATTTTGTGATTTTTCCTCAATTGGATTTAGATCTTCATAATATTTTTTATTTGATTTGGGAATTTCATGATTGTAAGTACCCTTTGTTGATTTGAGTGTATCTTTAAGGTTCTGACTTGATTTTAGAACAGAATCTTTTGAAATATCATTAGAGTGAGAATAAGCTACAACTTCTCCTGTAATTGCCCTAAACCCATAGCCTAAGTCGGAACTATAGCTTGAGTTCTTAATTTTGTTATCGTCTAATAAGATTGATTCTGATTTCGAATTTTCTAAGTATAACTCCCCATCATCACAATTATTTAGTGTATCTGATACGATATTCTCTGCTTTAATATTATCTAAGTCGCTATTTTTGTAGAAAATTGACATCAAGCTAATGTAGTTGCCATAATTAATATTTCAACAGTCGTTTTATCACATTAAGAAAAATTCAAAAAATCATTATAAATTTAACTGATGAAAGTTTATTTTAATAATTCTTGTAATATTTGTAGAGCAGAAATTAACCTTTATAAAAAAGAAAATATTAGCGAATTAAACTGGATAGATATTACTCAAAATAAAGAGGCTGAAGAAGAAACAAATAAATCTGATAAAGAACTTTTAAGAAGGCTACATGTAAAAAAGGACGCAAAGATTTATGTTGGTGTTGACGCCTTTTTATTAGTGTGGAAAGAAATCCCAAAATACAAAATTTTATATAAATTTTTTAAATTACCAGTTGTTTACCATTTCTTTTACATAGGTTATGAAATTGTTGCTTTTTTCTTATATTTAAAAAATAAAAAACAACTTAAAAACTAGCCAGTTATTTTAATAAGTATGTCACCCATTAATGACATAAAAAAGATAAACGCTAAAAAAACAATAAAGTACATAGTTGTAATTACACTATTTCTTTTCCGTCTTAATAGAACAAACTCCCTATCATCTAAAATTGAAATATCCCTTTCTCCTACTACGTGATGATCATAACTATATCTCCAGATGGACTCGCCAAATCTTTTATCTAATTGGTTAAAGTATCTAATCCATGAAGCTACCCAGCTAAATAACAAAAAAAGTATAAATAAGATTAAAGAAGTTGTTAACATTTTAAAATTTATTATATAATTTTAAAATATTTATGTCTATTTGGGGAAGTTTGATAGGTGGAATGATTGGTTTTTCACTAGGAGGACCATTTGGTATGCTATTAGGTTCCTTAATCGGAGGAAAGATATCTAGAGCTAAAGGGTCTATAAATAATTCTTTTGCACAACCTCAACAAATCTTTGCATTGTCTTTAATTGTTCTATCAGCAAAATTAAGTAAGGCAGATGGACAAGTCAGTAAAGAGGAATTAATTGCAGTCAAAGATAAACTTAAAATTCCTGAAAATGAAATTGACCAAGTTGGAAAAATTTTTAACAAAGCAAAAAACGAGTCTACTGGGTATAAGCCTTATGCAGAACAAGTTGCTCAAATTTATAGAGGAAATTTAAACGTACTAGAGGAGGTTATAAATATTTTATTCTACATAGCTGAGGCTGACGGGAACATAAGTCAGGCCGAGTTAGTTATGATAGAAGATATAGCAAGAATATTTGGCCTCAGTGAAAGTCAATTTAATAGTTTGAAGGAAAGCAGAAAATCATCCGATAAACTTAACCCTTATATAGTGCTTGAAAGCAATCCTGATGATAGCCTAACGGAAATAAGAAAAAGATATATTAAACTAAGTAAAGAACACCATCCTGATTTGCTTTTAAGCAAAGGTGTTCCGCCTGAGGTTATAGAAGAAAGTAAAAAGAAAATGAGATCTATAAATTCTGCTTGGGACCAAGTTCAAAAATTAAAAGACTAGTTACTAAAACTGCTCAGATTCTGTTGAGCCTTCCATTGCAGTTGTTGAGCTTTTTCCAGAACTTATCGTGTTAGATACTGCATCAAAATATGACGTTCCTACTTCTCTTTGATGTTTAACACTAGTATAACCATCTTTTTCTCTTGCAAACTCATGCTCTTGAATTTCAGAATAAGCACTCATCCCTTTTGATTTATATTTTTCTGCGAGCTCAAATATTGCAATATTCTGAGTATGAAAACCTGCTAAAGTTATGAATTGAAATTTATAACCCATTTTTCCAATTTCTTGTTGGAAAGATGCAATTTCATCATCTGACAAATGTTTTTTCCAATTAAATGATGGAGAACAGTTATAAGCTAATAATTTACCTGGAAATTTTTCGTGAATGGCATCAGCAAATTTTTTTGCTTCTTTTAAATTTGGTGTTGCTGTTTCACACCAAATAAGATCTGCATATGGTGCATAAGCTAGTCCTCTGGAAATAGCTTGCTCAATTCCATCTTTAACGTAATAAAAACCTTCAGGAGATCTCTCGCCTGTTAGAAATGGTTTATCATTTTCATCGAAATCATTTGTAATTAATTTAGCAGCATTGGCATCTGTTCTTGCAAGTATAATGAGAGGAACATCAGCAATATCAGCTGCCAACCTCGCTGCTTTTAGGTTTCTTACCATTGTGCCAGTTGGGACCAAAACTTTACCTCCCATATGGCCACATTTTTTTTCACTAGCTAGCTGATCTTCAAAATGAACACCCGCCGCACCTGCTTTAATGAATTTTTTTGTTAACTCAAATACGTTTAATGGACCTCCAAATCCTGCTTCTCCATCAGCAATTATTGGCAACATATAATCAATAGAATTTTCTTTTTTCATATCACCATCTGACAACTCCATATGTTGAATTTGATCAGCTCTAATTAATGAGTTATTCATTGCTTCAACAAGTTTTGGTGCACTATCATATGGATAAAGTGATTGGTCTGGATACATCTCTCCAGCACTATTTGCGTCTGCAGCAACTTGCCATCCACTTAAGTAAATTGCTTTTAAACCAGCTTTTGCATGTTGAACTGCCTGATTTCCAGAAAGAGAACCTAATGTGTTAACGTAAGCTTCTGTATTAAGCAACCTCCATAATTTTATCGACTGGGCTTTACACATAGAATATTCAATTTTCAAAGAACCTTTTAATCTCTCAACTTCTTCTGGCTTGTAATCTCTTTTTATTCCTGCAAATCTTTTTAAATCGTACGAAACGTTTTCAGCTGACATAATTTCCTTTGTTAGGTAATTTGATAATTAGCTCGAATTAAACGAATTAATTTTTTTCTGAGTATTCTTCTGTAAATTCGTTCATACCGCTAGATCCCCAGTCACAATGGTCATCTCTAAGATATATACCTCTAGATTTATGTTCTTGATGATCCTGGTGATTAGTGGTTTGAGAGCTATTTTCTATGTTGTTAATTTTGTTCTTATCCATAATTTGATTAATAATTTACAATATTTACAAATACAATAAAAATGTTGATTTTACTTGTAAATATGATTAATTTTTTGTAAATTTAAATTTACAAAATTTACATGAGTCAAATTGATATCAAAATAGGTAACAAAATAAAGGATCTCAGAAGAAAATTAGGTCTTCAAGCAAAAAAATTAGCTGAACAAATAGGAATTTCACCAAGTTATCTGAACCTAATTGAAAGCGGTAAACGTAAGATTGATGGTGATCTTCTCCTAAAAATTAGTCAAGAGCTTAGAATAGAACTAAGTGATTTATCAAATGAAAACGTTTTAAATCTAGATAATTCAAAAAGAGCTATTGCAAATTTCTCGAATAAAAAAACTATAAACGAACTAAATTTAAAAATTGGACCAAAAATTAAAGCTTTTAGAAGACAATTGGGTATACAAGCTAATAAATTATCTGAGCAACTTGGAATATCGCCAAGTTACTTAAATTTAATTGAAAGTGGGAAAAGAAAAATTGATGGTGATCTTGTTATTAAAGTTTGTAAAGAACTTAAAATTGAACTATCTGATCTTACCAACAAGTATGATTTAAATCTCGAAAACAATATATCAGAGTTACTTGGAGATGAATTATTTGAAGACTTAGATATACTTGGACCAGAAGTAAAAGATTTAGTCAATACAAATCCAAAAATTGCTAAAGCGCTTATAAAATTAGGTGACAATTTTAAACAAAAAGATCACGAGATTATATCTAAAGTCGAAAATATATCTGGTAAAATAATAGATAGTAGAAAAGCAGCCTTTCCAGGAGAGGTAATATCAGATTTTCTTCAAGAAAATAAAAATTTTTTTCCTTTGCTAGAAAATTTTGCAAATAAAATTTTTGAAGAAGTTAAACAGAATAATCGTACACGATATATTGCCCTTTGCGATTTTCTTAAAAAAAAATATAAAATTTTGGTAATAGATGTAATACCAGAGGAAAATAAGCCTTTCTCGAAAATCTATAACACAAAGACTAAAGAATTATTGCTTTCAGATTATTTATCTCTAGAAACCAAAAAACTTCATGCTGCGGCTCAAATAGCCCAAGAAGGTGCTTCAGATATAATTGATCATTATTTATCTAAATTTCAATTTCCATCTTTAGAAGCTAAAAAATTAACTAGAGTGGCTTTACTTAATTATTGTGGTGCAGCAATTCTTATGCCTTACAATTTATTTCATAAAGAATGCAAGGATTTAAAATATGATTTAGAACTATTACAAAATACTTTTGCAACTTCTTTTGAGCAAGTTGCTCATAGAGTGACTTGCCTGCAAGATCCAAAACAACCTGGAATACCTTTTCACTTTTTAAGAGTTGATGTTGCCGGTAATATCTCAAAAAGGTTTTCACTTTCTGGGATTGAAATACCAAGATATGGTGGCGCATGTCCAAGATGGAATGTTTACTCAGCTTTTTCAAGACCTGGTGTTATACAAGCAGCAGTAAGTAAAATGACAAATGGTGAAAAATATGTTTGTATTGCTAGAACTGTAGAAAAAGGTGTTGGAAGATATGGCCAAAAAAAAAGCATGCTATCAATAGGCCTTGGCTGTGAGGCTAAATATGCAAAAGAATTTGTATATACGGAGAATTTGGATTTAAATGATAAAAAATCAGAACTACCAATTGGGGTATCTTGTAGAACCTGCGATAGGTTGGATTGTTCACAAAGAGCTTTTCCACCATTACATAAAAAATTTGATATAGATTTAAACTCAAGGGGAGTTTCAGTATATGTATCTGAATAAAAGATTTATTTTAACTGTAATTTTTTTTGTTTCACTGTGCAAAGCAAGTTTAGCAAATGAGAATTTAAATATTTTATTTGAAAAACTTAATGCTGCAAAAGATTTAAAGACTGCAGAGCAAGTTGAAAAGAGTATCTGGAATACTTGGATCACGCATCCACATAATGAGTATCTAACGAATAAGTTGGAGAATGCAACTTATTCAATGAATAATCGTCAGTACCAATTAGCATTGAAATTATTTACCGATGTTATTAAGGAAGATCCTGTTTGGGCTGAAGCTTGGAATAAAAGAGCCACTTTGCTTTTTATTATGGGTAACTACAAGGAGTCTTTAAAAGATATAGAAAAAGTATTGAATTTAGAACCAAGACATTTTGGTGCTTTGTCTGGGAGAGCACAAATTTACTTGTCATTTAGAGAATATGAAAAAGCTATAAATGATCTGGAAAGAGCAAAATCGATTTATCCAATGATTAAAAGTGCTGAAAGTATTCAAATGATAAAGAATTTGATTAAAGAATTGCAAATTTAGTTTTTCTTAGATCTTTTTCTCGCGATTAGTTGTGTTAAAGAGTCCACCATCATATCTGATGCTTTAAAAATTTCGCTAGGTTGGTATTCATAAGAAAAATTTTTTTCCTCATTCGATTTATCCTCAATTATAATCCCTTTGTCTGGAGAATTATCTTTAATGTAAATTAGAATTAACCACTCATCATCAATTGTTTCATCCCATTTGATAAATATTTCTCCTGTTTCAAATCTTCTATCTATACATCTGAGTATGGACATATGTTTTGTAATATATCTTTTGTTAAGTTGAAAAACTAAACTATTTGCACTTCTATAAAAGCTTTCAAGAGCCAGTTCAATTTTTTGTCTGGCGATATTGTATTCTCTTTCTTTTTTTAAAAGTGTTTCTCTATCATCTCCTTCTTGGATTTCAACGCCTAGAGCCTCAACTCTTTCTCGGATTTTTTGATCCCTTAGTTGTTGATATTTATTTTTAAGTTTTTCTATTCTTTCTTGTAAACCTGAATAATCATCTCTCTTTTCCTTGAGTGCAATTTTTTCTAATTTTTCAAGTTCTTTAATTTCCCTAATTCTGAACTTTTCTATTTGTTGTTCTAATTTAATTTCTTGTAAGAATTTTTTTTGTCTTTCTGCTTGTTCTTTTCTTATTAATGCTTGCTCTTTTCTTAAAAAGATTTTTATATCTTTTGCTCTCTCTTTTTCTAATCTTTCTTCTTCTCTTAATTCTTTTTGTTTAAGTTTTAATTGATTTTCTTCATCTTCTTTTTTTTGCTTTTGTAAAAGTATCTTTTGTTGTTGAGCTATTTCTAATTTTTCTAATTTGATTCTTCTTCTCTCCTCTGCTTTAATTTCTCTGTACTCAATTATTTTTTGATCAATTTTTTGAAAAAATTTTGCAATTGCTTTGTCAATAGCTAAAAGATTTATATTAAACTTAAATGTAAATTTTGATTTTAAAGTTTCTTGAATTCTTATTGTTTTTAGAATTAAACTATCACCTTTTTTTGGTGTAGAAATTATATTTTTTATATATTTAATTTTTCTTTTTTTTCTGTGTTTAATTTTTTTAGGTTTAACTCTTGTTCTTCTTTTTTTTATTTTTCTATTTAACTTAGATAATCTAGTAGTTTTTTTTGATTTAATGATATTATTTTTTTTTGATTTTTTTTTTTTATTTTTTTTTTTCTTCATCAAAGCGAATTTTAAGATCTATCAGTAATAATTTAATAAATATAGTCTCTAGTATTAGGAACTGATGTTAATTTTTTTGTTAATTGTAACTGAAATACAACCTGATCTCCCCATTTGAAAGCCATTTCACAACTTGCAAGATAAAATTCCCACATCCTCATGAACCTTTCATCAAACATATCTAAAACTTGATCTTTTTTTTGCAAAAATCTTTCTTTCCAATGTCTAAGAGTGTGGGCGTAATGCATTCTTAAAATCTCTAAATCCGTTATAATTAAACCAGATTTTTCAATAGGGCCGGCTACCTCGCTTAAACTTGGAGTATAACCCCCAGGAAATATATACTTATTTATCCAAGGCTGTGGGTCTCTTGGGCCATTTACTGAACCAATTGTGTGGATTAAAGCTGCTCCATCTTCATTAAGTAATTTTGCAACTTGATTAAAGAACTTTTGATAATATTTTCTTCCTACGTGCTCGAACATTCCAACACTTACAATTCGATCAAATTTTTCATTTATTTCTCTATAATCAATAAGTTTAAAATCTACTTGATTACCCAAATTTAATTCCTTTGCTTTCTTTTTACTATATTCTAACTGGTTTTCTGAAAGTGTTATTCCAACCACATGAGCACTTGTTTTCTTTGCAATGTCGATTGCAAGAGAGCCCCAGCCAGATCCTATATCCAATACTTTTTGATTTGGTTTTATATTTAATTTTTTTATTATATGATCAATTTTATAATTTTGAGCCTCATCTAAAGTATTATTTTCATCTTTAAAGTAGGCACACGAATATTGTCTTTTTTCATCTAAAAAAAGATCATAAAGTTTTTCAGATATATCATAATGGTGACTGACATTTTTTTTTGATTTTGTGATTTGATTATAATTAGTAAGATATCTATAGGTTCCTCTAATTTTTTTAAGTATCTTGCTATATGTGCTTATTTCACTTCTCCCTATATTTTTAAATGCTATTTCTAAAAACTCTGTAAGTGTTCCATTCTCTATTATCAAAGATCCATCTGTATAAGCCTCTCCTAAATATAAATCTGGATAAAAAATTAATTTGTAATGTAAAGATTTATCTAATATTCTTAAGTTTATAGGTTTTTCTTTAATAGGTTTGCCTATTTGATATTTTTTTGAATTATAATCAATTAGTATAAATCCATCCTGAGTAAATATTTTATTTAAAAAATTAGCTAAATTCATTATGCAGCTCTTGGTATTTTAATATCAAAATCTAAATTTTTTAATAATGTTTTTAATTCATTCTCTTGATCTTCGGGTAGTAAGTGAAGAGGTGGTAATAAATTTTTAAAATTATTATCTTTACTCTTTAAAAAAGTATGTAATCCTGAAATTAAATTAAATTTATCGAACGTATTTCTTACTTCACATAATTTTTGATTTTGTGTCTGATCTCTTTTGTTTACAAAATCATCATAAACATTTCTTGCAAGTGAAGCTGTAACATTTGCAGTTGCAGTAATAATTCCAGAACAACCAATAGATAGTCCTTCCAGCAGTTTTATTTCAGAGCCAGGCATGATGGAAAAATTATCTATTTTTATTTTTTTATAGATGTTATATGAGCTATCTTTTACACCAATAATTTGTTTTGGAAATTTAGAGACTAATTTTTCAATACATTCTAAACTAAAAATATAACCAGATAATTTTTCAAAATTATAAAGTATGATTTCACTTTCAGGTAAAGCTTCAATAATCTTTGAATAAAAATTTATAACATCATCGTCGTGGTACTTGTAATAAGCAGGTGGCATTATTAAAAATTTGTTTAATTTATTCGATAGTGAAATACTCATCAAATTGATTGTGTCACCTAGCGAATTCAAGCCAGTGCCGATTATAAATTTTTCTTTATGTTGACTGCCAGGTAAATTATTGATCATTTGTATCTTATCGGATAAAGAAATTAGTTGTGACTGGCCTGTACTGCCAAAAAAAACTACACCGTGACAACCTAATTCCATTACATTCTCTGCATGATTAATGGTTTTTTTAATGTTTAGGGACAAATCATCATTTAACACTGATAGTGTTGCAGCGTATATGCCATTTACCTTACTCATTATAATAAATTAATAGATAATATTTTTTTAGTAAAGATTAAATATCTATACTTTTTATCACAACATCCTTAGCTTCGTTTACAATAGATGCCAATCTTGAAAGTTCAGGACTTACATCTGGATGAATTTTTTTCATAATACTCTTGTAAGATTTCATTACTTCTTCTTTTGAATATTTTTTATTCATATCAAGATTTAAAATTTTAAATGCCTCATCAATTTTCATATTTTGAGTATAGTTGGCTTGATTAAAATTATTAAAATTAAATCTTCCAGAGCTTTTTAAAACACGCAAAAGTCCCCAGATCCTTATTAATTGAAGCAAAGTAATACCAGCTTTTGTTTTAATTAAAGGAAGTACCGCCAACAAAAATGGTAGTGAGAAAATATACCTTCCTGCATAAAACATAAGAAATGCTAAAAGAACTGAAAAAAAAATTATAAATAATCTAATATACTTTGAAATTTTTTTTGAAGATGTTTTGGCAAACCAGTTTAGGAATAGATATACAACAATAAAAATAATAAGTATTAAAATAAAATAATTCATGTAATAAATTTCATAATGAAAATACCACAATTACAAAAAAAACCAGAAGTAAAATCTTGTCACGATGTCTTTTGGGAAGATAATTATAGCTGGATACATCAAAAAAATATTTTAGAAGTTCTCAAAGATAGTTCAAAGCTTTTACCTGAAGTTAGAAAATATCTAGAGGAAGAAAATGCATATTTTGAATATCAAATGAAAAATACTAAAGATAGTCAAAAAAAAATATTTGATGAAATTAAAGGAAGAATAAAATTAGAGGATCAGTCGTTGCCATTTAAAGATGTTCGCTATGAGTATTGGACCAAAACAACAGAAAAAGGAAATTATTCAATTAAATTAAGAAAAAAAATTAATACCAATGAAGTAGAGGAAATTTGGAATGGAGATAAGGAAAAAGAAAAATTAAATACTGAATATTTTGGTTTAGGAGATTTAGAAGTTAGTTTTAATGATAAATACCTTGCCTATTCTCTAGATTTGAAGGGATCTGAATATTACACAATTCATGTGCGCGATATAGAAACAAATAAATTAATTACTGAAAAAATACAGGAAACAAGTGGAAGCATCACTTTCAGTTTAGATGATAAGTACATTTTTTACTCAAAACTTGATGAACATCATCGACCAAGAAAAATATTCAGACACAAATTGGGTAGCAGTGTTTTAGATGACGAGCTTATTTTTGAGGAAAAAAGTGAAGCATTCACAGTTGGGCTAGCTATTAGTTCGGATGAAAAATTTTTTTTTATTACTTCTTCAGATCATAATACATCAGAACAATATTATTTTTCAGTTGACGAGCAGGAACCAAAACCGAAACTTATTGAAAAAAGGGAAAGAGGAATAATTTATTCCGTAAATTCTTGGGATGAGCATTTTTATAAACACACCAATAAAGATGCTGAAGATTTTAAAATTGAGAGAGCAAGAAGTTTGGAAGATCAAAATTGGGAAGTTTTTATACCTGCAAGAAACGAAGTTTTGATAGGTGGTTTAGTATTTTTGAAAAATTGGATAATAAGATCCGAAACCTCAAATGCATTGAGTAAACTTATTCTTAGAGACCCCAAAACTAACAAAGAGGAGGAGATTATTTTTTCTGACGAAAAAGTTATTGTACCTGGTGTCTCTTTAGCTCAAAAAGATAAGAATACTGACGAGGTTCACTTATCATATTCGTCACCAAAAACACCTGGACGAACGTATTTGTATAATCTTAAGTCTAAAGAGAGAAAATTATTAAAAGAACAGGAAATTCCCTCTGGTCACAATTCAGATGATTACATAGTGGAACGGCTTGAGTGTTCTTCACATGACAATAGATTAATTCCATTAACAATAACTAGGCATAAAAATACACCAGTCGATGGCTCAGCTAATTTACTATTGTATGGCTATGGGTCGTATGGAAGTTCAATGACACCAAACTTTTCTTCAACGAGATTAAGCTTAATTAATCGAGATATAATATGGGTCACTGCACATATAAGAGGGGGAATGGAAAAAGGAATGAAATGGTGGAAGGAGGGAAAACTTCTTAATAAAAAAAATACTTTTGAGGATTATATTGCAGTCGCTAAATTTCTTATTGAAAAAAAATATACATCTAAGGGAAAAATAATTGGAATGGGTGGTTCTGCAGGTGGTTTATTAATGGGGGCAGTTGTTAATAAAAATCCAGAATTGTTTAAAGGTATTGTTATGGCTGTTCCATTTGTAGACTCATTAACAACTAATTTAGATCATTCACTTCCTCTTACTGTAGGAGAATTTGATGAATTTGGAAATGCTAAAGAAAACAAGGAACATTTCGATTATATTTATTCTTATGCACCTTATAACAATATAAAAAAAATGGATTATCCGGATATATTAATTACTACAAGTTTAAGTGACAACAGAGTTCTGTTCGATGAACCTGCAAAATTTACTGCAAAACTAAGAGAAAATAAAACAGATAATAATTTACTACTATTAAAAACTGAAATGAATGCTGGGCACGGTGGTAAGTCTGGAAGAGATGGTGCTATTGAAGAAATTGCACTAGATTATTCTTTTATATTAAAAATTACTGATAAGATTTAACCAATCTTGAAAAAATAAATTTCATTCCTATATATAATTCATAAGTCGCCTAATGGGGCTTACATAAATATACTTGCTTAACAAAGGAGGAAATTATGACAAGTAAGGATCTATCTATTTTCAATTCATTAAGGCCGTTTTCTATTGGTTTCGACGATATGTTTGACCAATTCGAAAATATGCTTGGAAATGGGGGTTTGAGCATGCAATCAAACTATCCGCCATACAACATCAGAAGAACTGGACAAGACAAATACTCTATAGAGCTTGCGCTTGCTGGGTTCAGTAAAAATGATGTTGAAGTTGAATTTGAAGATAATTTATTAACTGTAAGAACAAAACAAGTTGATAAGTCAGACAATAAAAACGATGATGGTGAAATAATTCACAAAGGCATTTCCCAAAGACATTTTGCAAGATCATTTACAATTGCCGATGATGTAAAAGTAAATGGCGCTCAACTTAAAGATGGTCTTTTAACTATTGCTTGTGAAAGAATAATACCAGAGCATAAAAAAAGAAAACTTATTGAAATCAAATAAGTAAAACCTTGCTTGTGGGGTTAAGCCCCACAGGTTTAAAAACAACCGCTTGAATTAAATCCTATAATTGTACCTGAAGAATTAATCTCGAACTTTCTGTCACAAGGTAAGCCATATTTTTTAGTTTTATAAACTAAAGTTTCATTCCCAAGTTCATTAACAAAATCTTCTGTAGGTGCTCCAAGCTCCATTTTTAATTCACTAACTTGTTTGCCAACAAATTGTCCATATTTCTCATTTTCTTTCTCTGCAACTTCATCGGATTTATTTTTAATTGTTTGACAGCCAGATAGAAGAATTAAAGAGAATAGAGAGATTAAAATAAATTTTATATTCATAAAAATATTTATGATAAATCTTATCCACGAAAATAAGGCAAAATTAAAATCCTAAGTTGAAAATTGTTAATAATTCAATCTAAAATCGGGAATTTCATTTAAGAATCTAATAAATATTAAACTTTAGGAGGCATAAATGTTAGATAATTATTTTAACTATAAAAAACATAAAACAGACTTTCGTACTGAAGTCATAGCCGGTGTTACAACATTTTTAACTATGGCTTATATTATGTTTTTAAATCCATTTATACTTTCGGGTGAATTTGCTGGGCCTGAAAAAGGATTTTTTGATTTTGGAGCAGTATACACAGCAACAATTTTAGCAACGGCTCTTGCATGTTTTATAATGGCATTTTATGGAAAAACATGGCCTATCGGATTAGCTCCAGGAATGGGAATTAATGCTTTTGTTGCATTTGGAGTTTGTGCAGGAATGGGATACACGCCGCAAGAGGCATTAGGTGCTGTACTTGTTGCAGGTGTATTGTTTTTAATTATATCTCTCACGCCAATTCGAGCCTGGTTAATTAACTCAATTCCAAGAAGCTTAAAGTTAGGTATTGGAGCAGGTATAGGATTATTTTTAGCGATCATTGGATTACAAATTATGGAGGTTGTTGTTGACGATCCTGTAACTTTAGTAAAACTTGGAGACTTAAGTAACCCTTTGGTTTTATTAGGTTGTGCAACTTTTATTGTGATTGTCGTGCTTGAAAAAATGAATGTAAAAGGAAATATTATTATTGGTATTTTAGCGTTCAGTATAATTTCATGGGCAACTGGTCTTGCAAAATTTAATGGTATAGCAAGTGCTCCACCCCCTATGACATACCTTTTTGAATTTGACTTATCTGCGGCTATGACAGCAGGAATGTCAACTGTAATCTTTACGTTACTTTTTATCGATTTTTTCGATACTGCAGGAACATTAACATCGGTTGCTAATGTTGCTGGCAAAGTTGATAAAAAAGGTAAAGTTCAAGATATAAATAAAGCGATGCTATCAGACAGTGTTAGTACTGTTGCGGGTGCAATGATGGGAACCACTACTGTAACAAGTTATGTAGAGTCTGGTGCTGGTGTAAAAGCAGGTGGGAAAACAGGAATGACTTCTTTAGTTATTGGGCTTCTGTTTCTTTCTTGCATATTTTTTGCACCATTAGCAACTAGTTTGCCAAAACAAATTGATGGTGCAGCTCTATTATTTGTATCAGTTCTTTTTGTAAGAAACATTACAGATATTGAGTGGAATGATATAGGTGAGTCAGCCCCAGCCATACTTGCAATGATTACGATGCCATTAACTTACAGTATCAGCAATGGTATTGCCTTGGCATTTGTATCTTATGCATTAATAAGATTATTTACAGGAAAAGCTTCTGATACTTCTCCTGCAATATGGGTTATTGCAGTTTTAAGTTTAATTAGTTTCGTAGTAGCTTAAATAATTATCTAAATGGGCTAGAGTTAATCTCTAGCCCTATTTTGTTTTTCAATTACTTCATCAATAGACATTTCCTCGTAATGCTCTGTAGGTTGTACTATCCATGGATCGTTATCGAGCTTAATTGGACAAAAATCTGGTGTAAATTTAGATGATTTTTTCTTCCATAAACAAGCAGTTTTAATTTCTTGAATTTTATTTTTAATTGGTTGGTAATTTTTCAACCATTCTATGCTTTTATTTAGTGTAAGACCCGTGTCAGACAGGTCATCAACCAATAAAACTTTTTTAAAGTCTTCCTCTTTAGCTATAGAGCTTATATCTCTAGCAAAAACTAATTCTCCTTGCTTATCTTCCATGCCTTCGCCAGAGTAACTTTGGATTACTATGTAAGCTGTGGGTAATTTTAAAATCCTCGATAAAATGTCAATTATAGGTGCAGCACCTCTCATAATTCCAACTAGTACAGTTGGTTTAAAATTATTATTTATTTCTAACGCAAGTTTTTCTACTGTGTCCAGGTATTCTTCAAAACTGATTATTAATTTTTCCGACATAAAATCTGGTATCATAAATTTTAAAATTTAAAAAGGAGAAATATATAATGAAAGGATATTGGATAAGTTTATATACAAAAATTGAAAGCCAAGAAAATTTAAGAAAATATGCTGAAGCAGCAACACCAATTATTAAAAGTTATGGAGGTGTGCCTCTAGTAAGAGGAGGTAAGAGTCAATCTTTTGAAGGAGATAATTTTTTAAGAACAGTTGTTTGGGAATTCCCGAATTATCAAAAGGCAATTGAATGTCACGACTCAAAAGAATATCAAAAAGGTTGGGCCTTAGCTAAAGATACAACTGTTCGACATATGCAAGTTGTAGAAGGATTTAGTACTGAATAGGTTCATCATCTATAGATCTCCATAGATACCATGTTGCTACTGAACAATATGGGGAAAATCTAATTTTTAATTTTTTTACAAAATTATTTGGTGGCAAATATTTTTTTTTATAATTATTTGATATAGCTCGCAATAAACCAATATCTTGAACAGGCCAAATATTTGATCTGTTATAGGTAAATAAAAGTATCATCTCAGCAGACCATCTGCCTATCTGTCTCAATTCTGATAAATACTCAATGGCTTGCTCATCAGACATATTTTTTATTAAATTAGGTTTAAATTCATTGTTAACCATTTTTTCAGCTAACGACTTAATTCCTTTTACTTTTTGCCTGCTTAATCCACAGCTTTTTAATTGTGTGAAAGTTAGTTTTTTAATTGTTTTAGGAGAAATTTTATTCTTACATTTTTTTTTAAACTTTAAAAATACAGAATTAGCAGCCGCGACACTAATCTGCTGACCAATAATACTTTTACAAAGTGAAAGAAATATATTTTTTCTAGTTGTAAGTGAAGCATCAGAATATTTTTCAATTAAAGTTTTCATTACTATATCCTTTGATGATAAATATCTCCTCGCTTTATTCCAATATGATGGCGGTTTACTCATGTCTTGCAACTGTTAACTGTTTTTTGAGATATATCTCTCTTCTAAAAATAATTAATGATGAAATTATTACCAAACCTGCTCCCATCAAAGTTTTTATTGTTGGTATCTCTCCCCATATTAGATAACCAAAAAATATAGCAAAAACTAAAGCTAAATACTTAAGAGGAGTGACTAATGATACCTCAGAATATTTATATGACTGACTTAACCATAAATTTGCAACGCCCCCAAAAAAACCTATGAAAGATAAAAATGCAAGGTCATATAGACTTGGCATAATCCACCCATAAGGTATTGTAAATAAGCTTAATAAAGTGATTGCTACTGAAAAATAGAGAGAAATTAACCAAACTGGTTCTGTTTTTGACAACTGTCTAATAGCAATTGCTACATAAGATAATCCCAAACAAAAAATTATTGGGTATATGTAATAAATGTTCACTGAACTTAAACCCGGCTCAGTAATAATAATTATTCCAATAAAACCTATAATGACTGCTAACCATCTAAATACGCCAACTTTTTCTCTTAATAAAAAAATTGAAAATATAGTTGTGAATATGGGTGCAGCAAATGAAATGCTTACTACTGTAGCTAATGGCAAATTTCTTAAAGCAATAAATATTGCAACTAAAGCAATCAATCCAAAAGCACATCTTAAAAAATGTAACCCTGCCCTCTTAGTATAATAAAAATTTTTTCGTCTATCTGATGGTATAATAAATAAATAAAAAATGACGCCAAAAAATCCCCTAAAAAATAAAACTTCACCTAAAGGGTAATGTTGAGACCATTTTACAATTATATCCATTACTGAAAATGCACATACAGATAGAAACATGTACAAAAATCCCAATTGATTTTTAGAGAGCATGTTATTATCTTTAAATTAAATACACTAATTATCAATGGAAATAGCAATTTTAGCACTTGGATGTTTTTGGGGTCCTGAACAAAAATTTAGTAAGATAGATGGAATAATTAGAACAGAGGTTGGTTATTGTGGAGGTAATACTAAAAACACAACTTATAAGGATGTTTGTACCGGAACAACTAACCATGCTGAAGTTGTTAAACTTGAATATGATGAAAAAACTATCACTTACGCGGATATATTAAAATATTTTTTTGAATTTCATGATCCTACTACGCTTAACTCTCAAGGTTATGATTTTGGTACACAATATAGAAGTGAAATTTTTTATTTAAATGAAAAACAAAAAATGTCTGCTGAAAAAATGATTGAAGCTGAAAATAAAAAGTTAAATGGAACAGTGGTGACACAACTATCACTCTTAAAAAATTACTGTACAGCAGAGGAATATCACCAGAAATATTTAGATAAAAAATTCTAATGTATTTAGTTTCCACAGACTGGTTAATAGGAAATTTAAGTCATGTAAAAATAATAGATGCCTCATGGCATCTGCCCTCGACGAATAGAGATGGATTTGAAGAATATAAAATTGAACACATTGAGAATTCAATTTTTTTTGATTTAGATGAGTTTTCAGAAAAAAATACTGATCTTCCTCATATGCTATCAGATGCTAAAACTTGGGCAAAAAATATCTCAAAGCTTGGCATAGAAAATGAAGATAGAATAATAATCTACGACGACTCTGATGTGTTAAGTGCATGTAGATGTTGGTACAATTTTATTTATTACGGTCATAACCCTAAGTATGTAAGTGTTCTCGATGGAGGACTAGGTAAGTGGAAAAAAGAGAAAAAACCTACATCAAAAGAAAAAGTTAACTTTAAAGAAACGAAATATGAAGCTGTTGAAAATAGAAATATGGTAAAAAATAAATCTGGGATTGATTTAAATATTAAGACAAATGAATTTTTAGTTTTAGATGCGAGAAGTGAAGAAAGATTTTCTGGAAAAGTATCTGATCCTAGAAAAAATGTTAGAAGTGGATCGATACCGAACTCACAGTGTTTGCCATTCACCAATATTATACGATCAGACAAAACATTTAAAAATATTGAAGAAATTAAGCAAATATTTAATCAAATAAATCCTGATAATAATAAATTGTTAGTTTTTTCTTGTGGCTCAGGAGTTTCAGCTTGTATATTAGCACTTGCATATTCTTTGGTTGATAATAAATATGTGCCTACCATTTACGATGGTTCATGGGCTGAGTACGGAAAAATAGAATAAAAAATAAATGAAAAGATCATCTAAAATTACAATAGTTATATTTATATTTTTTTTTATTATTGCAGGAGTAATCATTGCACGAACAATGATTGGAAATCATTTCAAAAAAAAATTTAGTAAAATGCCACCACCAGGAGTTATAGTAACATTTGCAAAAGAAAGAGTTTTTGAAAATAATATTAGCACTTTTGGTACTGCAGTACCTATTCAAACCCAAGCTTATAAAATAGAAAAATTTGAAATAATTAAACCCATAGTATTTAACCGAAAAGTTAAAAAAGGCGATGTAATAGTCGAGTTAAAAAATAGGAAAATTTTTGCTCCATTTGATGGGATTATTGGTAAAAAAGAGTTCTCCGAGGACGTTGAAGTTTCAAAATCATCACTTTTAATAAATTTAGATGACTCATCAACAATATATTGTGACGTTCAAATCCCGGAGATCTATTTTCCTTTCATTGAAGTTGGGTTGCCAGTCAAAATTGAATACTCCGGCTCTGCAAAAAAATATTTTGATGGAGTTGTAGATTCCATATCAAGTAGAATTACAGAAGATACAAGATCATTACCTATTAGAATTAAAATAGACAATAAAAAAGGTGAAATTCTACCTGGATCTTTTCTTGAAGTCTCAATTAGATACAATGTAAGAAATAATTTGGGTGCTCCTGATACAAGCACAATTGTAGAGGGAGATAATGTATTTATTTATAAAGTAAACAACGAAAACAAAGCAATAAAAACTAAAGTTAATATAGGTGATCGTTTTAAAGGATTTATTGAAATTAAAGACGGCATAAATTCTGGAGATAAGATTGTAGCTGAGGGATTAAAAAAAGTCAGACCAAATTTAGAAATAAAGCCAATAGAAAAAGGTAAAAAACAGAAAGCATCGACATGGGGTAAAAAAAAGGAAACAACTAAAAGTGAAACTACAAAAGGAAAATTTGATTGGCTTAAAAAGTTAAATATTTTTAAAAAATCTGAAGCTGAGAAAAAAAGCTAAGATAAGCATTTATAATGAATCTTACAGAAATAAGTATTAAAAGACCGGTAGTAGCATGGGTGATGTCCCTAGTATTGGTTATTTTTGGGATGTTTGTTTTCTCAGAACTTCCAGTAAGAGAACTACCTGAGGGAATTCAGCCACCTGTAGTCCAAGTTCAAACAGATTATAAATCAGCTTCTACTGAAATTATTGATGAGGAAATTACACAAAAACTTGAAGATGTAATAGGGGGTGCTGAAGGGATTAAGAACATAGATTCAACTTCTCTAAATGGAAGAAGTAGAATTAATATTGAGTTTAATACTGACATAGACATAGACATTGCTGCCAATGACATTAGAGAAAGAGTATCAAGAGTAGTCGATAATTTACCAAGTGAGTCTAGTCCTCCTCAAATTTTAAAAAGAGCAGCAGGATTTACTACAACTATGTGGCTAGGACTTTCATCACCAACTTGGAATGATTTAGACCTTGGAGATTACGCTGAAAGATACCTTGTGGATGCCTTTTCAAGTGTACCAAATGTTGGGAGAATTTTAGTCGGGGGTTTAAGAGAATTAAGCGTTAGGGTATGGATTGATCCAATTAAATTAGCTGCAAATGATTTAACTATTCAAGAGGTTGAAGGAGCTTTAAGAAATGAGAATATTGATCTTCCAGCTGGTACTCTGGAAGCGGATAATAGAGACTTAACTTTGAACATTGATAAATCTTATACAAATATAGAGACAATAAAATCACTGCCAATTAAAAAAGTTAAAAATAAAGTAATTTTATTATCTGATGTAGCAAATGTAGAGTTTGGACCTGTTTCGGAAAAAACTCTGTTTAAAGCGCAAAGAAAAAATGCAAAAAATTTAAAAACTGTGGGAATTGGTATTTATGCCAAAAGTGGTGCATCTACAGTTGAACTATCTAGTCAAATTAAAAAAAAAATAAATGAAATAAAAAGCTCATTACCAGATGGTTTAAATCTTGAAATTGCATTTAATAGAGCAACCTATGTTGGAACTGCAATTCAAGAAGTTTACAAAAGTTTAATAATTGCTTTTATATTAGTTGTATTAATCATTTATTTATTTTTAGGAAATTTAAAAGCAGTTATTGTGCCTGCAATTGCGCTTCCAGTAAGCTTAATTGGATCTTTTTTGGGTTTGTATATTTTTGATTTATCAATCAATATTTTCGTTCTTCTAAGTTTTATACTAGCAATTGGAATTATAACTGATGACTCTGTAATAATGACTGATGCAATTTATACTCGTATCGAAAAAGGAGAAACGTCTTTAGTCGCAGCATACAAGGGGTCAAAACAAATTACTTTTGCAATAATTGCAACAACATTAATTTTAGTGGCGGTATTTTTACCCTTAATTTTTATAAAGGGTATTGCAGGTACACTATTTAGAGAAACTGCTATAGCCTTATCCTTTTCAATTGTTGTTTCTTCATTTGTTGCTCTTACTTTGTCTCCGATGCTTGGTAGTAAATTTTTAAGTAAAAAAGAAAAAAAAGGTCTATTTGTAAAAAAGTTTAATAATTTGTTTAAATCCTTCTCTGAAGGTTACATCGAGACTTTGGGATATTGGTTAAATAAAAAAAAAATAATATCAGGATTTATAATATTAGTGGTGTTAGGTTCTATTTTTCTTTTTAATTTTACTAAAAAAGAGTTAATTCCTATTGAGGATCGAGGTGCTTATTTAATAATTGGTTCAACAGATGAAGGAAGTTCTTTTGAATATACTCAAGATAAAGCACAAATTATTGAAAGTAGATTATTAAAACTTCTTGAAGCTGAAAATAGTCCTTATGAAAGATTAATTATGCGAGTTCCAGGATTCGGAAAGTCAGCAACTACATATAATAGTTTTATTATAATAGCATTATTAGATGAGTGGAAAAATAGAGAGAAAGGTAGCCAAACAGTTTTAAGAGAAGCTATTGGAAAGATAGTTTCAGTACCACAAGCTTTTGCTTTTCCAATTTCTCCACAATCGATAAGGATATCTAGTTATAACAAACCTGTTCAAATGGTAATTTATGGTTCTAGTTATGAGGAGTTAGAAAAAATTCAAAAAGAAGCAATTCAAAGTCTTAGAAAAAACAGAAATCTTTCAAGAATTGAGAGCGATTACAACAAAAATAAACCAGAGGTTAAGCTGATTACTAATAAAAATAGAGCAAAAGATTTAGGTGTTTCAACCGAAACAATAGGAAGAACTTTAGAGACTTTTTACGGAGGAAAAAAAGTTACAACATTTAATCGAATGGGAAGAGAATATCCAATTATTTTACAACAATATCTTTCAGACAGAAGAAATAAAGATGGAATATCAAAAATACATGTTAGATCAGAAACAAGTGGTAAACTAGTGTCTCTAGCAAGTTTAGTTGAGTTTGAAGAGAAAGGTACAGCAGAGACTTTACCAAGATATAATCGACAAAGAGCAGTTACTATATCTGCAGCGATTGATGAAAATTATAGTCTAGCTGAGGCAATGAAGTACTTAGAAAACACAATGAATAATTTAGCGCCACAAAATCAAATCACTTGGAAAGGTAAGTCCGAGGAATTGAAGGAAACTAGTAATGAGATCTTTATTATTTTTGCTTTAGCATTAATTACTGCATATTTAGTAATGGCAGCGACATTCAATTCGTTTATTCATCCATTTATTATAATTTTAACAGTTCCGCTTGCTGTATTTGGAGGTTTAATATTTATTTTATTTTTAAATAGTTCAATAAATATTTTTTCACAAATTGCACTAGTAATTTTAATTGGTATATCTACAAAAAACAGTATTTTAATTGTTGACTACGCTAACCAAATAAGAAGAACAGGTGCAAAAATAGAAATAGCTATCAAGGAGGCTTGTAAGCTTAGAATAAGACCTATCATTATGACTTCTTTAAGTACTATGATTGCAATGTTGCCTTTGGTTATTGGAAATATTGGACCTGGAGCAGGTGAAGGATCAAGATTAGCTGTCGGATCAACAATTTTAGGTGGAATGATAATTTCAACATTTTTTACATTGTACATAACACCAACAATGTATTTAGCTCTCGCAAAAAATACTAAAAGAATAGATGCCGTAGATTTAGAGCTTAAAAAACAATTAAATTAAAAAATAATATACCTTTTAGTTGATAAGGAATTTTTACATTCATTAAGTTGTTTTTTATATTTATTTGAATTGTTCTCTACCTTTTTTGCTAAAAGGATAACCTTTTGATTTTTTTTGTAATTTTTGTATCCACCCCACCCCTCGTGATAAGCGAGATATTGTCTGAAACTGTCATCTAACGGTATTTTAAGTATAGATTTTGTCTTGTTTGTGTACCACCCTATAAAATCAACACTATCTTTAAATCTTGCTCTTGATGCAAATTTATTTCCAGTATCGTCTTTGTATTGTTTCCACGTTCCTTTGACAGCTTGTGAGTATCCAAAAGAACTTGAAGGACGTTTGTACGGTATAACCTTAAAAATTTTTTGTCTTTGTGGCTTTGCCAACCAATCAAAATCTGATTCCATTTTAATGATAGCTAGTTGTAAGTAAACTGGGGTACCCCATTTCTTCTCTGTTTTTTTTGCATGTTTATACCAAAAATATTTTTCAGAAAAAATTGAACAACCATCAGATGTATTTTTTGGTACTGATGAGCATGCGGATATAAGTAAAAAGGAAATTAAAAATATTAATTTTTTTGATCGAATCACTAACTAGTTTATAAATTATCTGTTTTTTTTTCTCCATACCCATGGATATTCAAATTTAGTTTTCCATAATCCAAGTTTATTTTTTTTTGCAAAATTTTCATATTCTTGGTACTTTTTTTTTGAGTATTTAACATAATCAAATGCGTAACCATTTTTCACCATATAAACCGATAAACTTTCATTATTAACGAAACATTCTGCTAGAATTCTATTATATCTGTCATTATTTCTCTCAATAAAACATTTTACAACTTGATTATCGATTTTTTGAGTTAGTTTTTTTTTTGAAATTTCGCCACAAAAAATTTTTTGAGTTTTAAGCTTACAAGTTTGTTTCTTACCTCTAAAAAAACTTTCTGGAGCATCAATTCCTGAAAATCTAATTTTTTTTTTATTTAAAATAATTGTGTCACCATCTATTACTAAAACATTTTTCGAGGATATTTGTTCTGTATCTGAGAAAGAATTACTACAAAATAAAAAAGTAATGAATAATTTAATTAAAGTCTGCTTTAGCCTTTTCATTCATCTCATTCATTTTACTACGAATTTCGTCATCAGAAATGTTAAAACTTTCTAAATCGCTTTTAATTTTTCTAAATACATCTTCGTCACCAGCTTCTGCAAAATCTGCTTTTATAACAGCTTGTATATACTCCCTAGTTTGCTCCTCATTATATCCCATAATCTTTGATCCCCATTCTCCTAGATACTTATTTTTTCTCGCACTTATTTTAAATTCTTTTTCTTCATCATGAGCAAACTTTTTTTCAAAACCTTTTTTTCTATCATCAAAAGAGTCCATATTTTTTTCTCCAAAAATTAAATGAATTAAATATTATCAAAGATATTATTACACCAATAAGATTTCCGAATAAATCTTTTATTTCGAATGCTCTAATTGGAATAAAAAAATGCATTATTTCTAAAAAAATAGAAATGAAAAATACATATGCCATTATAATTTTTTTTTCTTTTGAATATGCACTAAATGCAATTAATCCAAATATTAAGAAAACAAAAAAATGATTAGATGAAATTATAAAATCTTTTGTCAAACTGGGTTGGATGTTACAATCATTATAAAAATAGCAACCTAAAATAGAGCCAGGATATAAATAAAATATTATTAAAAGAATATTTGTTACATGAAAAGATGTCTTTAACATTTAGAAATAATCTATATTAAATATATTTAAATGAGTCATCTAATATTAATTAGGCACGGCCAAAGTGAATGGAATTTACAAAATAAGTTTACAGGATGGGTTGACGTCGAACTCTCTCCACAAGGCAAACTTGAAGCATGTAAAGCAGGTGAACTTATAAAAGAATTAAATTTTAAAATTAATTACTTTTTTAGCTCTTATCAAAAGAGATCTATAGATACACTTAAGCTTATATTAAACACAATCAGAGAAAAAGACGATCGAATTATAAAAGCATGGGAGTTAAATGAAAGACATTACGGAGCCTTAACTGGTTTAAATAAAGATGAAATGAAAAAAAAATTAGGAGAAGAGCAAGTTCACATTTTTAGACGATCATGGGATACTCCGCCTCAACCTTTAAGTAAAAATAGCCCTTATCATCCTTTAAATATTGAAACTTATAAAGATATTCCAAGAGAAAAAGTACCTGATACTGAGTCTTTAAAAGATACCTATGAAAGAGTAATTCCTTATTATAAGTCTCAAATCGAAAATAAATTGGATAATAATATTGTTGTTTCTGCCCACGGAAATTCAATAAGATCAATGTGCAAATTTTTATTTGAACTAGATAATGATGAAGTAACTAAACTAGAGATACCTACTGGCAATCCTTTGAAAATAACATTTAATAATGAAAAAAAATTAACTGATGCAATTTATCTAGACAAAAGTAGAGCGAAAAACCTGATCAAATTTTAAGAAATTAATTTTTTATAAATATCAAGATCTGTAACATGCAAAAATTCGTTAACACTTTCAATTCCGTAAAGCTGCTTATTATTAATTTCTTTGTCCCAAACTTCAGAAATTGAAAACTTATCCTTATTAATACTTGTAAAAATATTTTTATTTAAAATTTGGCACCCAGTAAAAATATAGTTATTTATATTCTCTTTAGATACTAAATTATCTTTTAAAGTAAAATCGCCTTTAAATCTTTTATCAAAACTTCTAGATTTATTAACAAGCATCAAAATATTGCTTAAATTGTTGTCAAAATAAAATTTTTTCATTTTTTCT